>PCBT01000042.1 GCA_002731375.1 Rhodospirillaceae bacterium | reverse complement strand
CCTTGTTGATGAACGCCGGGCCTTTTCACGAAGCGATCAGCCGGCTAAGCCTGACGGCGGGGCATCCGCTGTTCGGCTCCTCCGCCAATCGCTCGCTGCAAGGCACCAAGTTCCGGGTCGAGGATATGGAGCCGGAGATCACAGCCATCGCAGACGTCATCGTCGACTACGGCTTGCGCAAGTATCACCCCTACAAGGCCTCATCCACCTTGTTGGATGTGGTGAACATGGAAGTCGTGCGCTATGGCGCCTGTTTCGAGTTGATTGACGATATCTTGCGCCGCCGCTTCGATATCACCCTGCCACCGCCACCCGCTTAACTGTTCACTACGGACACCACGTTGGTGGCGAAATCCTCCATGCGGTCCAGCATGGCGTTCAGGTCCAACGCGGTCAGGTTGATGATCATCGAGGTGGCGCCGATCTCGGCGAAATCGCGGATGTCGCCGGCGCGCTGCTCGGCTGTGCCGGTGAAAATCAAGCGTCCGCCGTCCTGGTGCTTTTCAGCCTGCTCAGAATGGAAGGCACAGTTGTATGCCAGCCCGATGGAGGCGGGATCGCGGCCAACGTCATTGGCCAGACCGTGCAGTTTTTCCACACGGGCGCGATATGTCACCACCTTGTCCATGCGGAAGGCGGGGTTGGAGCCGAAGGGATACCAGGTATCGCCCATGGCCACCGTGCGGCGCATGGCGGATAGGCTTTCGCCGCCGATCCAGATGGGCGGATGCGGCGTTTGCACTGGTTTTGGGTCCATGCCGATCTTGTCGAATTTGACGAACTCGCCGTCATAAACCGGGCGGTCCTGGCTCCAGACTGCCTTAATGGCCTCGATATATTCGTTCGTTACCCGGCCCCGCGCCTCGAAGGGCGGCAGGCCCAGGGCCTCGAACTCCTCCCGCATCCAACCGGCACCACAGCCGAATGTGACGCGCCCGCCCGACAGCTTGTCGATGGTGGACAGGGACTTGGCCATGAACAGCGGGCCGCGATGGGGCACCACGGTGACGGAGGTCAACAGCCGGATATCCTTGGTGATGGCGGCCAGCCAGGTCAGCAGGGCGAACTGTTCCATGCTTTCCACGTTGCCGCCCGCACCGCCGGGAAATTCGCCCGTTTCGCTATAGGGATAGGTGGAGTCTATCTCGGTTGGCACCACGATGTGATCCGACACGGTCAGATAGGTAAAGCCCAAGGCCTCGGCCTTATCGGCAATGGTCTTGATATCCGCCGCGTTCGAGAGCGGTCCCCGGTTCGGTGCGCTGACGCCAAATTTCATGACTGCTTCCTTTATTCGAAAAATTTCCGGCTTGATTGTACACCCAAGCGGGGCGGGGTAGGCTAGATGAGAATTCACAGGCGGGTGGGATAAATATGCAGTTCAAGGATAAAGTAGCGGTGGTAACGGGTGGCGCCTCGGGCATAGGGGCGGCCTGCTGCCGCAACTTCGCCGCGCGCGGCGCCAAGGTGGTGGTCGCCGATCTGAACGGTGATGGCGCCAAGGCGGTGGCTGCCGAATTCGGCGGTCTGGGCGTCGGCTGTGATGTGGGTGAAGAGGCCGAGATCGATGCCCTGGTCAAGGCCGCGGAAGATGCCTATGGCCCGATCGATATTTTCTTTTCCAACGCGGGCATCAATTCGGGCCGGGAATTGCTCAATACGGATCTGTCGGTCTGGGAAGATCAATGGCGGGTCAATTTCATGTCCCATGTCTATGCCGCCCGCGCGGTGATGCCGGGCATGATCGAACGGGGCGGCGGCTATCTGCTGCACACCGCATCCATGGCCGGCATTCTGATCTCTCACGGCAATCTACCCTACACCGTGTCGAAACATGCGGTGGTCGGTCTGGCGGAGTATCTTTCCATCACCCATCATCATCAGGGTATCCGGGTTTCGTTACTGGCGCCGCTGGGCGTGCGCACGCCTATGCTGGGGGATGTGACAAAGCCATTCGCGGCTACCGCTACCGGCCCCATCAAGGAACCGGAGGAAGTCGCCGAACAGGTGGCCACGGCGGTGGAGGAAGAACGCTTTCTTATTTTGACCGATGAAATCGCCCAGACCTGGATGGATGGCAAGGCCAACGATCTGGAACGCTGGTTGAACGGCATGCGCCGTATGCAGGACAAGATCGAAAGCCTCGGCGGCCGGGACCCATAGGCGGGCGGGAGAGTAAGATAATGCAAGAAAATGGATTGATCGCCATAGTCAAACGGGACTGCCCGACCTGCGTCATGGTGGCCCCGGTGCTGCAGCAGCTCGAAAGCGACGGCGGCCTGACGGTGTATAGCCAGGACGATCCCGGATTTCCTGAAGGCATGGACGTCGCCGACGATACGGCCCTGGATATCTCCTACCGCCTGGAGGTAGAAATCGTGCCCACGTTGGTGCGTTTCCAGGATGGCGCGGAGGTTGAGCGCACATACGGATGGGACCGCGTGGCGTGGGAAAGCCTGACAGGTCGGGATGATCTGGGCGCGGATCTGCCCGCGTTCAAGCCCGGCTGCGGCGCCCTTAATCAAGAGCAGGATTACCTGGCGGAACTGAAAATCCGCCACGGCGATACGCCCATGGTTTCTCGCCTGGTATCCCTTGGTGCCAAGGAAGACGCCATAGAGGCCTGTTTCGAACGGGGCTGGAGCGACGGCCTGCCCGTCGTCCCGCCGACCCAGGAACGTGTCCTGGCCATGTTGGAAGGCACCACACGTGCGGCGGATGAGGTCCTGGGGTTGATGCCCTCGAACCTGGATATCTGCACAGTGGAAAAAGTTGCCATCAACGCCGTGATGGCCGGCTGCCGGCCCGATTATATGCCTGTGGTGCTGGCCGCCATCGAGGCTGTTTTGGACGAGGATTACTGCCTGCATGGCACCTTGGCGACGACGCGCTTCGTCGGCCCCGTGGTTATCGTCAACGGTCCCATTGCCAAGCAGATCGATATGAACGGCAAGGGCAATGCCTTGGGCCAGGGCAACCGTGCCAACGCCACCATTGGCCGGGCGGTCAATCTGGCGGTCCGCAATATTGGCGGCGGCAAGCCACAGGGTGTTGACCGGGCCACCCTGGGCAATCCGGGCAAGCTTAGTTATTGCTTCTGCGAGGACGAGGAGGGTTCCGCTTGGGAGCCAATGACAGTGGATCGCGGCTTGAAGGCGGGTGCTAACGCGGTCACCGTATTTGCCGGCTATGGTCTGCAGGGCGTGATCGACGACAAGGCGCGATCGCCTGAGGAGTTGGCGCAGACCTTCGCCACCTCTCTGCATGCCGTGGATAACATTCACAAGATCCCCGGCCCCGATTGTTTGCTAGTGGTGTGCCCCGAGCATGAAATTACCCTGATGCAGGGGGGCTGGGATAAGGCGCGGTTCCATTCCGAAATCATGGCGCGCATGCAGCTGCCGGCAGAGGACGTCATGCGCGGTGCTCACGGTATGGCCGAAGGTGTGAAGCCGGAACTGGCCGGCCAGACCGTGCCGAAGCTGCTGCCCACTGGACTATTGATTGTTCGAGCAGGCGGCGGTGCGGGCAAATTTTCCGGTATCATTCCCGGCTGGACTCCCGGTACGCCCGAATCCAGCCGGCCTGTCACAAAGGAGATCAAGACATGAGTATTGCGGACGCCCTGTTGGACCCCACGGGGGAGCGGGAGGCGGTGGAGAAACCGCGCTTGGCCCGCCCAACTTCGTTGGACGGTTTGACCGTCGGGGTGCTGGATATTTCCAAGGTGCGCGGCGACGTCTTCGTCGAACATCTCGCCACCCTGTTGGAAGGCCGCGGCATTACCGTTAAACGCTACCGCAAGCCCACCGTGGCACGGACCGCGCCCAAGGAAATCGAAAAGGCCATCGTCGAGGAAGTGGACGTGGTTGTCGAAGGCCTTGCCGATTGAGGCAGCTGCACATCGTGCTGTATGCATGATATGTTGAATCTAGAAAATCGCGGCATACCTAGCGTTGGCGTCGCCACTACCGAATTCATCGAGGCGGCGGCGGTGCAGTCGGAGGCGCTGGGTTTCGACCCTGCCTACATCTGGGTGCCCCATCCAATTCAGGACCGTACGGACGCGGAATTACATGCCTTGGCCGAGGGCCACGTGGACCGGATCATCGCTGCGCTGACGGAGCAAGCTTGACGGATTAGTGAAGTGAATAAGCATAAAAATTGGAAACATAATTCGAGCGGGAGAGTGTTATGGACTTAGATTATTCCGACCAAGTTGCCGAAATGATTGCGCAGGTCGATGTCTTCATGAAGGAGCATATCTACCCGCGCGAACTGGACCATTGGGAATGGGTCGATGATCAGGAAAACCTCTGGCAGTATCCGCCGTGGTTCGAGGATCTGAAAGCCAAGGCCCGGGAAGCTGGCATCTGGAACTGGTTCCTGAACAAGGAGTATGACCAGTTCAGCCCAGGCCTTTCCAACCTGGAATTCGCCCCGATCATGGAGCATATGGCCAGGGTCCCCTGGGCCCAGGAAGTCTTCAACTGCTCTGCACCTGACCGGGGCAATATGGAGGTGCTGGCACGATTCGGCACGCCCGAACAACAGGACAAATGGTTGTTGCCGCTGCTGGCCGGAAAAATCCGCTCCGCTTTCTCGATGACGGAACCGGCGGTGGCATCCTCCGATGCGGGCAACTTGGAAACCACCATCGTCCGCGACGGCGATGAATATGTCATCAATGGCCGCAAGTGGTTCACCTCGAACGCCTATAACCCCCTGTGCAAGATTTTCGTGGTCATGGGCAAGACCGATACCGAGGCCGTGCGCCACAAACAATTCTCCATGATCCTGGTGCCTAAAGATACGCCAGGCGTCATTCTGGAACGGCCACTGCGGGTCTTTGGCGGCGTGCATTCACCGGGCGGTCATGCCCAGGTGCATTACGATAATGTGCGTGTGCCGTTAGAAAATCTGATCCTGGGTGAGGGCCGGGGTTTCGAGATCGCGCAAGGCCGCCTCGGGCCGGGACGCTTCCAATATGCCATGATGTTCGTGGGCATGGCGCATCGCTGTTTGGAGCTGATGTGCCGCCGGGTTGAGGAGCGCGAGGCGTTCGGCGAAAGGCTGTCCCAGAAAACCTCCATTCAGCATGACATCGCGCGTTCCCGCTGCGAGATCGAACAATGCCGCATGCTGGTTCTGACCGCCGCTGACAAAATGGACAAATACGGCCCCAAGGAGGCGCGCGACTATATCTCCATGGTCAAGGTCATCGCGCCGAAAATGGCGCTGGACGTTGCCAACCGGGCGATCCAGGCCTATGGCGGCGCCGGCTTCACGCAAGATACCCCGCTGTCCCATATCTATATGACCGCTCGTTTCTGCCAGGTCGCTGACGGACCGGACGAGGTGCATATGTCGCAACTGGCCCGGCGGACCATCCGGGACCTGTTCTAGGCTACGCTGCCGGTCGGCGCTGTGGATGTGTTCGCCTTAGCCGGTGGCACACCGGTGGGGCCAATGGACCCAGACCAACAAAAAGGAGACGACGAAGCAGATGGAAAGACGTATCGAACTCGAAGGGGTTTCGAACTTTCGTGATATGGGTGGCTACCGGACCGCGAGTGGTGAAAGCGTTAAATGGCGGACCTTTTATCGTTCCGATACACTCTCGTCACTTACCGATGCCGATATTGCCACGGTTTGCGAATTGGGCGTGAACACTGCCGTTGACCTGCGCTATGGCGATGAGCGGGCGGAGGAGCCGTCGCGGTTTCTGAACCATGATCAGGTTGAGGTGCTGGAGCTGGGACTGGATGAGCGGCCCGGTGTTTCGTTCCTGGATAGCTTTCAGGCCGCCCCCGACGCGGCGGAAACAGCGCGCACATATTTAACCGAAAATTACAGCAATTATCCGTTCCTCTATGCCAAGGGCTACGGCACCTTGATGCGCCGACTGGCGGCGGGTGACCGGGTTATCGTGCATTGCACCGCCGGCAAGGACCGCGCCGGCACCGCCGCCGCCCTGGTGCTGTCGGCCCTGGGCGTGCCGCGCGAAACCGTGTTCGAGGACTATTTGCTGACCAATCAGTATTGGGACCGGGCTGGCCGGGAACGTCCGGGCATGGACCCCGAAACCGTCGCCTCGATTTTTTCCGCCCGCGAGGAATATTTGACGGCAGCATTCGCAGCGATAGAAGGCCAGTGCGGCACTGTGGAGTCGTATCTGGAAGAGGTTCTTGGACTCGATGACGCTGCACGCGCCGCGTTACGTTCCGCCTGTTTAAGCTAGAGCCTTATTTATTTAGGAAGTTCAGCGGCAGGCCGGGGCGGGGCCACTCCATGGCAACCAGCTTGCCGGTGGATGAGAGAGTAATATAAGCCGTGCGCAGGTCTTCGCCGCCAAAGCAGATATTGGTGGCGTACGGATCGTCTGGCGTGGCTACGTGCTCGACTTCGCCGCCACCCGGCGCGACCACCGTGATACCGCCGCGCACGATGGTGCCGATACAAACGTTGCCGGCGCTGTCCATGGCCAGACTATCAAAGAAGCGGTAGTCGAAGACGCCCAGCAACAGTTTTCCCGGCTCCCACGGCGCCTCGCCTTGGCCGCGCACGATCTTGCCCGGTTCCGCGATTTCATAGGCCCAGCAGCGTCCGGCGTGGGTTTCCGCCACGTAGAGCGTCTTTTCGTCCGCCGACAGACCAATACCGTTGGGGCCGCTGATGGGAAAGATCGCTTCGGTAATGCAGGAACCATCCGCCTTGGCGTAATAGACCCCGGTGCGGTCTTCATCGCGCGGGCGGATCTTGCCGTGATCGGTGAACCAAAAGCCGCCGTCCTTATCGAAGACGATGTCGTTGGGGCCGCGCAGGGGGTGACCGTCGCATTCGCTGTACAGCACTTCGACCGCACCGGTCTCCAAGTCCACCCGCTCAATCCGGCCGCCGGAATAATCATCGTCCTGATAGCCTGGCAAAATCTTGTCACCCTTGAAGTGCCAGCGGAAGCCACCGTTGTTGCAAACATAACAGGCGCTGTCCGGCCCGATGGCCGCGCCATTGGGGCCACCGCCGGTTTCGGCCACTACCTCAACCGTGCCACCGGGCTTGACGCGGCTTAGGGTGCCGCGCGCGATTTCCACCAGAATGACGTCGCCGTTGGGCATGGCGATGGGGCCTTCGGGGAACTGAAGGCCTGTCGCGACTTCACGAATTTCACTCATCAACACTCTCCGGGTTGCAATATTCTTTGCTCTAGCATGGCATGGTCCGCGTCTTGGCGCTATGTTGCCGTCGTTCAATGAACCCTGTTTCGAAGTTAGCAAGGGAATTACATGCCGCCACGCCAACGTATCGCCGTCACAATACCTGCCGGACAAAGCGTTTCCGACACCATCAAGCGGGTCAAATGGGCCGAGGCGAACGGCTATGAAGACGGCTGGATGTCGGATACGGGATCGCCGGATTCCCTGACCCTGATGGCCGGCCTGGCCGCGCATGCGCCGACGTTGCGTCTTGGCATCGCCATCGTGCCGGTCTATTCCCGCACTCCGGCGGTGTTGGCGGCGACGGCCAATACCCTGGGCCAACTGATGCCTGGACGGGTTGTTCTTGGCCTGGGCGCCTCGTCCCAGACCATGATGGATCAATGGAACGGGGTACCCCTGCAGAAACCCCTGACCAGGGTGAGGGAGACCGCCATCATGGTCCGCTCCATGCTGGCGGGGGAAAAATCGAACTTCGATCTCTCCACTCTCTATTCCAAGGGCTATACCCAACCAGCCCTGGAGCACGAGGTGCCGATTTACCTGGCCGCCCTGCGCCCCAAGATGATCGAGATGGCGACGGAAGTCGGTGATGGCGTGATTTTCAACCTGTGGCCCAGAAAGGCTCTGCCCAAGATGATTGAGCATCTCCACATCGGTGCCGAACGGGCCGGCAAGGATCCGGCGGAGGTTGAAGTGGTGAACCGACATCTGGTGCTGGTCACCGATGACAAGGACGCCGCGATTGATGCCTTCCGGGGCCGCATGGCCCCCTATTATGCGACGCCGGTCTACAACAACTTTCTCTCCTGGGCCGGCTACGAGGATGTGGCGGCCACCATCCGCGAAGGCTGGGCCGAGCGCGATCGGGCCAAGACCACGGGCGCGCTGTCATACGAATTGGCCAACGACATCGCCATCATTGGCACGGCGGACGAATGCCACGAACGTATCCGTTGGGCCGGTGAAACTGGTATACATACCCATATCATCGCACCCTTGCCGGCCTCGCCGGAGGATGTCCGACGTACATTCGAGGCCTTTACACCCGAGAATTTTCCCCGCTAGAACGCTAAGACAAAGAGTAGAATTTGCATGTCTGAAACTGCCCGTTTAGCCGTTGATATCGGCGGCACCTTTACCGATGTAGCCCTCGACCTCGGCGGCGCGATGTTCACGCGCAAGGTCCTGACCACCCCACAGGCACCGGAAGAGGGTGTCATGGCCGGCGTCCGCGCCGTCTTGCCCGAGGCCGGGATCGCTGCTAAGGACTTGGATTTCGTCGTCCACGGCACCACCTTAGCCACGAACACGGTGATCCAGCGCAAGGGCGCCAAAACCGCCTTGATCGTTACCGAAGGTTTCCGTGACGCGGTCGAGATGGGCTACGAGCACCGCTTTGACCAATACGACATCAATATTGATAAACCGGTACCCTTGGTGCCCCGCTATCTGCGCCTGCCCGTACTGGAGCGCTGCAACGCCAAGGGTGATGTGCTGCTGGATCTGGATGAAAAAAGCGTCCGTGCGCTGGTGCCCATGTTGCGCGACAATGGTGTGGAAAGCGTTGCTATCACATTGATGCATTCATATGCCAATGCGGCGCATGAACAGCGGGTGGCCGATATCCTGCACGCTAAGCTGCCGGATCTGTGGATCACCCTGTCGTCCGAAGTCTGCCCGGAAATCCGCGAATACGAACGTATGTCCACGGCCTCAGCCAACGCCTATGTGCAGCCTTTGATGGCATCGTATCTGGCGGATCTGGATGCCTGTTTGCGTGACGAGGGCGCCACATGCCCACTGTTCATGATGACCTCTGGCGGCGGCCTGACCACGGTCGAAACCGCGCGGCGGCATCCTATCCGTCTGGTCGAATCCGGACCCGCCGGCGGCGCCATCCTGGCCGGGCATATCGCCATGGAATGTGGTTTGGACAAGGTGCTGTCCTATGACATGGGCGGCACCACGGCGAAAATCTGCCTGATTGACGAGGGCCGGCCGCAAACCTCCCGCACTTTCGAGGTCGACCGGCAATACCGCTTTACCAAGGGCAGCGGCCTACCCCTGCGTATTCCTGTGATCGAGATGGTCGAAATCGGCGCTGGTGGCGGTTCCATCGCGCAGATCGATAATCTGGGCCGCATTCAGGTGGGGCCGGAAAGCGCTGGCTCCGAACCCGGCCCGGCCTGCTATGGCCAGGGCGGGACGGGGGCCACGGTCACGGACGCCGATGTGGCCCTGGGCCGAATCTCGCCGGAAGGGTTCGCTGGTGGTTCGGTGGCGCTATCGCCGGAACTAGCGGATGCGGTGCTCGACGAAACCATTGCGCAGAAGCTCAATCTCGACGGGCCCCTGGCGGCCTTCGCCGTCTCCGAGATGGTGGAAGAGAACATGTCCAACGCGGCCCGTGTACATGCGGTGGAACAAGGCAAGGAGCTGTCCGAGCGAACCTTGATCGCCTTTGGCGGCGCGGCGCCCCTGCATGCCTGCCGTATGGCTGAAAAATTGGGCATGGACCGGGTTATCATCCCGCAAGGCGCGGGCGTCGGCTCCGCCATCGGTTTTCTGGCCGCGCCGGTCTCGTATGAAGTGGTGCGTAGCCGCTATACGCACCTGGCGGCGTTCGAGCCGGAGGGCCTGAACAAGATGTTCGCGGAGATGCATGACGAGGCCCATGCCATCGTGGTTTCCGGTGCGCCGAATGCACGGCTGGAAGAACGTCGAATCGCCTACATGCGCTATATCGGCCAGGGCCATGAGATCGTCGTCGAGGTGCCCGCGCGGGCCTTGACCAAGGATGATGGCCCGGCTCTCCGCGCGGCCTACGACAAGGCTTACGTGGATCTGTTCGGCCGGGACATCCCCTCCATGGAAGTGGAAATCCTGACCTGGGCCCTATCCATTGCGACCATACAGCCAACATCGCCGGCACAGGCCGATGTTTCCGACGCCGGTGCTGCAGCGGCCAGCGGCGAACGAAAGCTGTTCGATGCGGACCTGACCGATTTCGTCGCCGCGCCTGTCTATCAACGCGCCGATATGTCCCCTGGCATGACCTTGCAGGGACCGGCCTTGATCGCCGAGGCGCAGACAACAACGGCGGTAACATCGCATTTTCAGGCCAAGGTTGATGCTGCTGGCCATATTGAAATATCGCGGAAGACGGGAGAAGCCGCATGAGCAAGAATTCAGCCCTATCGGAAATCCAAAACCAGATCATGTGGAACCGTCTGATAGCCATTGTCGAGGAACAGGCGCAAACCCTGATCCGCACGGCCTTTTCCACCGCGGCCCGTGAGGCCGGCGATCTCTCCGCCGGTGTTTTCGACACTCAAGGCCGCATGTTGGCGCAGGCGGTCACTGGCACGCCGGGCCATGTCAATGCCATGGCCGCTTCGGTCGAGTTCTTTTTGGACAAGTATCCCGCCGATACTATGAGCCCCGGCGATGTCTACGTCACCAACGATCCCTGGCTGGGCACCGGCCATCTGCATGATTTCACCATGGTCACGCCGACCTTTTATCAGGGCAAGGCCGTGGGCCTGTTCGCCTCGACGACTCACGTTGTAGATGTGGGCGGTATAGGCTTTGGCGCCGATGGCCGGCAGGTCTATGACGAGGGGCTGTATCTGCCCATTTTGCCGCTAGCCAAGGCGGGCAAAATGGACGAGGCCATTCTGGAAATTGTCCGCGCCAATGTGCGCGAGCCGATCCAGGTCGAGGGCGATCTGTATTCCCTGACCGCCTGTAACGAAATCGGTTGCCGCCGCCTGGTGGAAATGATGGACGAGTTCGGTCTGGATAATCTGGATGGGCTGGGCCAGTACATGGTGCAACATTCCCATCAGGCCATGCTGGATGAAATCGCCAAGCTGCCCAAGGGTACCTACCACAATTCCATGCGGGTCGATGGCTATGACAAGCCGTTGGATCTGGTCGCCGCCCTGACCATTGCCGATGACGGTATTTATGTGGATTTCGCCGGCTCCACCGGGGTCTCCAACAAAGGCATCAACGTGCCGATTACCTATACCCAGGCTTATGCTTCGTTTGGCGTGCGCTGCTTGGTGGGGCCGACCGTGCCGAACAATGCCGGCTCGCTCTCCGCCGTGAAAGTGACCGCGCCCGAAGGCACGATCCTGAACGCGCCGCACCCTTGCGCCGTTGCCGCGCGGCATATTACGGGCCAGATGCTGCCAGACGTGGTGATGGGCTGCCTGCACAAGGCGGTAGCCGGCCGGGCGCCCGCCGAAGGTACATCGTGTCTGTGGAACCCGGCTCTGATGGGCGGCCATGGCCTGGTGCCCGGCGAAGATTTTGCCGATGCGACGCCGTTCGCGGTTGGGCTGTTCCATACGGGTGGTGCGGGCGCGCGGCCGCACAAGGATGGCCTGTCGGCAACGGCGTTTCCCTCCGGGGTGCGCAACACGCCGGTAGAGATCAACGAGTCCATTGCGCCCATCGTGGTCTGGAAAAAGGAATACCGCACGGATTCGGGCGGCGCGGGCGAATTCCGTGGCGGGACCGGGCAGGTGATGCAAATCGCCAGTTCCGAAAACGCGCCCTTTGCCATCGCTGCCACCTTTGACCGTGTGCACCATGCCCCGCGCGGGCGGGAAGGCGGCCTGGACGGTTTCACGGGCAATGTTGAACTTACTTCTGGTGAGGTCCTGAACAACAAGGGCACGCAGTCCATACCGCGCAACGACCGTCTGCATCTGGAAATGCCGGGCGGCGGCGGCTATGGCGATCCATTTCAGCGAGATGCCGCCAAGGTCGCCGTGGACGTGCGCGACGGCATGGTCTCGCTGAGCGCGGCGCGGGATCTTTATGGCGTGGTTCTCGATGCTAGCGGTGCCGTGGATGAGCGCGCGACAGACGCATTGCGAAACAACAAATAGGGGAGAATGAAGCATGGTTGATGTGGGGGATAAGGCACCTGCCTTCGAGGCGGCGGCGGGCAAGAGCGGCGGCAGTGGCGGCATGATTGCCCTGAAGGATCTGAAAGGCAAAAAGGCGGTTCTGTACTTCTACCCCAAGGACGACACGCCCGGCTGCACCACCGAGGCCAAGGACTTCACCGAACTCAAACGAAAATTCTCGGCCAACGGTATTACCGTGGTTGGCGTCTCCAAGGATAGCGTGGCCAAGCATGACAAGTTCGCGGACAAACATGACCTGCGCATCACCCTGGCCTCGGACGAGGACGGCGCCGTCTGTGACAAATACGGCGTCTGGGTGGAAAAGAAGAACTATGGCCGCACCTACATGGGCATCGAACGCTCGACATTCCTGATCGATGCCAAGGGCAGGATCGCCAAGGTCTGGCGCAAGGTTAGGGTCAAGGGCCACGCAGAGGCGGTGCTGGCCGTGGCCAAGGAAATCTAAGGGCTTCCGTCGAACAGCATTCCCGGTCCGACGCCTTTCGTGGTGGCATTGGCCAGCGTCAGCATATGCCAGGCCAGAGCCTGGTTGGAGGTGATGACTGGCTTGTCGATCGTTGCCTCCGCTCTGTCTATGATTCCAAAGGTGCGCAGGTTGGTGCAGGCGGCGAAGATGGCGTCCACATCACCGTTTCGGCCCACGGCGCAAACCGCGTCATGCACGGATTGAGGCGTGATCCGGGCCACGAGCGCTTCCTCGCTTTGCTCGAACGAGCCGAAGGCGGCGATGGTAAGGCCGTTTTGTTCGAGCAGGCTGTTCATGGCCGTGCAGACTTCGGCGACATAGGGGCTGACGACGCCCAGACGCTTGATGCCAAGATGCCGGCAGGCCGCGATAACGGCGCTCAGGGGATCGGTGGTACTGGCCGTGGAATGGATTGACTGAATGGCGTCGGCGACGTTCGCGGGCCCAATGACCGTCGCCCCTGAAGTACAGGCATAGGCCACCACATCCAGCGGCCCGGCGGTAGGTAGCAAGGATACCGCGCGGGGTAGTTCGCGTTCCATGTCCGCCAGTGTTTCCGCCGTGACTTCGGCTCCGCTGGGAATACGCGTGTGATACAGCGCCAATCCGGGCCGATCGAACAGACCGGCAAACTCGGCTTCCAGGGTTTCGTCCGCCTGCAGGACGATGACGCCGAAGGCGGCTTGCGACGCCATGCCTTGATCCAGAATGAAAGGTAGTTTCATGGCCATCACCTCACAAAATGGGCAATTCAGGTGGCGCGCGGCGGCTCAGCAATTCGGCGCCGTTTTCATGTATCACGATGTTTTCTTCATGCACCATGACCTTGCCCGGCCCCACCGTCATGCTTGGTTCCAGGGTAATGACCATATCTGACCGCAGGACGGTTTCATCGAATGAGATCAGCGACGGCGCTTCGGTCAATTGTAGGCCCAGGCCATGGCCGAATCGGCCCACGTCGCTGCCATCCTGGGCAATGACATCCGCCATGACGCGGTACAGATCACGGCAACGCATGCCCGGTCGGGCAGCCTGTAGGGCCGCGTCAGTGGCGCGAAACAGCGTGTCATATGCGGTTTTGGCTGCATCGCTGGCATGGCCAAAGGCGAAGTTGCGGTCAAAGTCGCAAAAATAGCCGTCCAGGGTGGCGCCGGTATCCAGCATCAGGACGTCGCCGGCCCTGACCGGTTCATCACCGGGGGGTGAAATTATATCGCCGTATCCACCCTGATCCGCTCCGCCGACCAGATAGGGTACGTCGTCGGCGCCTTGGTTGAGCAAATCGATCTTGAAGGCGCGGAATGCGTCTCGCAGCCTCTGGCCTTCGTGAAAAATCTGCGCGGCGTTGGCGAAACTATTGCTGGCTATAGCGCAGATCGCTGCAATCTTCTGAATTTCTGCCGATGACTTGACCATGCGTAGGCCCTGAAGCAATGCGGAGGCATCGACAAATGAAGCGCTCTCCAGGCGATCCCGCAACTTCCAAAAATCCACCATAGGCATGCGCAGACTGCTTTCCCGCCCCATCATCATGCCGATCCTAGCATTGCCCCGCAGAGCCTCGATCAGTAGGGAGACGCCGTCATCGCTGGCATGGGGCGAGCACCAGGTGCGGATGTCGTCCAGCCATGTAGCTTGCATCAGCGCCGCACCAATTTCGGGGACAATTGCGATGGGCAGGCCGGAGCGGGGAATTATCAAGAACCAAGGCCGGGTAGGACTTTGCCAGAACAAGGTGCGAAATCCGGTGAAATACCGCATCTCCGCCTCAGTCGTGAAAAACAGCGCATCAAGATGCGCAGCCCTCATCGCGTCCTGGGCCCGCGCCAGCCTTGCCTCGTACTCAGCCGATGGAAAATCCGTCATGAGCTCTCAGCCGTCAGCCGGTCTCCATGGGCAAGCTCTCGTCAGCGGCCCATTCCTGCAGTGAGGCGTCATAGACGGAAACCTTGTCGTAACCAAGCAAATCCAGCACCAGGGCGGCCATGGTCGCGGCAATGCCGCCGCCGCAATAACAGATCGCCTCGCCGCCGAGATCGCCCAAGCCATCCTGAACAGTCTGGCGCAATGCATCCTCGGGCAAATAGGTGCCGTTGTCTTGATCGATCAGGCCCAGCGACGACAACAGCACGCTGCCTGCGATACGGCCGGGCCGTCCGTAACCAAGATCACTCTCACCCGTGAATAGCTGTCGTGACAGCGCATTGATGACGGCGCCATTCCGACTGGTCAGCATGGTCTGCACATCGTCCTTGTCCGCGATGAGTTCCGGGCGCCGGTTTGCCGTGAACTTAGCGCCGGGATGGACCGTCGCCTCCGTACTGATTGTTCTGCCTTCTTTGCGCCATTTATCCAGGCCGCCATCCAGCACGGCGACCTGGTCATGGCCGTTGGCCCGCAGCATCCACCAGAACCGCGTCGCCCACCAAGGCACGGCGGTGGCATAAACGACGACCATGTGATCATCGCCGATGCCTCTGCCCGCCATGTCCTTGGCGAAATCCTCCGCCCCCGGCAAAGTGAAATTCAGGCCACTTGATTTGTCCTGAACCTCGGTCAACAGATCGATGAATTGCGTGCCTGGAATATGTCCTCCTTCATAGCTGCCGCGTCCGCTGCTGGGCTTCCAGGCGCCTTCGTCCGTGCGCGTCATCACGACCGAGGCATCGACAATGCGTAGATTTTCGTCTTCCAAGTGTGCCGCCAGCCAGTCCGTATCAACCAGGGCGCGGCCATTCCAATCCGTCGTCATGATATCTCCTCCCGCCGTCTCAAGCCACGATCATCGCGACGTAGAGTACCTCGATTTCTGTGCCGAAATCCGGATTGCCCGGTAAATAGGGTTGAGGCTCCGTTATAGTGGCTTCGGCGTAGATCCCGGCCTCTGTCAACCCCTTGATAGTCTTGGCAAACGCGCGCTCCTGAAAAAGGTCACTGCGTTGGCTAATCACGACAGCGCCGCCCGGCCGCACCATGCGCGCGAACTCCCGCAGTACGCCGCCGCTGTCGGGGACATAGGTCAGAACACCGATACAGATCAGCCCGTCGTAGACATCATCGGCAAAGTCCAAAGGCAGCTTCTGCATGTCGGCCTGGCGCAGATTGCGGTAGACGCCATGGGTGCCTGCTTCATCCAGTGAAGCTTGCGAGATATCGGTACCATCGATCGGACCGGTAAAGTCCGCCGCCTTGAGGGCGGAGCCCGTAAGTCCGGTACCGCAGCCAGCATCCAGGATGGTGGCGTCGCTGGAAACCATTGCCTGCAACAAACGTGCGGCGGCGGCGGGCGAGCGGTAATCCCAATCCACCAAGTCGTCGTTGTAGGTCGAGGCCCAGTCGTCGTAGTTTTTCGCCACGTCCGCGGCTGATGTGCTGCCCTGTTTCAGCCAGCTATGATCATTCTCATTAGACATTAATCTACCCCTTGAACCATAGTTCGCGCGCCGGCCAGGCGTCGACCAGATCGCGCAACACCGGCCAGACCTTGACGCCGTCGGCGATGTCCTGGGCCAGGTGCCCCGGTTCGGTGTTGAATTCCAGCTTCGAGATATCGGGCATCTGCATGGGATAGAGAATGCCGTCCAGATGGTCGCATTCATGCTGCAACAAGGTGGCCAGGGCACCGCTTGCCTCCACTGTGATTTCCGTCCTCGACAGATCCTGATAGGTCATGGTCAAGGATTTGTGGCGCGGTACCTTGCCATGCAGCCCGGGTATGGACAGACAACGTTCCCAGCCGGAAACCATTTCGTCGCCGACCGGTGTCAGCACCGGGTTGACCAGGGTTACCCAAGGGTCGTCCAGTTCCTCAACATTGTCGTCCAGGCGGGCGCTGAAACGATAGACCACTACGCGCAGGCTTTCGTAGATCTGCGGTGCGGCGATGCCGGAACCGCCGATGTCGATCAAGGTATCCTTCATATCCCCCACTAGGCGGGCGATTTTCGGATCGGTCGGGTCCGCGACGTGTTCGGCGATGCGGTACAGGATGGGATTGCCCATCGCCGCTACTTTTCGAACAGCCATTATTTATCCTTTCTATTGCCGCAGCGGTATCCGATCAGCAGGATCGAGACCACCAGGGCCGAAACCATGAGGAATAGCCAGGGGCTGGGTGGGGCCTCCGACCCTCTGGTGGTTGAAGAATCAAACAGCACGACCATGCCAATGACCAGGCCAAGCACCATGCTCAAGCCGGCCACACCCCATAGGCGCCGCTTTAACAGGCTGGTCGTTGGGCCGTAATCGCGTTCGGAAATGGTTCAGACCCCCTATCAAATCGCTAGCCTCCTAGCTGCTGGATTCGAGATCAATGCCAAAGGTGATCAGGAATTTCGAAGTCATAATATAAAAGGTAATCGCGATGGTTAGCTCTACCATCTCCTCCGCATCCAAGTGCGCCGCTACGCGCTCGAACGTCTCGCCCGCTCCGGCACCGGGATTGGCGTTGTCCACAAGATCATCGGCATAGTCCAGGACCGCCTTTTCCAGCTCATTGAAGGCATCGCTTTTCGAGCCTTCTTCCAGGGCCTTGATCTGCGCCTCGCGGATGCCGAGCCGGCGCCCGATATTCTTGTGCGCGATCACTTCGTACTCGGCACCCAGCAGAATGCCAACACGGGTGATCGCCAGTTCTCGCAGGCAGGCATCCAGCTTGCCATGATCGCGGATTACATTGCCCAGGCGACAATAGTTGACCAGGTGGGATTCGGAATGCGAGAGCATGCGGAAAATATTCTTGTGGTTCAGTCGCTCCATGATCGTCTTGCCGCGGTCACTAAGGTGGTCGGTGTTGGAATAGTCGATACGTGCCATTGGGATGGGTTTCCTAATCTATGGTCTCTTATCTGGCGCTTCTAGTTCTTAGCGGGCGATGAGGGGCGCGCCGCCCAGGTGGTTGCCGCCGTCGGAAATGAGTATTTCGCCGGTTATATTGGCGCTGCTGGTTAGCAGGAACAATGCGGCTTCTGCCATGTCCTCGGGCGTGCCGGCATGGTTCAGGGGCACGGATGCCTCCACGCCAGCGACCATTTTTTCGTAGCCTTCCTGGCCCAGCTTATCCAACCACCAGCGCCCAGTGATAAAGCCCGGCGCGATGGCATTGACGCGTATCTCGGGCGCCAGCAAACGGGCCAACGACAATGTCATGGTATTCATTGCGCCTTTCGAAGCAGCATAGGCGACGGAACTACCGATGCCCATGACGCCGGCGATGGAGGATGTGTTGACCACGCTGCCCCGGCCCTGGGCCTTCATATGTGGGGCCACGGCGCGGGTCATCTGATAGGCGCCGACCACATTGACGGAATAGATATGCAGGAAATCATCGGCTGACAACGCATCCAGATTACCGTCCGCCACCAGTTGCGTGGTGCCGGCGTTGTTCATCAGACCGTCAACGCGGCCCCATTTCGCCACCGTCTCGGCGACAATGCGGCGGCAGTCATCGTCGCTTGAGACATCGCCCTGACAGACCAGGGTTTCGGCGCCGAGTTTTTGGCAGACCTGGGCGGTCTCTGCGGCCTCCCTTTCGCTGCGGGAATAGTTGATGGCGATCTTGGTGCCGCCCTCCGCCAGCATCAATGCTGCCGCCGCGCCAACCCCGGTGCCGCCGCCCGTGATGATCACGACCCAATCCTTGACCTGCATACTTTCCACTCCATCACTAAGGTTGTTGAACTTAGCATCGAGTATAGGCCGGAATCGTCCTAGGGTGCGAGGGTCAGGCCCATCTGCCAAAAATCCGCTTCCAACCGGGTGGCCTGGCGAAACGTCCGGGCCAGGGCCTCAAAACGCGCCGAGGTCAGGCGCTGTTCGCCTAGACTATCCAGTTGCGCGAGGGCGCCTTGCGCGACCCCCTGATAGTCGTCGCTGGCATACATTTCGATCCAGCTGGCATAGGGATTGCCCGCCATTACCGTTCCTGGGTCCGCCGCAAGGGTGGTGCCGATCTCACCATAACCGATGACGCAGGGGGCAAGGGCTGCGTATAGATCCAAGCTGTCGCCCGCCATGCCGCATTCAAGGACAAAGCGGGTATAGGCCATGGTCGCATTGGCCTCCGGCAGGGCCGTCATGGCGGCCTCGTCCAGGCCCCAGCCCCGGCAGTATTCGACATGCAGAGCCATTTCCGTATTCAGAATGCCGTCCACGCTGGCCACGGCGCCGCGCATTTCGCTCAGGCTGGTGGCCTTATACGCGGCCAGGGCATAGGCGCGGGCGAAGTGGATCAGGAATAGATAGTCCTGGCCCAGGTAGTGGCGGAACGAGGCCTCGGCCAGGCTGCCGGCGGCCAGCTGGCGCACGAAGCTGTGCCCGGTATAGGCGCGCCAATCGTCGGGGTAGGCGCCTTTCAGGCGCTCGAAAAGATTTTTGGGCATGAACTGTATCAGACCTTGGGTTGTTGCAGGGTCATGCATTGGATGGCACCGCCGCGGTGGGCGATCTTGGCCATGTCCAGTTGTACCACCTCTCGCCTGGGAAAGGCATCGCCGATCAGCCGTGCCGCTGTCTCATCCGCCGGATCGTCAAACGCAGGGACGTAAACCGCGCCGGTACCAAGATAGAAATCCAGATACGAACGGGTTAACAGGTGGCCATCCTGGTGCTGCAGTGGTGTTGGCAGGGGCAGCTCCAACAACTCCAATGGCCGGCCTAGGGCATCGCGCTCCTCGGCCAGTTGGATCAGATTGTCGGCCAGATTGGCATGGTTGGGATCGCTACGGTGTGAGGCGACGGCGCACATCATACGGCCCGGCGCCACAAAGCGTGCCACCTTGTTGATCTGACCGTCGACCTTGTCGCCGACTAGGCCCTCGCGCAGCCAGATTACCTTGCGGATGCCGAAATACATCGCCAGCCGTTCCTCGATCTGGCGGCTGTCCAGGGTCGGATTGCGGTCTGTGTTAAAGGCAACGGGCTCGGTTGTGATCAAGGTGCCCGATCCATCCACGTGGATGGAGCCGCCCTCCAAGGTCATGGGGATCTGATAACAGAACAGGTTCAATTCGCTCAGTAGCCATTGCCCCAACTTGGCATCCTTGCGGTAGTCATGGTGCTTGTTGCCCCAGGCATTGAAGTCAAAGACCGCGCCGGCCAGGCCGCCTTCGCCATCGATCAGAAAGCTGGGCCCGATATCCCGGCTCCAGGAATCGTCCAGCTCCGCCTCCCAGATCGTAACCAGGCTGCCCAATTGCAGGCGTGCCAGGGGGATGAGCTCCCGCGGCACCAGCATGTTCACCGGCTCGTAGGTGGCTATGGCTCTTGCCAGGGCGGCGGTGGTCAGACAGGCTTGGTCCATGCTTTCACCCCAGGCACCCACATGGCAGGGCCAAGCCATCCAGCAGCGTTCGTGCGGCCCCCAATCAGCCGGCATGTAAAAGCCGTCTTCCGCCGGGGTGATGTTCATGTCCAGCCCGCCTCCTGCTGGTTCTGGGGCAGGCTGTACAAGGCCCACTCCCCCGTCAGGCCGTGTAATTGATGCTGGCCCATGGGCTCCATCGCATCGCTGCAATGACGTGCGGAGAGATAAAAACTTTCCGGAGCCAGCCAGTTGCGGTCCAATGTGCCGCACAGTGTCTCAATCCGGCTGGCTTCGTTCGCGGCCGGATCGATGACGGTAAAGTCCAACCGCCCCTCGGCGCCCACATTGCCATACAGCACGTCGCCAATATGCAGTGCCAGATCCAACGCCATGGTCGGTTGCCCTTGGGCTTCTCGCACGCCATTCAGGGCGCTAATGGCGGCGAAGGCATCTTGGCCCGCCGCCATGCCTTTCTGGCAGGCAATCTGACATTCTGTATCGTCGTCGCTGATTTCAAACACCGCGAGCGCACCATCACCAAAAAATTTAAGAACCTCACCCCCACGTTGTAACACGCCGCGCGCGATAGCATTGAGATAATCGTCCAGCATGCTCAACATGGCCGGTCCCGGCACCTGTTCCGACAGCGGCGTGAAACCGCGTAGGTTGGCGAAGAAAATTACCGCCCGCATGCTTGACGTGCTGCCACGGTCGATATCACCGTCCAGCACCCGCTGGCCGGCATCCTTGCCCAGATAGGTATGGGCCACGCTTTGCGCCATGGCGTAGGTCGCAGCACTGCGCGCGGATAGGGCGAAGACTTGCAATATGGCTTCCAGTGCCACCAATTCATCGTCCGTCAGGCCGCCAGGCTGAACGAACAAGAGGGATATGATGACACCGTCTTCCCACTCCGTCCCATCGGCGCGGGCGAAGGGGAATAGACGAACGAAATAGTCAGTGCCGCCTTCGTCCCGAAACATCCGATAGATTGCATATTTCGGTTCCGCCGTTGCCTCCAGGTTCTGACGGAAGCGCAAAATCCGATTCTCGTGCATATGATAAAGGGGGCTGGCCACGAAGTCCTTATTGTGTCCTTGCTGACGCAGATAGGAATCCACTGTCAGATCCGCTACTCCACGGCGCCATACATAAGCGTAGCCGTCATAAAGTGGGTGCAAGGTCTGCAAGCCAATAAAGGCACGCAATAGAGGTACGCCCTGGGCTGCGAGCCGGTCGCAAAGCCCGGTCGCCAGCTGTGCCACTGTATCGCCGGCCAAGCCGCGTGTTACCAGCCATTCGCTGATTTCAGGCACCGTTCCCGTTGCTGCCTGTAGATTATTCATGACCCTTCTAAGAATAGGTATTCACGTCCGCCGTTACGAAGTGCAAACTGGATTTTCTGCATAAAACTGATTCTGGGATAAATGGGAGGCCGAAATGGCTGGAGAAATAGAGGCGCGGCTACAGGAACTGGAGATCACCTTGCCCGATGCACCGGCGCCGGCGGCGAACTATGTACCTTACGTGCAAACAGGCAACCAGGTTTTCGTCTCTGGGCAAGTGCCCTGGGCTGGCGGTGAGCGCAATTTTGTTGGCAAGGTGGGCGCGGAGTTCTCCATCGAAGAGGGCCAGGCCGCAGCCCGGGTCGTGGTTCTGAATATTATCGCCCAGCTCAAGGCGGCCTGCGGCGGCGATCTGGACCGGGTAGTCCGTTGCGTAAAATTGGGCGGTTTCGTCAATTGTACGTCGGATTTCCACAATCACCCACAAGTCATCAACGGCGCTTCCGACTTGATGGTCGATATTTTTGGCGACGCCGGGCGCCATGCCCGCTTCGCCGTCGGTGCGCCGGCCTTGCCCTTCAATGTCGCCGTGGAAATAGACGCGGTGTTCGAGGTGAAATAGCGGCGTTCTTTGGGCTGGGGAATTTGGCGGAATGAAGTATGGCTGAACGCCTATGACGGATGGTGGCGGCGAGGAAGGCGTGGTTGTGCGCATCGTCCAATCTATGGGCGATATACCGCCTACGCATTGGGATGCCTGTGCCGGTGACAGCGATCCCTTTCTTAGCCATGCCTTTCTTCTGGCGTTGGAGGAAAGCGGCTGCGTGCATGGCCGCACGGGCTGGGGACCGGTGCATCTGTTGCTGGACGGCCAATCAGATGGGCCGCCGGCGGGCTGCGTGCCCCTATACGTGAAAAGTCACAGTCGGGGCGAGTTCGTTTTCGACTATGGCTGGGCCGATGCGTACGAGCGCGCCGGCGGGAAATATTATCCAAAGCTGCTGGCCGCCGTGCCGTTTACGCCCGCCACCGGCGTGCGCCTGTTGGTCCGCCAAGGGCTGGACCAGGTCACGGTGCAGCGGCAACTGGCGGCGGGTTTGATCGGCGCGGCGGAGCATCTGAATATCGCCACGGTCAGCGTCAATTTCCTGCCCGAGGCGGAGTGGGATCTACTGGAGGATGCGGATTTTCTAAAACGCGCTGACCAGCAGTACCATTGGTACAATCAAGGTTACGGCGGCTTCGATGATTTTCTCGACGATCTATCCTCGCGCAAACGCAAGACCATCCGGCGCGAGCGGCGCCGTGCGCTTGAAAACGGTATCGAGATCGAATGGATCACCGGTGCCGATTTGACCGAGGCGCACTGGGACGCCTTCTATCAGTTCTACACCGACACGGGCAGCCGCAAATGGGGTGAGCCCTATCTGAACCGGCAGTTCTTTTCGCTGATCACGGAAAGCATGGCGGAGCGGACCTTGCTGATCATGTGCCGACGCGAAGGCCGCTATATCGCGGGTGCCTTGAACCTGATCGGCGCGGAGGCATTATTTGGCCGCTATTGGGGCTGCATCGAGGATCATCCGTTTCTGCATTTCGAGATCTGTTACTATCAGGCCATCGACTATGCCATCCAGCACGGCCTGTCCCGTGTCGAGGCCGGCGCCCAGGGTCCGCACAAAATTGCCCGGGGTTATCGCCCCACGCAAACTCACAGCGCGCATTACATTCGCGATCCGGGCTTTCGCGACGCGGTGGCCAATTATCTGGAACATGAACGCAAGAAGGTTGGTCAAGATATCGAGTATCTGGCCGAGCGCGGTCCTTTCCGCAAGGGCGAACGGCAGTCGTTGGATTAAAAGCGAAGGCGTTGGCCGCAACGCCGGCAGCTGTGGCCATCGGTGACACCTTTTAGCGAGGCGATGGCGTCACAGCGGCAACAGTGCAGATGTATCAGGGCGCCGTATAGGGGCAACAACAGCAAGGTGCCGACGGCCGAGAGGGGCATGCCCGCAAGCGCAAGCACGCAGGCGCCAAAGCCCGCCGCCAAGACCCAGCGTTTGAATCTATCGCAACGATAGGTGAATTCCGTAATCAGCGGCCAATCGTCATTGCCCGGCGGGACCGGTATCCGCGCGCCCTCGGGTGGGAGTGGAGGCGCCGACGATACGGTGTATCGTTAGGCGCACGCTCCTGCCCGTAAGTGCCCGAATGGCGTCTCCATCGGTTCCTATTAGTGCTCGATGGCATAGGGCCTTTACGCCTCCATTTATATAGATTTCGGTCTGGCGGTCGCAAGCAAAGTTACTTAGATTTATGGGCTAATGCTTATAGATGGAATTCAACCATGTTTAATACGGACTGCGTTTTCTGCAAAATCATCGCCGGCGAGATCCCTTCGTTCAAGCTGTACGAGGATGAGCGCACATAAGCGATGATGGATATCAATCTTTTCAATGATGGCATTGCCTGGTTATCACCAAGGCTAATTCGGTCAATATCCTGGATGCGGAAAAAGAGGATCTGGCGGTGGTGCTTCCCACTGCACAAAAGATAGCTCCTGCCCTGAATAACGCCCTGGATCCTGAAGGCATCAATATCATCTAGGCAACAGCCTGGCGGCGGGACAGACCGTGTTCCATTACCACAGCCATATCCTTCCCCGCCGCCTGACCGACGGCGCGCTGATGAACTGGGGCCACACGCCCGGTGCCATGGCGCGGGTGGAAGAGATTTACAACAAGATCATGGCCGAGCTGAATTAGCTGCGACGTGCTCTAAACCACGCCGCGTTGCCGCAGGTCGTCGATGCGGGCCTGGTCATAGCCCAGTTCTGCCAACACTTCGTCGGTGTTGCCGCCCACATCCGGGGTCGCTTTGCGGATCTTGGGCGGTTGCGGCGTGCGTTCCAGATGCACCGGCTGCCCCACCACATTGACCACGCCTTTGGCTGGATGATGCATGGGCTGGGCGATGCTCAGATGCCGGACCTGGGGTTCGGCAAACGTTTGATCGATACTGTTGATGGGGCCGCAGGGTACGCCAGCCTCGCTCAGCGACTCGATCCAATCCTGGCTGGTTCGCTTGGCCATGATCCCGCCGATCACTTCATTCAACGCCGCGCGGTTTTGTGAACGTAGCTTGGCGGAAACATAATCGGGGTGGTCGGCCAATTCCTGGGCGTCGGCGACTTCCAGAAACCGGGTCCATAGCCTACCCCCTGCTGCTGCGATATTGACCGCGCCATCAGCCGTCTTGAACGCCCCCATCGGGATGCCCGTGGGATGGTCGTTGCCGGCCTGGCCGGGGACATCTTCGTCGATCAACCAGCGCGCGGCCTGGAAATCCAGCATGGAGATCTGCGCTTCCAACAACGAGGTATGGACCCACTGGCCCTCACCTGATTGGCCGCGCTCGATCAATGCCAACAGAATGCCCTGGGCCAGATACATGCCCGCCGTAAGATCGGCGATGGGTATGCCAACCCGCACCGGACCTTGTCCCGGCAGCCCTGTGATTGACATCAGCCCGCCCATGCCCTGAGCTATCTGATCGACACCGGCGCGTTTCGATATCGGGCCGGTCTGGCCGAAGCCGGAGATCGAGCCGTAGATGATACGCGGGTTGATGGCGCGTACGCTGTCATAATCGATGCCCAGGCGATGCTTTACCTCGGCCCTGAAATTCTCGACGATTACGTCGGCGTCCTTGGCCAGGGCCATAAAGATCTCCAACCCTTCGGGGGTTTTCAGGTTCAGACTCAAGGCACGCTTGTTGCGGTGTAAATTCAGAAAATCCGGGCCATGGCGGGCCCCGCCCAGGCCTTCCTCCTTGTTCGACGGCATCTCGATCTTGATGGCATCGGCACCCCAATCCGCCAGTTGGCGGACGGCGGTGGGCCCGGCGCGGGCGTGGGTCAGATCAAGTACGCGAATGCCCTCCAGGGGCAGTTTACTCTCGCTCATGGCGGTTTCCTCGGATTTTCAACTTGCTCTTATTATGACTCGAAACCCAGCATGCCAGGAAGGGCCGCCATGTCATCAAAGACCATGGCGCCTTCGTCGGCCAGCTGTTGGGCGAAGCCACTGCCTGCATAGCCCAACACCGCCATGCCCGCTGCCGTGGCCGCGCGGGCGCCATGAAAGCTGTCCTTGATGACGATGCACTCGCTTGGCGCAAAACCCATTTGTTCCGCCGCGAACAGGAACAGATCCGGGAACGGTTTGCCCCTGGCAACTTGCTGTGCGGAGTAGTATTTCTCGCCGAACAACGGCAGTAATCCGGTTTGGGTCAAAGACAAGGTGATCTTGTCCCTCTCCGACGACGAGGCGACGCAACGGGGCAGGGCTATGGCTTCGATTGCCTGCCGGGTGCCAGGCACCGGTTGCAGCTCGTTCCGGATCGCCTGGTAGGTTCGGCTTTGTACAATATCGAAGAAGCCCTCCGGGACGGCACGGCCATGCCATTCCTCGGCCAGCTCGAAACAGTGGGGCAAGGGCAGGCCGATCATCTCGGCGACGCAGATGTCATACGTGATGGGAAAGCCGGCGGCCTGAAAACATTCGGACAAGATGCGGTTGGCCAATGGTTCGCTATCGACCAGTACCCCGTCGCAATCGAAAATCACCAACTCATAGGCCATCTACATAAACAGCTTTTCGCCTTTTAGGTCTTTATACATATGGGCGACCTGTTCGCCGTACCCATTGTACAGCAGGGTCGGCACCCGCTTCGAAGTGCCGAGAAGCCGTTCGCTGGCCTGGCTCCATCTGGGGTGGGAGACCTTTGGGTTGACGTTGGCCCAGAAGCCGTATTCCTCCGCCTGGATCTGTTCCCAAAAGGTCACTGGGCGCTTGTGGGTGAATTCGAAACGGACGATGGATTTGACTGACTTGAAACCGTACTTCCAGGGTACTGCTAGGCGCAATGGCGCGCCGAACTGTTTCGGCAGGGGCTTGCCATAGACGCCGGTGACCATGAAGGCCAACTCAGTGGTGGCCTCCGCCATGGTCAGGCCCTCGGTATAGGGCCAGGGATACCAGACTTGTTTTTGCCCCGATGCCATTTTCTTGGCATGGAAGGTCTGCATGATGAGGTACTTGGCGGAGGACAGCGGTCTGGCGTATTTCACCAGCTCCGCCAGGGCGAAGCCGGTCCAGGGCACGGCCATGGACCAGGCCTCGACACAGCGCATGCGGTAGAGGCGTTCCTCGATCGGCATGGCCCGGATCAGGGTGTCGATATCGACCTGGCGCGGCTTTTCCACCAGGCCCTCGAGCGATACGGTCCAGGGCCGAATTTTCAACTTTCGCGCCTCCATGGCGATGCGCTTGTGGGAGCCAAATTCGTAGAAATTATTGTAGGCCGCTGCGTCCGATTCCTTTGTCAGTGGCCGGTCCAGCACATAGACGCCGTTGCGCTTGGCCGGATACAAATCCACCGTCGGATCCTTTGACCTGGTGGCCTTGGCGGCAAAGGCGCTGCCGCCAATGAGATTCGTTCCGAACGTGGCCGTACCTCCCGCTATGGCAGCCAGAAAATGCCGTCTATTTAAGAATACATGCTCCGGCGTCGCCTCGCGTTCCGGCATCTGCCAGGACGGCGATGATTTGATCAACATGAACTATCCCCTAACTCAGTTCTCTATCCCCATAGCTATGTCGAGCGTTTATTCCGGATAACAAGCGCCGTCGCCTCAAACCCCCGTGATCAGCTACGTGAACGAGACCGTGACCACCCCCAAGGTGCCAAAGTCCGCCTCCACCACATCGCCTTGCTGGGCGTTGTTGACCGCAATCATGGTGCCCGTGGTGATCAGTTGCCCTGCTTTTAGCGAGGTGCCCCTGGCGCAAAGGTGATTGGCCAGCCAGGCGGCGGAATTTAGCGGATTTCCCAAGACATTGGCGCTATTGCCTTTCTCCGCTTCAACTCCATTGCGCCGAACCTGAACCCCATGGTTGGCCAGATCCAGACTGTCCAGGTCCGCGCTCTCCGGGCCATAAACCCAAAAGCCCATGCAGACGTTGTCGGCGATCAACTGCGGCGCCCCGGCGGTGGTCCAATCTTCGTAACGGCTGTCTACTACCTCGATGGCGCCGAAGACCGCCGCCAGGGCCGGGCGCACCGATGCGGCGTCGTAGGGCGTGCTTGTGGCGGGCAGATCCCGGCCAAGACGGAAGCCGATCTCTGCCTCGATCATGCGCATGAAGCCCGCATCGGCCGGGATTTCGGTTGGCGAGATCTGGGCTAGGGCCGCCAGCAGAGGTCCGGCAAAGGGCGAGCTCAGGCCCAACTGGCGCTGTGCCGTGACATTGGTGCAGCCCGCCTTGTAGCCGATAATACCGCTGCCGTCCTTGGCGCCGTGATCCGCCAGCAGGCGGTCCACGAAACGGTCCTGAACCTGATAGGCCTCGGCCTCGTCGCGGGGCCGGCAAGTGTCGGGCAGGGCAGCCATGGCCTGGCGCTCATGCCGCGCCCGTAGCAGCAAGTCGGCGGCCCGGTTAATCTGGACGGCGTCCATTTGGCTTAGCCGCCGAAGCGGACGCTGACCTTGCCCAGGCTGCCAAAATCGGCGACGCATTCATCACCCGCCTGGACCGGCGTGGGCGCGGTGCAGGAGCCGGCGGTGACAATATCGCCCGCTTTCAACCCACCACCCCGCATGCAAAGATTGTTAGCTAAAAATATTAATGAATTCAATGGGTTACCAATAACGTTGGCACTATTGCCTTCGGTTACCCGGGCACTGTTGACATGCAAGCTGACCGGCCAATCCTCGAAATCAATGGCGTCCAGATCGTTGTACTCGGTCCCGGCCAACCAGTAGCCGGCGGCGGAATTATCGGCGATAACCTGGAGTCCGCCCGCCGCCATGCCGCCCGTGAAACGCAGGTCGACCACCTCGATGGAGGTCATCACACTGGCAACCGCTGCGCATACGCCGCCGGGATCATAGGGCGCCGCGGCCGGGGGCAGATCCTCGCCCATGCGAAACGCGAATTCAGGCTCCAACAGCTTGAATTTGCAGTCTGAATCGAGAATGATGTCACCGCTTTTAAGCATGTAAGACGAGATCAAGACACCGACGAAGGGCTCGTCCAGGCCAAAATTCTGCAAAGCCGCTTCGTTGGTGGCGCCGCTCTTGTAACCGGCCCGGCTGCCGTTTGAAAGCCGCTCGATCAGCGGTATCAAGGCATCTTGAATTTGGTAGGCGTCTTCTAGATTTTGTGGTTGCAGATTCTCGGGCAAGCCATCGATTGTTTGGCCTCCGCGTCGTGCCTGGGCCAAAATTTCCGCCGCTTCGGCGGCCGCTGATTGTTCCAAAATAAAACGCTTCCTTAGTTTTTTGATGTTGCGTTGGTGTTGCTATTTCTTCAACTTATGCCGCCACATCCTCGTTATGGGCCGCCACCACGTCATCCGCCAGACGGCCGGTCAATTCCTGCAAGCGGTCGAACGTGGCGGTGTAGCTGCCGGTGCCTTGGGTGGCCGAGCGCAGCTCGATAATCAGATCGTGCAGCTCCGACTGCGGCATATGGGCCGAGACAACATCCCAACCGGTCCAGCTCGGCCGGGTGTCGAAACCGAGGATCTGGCCACGGCGGCCCGAGACGATGGCATTGATTTTTGGCGTGTGTTCCGAAGGTGCGGCGATATCCACTTGCAGGATCGGTTCCAATAGCACCGGGCTGCAGAGCTTCATGCCGTCATTCATGGCGATCCGGGCGGCGGTCTTGAAGGCGATTTCCGACGAATCCACCGCGTGGAACTGGCCGTCGTAGAGTTTCACCGAAACATCGACCACGGGAAAACCAAGAGGACCCTTGACCAGATACTCTTTCACCCCCGCCTCGACCGCCGGAATGTATTGCCGAGGTATGGCGCCGCCGACGATCTTGTTGATGAACTCAAAGCCAGAGCCCCTGGGCAGCGGCTTGATCTCGATATGCACATCGCCGAACTGGCCATGGCCGCCCGATTGTTTCTTGTGCCGGCCGTGTTGTTCGACGCTTTTGCGGATCGCCTCCATGTATGGCACTTTCGGCCGCTCGGAGGTGACTTCGAGGCCGTATTTCAGGTTCAGTCGATCCATGGTGATCTTGATATGGATATCACCCTGGCCCCGCAATACCAACTGGTGCGTGGTTTCGTCATGACCGGCGAAAATGGAGGGGTCCTCGTCCCGCACCTTGGCCAGCGCCGTAGACAATTTTACTTCATCGTCCCGGTGCACGGCGGCGATGGCAAGGGCATAGACGGAGGGTAGAATATCTGGCGTGGGTAGAGCATCGGCGTTGCCGTCCGATAGAGTTTCGCCCGTCACCGCGTCTTCCATGCGCCCCAGGCCGATCACTTCGCCAGCCTTGGCGGCCGAGATCTTTTGTTGTTCGTGCCCCATCATGCGGAACAGGCCCGAGACGCGCTGCCCGTTTAGGGTCATGCCGTCCTTGACCTCGCCGGCCCAGACCCTGGCGATGGAGAGCTTGCCGCCATGTTGGGTATGATAGGTTTTCAAAACCTGCGCCACCGTGCCGGAGGCACCGTCGGCGCCATTGCGCTCAGCCGCCGCTTCGGCGCCGGGTGCTTCGTGGCGCAGCGCCTTCAACAGACGGAATACCCCGCCGTCATGTTCCGCCGAACCAAGCAGCACCGGAATGATCTGGCCATCCCTAAAATCCTTGGTCAGGTTGGCGTACAGTTCATCCTTTTCCGGCGTGACGTCTTCGAGGACCTTTTCCATCAGGTCGTCATCGAAATCGGCCAGGGCCTCGAGCATGCCATAGCGGGCCTCGGCGAAGGCGTCTTCCTCGGTGCCGGGCAGCTCCACCACGACGGAGGTCTTGTCGAGCTCGTAATGATAGGCGCGTTCGGAGGCTAGATCGATATAGCCGGTGATCTCGTCGCCTTCCTGCACCGGAATATGGCGCAGCACCAGCGGCTTGGTTGAGATCGGTTGCAAGGCATCAAGCAGCGCCTGCACGGTGATGGTCGCCTTGTCGATCTTGTTCACAAACAGCATGTGCGGGATGCCTTGGGCATCAAGGGCATGCAACAGCGGCGACAGCGCCTGGGCCTTATCGGCATCGGGCTCGCAGACCACGACGGCGGCATCGACGCCGGAAAGCACGAACAGGCTTTCCTGCAGCAATTCGATGGAGCCGGGGCAATCAAGAAAAGTGAAGTCGCTATCCATGAAGGTGGCCGTCGCGACGTTGAGTTCGGTGCTCATGTTGCGGTTGCGGGCTTCCTGGGCGCTGTCGCCAACGGTGTTGCCTTCGTTGACGGAGCCCTTGCGCCCGGTGGCGCCGCAGGTATGGAGAAGGCCTTCCAGCAGCGTGGTCTTGCCGGATAGATAAGGGCCGATGATGGCGATATTGCGGGGGCCGGTTGGAATGGTGTTGGTCATGATGCTTCCCTATCTACGCTGTCTGCCCGAGCAATTTCGATCTAATGTGAATCGCAAAGCGATCCTAAGCGATCGGAAAAATTGCTCTTTTCATAAGTGTTGGAGCATTTCCAATTTGGAAATGCTCGACGCGATCGAATACAGAGTTGATACGGGCTGTTTCATGCACGGCGTCCTACTCTGATCAACCAGGATTCAATTTAATCAACGGCGGGGGGGCGGGCGCAAGCGGATTCGCACCAAAAACCAAAAATTTGCCAAAATATGCGGAATTTTCGCCTGGATTTTCGCCCGGAATTGAACGTCTGGTTTAGACAATGTTCCCAGCTCTCCTAGCCGGCTTCTTGGCGGGCATAATTGAGAGGGCCGGGCCCGGCTTAGTCCTTGGGCGGGCCGTTCAGATATGGTTTCAGGGCGGCATAGACGACCTGATGCACCGGCGTCGGTACATCCAGTTCCACGCCCATTCGGACCACGGCGCCCTGCAGGCCGTTAAGCTCGATCCGCTTGCCGGCTTCGAGATCGTGCAGCATGGACGGTTTCGCGTTGACGAAGCCGTTCATCATGTCCTGACGGCTCTCCAAGGCATCGTCGGGCAGGTCGATTCCCTTGGCCCGCGCCACGGCGATGACTTCCCGCATGGCGGCCACGGCGACTTCGTGAACGTGCGGATCCTCGACCATGATCCGGCCCGGTAGGCGCGTCATGCAACAGACGCTTGCGAATGGCGACAGAATGGCCAGCTTCAACCAGATAGCGGTTTCAATATTATCAACCAGATCGCTTCGAATGCCGGCGCCCTCACAGGCCGCATGAAAGGCATTAAGGCGCGGGCTGTCACGCCCGTCCAATTCACCGAAATCTAATTCGGCGAAGGGGCCCATGTGCGCGATAACGCCTGGGGCGGCAATGTTGGAGGGAATGCGCGCGACGCCACCGACCGCGGCCTCCGCGCCCAGGATGGCTTGCAGGCGCGCCTCGGAATCGACGCCGTTCAGGAACGAGATCACTGCCGTATCGGGCCCGATCAGCGGCTTGCACAGCTCGGCAGCCTCTTCCACGTCGTATAGCTTGACCCCGAACATGACGATATCCACCGGGCCTATGGTGGCTGGATCATCCGTTGCCTTGACCGACGGGATATGAGCATCGCCCAAGGGGCTGTTGATGCGCAGGCCGTCCTTTTGCATGGCGGCCAGATGGGCGCCCCTGGCGATGAAGCTTACATCCGAGCCCGTGACGTTTGCGGCATCGGCGAGGCGGCCACCGAAGTAGCCGCCAATGCCGCCTGATCCCATTACGGCTATTTTCAAGCCGCTGCTCACTTCAGGGCACCGCAGAAACGCTGGATGCGCTGGCAGGCGTCTTCCAGTTCCTCGGTCGAGGTGGCATAGGAGATGCGGAAATGCGGCGACAGACCGAAAGCCTCGCCATGCACCACCGCTACGCCCTCGGCGGCCAGTAACTCGGTGGCGAAGTCCAGATCGCTCTCGATCGTCTTGCCCGACGGCGTGCTCTTGCCAATGGTGCCGGCACAGGACGGGTAGACATAGAAGGCGCCATCGGGGGTCAGGCAGTCAATGCCGTTGGCCTGGTTCAACATGGAGACCACCAGGTCGCGGCGTTCCTTGAAGCTGATGTTATGTTCGGCGATGAAATCCTGGGGGCCGTTCAAGGCCTCGACCGCGGCCGCCTGGCTGATCGAACTGGGGTTGGAGGTGCTCTGTGATTGCACCTTCGACATGGCCTTGATCAACGCCACTGGCCCGGCGGCATAACCGATGCGCCAGCCGGTCATGCAATAGGCTTTGGAGACGCCGTTGACCGTCAGGGTGCGGTCATACAGGCCCGGTTCCACCTGGGCCGGGGTGGCGAAGGTAAAATCGTCATAGACCAGATGCTCGTACATATCATCGGTCATCACCCAAACGTGAGGATGGCGCATCAGGACATCGGTCAGGGCCCCCAGCTCGGCCTCGCTATAGGCCGCCCCGGACGGATTGGACGGTGAGTTGAAGATCAGCCACTTGGTCTTCGGCGTAATGGCTGCCTCCAGTGCCTCCGCCGTCATGCGGAATGCGGTTTCAGCCGTGACATCGACAATCACCGGGGTGCCACCGGCCAGATAGACCATGTCGGGATAGGAGACCCAGAAGGGTGCTGGTATAACGACCTCGTCGCCTGGGTTGATGGTGGCGATCAGGGCGTTGTAAAGCACCTGCTTGCCGCCGGTGCAGATGATGATCTGATCAGTGTCATAGTCCAGACCGTTGTCGCGCTTGTACTTGGCCGCGATGGCCACCTTCAGGGACGGGGTGCCTGAGACATCGGTATATTTGGTGTCGCCGTTCTGGATGGCTTGAATGGCGGCGGCCTTGATGTTGTCGGGGGTATCGAAATCCGGCTCGCCGGCGCTGAGCGAGATAACGTCGTTGCCGGCCGCTTTCAGATTACGGGCCTGATCGCTGATCGCCATGGTGGCGGATGGCTTTACGCGCGCGAGAGAATCAGCAAGGAATGGCATGATACCTGGACCTTTCAAGAATCGGGACAAGAGTTGAAATTAGGCGGCGGAATTTAGACCTCTAGTGCACCAAGTGCAACTATCCGATCGGGCCAAACCGCCGCTTTCCTGTTTCGTGGCATCAGGGTTCCTATTATGGGGACGCCTTATTTTGCCTGCGCCTCCGCATGGTCGGAACCGGTGGCCTTCAGGATCCGCTCTGGGGGCAACATGACACTGATAGTCGTGCCGGTGCCTTTGACGCTGTTAATTTTTAGCTCGCTACCGTGCAGTTGGCACAGAGATCTTGACAAGGGTATACCCAGATCCGACCGCATGGGTGCTGACAGGATTGAGCCTAGCACGAAGGGATGGCCGCGCCGTGACAGAATGATGCGGTCGCCGGCACGGCGGGTAAGAATGAATTTGCCTCCGTCGCCAAAAGCGGCCTTGGGCAGACGTTGCGCCAGCGCACCGGTCAACTCCGCCAGAACCTCATTGCTTATGGTTTCCAAGCCACGGCTGGCGGCTTCCGAGGTAATGACGCTCTTGATCAAGCGCGACTCGCTCAGGGCCAATTCGTGCAGCAGTTCCGATTGCCGGTTCACTTCCGTCCAGTATAGCAGGTTAAGCGACACGCCGGCGACAGTGGTGATCACCCCCACCATGAGAATGATGAAAAATAGAAGGTGTTTTCTATGGGCGTCGAAATCTATTGCTGGCGATGTTTTGACCCGTGCGCCTGTCCCGTCCGGCAAGCCGGGGCCATATGGATCCCGCCTTGAGAGGTCATTGCGGTTTGTATCCGCTCATTCTAGCACTTGTACCGCCCCCAGTCCCCAAATAGGCAAAATTTCTACGCTACGAATCNCCTTGTGAACATGAGGCCGGTAAAGTTGGCTTTGCACAGGCCTCATGCTCTCANNATTTAGTTAATGTAATATAAATATGCGGCCCACTGTTTAGTGGACATCCTTCTCCTGGCCTTCCCAATATGGCGCGCGCAACTGTGCCTTCAAGATCTTGCCGGCGCCCGACAGGGGGAGTGGACCGGTGCTGAATTCAATGGATCTGGGGCACTTGAAAGCGGCGATCAGGGCGTGGCAATGGTCGATAATTGCTTGTTCATCTGCCTCCTGTCCTCCGTGTAGGCGGATAATGGCGTGCACCTCTTCGCCCCATTTTTCGTGTGGTATGCCAATCACCGCGCATTCGGCCACCGCCACATGCTGATAGATCGCGTCCTCGACCTCGGCCGAATAGACGTTCTCTCCGCCTGAGATGATCATGTCCTTGACCCGGTCGACGATATAGACAAAGCCTTCGTCATCCATACGCGCGCCATCGCCGGTATGCAGCCAGCCGTTGCGCATGGCCTGCGCCGTCATTTCGGGCTGTTGCCAATAGCCCAGCATGACGTTGTCGCCACGGGCGCATAGCTCGCCCACCTCGCCGGCGGGAAGCTCGTTGTCGTCCTCATCGAGGATTTTCAGCTGCACGCCCATGATCGCCTGGCCACACGAACCCAGCTTGCCTGTCGGCGTGTCGGGCACATGGCGGGCGGGGTCGAGCACGGTCAGGATGGGGGCGGCTTCGGTTTGCCCATAGGCGTGATGAAAGCGCGTGTTGGGCATCACTTCCATGGCNCGGCGGACCACCGCTTCGGGCATGGGCGAGGCGCCGTACATCATATCGACCAGAGAGGATAGATCGAATTTTTCCACACCTGGAAAATACACCGCCATGTTGACCATGGTTGGCACCCAAAGGGTGACCGAAACCTGGTGATCCTGTACCGCGCGCAATGCGGCCTCGGGCTCGAAGCCGGGGATAATCACGGAAGATCCGGCGGCGGTGGCGATGGCATAGGTGCAGGTGCCGTCCGCGATATGAAACATCGGGGCAGCATGCAAATACACCGAGTTGCTGCGATAACCTACCGTGGGCGCGAATTGCAGTGCATTGAAGAGCACGTTGTGCTGGCTCAACATCACGCCCTTGGAGCGCCCCGTGGTGCCGCCGGTATAAAGCAAGATAGCCAGGTCCTCGCTGCTGCTTTCCACCGCTGCCATGGCCGAGCTGCCTTCGAGTAGACCTTCAAAGGANAGCATGCCCTGGGGCGCCGGACCGTCACCGAGGAAGACCACGTGCTTGACGGATTCGAGTTGATCCTGAATTTTCGGCAGCATGGGCACGAAGGCGTCGTCCACCATCAAAACCGTGGCGCCGGAATCGTTCAGCCAAAAGACCACTTCAGGCGGCGCCAGACGGGTATTGATGGGCACCAGGACATGGCCGCCCCAAGGGACGCCAAAATAACTTTCCATATAGCGGTCGTTNTTCAGAGACAGCACCGCCACCCGATCGCCGCGCTCAAGCCCAAGGTTCCTCAGGCCCGCCGCCAGCTTTGCGATACGTTCGCCAAACTGGCTCCAGCTATGCTGGCGGCCGCCAAAAATGGTTGCCGTGCCGTTGCCGTTGACCTGCATGTTGCGGCTGATCGTACTCGAAATTTTCATNGTTCACTTGCTCCAAGTCTGTTGNGCGCAGCATATCCAGCGCTTGGTCAATTTGCTATCCGTTTTGTATNCGGGATATCTGGTTAGGAGTTCCGCCACCGGCGGTTTTGNCGCTTTGCCGTGGCGGATGGAGCCGCCGAAACCTAGGCCGTAAATCCCGCCTGGACCGTTTTGATTTGCGCCAGTGCGTCGACGGACAGCGGCCCTTTGTTTACCGCCGCTGCCGCCTGCTGTAATTCTTCGAGCGTGGCGATGCCAATCTCTGTCGTCGGCAGCGCCGGATTGGAAATGACATAGCGGACCGCCAGTTCCGGCAAGCTTGCGGCATGACCAGCTTCAACCAGCGGTGCGAACTGAAGGGCGCGCCGCACGTCCGTCGCATAATCGGTCTCCGAGCCAATTGGATCAACCGACGGCATTCCAAGCGGGTGGCGCGCCTCGCTGCCCGATAGCGCACCGCCGGCAAGTACCCGCACGCCAATTGATCCAACGCCATTGTCCAATGCGGCATCAAGGAGTTGGCGAAAGTCATCGGCCGGATAATCGGTTGGTACCGCTTCGCCGGCGGAGGGGACGAGTAGATTGTAGAAAACCTGCGCGCTGCTAAAAGCGCCGCATTTCACAAGTTGGTGCAGATCGTCCGCCTCGCCCTTGGCCGTGAAGCCCAGGAAGCGCGTTTTTCCTGCATCCTTTAGTTTTTCGAAGGCCGGGATAACCTCTTCCAACACTTGATTGACGTTCAGCGTGCCGCGGAAATCCGGACGGCCCAAGGTGTTGTGTAATTGGAAGATGTCCACGTGGTCTAGCTTCAGCCGCGTCAGGCTGGCATCAATGGACCTGGCTACGGCGCCCGCGATGTCAGTCAAATCGTCATTGCTTAGGCCAACCTTGGTACTGACCAGGATGCCGTCGGTGTTGCCGGCTAGCGCACGGCCAAGGTTAATCTCCGAGGCACCGTTTCCGTAACTCGCCGCCGTGTCGAAAAAGTTAATGCCGTAGTCCCGTGCCCAGGCTATGGCGCGGTCCTGATCGGCGGCGTCACCCTTGGTCATCAGGCCGCCAACGGCACCGCAGCCGAACGTTAGACGGGAGACATCAAGGCCGGAGTTGCCTAAACTTCTTCTTTCCATCACTTAATTTCCTCCGACATTTCCGAATTGTGACGCTGCCATAAAAGTTTACCTTCTTTGCCGAAGGGCTTCCAGGTTGGCGCGTCAGGACAAACACAGTCTGCCGCCACTGGCTGCGCGTTGGACGCTTTCCTGTCAGGCCGCGTTCTCACCCGCGTCTTCGCCCGCAGTCCCCCGCCGGGGCAGCTTCCAGTTCGGACGGACGAAATGGCAGGTATAGCCGTGCGGGATCCGCACCAGATAGTCCTGATGCTCCGGTTCGGCCGACCAGAAATCCCCTGCCTCTCTGACCTCCGTCACCACCTTTCCCGGCCACAGGCCTGATGCATTGACATCGACGATGGTGCGTTCGGCCTCCGCCTTTTGGGCCTCATCCACATAATAGATGCCCGAACGGTACGAGGGGCCCATGTCGTTGCCCTGGCGGTTCAGGGTGGAGGGATCATGGATCTGAAAAAAGAATTCCAGCAGGGTTCGAAAGCTGATCTTGCCGGGATCAAAGATAATCTCAATGCCCTCGGCATGGTTGCCGTGATTGGCATAGGTGGCGTTCGCGATATCGCCCCCGGTGTAGCCGACGCGTGTGTCGAGCACACCGGGCAGCCGGCGGATCAAATCCTGCATCCCCCAAAAACAGCCCCCCGCCAAAACGGCCCGTTCGCTTTTGTTGCCCATGATCTGGTTCCCCTTCTTGCGTAGTTTGCCCCAAATACCGGCCATCTATTGCGCTCTATTGCGCCGCGCCCACCGCTTCCGGCGCCGGGGCAAAGACATATACGTCCATTGCCTTCTGCGCGGCGGCGCGCAACTCGTGCCATTTGGCGGGCCCGCCATAATAGGCCAGGCTGCCCGGCTCCGCATTACCTTCGCCGTTGTAATAGGAAACACAGTCCCGCAAGGGCCGGGTGTTCAGATCAGCTACTCGGCAGTGCTCAGCGAATTCGAGCTCTGCTTCCTCCTTGATATCAACAATGCCGGCGCTTTTTTCGCGCAAAGTTTTAAGCATCCAAACCACATAGTCCGTATGCGCCTCGATACCGCGGGTGAAATTGAATTGCCCGCCGCCACCCTGCGGCCCCGACATGATCAATAGATTGGGAAATCCGTGGCTGTGCAGGCCCAGGAATGTCTTGGTGCCTTCATCCCGCCATTTCCGATGCAGGGTTCGCCCATCCCGCCCGACGATCCTCTCGAACGTCGCTGTCGCCAGCCACTGGAAACCGGTCGCGTAAATCAGTACGTCCAGGGGATATTCCGTGCCTTCGTGGACGACGCCCTTGGCATTGATCTTGCTCACACCTGTCGGTGCGGTATCGACCAGGGTGACGTGGGGCTTGTTAAAGGTGGTTAGAAATTCGTCGTGGAAGGCGGGCCGCTTGCAGCCATATGTGTAGTAGGGTTTCAGGGCGGCGGCTGTCTTGGGATCATTGACGGTCTGGCCCACGCGGGCGCGGATCTGTTCCATGATGCGAAAATTGGTGTTGAGTTGTTTCTCCATCAACTCTTCGGGCGACAGTTCCGTNGCGTGTTCTTTACGCTCCTTGAAATCAGCCACTTTGCCGGATAGGAAATCGTCATTGCCTTTCAGGGCCGTGCGTCCGGACGAGATCGTGGCCAGCCGTTCGCGGCGGGCGCGGGCCCAGCCAGGTTCCGTCTTCCAGGCCTCGATTTCCACCGCCGTCGTGGCGCGCTGGTCGCGCACATCAATGGAGGACGGCGTGCGCTGGAAGACATAGAGCTCCTTGACGGTCTTGGCGATTTCCGGAATGACCTGCACGGCGGTGGCGCCGGTGCCGATAATACCGACGCGCTTGTCTTTCAGATCGATGTTGTAGTCCCAACGCGAGGTATGAAAGGCATTGCCCTGATAGGTCTCCATGCCATCAATGCGGGCCAATCTCGGCGTCGTCAGGATACCGTTGGCCAGGACCACATAGCGTGCGCGCATCCGGTCACCCCGGTCCGTCGTCACCGTCCAGCGGCCCGTGGCCTGGTCCCAGGTGGTCTCACCCACGGTGGTGTGAAACAGGCAGCGCTCGTAGAAGCCATATTTCTCCGCCATCTTTTGGCAGTATTCGAGAATTTCGAAGCCGGAGGCGAACTTCATGGTGGGGAAATATTCCATCTCCTCCAGCAGTGGCAGATAGCTGTAGGATTCAACATCGCAGGCGATACCGGGATATCTGTTCCAATACCAGGTGCCGCCCACGTCGCCGCCTTTTTCGCAAAACCGCACGTCGTTAAAACCGGCGGCGCGCAGCTTGTACCACAGCATAAGGGCGGCGAAACCGGCGCCTACCACGAGGATTTCGCATTCGTCCGTCAACGCCTCCCGCTCCACAGGGGAGGCGGAATAGACATCCTCGAGATATTTGCTGAATGCGCCTTCCATGGCCATGTAGTCGGCCGCGCCCTGGCGCTGTTCCTTGAATTCATGGTATTTCGCCTGTTCCTCGGCGTTGAAGACGGCGCCGGGCGGCGCGGGCGGCAGTGTTTTCAGCGCCTCGTCATCAATCACCGAATAACCTTTTCCGGCTATGTTGGCGGAAGCCTTGGCGGCGCGCGTGTTGAATTTCTTCAGACCGGTCGTCGGATCAATTTGGATTGGCAAGGTCGTATCCTCATACTTTTTGCCCCACATAACTGCTGGCGATTATAAATGCGCGTGCAACGGAGTCTAGATCAGGCGATGGTAATAGATGGTTGCGGTTTTGCTCTTGGGACGGCACATTGCGCCGGTTCTTGTGAATTCACGATGGGGAAAAACCTTGAATAGCATGGCAAATATCAAGCAGATGCGGATCGATCTGGCGGCCTCCCTGCGCTGGTCGGCGCGGCTTGGCCTGAACGAGGGCGTGGATAATCATTTCTCCATGGCCGTGGCGGGTGACGACGGTGCGGTCCGTGGCGATAGATTCCTGATCAATCCCTACGGTTGGCACTGGTCCGAGATTACGGCGTCGTCCCTGGTGCTCTGCGATGCTGAGGGTACGGTGCTGGAAGGCGACAATGAAGTCGAGGATACCGCCTTTTATATTCACAGCCGGGTGCATCTGGCCTGCCCCGGCGCAACGGTCGCCATGCATACCCATCAACCCCAAGCTACGGCGCTGACCCTGCTGGACAGCGGGCGGTTGGAGATGTGCGAGCAAAATGCCCTGATGTTCGATGAGCGCATCGCCTATGACGACGACTATGAGGGCCTGGCATTGAGCGCCGAAGAGGGCGACCGCCTGGCCCAGAAAATGGGCAACCGCAGCCTGCTGATGATGGCCAGTCATGGCGTCATGGCGGTTGGGCCCAGTGTGGCCGAGGCCTTTACCGATCTGTATTATCTGGAGCGCGCGGCCCAGTTTCAGATTCTGGCGCGTTCAACGGGCGGCAAGCTGCGCACCATATCGCAAGAGGTCCGTGACCGGGTGCGCCAGCAAATGAGCACGGAACGGGAGCCCCTGGCCGAGCGCCACTTCAGCGCGCTACGGCGTATCCTGGACCGGGAAGAGCCGGAATACCGGAATTAGAGCATGACCTACGATCCGGTTGCCTGCTTGCTGCATTGGTTGATGGCGGTGCTGTTGATCGTGATGTTCCTGTTCGGCATGCAGATGGAAGAACTGACGTTGGCGGAGCGCCGGGAGGCCCTGCCCATGCACGCAAGCATGGGCTTGTTGCTATTGTTGCTGGCGGGGTTTCGCGCACTCTGGCGCCGGCGCCATCTCCCGCCGCCCTATCCCGATAGCATGAGCCAAAGCCAGCAGAAATGGGCCAAGGGATTGGTGCATGCGTTCTATCTGCTGATGATCCTGGTGCCCATCGTGGGTCTGCTGCATGCGGCCAGCTATATGGATTTTGAAATTCACGCCTTTGGTGTCTGGAATTTGACCGCCCTGCTGCCGTCTGGCAAAACCTTTACCGGGGTGTTCCATGTTCTCCACGGCACTTGTGCCTGGCTGTTGATCATCCTGGTAATCGGGCATGTCGGTGCCACGTTGAAGCATGCCTTCATGGACAAGGATGAAATTCCGGCCCGGATGCTGCCGGTCCTGAAACGCCCTAGATAACGCCACCCTAGATAACGCCGCTCTGCTCCAACAGGCGGCGGTGGGCTTGCAGGCTGTCGGTGATCATCAGGGCGGCTTGTACCGCATCCCGGCCCGCTTCGCCGTTGACTGCCGGGGTTTCCTTGGCGCGTACGCAGCGGACAAAATCCGCGATTTCATGGGCCAAGGCGTCGGCCTGCTCGAAACTGAATTCCTCGGTTTCGATGTTCGGGATGCCGGGGAACATCTCGCCCTCGCCCTTGCGCCTCGACGTCACCTTGCGTTGCGCCAGATCGGCCACCAGATAGGCGTCTGGCTGAAAGATCCGCATGCTGCGCTCGGTCTTCAGGGAGACCCGGGAGGCAGTCAGATTGGCGGCGCAGCCTGAACCAAAGCCCAGCCGCGCCGAGACGATATCCTCGCCCTCCGAGACCACCGCCGCGCCCACCGCATCGACGGAGATCAGCGGCGATTTGACCAGGGCCATGATCAGGTCGATGTCGTGGATCATCAGATCCAGGACCACGTTGACGTCCTTGGCCCGGGGCTGAAACGGCGTAATGCGGTTGGCCTCGATAAACAGCGGGTTGCTGACCCGTTCGGCCAGGGCGAAATAGGCTGGCGAAAAGCGTTCCAGATGGCCCACCTGCAGGGTCAGGCCCCTGGCCTTGGCGGTGGCGATCAGGGCATTGGCGCTGTCCACGGTCTCGGTAATGGGTTTTTCCACCAACAGGCTCAAGCCCATTTCCAACAGCTCCAACCCGACCTGGTGATGCAGGCTGGTCGGCACGGTCAGAGAGGCGGCATCGACCTGACCGGCCAGTTCCCTGTAATCCGTCAGGGCCTGGCAGCCATGGGTAGCGGCGACCTTGGCCCCGCGCGCGGCATCCTGGTCAACCCCGGCGACCAGTTCGACATCGTCCATGGCGGCGTATTTGTCCGCATGCAGACTGCCGAAATGACCAACGCCGACAACGGCTACTCTTAAACGTTCAGGCATCCCCCCACCCTATCCCATCCTCTGTTCGATAGATTGATGTCTAAACCAAGCGGAGGCTGTGGCAAAGCATAAAGCGCCACAATGTGGCATTAGTCCGCCATATCTTCCCAATTGAATTTCAGCGGCTGCTTGTTGACGAACCGGTTGATGGCGTCCTTGTGATAGTCGCTCTGGAACAAGACCGACTGCATCAGGGCTTCCACCTCCACCGCCGCCGTGGCATCCAAGGTGAAGGACTGGTTCATCGCACGCTTGGTCATCCCTTGCGCCTTTGTTGACGACAATGCCAGCCGCTGGGCCAGTTTATCCGCCTCTTTATAAAGCGTTTCAACGGGATAGACCTCCATGGCGATGCCGATTTGTTTGGCCTCTTCCGCATACACCGGGCGGCCGGTCATCGCGATTTCCTTGGCCCGCTGCAATCCGACCATGCGAGGCAGGGTGAAAATTACGCTGACGTCGGGGATCAGGCCGATGCGCGAGAACACGCTGCAAAGCCGCGCACGCTCGGACAAAAGGATGAAATCGGCGCCAAGCGCGAGTCCAAAGCCGCCGCCATAGGCAGCGCCATCGACAGCTGCGATCACCGGCTTCTCAAGATTGAGCATGATTTGAAACCAGTCATGCAGCTCTTGGACCCGACCACGGTCCTGCACGGTTGTCCGCAGGGTAGCGTTGAGAAATTTCAGATCCCCGCCGCCGCAAAAGACGCCGTCCATTCCCCGCAGGATGACCACGTGGGCCGCGTCATCATACTTGAGGGCTGGAAATATCCTGGCGAAATCTTCCTTCAACGCTATCGACAGCGGGTTTCGCGCCTTTGGCTGGTTCATAGTGATCGTGGCGACGCCATTGACCAGCGCATAGTCGATTGCCTTGAATTCAGCCATTTTTCTATCCTTTTCGTCGGGAACTGTTCACGTCAGATCGGAGAAATACGGCGGTGCCATGATGGCGCCCGGATGGTTCAGGACGATGTGTTCGTTATGCGCCGGGTGTCCGGGATCAAGGTCGCGGAACCAGGCTTGTACGTCCGCGATGCCATGGCGGCCGTTGGCAGCATCCCAATGTTCGTCGATCCGTTCAAAGCATTTGCTGCCGTTGGAGCTGCCCGCCAGTGTCTTCACCGTGAATTCGAGCATCGCGGCGCATCTTTCCATGCTCTTTTTCAAAACCGATTTGATGCTGTCATTCTCGCCCACCGGCCAGCGTTCAACGGCGTAAATGGGTCCCGCATCGATCTTCTCGTTGATCTCGTGCAAGGTGACGCCGTGATGGCAGCGGACGCCGAGCCTGATCACGGGCTGGCAGTAAATGCCCCAGGCGCCGGGATGCTCGGGCGGGGCGGGATGAATATTGACCGCGCCGAACGAGGCCTGGGCGAGATGGCGCGGCTGCAAAATAATGCTGCTGACATGCGAGATGATTAGGTTGTAGCCCGAGGCCTCAATTTGGCCAAGCACGCCGGACTTGGTTTCCTTGTTGCCCATTTGCCAATACAGGCTTTCAACATTGGCGAAATCCGCCCGCGTCATGACTGTGATGTCGTCCATGATGCCCGGAAGCGAAGTAAGCAAGAGCACTTTGTAGTCCTGGTTCCGGGCCATTATCCCGCCTCCATATGCGCAGGCATCCCCCTTCGTCATTGCCGGGCTTGACCCGGCAATCCATGCTGATATCCCGCACAGAGCAGTCGGTGGCCCTGGATGCCGGGATCAAGTCCGGGCATGACTGTTCATGCCAAATTCAACAGACCTTGCAATTGGTTTTCGCCTGTTCGATTAGCGCGGTTAGTTGCGCGTAGTCGATGGCGCCGGGCACCAATTGTTCGCCGACGATTAGGCTAGGGGTTCCGCGAATACCCATGGTGGCGGCAAGCTCCCGGTTGGCCTTGATGATGCGGGCGACTCCCGGGCCGACCATGTCCCGCTTCAGGCGCGCCACGTCCAGGCCGACGTCCTTGGCGGTCTGATAGACCGCAGCCTCGCTCAGGCGGCGGCGCAGGCCCATCAGGCTGTCATGAAAGACGCGGTACTTGCCTTGCATTTTGGCGGCCAAGGCGGCCCTCGCGGCGGTGACCGAGACCTTGCCCAAGATGGGGAATTCCTTGAACACGAAGCGTACGGATCTGTCCGCCTTCAGCAACCGGGTCATGGTGGGCTGGAAGCGTTTGCAATAACCGCATTGGTAGTCGAAGAACTCCACCACGGGGAACTTGCCCATGGGGTTGGCGACGAAATCATCGCTGGAGGTAAACAGGGCATCGCGGTTGGCCTGAATTTTACCGGCAATGCCGGCCACTTCTTTAGCCTTTTGCCGGGCTTCCAGTTTCCGCATCACCTTGACCAGCAGCTCGGGATGTTCCAGCAGATAGTTGCGGATGATTTTCTCGATGCGGGCGGTTTCGGGGTCGGCGGACTGTTGCGCCGCGCCGCCGTTCGCCATCAAAAGCGGCATCAGGGCGAAAACAAAAAACAGGCCGATGCGGCGAAACACTAAAACGGTCATGATGTCTCCTGGAGAAATTTCGCCGATCATGTCGCGGGATGCTGCCCGAGGCAAGGAGATATCACGATCCGGAGATCACACTACCGTGCGTACCCGCGCCACGGCCTCGCACCAGGCGCCGTACAATTGCCTGCGCCGGTCGGCGGTCATGTTCGGGGTGAAGCTGGCCTGGCGCTGCCATTGCGCCGCGATCGCCTCGGTGGAAGGGTATAGGCCCGTTTGCAGGCCCGCCAGATAGGCCACGCCAAGGGCCGTGGTCTCGGTCACGGCGGGGCGGTCGACGGTGACGTCAAGAATGTCGGCCAGGAACTGCATCAGCCAGTTATTCTCGACCATGCCGCCGTCAACGCGCAATACGTCAAGGGCCAGATCATTTATTGCTGCCGCGTCCCGCTGCATGGCCAACAGCAAGTCCCTGGTCTGATAACAGACCGCTTCCAATCCGGCGCGGACGATCTGCGCGATGGAACTATCGCGGGTCAGGCCGACGATGGCGCCCCTGGCGTCCGCATCCCAATAGGGCGCGCCCAGGCCGGTAAAGGCGGGCACCATGACCACGCCATCGGTGGATTCCAGACCGCTTGCCAGGGCTTCGGAGTCAGGTGCTGCATCGATCAGCTTCAAGCCATCACGCAGCCATTGCATGGCGGCGCCGGCGACGAAAATGCTGCCCTCCAGGGCATAGGTGGTCCGCCCGTCCAGGCGGTAGGCGATGGTGGTCAGCATGCGGTTTCGCGAGCGCACGGCCTCGGCCCCGGTGTTCAGCATGACGAAACAGCCAGTACCGTAGGTGGATTTGATCATGCCCGGCTTGAAACAGGCCTGGCCAATGGTTGCGGCCTGTTGATCGCCCGCCATGCCGGCGATGGCGATGGGCGCACCAAACAGTTCCTTGGCGGTATGGCCGAAATCGGCGGCGCAATCGCGTACCTCTGGCAATAGGACCGGGGGAATATCAAGCAATTGGCACAGATCCTCATCCCAGCACTGGCGGTGAATATCGAACAGCATGCTGCGCGAGGCGTTAGTGGCGTCCGTTGCATGCACCGCCTTTGCACCAGCTGGGCCGGCCGTCAGGTTCCACAGCAGCCAGCTATCGATGGTGCCGAATGCCAGTTCGCCGGCCTCCGCCGCACCACGGGCGCCCGCCACGTTTTCCAGCAGCCAGGCGATCTTGGTGGCGGAAAAATACGGATCGACAATCAGCCCGGTGCGTTCCCGGATCAATTCGTCATGTCCGGCCCGGCGCAGGTTCTCGCATAAATCAGCGGTGCGCCGGTCCTGCCAGACGATGGCGTTGTGGATCGGCTGGCCAGTATCCCGGCGCCAGATCACGGTGGTTTCCCGTTGGTTGGTGACGCCGATGCCGGCAATTCGTTTGGCCCCGATGCCCGCCTGTTCCATGGCCCCGCGCGCCGTCGCCAGGGTATCCCGCCAGATCTGCATGGCGTCATGCTCAACCAGACCAGGCCCGGGAAAAATTTGCGGCAATACCTGCTGCGCGCTGGCCTGCGCCAGGCCTTCCTGGTCGAATAGAATAGCGCGGGAGGAAGTCGTACCCTGATCCAGGGCAAGGACGAAGTCGTTCAGACTCATTTTTTTGCTCTTCGTTCGATGACCTGTTCTGCCGCCGTTTTCAGGTCTTGGGCCCGCAGCCAGCCCGGCGAGCCTTTGGGCAGATCATGCTCCGCCCGCTTGGCCTGACCGATGGCGTCACGGAATTTGCCTGTCAGAATATAACGTTCGGCGGTGGCCAGGGCAGCCTGGCCGATATTTCCCTTGCGCCCATGGGCCATGCCCAACCAGCGCCAGGCGGATGGATTGCCCGGCGCCAACCGCACCGCGTGGCGCAGGTTCTCGATTGCGGCATCAATATAGCGGCCGCTCTCCACCGTCACCTGAGCCTGCCCCAGACCGATGCGCAACAGCGGCTCGTCCGGGCGCAGGGTCACGGCCCGTTCATAGGGTGGCACGGCGGCCTCCGCCTGGCCGCTTTCGAACAGGATTTGGCCATGAAATTCATGGAAATACGGGTCATTGGGCCGTTCCTCCAATAGTCCCGCCATCAGGGCCAGGGCCTTTTCCGTCTCGCGTTTCTTATGCCGGGCAATGGCGCGGGCGTAGCGACCCGGCAGACTGTTGTCGGTGGGGGGATAGGTGCGAAAGGCCGTGACGGCGGAGTCCAGAAAGCCGGTCAGTTTGGCTTTCATGCGGGCGTGGCGTTCAACGAACAGTGGCCGTTCTTTGGCGTTGGAAAACCGTGAACCTTCCACATGGGCGCGGATGGCATCGACCCGGTTCCGGGTCAGGGGATGGGTGCGCACATATGGGTCCTGGCTGGCGGTCAACAGTGCCTCCTGATCACCCAGATTGTCGAAGAAGGTCAACATGCCCTGGGCCGATTGTCCGGTCTGCTCCAGCATGGCGATGGCGGCGCCATCGGCGGAGCCTTCCTGAACACGGCTGTATTTCAGGAATGAGCGTTGCGCCACCTGGCTGCCGCCCGCGATGATGGCCTGGCCGGCGGCGCCCTGGCCGGCAATGGCGGCGGCGGCGCCCAGAACAAAGGCCATGATCGATTGCGCCGAGGCATGGCGCAGGGCATCCTGGGTGCGAGCCAGATGGCCGCCGGTGATGTGTCCGGTTTCGTGGGCGATCACGCCGATCACCTGATTGGCGTTGTCCGAGGCGATCAACAGGCCGGTATTGATGAAAATCTTCTGTCCACCGGCGACAAAGGCATTGAGAGTGGGGTCATTAACCAGGTATACGCGCACCGACGAGGGTTCCAGTCCGGCGACCGCGAACAGTGGTGTCCCGAACAGTCGGATGGTATCCTCAATCTCTGCGTCGCGGATAAAACTGATCTTACGCGCCTGGGCCGTTCCGGACCCCAGCAGTGAAGGGATCGGCAGGATCAGCGCCGCCGCCAGCATCGAGATAGAAAGCAGTAGAAGTCCAATTATGTATCGCAAGCCCTCGGCTCCATCAGTTAATCGTAAGCAAACTAGGTTCACCACTAGCCGCCGTCAACGCATGGGACGGATGGCGGGTCCGGCGGCGGGTCTCGCGACAGCGTTGGCAGCGGCCCTGCTGCTCCTGGCCGCCTGCAGCGAACCGGCGCCGAAAGTTGGCGAAATCGGTGCTGTCGAAGGCTTCCTGGGCGGCATCGTTACAGAGGAGCCGCGCGCCGCGCTGGTGGCCCGGGATGCGCTGTCGGCGGGCGGAACGGCGGCGGATGCGGCCACAGCGGCCTATTTCGCCATGACCGTGACCTATCCCGTTGCCGTTGGCTTGGGCGGCGGCGGGCTCTGCCTCTATTACGATCATAGCGGCAACAAGGCCGAGGCTCTGGAATTCAGGGCCTTGACGCCCGGCGGCGGCGGCGCGGTGGCGATGCCGGGGGCATTGCGGGGCATGGCCTTGTTGCACAGCCGCTATGGCCGCCTGCCATGGGGACAGTTGGTGGCTCCGGGTGAGAAACTAGCCCGCTTTGGCCACCACATCAGCCGCGCCCTGGCCAAGCGCCTGGCGCCGCAAGCTGGTAAACTGCGCCGTGATGCGATGGCGGCGGGGATCTTCCTACACCCTGACGGCACACCCTTGGGGGAAGCTGAAAATTTGGTGCAGGTGGAACTGGCCTCGGTCCTAGCGCGTATCCGGACCCGGGGATTGAGCGATTTTTATAGCGCCGAAATGGGCCGGCATTGGCTGGCGGCTAGCACCAGCCATGGCGGCAAGGCGACAATCGGTGATCTGCGCGGCTATCGCGCCTTTTGGCAGGAAACCGATCGGCTTTCCGTCGGCAATGAAATTCTGTATTTTCCAAAGCTTAGTCAAGCTGAGGGGCCGGCCTTCAAACTAGTTGCGTTGTTGAATGCAAAGCCCCTGGCGGCGGCGGCGGGCAAGGTTTTTGGTCAAGCGAGTGTTGCCATGACCCATGACCGGGGCGAGACGGGCTTGGTGGTGGGCGATAGCTTCGGTTCGGCGGCGGCCTGCGTGTTTCAGATGAATGACGCTTTTGGTAGCGGCGCCATGGCGCCGAACATGGGCGTCTTTCTCGCCCCCAGTATTGCGAGGGGTATGGCTGGCGCTGCGAATTGGCCCGGTCATCCCCTGCCGTTGCTGGGAGCTAATGAAAATGTTCGCCAGGTGTTTTTCGCCGCCAGCGGCACTGGTGGGCCGTTGGGGGCCGCAAGCGCGGCGGCACTCAGCCGCGCGGTAATGATAGAGGGCAAGACGCTGGAGCAGATCATGTCCGCCAACAAGTCGGCTGGCCTGGATAGGCCGGATAGAGTGCAAGCGCTGTGGTGCCCGAAGGGCATTCGTGATGGCGCTAGTAGCTGTCAGTTTGCCACCGACGCCAGGGCTCATGGCTTGGCCGTTTTCGATCAATTTTGAGGCCGTTATGAAAACCTCCCAACGCGGCGCCATTCCCAGCTTTATCGTTATGGATGTGATGAAGGCTGCGGCCGAGCACGAGGCCGCAGGTGAGGGCGTCCTGCATATGGAAGTGGGCCAGCCGTCGACCGCCGCACCAAAGGGTGTGGTGGCGGCGGCCAAGCAGGCCCTGGATGACGATGTGCTGGGCTATACCCTGGCCACGGGGATCGTACCGCTGCGCCAGCGGATAGCGCGGCATTACATGGAATTCTATGGCATCGAGGTGCCCAGCCAACGGATCTGCGTCACCACTGGATCCTCCGCTGGTTTCTTGTTGGCCTTTCTGGCAGCCTTTGATCCTGGCGACAAGGTTGCCATCCTGCGTCCCGGTTATCCCTGTTACCGGAATATTCTCAGCGCCCTGGATATCGAGGCGGTGGAAGTACCTGTGGGCCCTGAAAGCCGGTTCCAGCCGACCTTGGAAATGCTCGATGCGGCGGGCGGCAGCAGGCTGGATGGGTTGTTGATCGCCTCGCCCGCTAACCCGACAGGTTCTATGCTGCGGGAAGACGAGTTACGGCAAATGATAGCGTACTGCCAAGACAAGCAGATCCGCTATATCTCGGATGAGATTTACCATGGCATCACCTATGGCGAGCAGGCAGCGACCGCCGCCGCCGTCGACGACAATGCTGTGGTCATCAATTCGTTCTCGAAATATTATTCCATGACCGGCTGGCGCCTGGGTTGGATGGTGCTGCCCGAGGATATGCTGCGCCCGGTGGAACGCCTGGCGCAGAACCTCTTTATCTCGGCCCCCTCCCTGGCCCAGCATGCCGCCATCGCGGCCTTTGATTGTACGGAGGAACTGGACGGCAACGTGGTCCGCTATGCCCGTAACCGGGAATTGTTGCTGCGGGAGCTGCCGAAAGCCGGCCTGGATCAACTGGCGCCCGCCGACGGTGCCTTTTACATCTATGCCGATGTGCGCAAGTTCACCAATGACGCCTTGGCGTTTTGCGCCCAGATGCTGGCGCAGACAGGCATCGCGGCGACACCGGGCAACGATTTCGATCCCGTTGACGGTGCCGCCTTCGTGCGCTTTTCCTTCGCTGGATCGACCGAGGACATGGCGGAAGCCTGCCGCCGTCTAAACGGCTGGCTTCGTTAAAATCCGGACGGCGTCTAAAACAGCTTAAAACAGGCGGCCCCGTTGCCACCAGCCGCGGCGCTTTGGCTTGTCCGAAGCTTCTTCAGCCGCGACCTCTTCCCCCGGTGTTTCTTCAGCCGGCGCCGCCTCCACGGTCTCCGTTGCGGCTTCTGCTTCCGGCTCGATGGTTGCCGATACCAAGATTGCGTCGGGCGCGGCGTCATCGGTGGCCGCATCATCGCCGGCGGTGGCCTTACTATCGCTATCTGCCGTATCAGCATTCGTCGTATGTGCCGGGGCCTCGCGGCCCATCATCCCCGAGGCGGTGAAGCCAATGGGTTTAGCGGGTGCGCCTTCGCTGGCTGGGCTATCCGCCACCAATGCTGGCTCGGCTTCGCCTGCCACGGTATCGTTGGCCGTTTCGCCAGTGGCGTCATCGGCATTCGCGGCTGCCTCCGTGGCCTCGGCCTCGTCGCCACCACCGCGCCGCCGCCGCCGGCCACGCCGGCCACGCCGCCGCCGGCGCGTTTTTTCCTCGCCATCAGCGTCTGTTTCCGTGGCCGCCGCCACGGCCGGACCGCCGCTGGCATTGCCACCGCTTTCGCTGGCCGCAGTATTGTCGCTGCCGTCTTTCGCCTTTTTGTCTTCGCCCTTGTCGTCATTGCGGCGCCGTGAACGGCGCCGGCGGCGCGGGCGTTTTTCCTTGGTTTTTTCCACACCATCGGCGCTTTCCTCGGCGCTGTCGGCCTCGCCCGCCGCTTCGTTGGTGGCCAGGGCGTCATCATCGTCAAGGCCGGGTAGCAAGGCGGCGGTGCTTTTGCGCTCGCTCTCTTCGATCTCTTCCGCCGTGCGGGTGTGGTCGATATCCACGCGGCAATCTGGCGAGATCAGGGTATCATCGCCCAGGACATGCACGCCCATGCCATAGCGCTGTTCGATCTCGGCCAGGTGATCGCGCTTTTGGTTCAGCATATACAGCGCCACTTCCGCCGGTGCATGCACGGTCAATTGCGCCGCCCGGCCCCGGATGCCTTCCTCCTCGATGGCGCGCAGAACGTGCAGGGCGGTGGATTCCGTGGTTCGGACGAAGCCCGTACCGGTGCAAATGTCGCAGGTTCTGGTCGAGGCCTCGAACAGGGACGGACGTAGCCGCTGGCGCGACATTTCCATCAGGCCGAACGAGGATATGCGGCTAACCTGAATACGGGCCCGATCATCCTTTAGGGCCTCTTTCATACGACGTTCCACCGCACGGTTGTTGCGGTTTTCATCCATGTCGATGAAATCGATCACCACCAGGCCGGCCAGATCCCGCAGGCGCAACTGGCGGCCAACTTCGGAGGCGGCCTCCAGATTGGTCTTCAGGGCGGTTTCCTCGATATTCCGTTCCTTGGTGGAACGGCCCGAGTTGACGTCGATGGCGACCAGGGCCTCGGTCTGGGCCAGCACCAGATAGCCGCCGGATTTCAACTGCACTACATTTGAATGCATGCTGTCCAGTTGCTGTTCCACCTGATAGCGGTGCAGCAGGGGAATGCGGTTGCGGTAGGGTTGGACCTTCTTGGCATGGGACGGCATCAGCATGCGCATGAAATCCTTGGCCACGCGGTAGCCATCCTCGCCATCGACTAGGATTTGATCAATATCCTTGGCGTACATGTCGCGAATGGCCCGTTTGATAAGGTCCGCCTCTTCATAAACGGCGGTGGGCGCCGTCGAATCTAGGGTCAGATCACGGACGCTGTCCCAAAGGCGCAAGAGATATTCAAAGTCGCGTCGAATCTCCGATTTTGTCCGGTTCTGCCCGGCGGTACGCACGATGACGCCCATGCCCTGGGGTACATCCAGGTCAGAGACGATATCTTTCAATTTTCGACGGTGGGTCTGATTGGTGATTTTGCGCGAGATACCGCCGCCCCGCGCCGTATTCGGCATCAAGACGCAATAGCGGCCAGCCAGGGACAAATAAGAGGTCAGCGCCGCGCCCTTGTTGCCGCGTTCTTCCTTGACCACCTGGATCAGCAGGATCTGCCGCCGTTTGATGACTTCCTGGATCTTGTAGCTGCGCCGACTGCGGGCACGGGGACGGGGAACTTCATCCATGGCGTCCACGGCACCGGTTTCTTCCGCCACTTCGGGCGCATCACCGTCATCGTCTTCATTGCCATCGCCATTTGGGGCCTGATCCGTAATACCTTCAGCGGCCGCATCAATTTCTGCACTGGTGTCGGTTTGAATTAATTCCCCCGCCGCGCTATCCACCGCGTCCAGAGCGATGGTATCGTTCGTATCAGCAATACCATCTCCGTCAATGTCCCCGGCAACATCGTCGTCATCGTCATCGTTATCAGCACTGCCATCGCCGTCGACCCGGTCCTCCAGCTCAACCTCGCGGGCGGCCTGTTCGGCCTCGTCCAGCAGCAGCGCCTCGCGGTCGGCTACTGGAATTTGATAGTAGTCGGGATGGATTTCGTTGAAGGCCAGAAAGCCATGGCGGTTGCCGCCATAATCCACGAAGGCCGCCTGCAACGAGGGTTCAACCCGTGTTACCTTGGCCAGATAGATATTGCCCTTGAGTTGCTGTTTGGTGGCTGTTTCAAAGTCGAAATCGACCAGCCGCTTACCGTCAACGACGACGATACGGGTTTCCTCCGCATGCGTCGCGTCAATCAACATACGCGTCGTCATAAATTTATGCCCGCATCCAACCGGCATGATCATGCCGGATGCCACGGTCCCTTTTTATAGCGAAGCCGGTCATGGGGATATCAACCCGTCAAACGGCACGGCCAGAGGCAATTCTTCCGCAGGGCTGTCTTTGTTAAAACGCACCGCGTTATTGCGGGCGGTTTAAACAAGCAGCCCCGTGACGGTAAATGCCGCGGCACAAAAATGCCGCGACAATGCCTTAGCCGACCAGGACGGGGATCCTTCTACCACCACCCGATCAACATGACGCTCATGGCGCCACGCAAAACCTGGCTTCGAATTCACCTATCCAATCCGTCAATTCAACGCGTAACAACACAGGTTTGGTACTTGCGACCACCGATAAAAGACTATCGCGCCCGAACAACCCAGCCTGTCGTTGCCACGCCATCGCTGTATACAAAAAAAACAGCAAAACGACGACGGAACTATTACATAAATCCCATGATATACTCTTGATTGCCAAATTCACAAAGAAAATACTGTGACGGATATGGCCAGGTGGAAAACATCCTGGTCTTATCGCTTATGCCAATAGGTTGGATTGGCTATCCGGGGCGACATTGGATATTGTGTTTTCGCGATTCGTAACTACTAGATGTGCGATGCCTGTTGGAAAACGCTTTAGCTTGATTTTGTTCGCTGGCCTGTGCTGCGCGCTTGCGCAAGGCGCGGAGGCGGAGACCGTTGTGCATGACATCAGGATTGGTATTTACAACGCAAAGACGCGGTTAGTGCTCGATCTTTCGGAGCGCCCCGGCTTTAAGATCTTCGCCCTGGCCAATCCCTACCGCATTGTCCTTGATCTGCCAGATATTAACTGGCGGGTGCCGTCCGGAACGGCCCGGCGCAAGGGTGGTCTTATCGCTGGTTTGCGCTATGGCCAGTTTCAGCCGGGAAATTCCCGCGTGGTCATGGATTTGAGCGGCCCTGGCACGGTTGGCAAATCTTTCATCATTCCGGGCACAAAGGGCCGCGGCCCACGTCTGGTCATCGACATCCGCAAGGCCACGCGACAGGCCTTCCTCACGACGCTGAAGGCACCGCGTAAGGCGGTGGCGCCAAGGGCGAAAATACCCTTGCAGGCGAAAGTCAAACGCTCGCCCCTGCAAAAGCCCCTGGTGGTGATTGACCCTGGCCATGGCGGTATTGATCCCGGCGCCATCGGGGTTGGCGGCAGTTTCGAGAAGCATGTGACATTGGGAATGGCACACCAGATCCGCAGGGCCATCATGAGCCTTGGCCGGCAACGGGTTTTATTGACCCGCAGTCGGGATGTGTTTATTCCCCTGCGCCGCCGGGTGGCGATCGCACGGGCGGCGGGGGCAGATTTGTTTGTTTCGATCCATGCCGATTCCATCGCCAACCATAGGGTCCGCGGCGGCGGCATTTATACCTTATCGGAAAATTCCTCCGACGAGGAAACCGCGGCCCTGGCGGCTAAGGAGAACCGCTCCGACGTCATCGCCGGGGTCAATTTGAGCGGCCACGACGATGAAGTCGCCTCCATCCTGATTGATTTGACCCAGCGCGAAACGATGAATTATTCGGCTCATTTTGCCTCCGCCCTGGTGCCGGAGCTTCGGCAATTGATCCATATGCGCCGTAAACCGCACCGTTTCGCCGGTTTCCGGGTCCTGAAGGCGCCGGATGTTCCTTCGGTGTTGGTGGAATTGGGCTATCTCTCAAACCGGCGGGACGAAAAAATGCTGACGTCGGCAAAATCCCGCGCCGCCATCGCCACGGCCATTGCGCGTGCCGTAAACAATTATTTCAAAAACCCAAAACCTTGAGGGCGGCCTAGAAAATGGCTGCGTGCGCGCCTTATAACCGCCTTATTTAGCCGCTACTTGCAAATACACGGGCGCGGCGTTGTACAGCGGCCAGGAATGCTGCAAGGGAAGGATGGTTTGACGGCGAAATGATACGGTTCTTGGCGATTTTCTTTTCGCTTATCCTGCTGTTGGCCATGGCCGCGGGCGGGGCCGGCCTTTACGCGTTTTGGCGCTTTGGGCGGGACCTGCCCGATTACAGCCAACTGGCCGACTACCGCCCGGCGGTGATGAGCCGGGTGCATGCGGGCGANGGNACCCTGATCGCGGAATTCGCCCATCAAAGGCGGCTGTTCGTGCCCATCGCCGCCATGCCGCGGCAGGTTATCCAGGCATTTCTCGCGGCCGAGGACAAGACCTTCTACACCCATCCTGGCATAGATTTTGCCGGCATTGCCTCGGCCATGCTGCGCAATCTCAAGAATATCGGCGGCAAGCGCCGGCCGGTCGGCGCCTCGACCATTACGCAACAGGTGGCGAAGAACTTCCTTCTGACCAACGAACTTTCCATTGCCCGCAAGATTAAGGAAGCGATCCTGGCCTTCCGCATCGAGCAGGCCTTTTCCAAGGATCGCATACTCGAACTTTACCTCAACGAAATTTATCTTGGCCTGGGCAGTTACGGCGTGGCCGCCGCTGCGCTGAATTATTTTGATAAATCCCTTGCTGAGTTAAACCTGGAGGAGACGGCGTTTCTAGCCGCCCTGCCCAAGGCGCCCAATAATTACCACCCCATCCGCAACCGCAAGGCGGCCGAGGGGCGCCGGGATTGGGTGCTGGGGCAGATGGCTGAGAACAGCGTGATCTCGGCCCTGGATGCTAGGCGCGCCGCCACCCGTGCCCTGTTGATGCGCCGGCCCGATCCCACGCGCATTCTGGAGGCGGGATTTTTCGCGGAGGAAGTCCGCCGGGAGCTTCTGCAGCGCTATGGCGAACAGCGCCTTTACGAAGACGGCCTCTCCGTGCGCACCACGTTGGAGCCGGCCCTGCAGAGCATCGCCGATGAAGAGCTGCGGGCGGGCCTGGTGGCCTATGACCGCCGCCACGGCTGGCGCGGCCCGCTGGCCCGGATTGAAGAGTCCGAGGACTGGATCGGCGCTCTGGCCAAGGTGCCGATCCCGCCGGCCATAGGTACATGGTACATGGCGGTGGTTCTGGCCCTGCATCCCAAGCGGGCCGAGATTGGCTTTTCCAATGGCGTCAAGGGACAGATATTGTTGCCGCATATGAGCTGGGCCCGCCTCTGGCGCAAGGGCGAGACCAGGGGCCCCCGTGTGCGCCGGCCCGGCGATGCTCTGGCACTGGGCGATGTGGTCGCTGTTGCCGCCGTGGCCGAGGACGACGAACATTACCAGGCGGGCAGCTACAGCCTGCAACAGATCCCCGCCATCAACGGCGCTTTGGTGGCCGTAGACCCTCACACGGGCCGGGTTTTGGCTATGGCCGGCGGCTATGCGTACAAAGCCTCGCAATTCAACCGCGCCACCCAGGCCAGGCGCCAGCCAGGTTCCGCCTTCAAACCGTTCGTCTATGCCGCCGCGCTAGAGCATGGCTTTACCCCATCTTCCATGGTGCTTGATGCGCCGTTTGTCATCGATGCCGGTGCCGGCCAGGGTAAATGGAAGCCGGCCAACTACACCAAACGCTTCTACGGCCCGTCGACCTTACGTCTGGGGATCGAGAAGTCGCGCAATCTGATGACGGTTCGTCTGGCCAACTATATCGGCATGGAGCGGGTGGTGGATTACGCTAAACGGTTTGGCATCGTGGATAGGATGCCGCCGTTACTGCCTATGTCGCTAGGCGCGGGCGAGACGACGCTGCTGCGCCTGACCACGGCCTATGCCATGTTGGTCAACGGCGGCAAACGGGTGGTGCCAGCCTTGATCGATCGTATTCAGGACCGCCGGGGCCGCACTGTGTTCCGCCATGATCGGCGGGAATGTCCGGGTTGTGTCAGTAGCGGCTGGCACGAACAGGATACGCCCGTGGTTCCCGATACCAGGGTTCAGGTGATCCAGCCGGGTACCGCCTATCAGGTGGTTTCGATGCTGCAGGGCGTGGTGCAGCGCGGCACCGGTATCCGCATCAAGGCGGTGGGCAAACCCCTGGCGGGCAAGACCGGCACCACGAATAAGAGCCGCGATACCTGGTTCATGGGCTTCTCGCCGGATCTGGCGGTGGGGGTTTATGTCGGCTTTGATAACCCGCGCAGCCTGGGGCGGCGCGAGACCGGCTCCTCGGTGGCGGTTCCTGTGTTCCGCGATTTCATGGCTAGGGCCATGGCGCACCAGCCCGCCATTCCATTTCGTATACCGCCCGGTCTGCAACTGGTGCGGATTGCCGGAAACACGGGTATGCCGGCGGAGCCGGGAGATGAAAGAGTGGTATTGGAAGCCTTTAAACCCGGCACCGTGCCAAAAAGATTGGGTCCGGTGCTTGACGGCACCCAGGCGGTGCAGGCAATTAGCGGGGGCAAACGNGCCGGCACGGGCGGCCTGTATTAAGACCCCTTGGTNTTANGTTTTGACAGTACCGGAGACGTTTCATGCGCGCCGAATCCCAGNCNCTTATAGACGAGATCGGCCAGAATCTGGCNCTTCTGAGGAGGCATCTTTGACTGGGATGTCTCCCTGAAGCGTCTCGACGAACTGAACAAACTGATTGAGGACCCCAGCCTGTGGGATGCCGCGGTCAGGGCGCAAAAGCTGATGCGCGAACGCACCAGCCTGGATAATGGCATCAACGGTTTGCGCGACATGGAAGGCGAATTGGCCGAGGTCATCGAGTTGATCGAACTGGGCGAGTTGGAGGATGACACCGAGATTGTCACAGAGGCCGAGGCGCAGTTGGCTGAATTAAGCGCGCGGGCCGGCAGGCTGCGCATGGAATCCATGCTCTCGGGCGAGGTGGATGGCAACAACTGCTATGTGGAAATTCATGCCGGGGCGGGCGGTACCGAGTCCCAGGACTGGGTCGAAATGCTACTTCGTATGTACTGCCGGTGGAGTGATCAGCGTAAATTCAAGAGCGAATTAGTGGAAGCCAGCGCTGGCGAGGAAGCGGGCCTGAAATCTGCCACCCTGCACGTGCGCGGCGGAGATGCGTATGGCTGGATGAAGACCGAAAGCGGGGTGCACCGCCTGGTCCGTATCTCGCCCTTCGACAGCGCCTCACGGCGCCATACCTCCTTCGCCTCCGTCTGGATCTACCCTGAGATCGACGACGATATCGAGATAGAGATCAACGATAGCGATCTGCGTGTCGATACCTACCGGGCCTCGGGCGCCGGTGGCCAGCACGTCAACCGCACCGACAGCGCCGTGCGCATTACCCACGAGCCAACCGGCATCGTCGTGCAATGCCAGGCGGAGCGCTCCCAGCACAAGAACCGTGCCGCCGCCATGAAGATGCTAAAGGCACGCCTGTACGAGGCGGAATTGCAAAAACGCGAATCCGAAAAACAGGCGATCGAGGATCAAAAGACCGATATCGGCTGGGGCCATCAGATCCGCAGCTACGTCCTGCATCCCTATCAAATGGTCAAGGATTTGCGCACCGGGGTCGAGCGCGGCGATGCCCAGCGGGTACTCGACGGTGATCTGGACCGCTTCATGGAGGCATCATTGGCGGCCCGTCTGGGTGGCGACGATCCTAACATTAAGGGCGATGGCGAATAATTTGGATCAGCTGCCGGCGGCTGTTTTTGCGCTGCTTTGCGGTACCGGTTCCGGTCGCGAGCGGGCAGCGGTCTGTTGCGCGGGAGCCTTGCGGGCTGGTGCCGTCGCCAAGGTGCTAATGCCGTACTCGTTACGCTGTCCTGTTTGGCGTCGTTGCGTTTGCAATGGCCATCAAGGAAGGCGCCGGCGTCAATCGCCAGGCTGTCATGCCAGATATCGCCAATCACCCGCGCTGTCTTTGCCAGGTGCACGTCCCTGGCCTCGATCCGGCCCGTGACCTGGCCTCGGATCGTGACTTCATCGGCTTCAATGTGGCCCGCGATGACGGCCTTTTCACCGATCACCAGCTTGGCGCAGTTGATGTCGCCGGTTACAATGCCGTCCAGCTGCACTTCGCCAGAGGTTCGCAGATTACCGGTAATCTCCAAATCTGTTGAAATGAGCGACGGCGCGGCGCGCACCATGTTGTTTGATGCCTTGCTCTCGTCAGCCTGTGCTATTCCCTAAACAGTGTTGTTATGGGCCTGTTTGCCCGCCTACCCCAGGCCAAGGGGCTGGAGCTATTGGAACAAAGCGTGCTGGCGCTACGTATCGCCTCCAAGCTGGATCACGAACCAAGCGATGCCGGTGATGCCATCTCGGATGTGGTGGCGAAAAGCGGCGGTATCGAAAACAACCTGATCCAGACCGTCATGGGGTAAAACATCCCCGCCTGACATAACAGCATTGGTTGGTATAAGCTCTCCGCAAAGACCAACTTGTCAGGAGGTTAGCGTGGAACTATTTGATTTGAGCGGTCGAGTCGCCATCATCACCGGTTCAACCAAGGGTATTGGCAAGGCCATAGCGGCGCGCATGTGCCAGCATGGCGCCAAGGTGGTGATCTCGTCCCGCAAGGCGGATGCCTGCGAAGCGGTCACGGCCGAGATCAACCGTGATTTCGCTTCCAACGGCGGCGAGGCCATCTCTATCCCGGCCCACGTTGGGGTCGAGGGCGAACTGCGTAATCTGGTCGACAAGACCCTGGACAAGTGGGGTAAAATAACCACCCTGGTGCCAAACGCGGCGGCCAACCCCTATTATGGGCCATCCGCCGAGATGCCGGATTCTGCCTTCGAGAAAATCTGGGAAGTTAANGTCAAAAGCGTTTTTAGGCTGTGCCACATGGTGCTGCCCGGCATGGCCGATGCGGGCAGTGGTTCGATCACCATTATCGCCTCGAACTCCGGCCTGAAAGGCTCGGTCGAGCTATGCGGTTATGCCATTTCGAAAGTGGCCGAGCATCAAATTGCCCGTAATCTGGCGGTGGAATACGGCCCCAAGGGTATTCGGGTCAACGCCATCGCGCCGGGCCTGATCAAGACTGATTTCGCCAAGACCCTGTGGACCAACCCGAAACGCCTGGAGCGGGTGGAAAACCTGATACCCTTGCGGCGGATCGGCGATCCCCACGAAATCGCCGGCACCGCCGTGTTCCTGGCCAGTGACGCCGCCGCCTTTCTGACCGGCCAGGTGCTGAACGTGGATGGAGGCAATGCGGTCGTTTAGAGGCGCTCATTGATGCGGGCATTGATCGTTGGCGGCTGCGGTTTCGTTGGCCTGAACATTGCCGAGGCTCTGTTGCGCCGTGGCGATGACACGGTGCTGTTCGACGCCAATCCATTGCACCCAACCGCCAAGGTGGCCTTTCAGGCATTGCCGGGCGGCCTCAGCGTTTGTCGGGGCGATGTGCGCGACTCTGCCTCGGTGGCCGCCGCCTTTACCGATCATGAGATCGATACGGTGTTTTATGGCGCCGCCATGACATCGGGCCCGGAGCGCGAGCGTGATGTGCCGGGCCAGGTCCTGCAAGTCAACCTCCTGGGTCTGGTCAATGTCATCAAGGCCGCCGCCGATGCGGGCGGTGTGGGCCGGATGATTAATATCGGTTCCGGNTCCGCCTATGGACGCCACCGGGTGGAGGGCGAGGGCGCGGTGCTGGAAGAGCTAACCCCATCTGAGCCCGAAAGCATCTATGGCATCAGCAAACTCGCCACCGAGGCGGTTAGCCGCCGCCTGGCGGATCTGCTGGATCTGGATATTCGTTCGGTCCGTCTGGCGGCGGTCTATGGCCCATGGGAAATAGACAGCGGCGCCCGCGATACCCTTAGCCCCCTGATGCAGGCGGCCCTGGCCGCTCTGCATGGAGAGCATGTGCTGCTGCCCCGCCGGGACAGTCAGGACTGGGCCTATTCCCGAGACGTGGCAACCGCCCTGGTGGCCTTGGCCGATGCGCCGGCACCCAGTTACGATCAATACCATATCGCCTCGGCCGCGCCCTGTGGCGTGATCGATTGGTGCGTCGTCCTGGCCCGGCATTATCCGGATTTCCAATATGCATTGGCCAAACCTGACGAAACAGCAACGATCAACCTGCATGGCGACCGGAATCGCCGGTCCTTATCGGGTGCGCGCCTGACGGAAGATATCGGGTATACCTTGCCCTCCGACCCAGAAGCCGCTTTTGTGGATTTTGTCGAGTGGATGGCTCAACATGGAGCCTTCTGGAAAAAATAACAAATATGGGGAAACATCGAGATGAAATTCGGCATTTTCTACGAGCATCAATTACCCAGGCCCTGGGAAGAAGACAGCGAATATAAACTGCTGCAGAATTCCCTGAGCCAGATCGAGCTGGCCGACCGCCTGGGCTATGACTATGCCTGGATGGTCGAGCATCATTTTCTGGAAGAATATTCCCACGCCTCCTCGCCCGAGACATTCTTGGGCGCGGCCAGCCAGCGTACGGAAAATATCCGCCTCGGCTATGGTATCGTGCAGTTGACCACTAACCAACCCCACCGGGTGGCCGAGAAGGTGTCCACTCTTGACCTGCTTTCGGGTGGCCGGGTTGAATTCGGCATGGGCGAGGGGGCCGGGCCCGCGGAACTGCACCCCTTTGGGACCCGTGTGCGCGACAAGCGGGAGCGTTGGGAAGAGGCGGTCAAGGCCATTATCCCCATGTTTACCTTGGAGGATTGGGAATTTCATGGCGACTATTACGACTTTCCCGCCCGTAGTGTATTGCCGAAGCCGTTCCAAAAACCGCATCCGCCGCTTTGGGTGGCATGTTCGAACATCAACACCATTACCCAGGCCGGACAATGGGGCCTGGGCGCCCTGGGTTTTACCTTTGTTTCGCCCGATGCAGCCACGGCCTGGGTCAATCACTATTACAACAATCTGCTGCATAACCGGAACCAGTTGACCGATTACCCGGTCAATCCCAACGTGGCCATGGTCTCGGGCTTCATGTGCACTGAAACGGACGAGGAAGCGATCGAAAAGGCCGCCGGCTGGACCTTCTTCATCTTCGCCTTGTCCCATTATGGCCGCGAGGGCATCGATGCGCCGGGCAAGTCGGATCTGTGGAGCCTGTATCAGGATTGGCGCGATTCCGAGAAAGCCCAGGCGGCCCTGACCGCCGGTCTGATCGGCTCGCCCGCGACCATCCGCGAGAAACTGCGGCAATACGAGGCGGCGCATGTGGATCAGGTCATCTTGTTGAACCAGGCCGGCAAGACTTCGCATCAGGATATTTGCGACAGTTTGCTCGTGTTTGCCGACGAGGTGATGCCGGAATTCCACGAACGCCAGCCGGCGCACGAGACCTGGAAGGAACAGGTGCTCTCCGGCGCCGTCAAGTTGGAGGATCTGGACACCCAGCCTTATGATATCTACAGCCATCAGAACGAAGATATCGTGCGTCTGACNCCGGATCAGTTGAAGGCGCATATGGCGGCCAAGGAAGCNGANCAGAAAGCCGCCCGCGAAGTNATCGACGGCACNGCGGACTGANNTGGTCTACCGAAGGGGNATGATCCAGGCATGAGCATGAACCGGCAATGGCTGTTGGCCCNTACNCCGNCCGAAGGCTTGCCGNTNGCGGACGATTTCGAATGGCGTGAAAGCGCTGTGCCAGATCCCGGTCCGGGACAATTGCTCAGCCAAACGATCTATCTCTCCCTCGACCCCTATCAGTGGGGCCGCCGCCGCCGGGGCCTGGAAACTCCCGGTGAGGTCTGCCATGGGCGCACGGTGGCCTGGGTTCTAAAGAGCAATCTGCCCGGTTACGTGGAGGGTGATTTTCTCTTCAACACCAATGGCTGGCAGAGCCACGGGCTGACAGGGATGGGCATTTCTGTCTTCACCTATATGTTACCGCGAAAAATCGATCCCGGCGTGGCGCCGCTCTCCACCGCTATTGGTGTTCTGGGCATGTTGGGTCTGACCGCTTATTCGGGCCTGGTAGTGCAATGCCAGCCCAAGGCCGGTGAAACCGTGGTGGTCTCCGCCGCATCGGGAGGCGTTGGCCAGGTGGTGGGGCAGATCGCCAAGATTCTCGGCTGCCGCGTCGTCGGCATCGCGGGGCGGGAGGAAAAATGCGCCTTCGTGACCAACGAACTGGGCTTTGACGCCTGTGTCTCGCACTTGGGCGATGATCTGTCAGGCGCGCTGGGGGCGGCTTGTCCCGACGGTATCGACATTTACTTCGAGAACGTCGGCGGCAAGTGTTTCGAGGCGGTACTGCAACATCTGAACCGGAAGTCCCGCGTCACCCGCTGCGGCCTGATCTCGCAATACGGCAACATGGATGGCCGTGACGCGTTCGAGGTTTGGGAGGGGATGGGCCAGGCGGTGTTCGAAAAACAGGACTGCGGCGTCTTCCCCCTGGCGGTGGGCAATTTCGTTGCCGATCACCAAGACGAGTTCTTGGCGCGAATGGCGGATTGGTTGCGGGATGACAAGGTGAAATACCTGGAAGACATCCGTGCTGACCTGGAAAATACCCCGGAGACTTTCCGCGCCATGCTGGAAGGCGGCAATTTCGGCAAGACTATGATGCAGGTATCCGTCGATCCGACGAAGTGAGCTTCGTGGTTCTAAATCGGTATTAGCAGGCTGCTAAAAAAAATTGCCGCTTTGCCGGTCTTCTCCACGCATCGTTCATCTCCAAACGATTCAATCGAGAAAGTGAATTACAAAGACAAAGCTTTAGGGAGAGCTTTTCAGTAGACTGTGAGAGCGCATTTGAAGAAAATACGCTTAGAGTTTTAAGAATAGCGCAACTGAACCAATTACCTAGTCGTCTGTTAAGAAGCGGCTCTGAGTGCAGATAGTGTTATTACTGCGTGGCATATTGTGGCGACGATTTCGGCGAACAAGGCCTTCAGCCACTTGAGGATGAGACGGAAGTTGTAGCCTACGGCACTCATGACGGCGTTGATCTGGTCGCCGTTGCGGCCTTTCAGGTAGTTGTGGCCTAGATGTCCGTCTTTCTTGCAAAGGCCGATCACCGGCTCAATGGCAGAGCGGCGCCGAAGTTCCTTTCTGATCTGGCCGTGCACGCCGCGCTTTTTCCCGGAGCGGAAGACCCGCATCGGTTTTGGCGCATAATGGCTGACATAGCCCTTGTCCACATAGACCCGCTCGATCTCGCGGCCGGTCAGGGTTTCGGTCTCCGCCAGCACCTCGGCCAAAGTGCAGCCGTCCTAGGGGTTTCCAGGTAGGGCCTTGGCATGCAGGGCGAACTGACCGACCTTGATCAAGGGCACGGCAA
>PCBT01000041.1 GCA_002731375.1 Rhodospirillaceae bacterium | reverse complement strand
ATCCATAATCTCCATCCCCGCAGGCAGCACCCCAGCGGCAGTGACCTGACGCACCGCCCCACCAGCAGATTCCATGGTGGGGAAATCTGCCAAAAGCACAGTCACATGTTGGGGCGCTCGCAATAGCCGCAAGGTGATTGCAGTAGCGATGCCCAGGGTACCCTCGCTGCCGATAAACATATGCTTCAGGTTGTAGCCGGCATTATCCTTGACGATCTTGCCCAGCGAGCCAAGCACCGTACCGTCCGCTTGTATCGCTTCCAGGCCCAAAACCATGTCCCGCGCCATGCCGTAACGCACCACGCGGTTGCCGCCTGCGTTGGTGGAGATATTGCCGCCCAGGGTGGCACTGCCCCGGCCGCCTAGATCCAGGGGAAAGAAAAAGCCGGCGTCCTCCGCCGCTTCCTGCACGGTTTGCAAGGTCACGCCGGCCTGCACGGTCATGGAGGCGGAGGCGGGGTCGATCTCCTCTATCTCGCGCATGCGTTCAAGGCTAAGGATGAGTTCGTCGCTGCCGGCGATATTGCCATCGACCAAACCGGTCAGGCCGCCTTGGCTGACCACGGCCTGGCCAGCGTCGTTGCAAATCTTGAGAACCTTGGAAACTTCGTCCGTATTGGCCGGACGCACCAGAATTTTGGCTTGCAAGGTCTCGTCGGGATGGCGGTAACCGGCGGTCCGATCTTTTAGATCCTCGTACAGGACCACGCCCTTGTCGCCAACAACGCCCCGTAACCGTTCAATAAAATCAGCCATGATCGAACTGCATTCTCCAAAACTATACTAATGTCTTGGAGGCAGTTTACGATGACTGGCGCTCTGCGCCAATATCTGTTGCTTAGCTACCGCCGCCGCAACTGCCGATGCGGTGCTGGCCGGCCCGGCTAGGGCCGAAGGCTCTGTTCAAAAGGGCAGTGCTTTCTTCCACCAAGGCGAGGCTGTCGCTAAGCATTGCCATAATTTTAACATCATTAGCCAGGACTTGGCGGGCCTCCTGCCGGTTGTCATCGGCGATAAGGACGGCGCGTTTGACCAGGTCGCTGCGCGCCATGGCTAGGACGTCTTCCAGGTTATGGCCATCGGGATTGTCGTCGGTTGTCAGAAAATGGGTCATGGTTAGGGTCTCTCACTAGTCGCAAGGCATGAGAATGAGTGTTACCGTATCAATTTTAGTAAGTACTTACCGTGATTGCTGCGCCCCTGAAGGCAGCTTGATGACGGGATCCTTGATCCAGGTGGCAATATCGGCCCAGACCACCCGTGCCTGCAGATCGCGCAGAAGCATATGCCAGCCGTCGGGGTAGAGGGCGAATTTAGCTGCCTTGGGCAGGCGGGTCAGGGCTTGGCGCACGGGTGCGGCGGGGACGATTTCATCCCTTTCCCCATATAGTACCAGGGTCCGCTGGCGTAGGCTTGGCGCCGCATCATAGGCCCGGCCCATCAATTGCGTCACGCCATAGACCGCATCGATACGGGTATGGCGGATCACCAGGGGATCGCGGCCCAGTGCGCGCAACATCGGAATATTGTCCGAGGCTTGGCGTTTCAAGCCCTGACCGGTCGCCGTATTCCAGGGTACGGTGTGGGCCGACAGCCAGAGCCCGAAACGCAGAATAGGATGCATGGATGCGCCGCCCCACAGACCCGGCGCTACTAGAATGACGCCGGCTACGTTCACCGTCGATTCCAGGGTTGGCTCGCCGGTCATGGCCAGCACTGCAACCGCGGCACCCATGCTGTCGCCCAACAGATAGATTGGCAGTCCGGGATGGCGCGCGCCCAGCAGGCTTAGAAAAGACTGGGCATCAGAGGCCATGGCGTCCGCGCCGCCCCAGATCCGGGCCTCCGGTGCGGCGCCGAAACCACGCTGGTCATAGGCATAAGTGACAATGCCGCGGCTGGCCCACCACGCGGCTGGATCGTCAAAATAGCGGCTGTACATATTGAAGCCGTGCAGCGCCACAAGCACCGCCTTGGTGTCGCCCTTGGCCGGCCAGATTTTCAGCGGCAACGGTTTGCCGTCCTCGGTCACGAAGCTGTCGGCCTTGATCTCTGCCGCCATCAGGCCGGGCTGAAATTTCTGTACCCGCGGGGCGCAGGCGCCGAGCAGCACAAGACAACAGACAAATGCGGCAAATGTCCTATGCTGGGCGGGCAAGGCAATCATCAAGGAGACGGCATCATGGGTAAACTGGCGGATCTGGCGGCACAAAGATTTGGCATGGATGTGGATGTGGCCGAGGTCGAGGCGGGGCCGGGGCACGATACGCTGACGACCCTGCTGTCGCATCGAACCCACCGCCGCTTTCTTGACGATCCAGTGGCTGAAGAAGCCTTGAACCTTTTGTACGCCTGCGCTCTGTCGGCACCGGGTAAATCTGATTTGCAACAGATCGCCATTATCCGCATTCGGGACCCGGACAAGCGCCGGGCCATCGCCGATTTGATGCCGCAAATGGCGTGGATTGGAACTTGTCCTGTGTTCCTGCTGTTCTGTGGGGACTCCAGGCGCATTCGCAAATTGGGCCAGCTTCGTGGGCACGATTTCGCCAACGATCATCTGGACGCTTTTCTCAACGCCGCCGTTGACACGGCATTGGTCATGCAGAACTTCATCACTGCCGCCGAAGCGGCCGGTCTGGGCTGCTGCCCAATCTCCGTGGTTCGAAACCATATTGACCGCATCGCTGAAATCACCAATTTACCCGATCATGTCTTTCCCGTTGCCGGCATGTGTCTGGGCCGACCCTCTCACCCCGGCTTTACCTCGACCCGCCTGCCGCCGGAAATGGTCGTCCATACGGATCAGTATGATGATAGCCAGCTGTCTGCGCAAATCGATGCCTATGATCGCCGGCGCGATGGGATCTATCATATTCCTCCCGAGAAATACCGCATGATGGCAGAGTACGGTACACCAGAATTTTATGGCTGGTCCGAGGATAAGACTCGGCAGGTTTCGGTGCGGGAGCGTGATGATTTAGCGGCATATTTACGGTGTCACGGCTTCTGTCTCGATTAGCCGCGACATGCTCTAAACCAACTCCCGTACCCGCCGGCGCAACTCGGGCAGGACATCCTCATCGAACCAGGGATTGCGCCGCTGCCAGCCCTTGGTGCGCCAGGATGGATGGGGCAGGGGCATATAGTCCGGCGCATGACCGCGCCAGGCTCGAACGGTTTCGGTTAGATTGCGCTGTCTTGCCGGCCCCAGGAAGGCGGCCTGGGCATAGCTTCCTGCCAGCACGGTCAATTCAATGGCGGGCAAGCGGGCCAGTAGCGCCGAATGCCAGGTGGGCGCGCATTCGGGCCGGGGCGGACGGTCCCCACCCTTGGGCAGGCGGCCGGGATAGCAGAAACCCATGGGCATGATGGCAACCTTATCCTGGTCATAGAATGTCTCTGGCCCGATCGCCAGCCACTGGCGCAACCGAACTCCACTGGGATCATCCCAGGGAATGCCGCTGGCATGGACCTTGGTGCCAGGCGCCTGACCAACGATCAATAGCCGCGCCGGCACTTTGGCGCGCAATACTGGGCGGGGCCCTAAGGGCAGATGTTCCAAACATAGACGGCAGCAGCCGATTTCAGTCAGCAACTGTTCAAGGCTACTGGGATGCTCATGCCGCCGCATCAGTAAAAAGGCACCATTCTAGTAGTTGAAATTGATATCGGGAGCCGCACGGTAATCATAATATTTACCATACGTTAACCTCGACGGTTTACTGGTAATTTTGGCTGTTTCCAGATGTTTTGGGCATACGAGCCGGTGAACCAGTAGGAACCTTATCATGATCGGATTGACTCTGTTCAGGCAAGTATCAGCTACCGAGGGGAATTGATGACAGGGCTGGGTCTTATTTTTGCATTTTGCGGCATCGTGGGCGCCGCAGCTGCAGCCTCCCGGTCGGTTTCGAATAATAATCCGAAAGTGCTATGGGCAGGCAAAGGTCGCGATGGGTCCGTTGTTTTCCTGTAGAATAGTTTCGAACCGCATGTCACATGCACCTTATACCAAGAAAGCCGGTAATTTTATCCCTATGCCCATTGAAGCTGTAGCGTATAGCCAACCACCCAGCCTGCGGGTGCGGAACATTGAACGCGGCGTTGGCGCCGCCACGGCCACATTCAGGGGCGGGCCCGAGCATCTGAATTTGAAGGGCATGCTCCACGGCGGTATCATCGCTGGTCTGATGGATGCCATCATGGCGATCGCTGCGGGCTCCCACCCCGATCCCGAGAAGCGGCAATTTTCAATTACCTTGAGCCTGGCCATAAACTTTGTCGGTGCTGCCGGCGACGAAAAGATCTTTCTCAGCGCGCAGACCACGGGTGGCGGCAAGCGCACGGCGTTTCTGGAGGCCAGGATCAGCAACGCCGCCGGCGAGCCCATCGCCACCGCCCAGGCGGCGTTTAAGCTGATGCCGCCAGGCTCCGAAGTTAAGGATTAATCCCAGCCCTATTTGGCGGGCCAGATGCCGTCATCGTCGATGGGATAGAGCGCCCGGTCCAGCTTTGTGTATTCGAATCGTTTCAGGTTTGAGGCGCAGATGCCCGGTGTGTCCACGTAGATCTCGCCCTTGGCGAAAGACCGGAAATGCGCCTGCCAGGCGATGGCTGATTTGACCACGATGATCTGCTGCATCGTGGCCGCGATACCGGCGGCGGTCAGATGATCGGCATCGAAGGGCATGGCCTTGGCCTCGGTTAGCATCACCGTCACGCCGTCCGCTTGGATCACTGCGACTTCGCCTAAATCGATCCAATTCCCGGTCATATAGTCGCCCCGGCGTTGATAGCGGACCGGTTCCTGAAAAACGACCTCGCCGGCCAGGGGCATGGGTGGGCCGTGCAGGTCATCGGATTTGCCGCCGACATTGCCGCTGAACATGGCGCCAGCGCCCAGGGCCTTGGCGCCGCGCACCGCCTCCGGGTCGCACAGGACGACGACGGCCTTGCGGGCGGATTGATCGATTAGTTTGGCTAAAATGGTGGTGCCGTCGCCGGGTGCGCCGCCGCCCGCGTTATCAGCCACGTCAACTAGCATGACCGGCCCCCCGGGCGCGGCCATGGCTCTGCGAACCGCGTCCTCCACCTCGACCAGGCCGGCATCGAAATCACCGCGCTGGCGCCATATGGTCATGGCCAGATCATCGGCGATCCGCAAGGCATGGCCATGGTCGTCACCCTGTACCAAGATGCCTACCCCTAAATGCGCCACGTCTGCATAGGGGAAGCCCCAGGCGATGGACGCTGACCAGATGCCGCCCCAGGTTTCCATATCGTGCATCTTCGCCATGATCCCGGCCACCGGTTCCGACGCCGTGCCCTGGACCTGGGGCGGTGGGGCAAAGGGCAGCTTACGCAGAATTTTCACCGGGCGCCGGGTACTCCACAACATCCGATGTAGGATCTGTGCCGCCTCCGCCCCGCGCGCCCCCATATCGTTATGCGGATAGGTGTCATAGCCGACCAGGGCGTCCGCCTGGGCGATCAGTTCTTCGGATAGATTGGCATGCAGATCGAACGTCGCCACCAGGGGCGTGCCGGGGGGGAGCTTTGAACGTATCGCGGCAAGAAACTGCGCATCGGTTTCCGTTGCGCCCTCCGCCACCCAGGCGCCGTGCAGATGTACCAGAACACCATCGATTTCACCGGCGCCTTCCAACAGCTCCAACGTGCGCTTGACCAGGGTCTGGTAGGCTTCTGCCGTGACCAGGCCGGATGGCACGGCGCCCGCGAACAGGCCCGGAATTAGGTTCAGGTCCAGCTTCATCGCCGCATTCATGGCGCCGCCAATTTCGGTATTGGTATCGGCAAAGGCCGCGAATATCTCGTCGCCTTCGCTATATTGATAGGCATAAAAATCGTCCAATTCGGTTCGCCCGTGGGCGAAGGTGTTGGTTTCGTGCCAGATTCCGGTAATAAATATACGTTTTGCCATGCTCTATTTATCGCTTGTTTCAGTTTCGCCTGACAAGCGCATGCGCTCGCCGTCCCAGACCCTGGCCAATAGCAGCGCCGCTAGCAGCGAGGCGAAGGCGATCCCCGCCATGAAGAAGAAGGCGCCATTGGCAAAGGCCTGATACAGCCAACCGGCCCCCGCCATGACGATGCCGACGGCGATGCCGGCACCGACCGCGCCATGCAGGCTTTGTGCCGTGGCTGACATCTCCTCGGGCGCGGCACGGGCGATGAAATGCATCGCACCCAGATGCGTGGCGCCAAAGGTGAAGGCGTGCAAGCCTTGCGTCAGCAGGGCCAGTCCAAGGGAATCCGATAGGCCCATGGCGGTCCAGCGGATGATCCCGGCGGCAGCACCCAGGGCCAGCAGATTGGCGGCGCCGAATCGTTCGAGCAGGCGGTTGCCCAGCCAGAACAGAATGATTTCCGCCACCACGCCCTCGGCCCACAAGGCCCCGATCAGAGTGTCGGAGAAACCGACGCCGCGCCAATGCAGGGTAGCGAAGCCATACAGTACCGCATGGGAGGCGCTGCTCAAACCGCCTGCCAACAGGAACAGCAGGAACACCGGCTGGCACAATAGCTGGCCCATGGCGCCGGACGCGCGTTTCGGGGCCGGCGCTTTCCGTTCGTATTCCGTGGGCAGCAGGGTGCAGGCCAGTAGCACGATTACCAGCAAGGCCAGAATGGCCCACAGCACCGACCAGGAACCGAAGACCGCCAGCATGGCACCGCCCGTGAAGGATGTGGCGATAAATGTGATCGAGCCCCAGATCCGCAGCCGGCCATAGTCCAGGCCCAGGCGGTACACCGTGCTCAAGACCACGGTCTCGCCCAGGGGCATGATCGAGGAAAAGGCTACTGAGGCGATCAGATTGACCGCCAATAGCCCCCAGAACCCTTTCGCGTAGAGAAAACAGGAAAACGCCAGCATGGCGACAAGGGTCAGGATCAGCAGAGGCCGCCGCCGTTCCCCCCGCCGGTCGGCCAACTGTGCGATCAACGGATTGGCCAGCACGCGGAGCCAAAGGCCGGCGGACAGCAGCAGGCCGATTTCCGTCGCCGTCAGGCCGCGCGCCTTTAGAAAGACCGGCCAGAACGGCGCCATCACCCCGACCACGGCGAAGACGGCGCCGAAGTAGAATGATAGCCGCCAGGCCCGAAGCGCCGCCGTGTTCATGACGATATGCCCATGAAATCTATTGTCCTATCCGTCTTGATCCCCATCTCGATCATTGCCACCCGGTCGGCTGAATGCAACCATTGGACCAATTAGCTGAATGGAGGGTCCGTCAATGAACTACGATAAATATACCTGTTTCAAAGCTAGCCGACAGGACCGTGTCTTGACCCTGGCCATGAACCGCCCCGACGACTTGAATGCGGTCAACAAGGCCATGCATGACGAGTTGGGCTCGCTTTTCTATGATATCCAGCTGGACGATGAAACCGACGTTGTTGTTTTGACGGGGGCTGGGCGGGCATTTTCTGCCGGTGGTGACCTAGCCATGATGAAGCGCATCGCCGATGGCTCGGACGAGCCCATGTTGCTGTTGGTCGATGCCAAGCGGATCATATATTCCCTGCTGGATCTGGAAAAGCCGATTATCGCCGCTATCAACGGCCATGCCATGGGCCTGGGCGCCAACATCGCCCTGATGTGCGATACCATCTTCATGTCGTCGGCGGCCAGGATCGCCGATCCCCATGTCAAGGTTGGCGTGGTTGCCGGTGACGGTGGCTGCGTGATCTGGCCGCAATTGATCGGCTATGCCAAGGCCAAGGAATTTCTCATGACCGGCGATCCCCTTGGCGCGGAAGAGGCCGAACGCATCGGCCTGGTCAATCACGTAACCGCGCCCGAGGACACCTTGGCCGAGGCGCAGGCCTTCGCGCACCGACTGGCCAATGGCGCCACGGCGGCGATCCGCTGGACCAAGGTCTCTGCCAACATCGGTTTGAAGCAACTGGCCCATTCGATCATGGATACCTCGTTGGCCTATGAATGGTTGACGTTTTCGGCTGATGATCACAAGGAGGCGATCAACGCCTTTCTGGAAAAGCGCGAGCCAACCTTTACCGATACTTGATCCTGATACGTCGCTGGCAGCATAGTGCCCTCTGGATTCGCGAAAAGTGGAGGGCGTCATGTTGAAGGTTTATGGCCGTAGAAATTCGGTCAACGTGCAAAAGGTGATGTGGGTGATCGGCGAGCTGGGCCTGGCGCACGAACGCCTGGATGTGGGCGGCGCCTTTGGCCAGAACGATCAGGACTGGTATCTAGCCCTGAACCCCATGGGCCGGGTACCGGTATTGGGTGACGATGGCTATGTGCTGTGGGAAAGCCACACCATTATCCGTTATCTGGCCCGGCAATACGCCGACGGCGCCTGGTATCCGGGTGACGCCAAGGCTTGCGGCGAGGTGGACAAGTGGATGGACTGGATGCAGGCGTTTCTGCTGCCGGCCACATTCGCGGCCTTTTGGGGCCTGATCCGTACGCCGGAAGACGAACGTGACATGGACGCCATCAGGGCATCATCGACGGAAAGCGCCAAGCTGTTCGGCATTCTCGATGCACATTTGCGGGGCCGGGACTACATGACGGGCGATCAGATCTCCATCGCGGATGTACCCGTTGGCGCCCTGACCTACCGCTGGTATGGCCTGGATGTGGAACACCCCGACTATCCGGCCTTGCGCGCCTGGTACGACTGTCTGGCCCAGCGCCCGGCCTTTCAGGAACATGTGATGTTACCGATTACTTAGGGCAACAATGGGCGCTAGGACGCCCGGGATACCGCAACGGCGGGGCGTCGTGACCAGACGATGTTAAGGTATGTCGCGCCAAGGATGAGGCCGCCGCCGCCAAGCGTGTAAGGATCGAGACCCTCGCCGTAAAATGCATATCCTGTGGCTGCCATTGTCGGCAGCGACAGGAAACTGATCGGCATGACGACACTGGCATCGGCGATAGCGACGGACCGCGCCATGCAATAGTGCGCCGTCAAACCGCTAATGCCGACCACGATGACCCATGGAACCTCGGCAAGGGTTGGAACGGCGATCTGGCTGCTCGTGAGCGCCAGGGCGAAGCCACATTGCATGGCCATCATGTAGAATACGATCCGTATCGGTGGCTCCGTAGCCGTCAGTGCCTTCACCATCAGAATGGAGATCGCGTAGCATAGCGCGCCCAATATCGTGACACCTGTCGCGATCTGAAGCGGTACGACGCCTGGCCGAACCACGATCAAGACACCGGCAAAGCCGCACAGGATTACAATTATTCGAGACAGCGTCAGCCGTTCGCCAAGGAAAAAAACAGCTAGCACGACGCCGAAGATTGGCATCATTGAGCTCAACGCGGTGACGTCGGCCAAGGCTAAATGCGCAATGCCGTAGAACCAGGCAAACTGGCCGAGAAAATGCACGGCATTCCGCAGCAAGTGGCCAAAAGGCCTAGCCGTGGTCACGTTCTTAACACCGCCAAACGCCAGGGCGATGGGCAACATTAGGACGGCGCCGACCAGGCCGCGATAGAGCATGATGTCGATAGCGTCGTATTCGCCGGAAAGCTCGCGTCCAGAAACCTGCATGGAGGCGAAGCTCACGACCGCGCCCAGCATCCAAACCGCGCCCAGGACCGGCCGGTTCAGGCCCGCCGCGCCATCGGCCGCTATAGCTTATTCTCCCGCTCTAAATTGGGACCGCTCATCAATTCTCTCCAAATCCTCGCTTCCTACTCCATCCAATGCGGCTAATATTCTGACAAGCGTATGTTCATTGACATCGAAACATTTAAACGCACCAATGGCTTTGCGGCGTTCAAGGCGACAATGGATCATCTAATCCAGGAAATCTGCCGCTACGTAGCCGCATAGCGTCAGCCGGGATTATAGTGACCGATCATGGTCACGGCCTACTCTTTCGCGCCCAGTGTCTCGATAATCTTGAACTTCTGCACCTTGCCCATGGGGTTGCGGGGCAGTTCGCTGACGACTTCGACCCGGCGCGGCACCTTGAATCCGGCCAGGCGTTCGCGGCAGAAAGCTTCCAACTCCGCCGCCTCAATGTCCGCCCCCTCCCGCAGCACGACCATGGCCGTTACCAGTTCGCCCCAGCGTACGTCGGGCAGGCCGACAACGGCGGCTTCCAGCACGGCTGGATGCTCGTGCACGATGCGTTCGACCTCCGCCGTGTAGATGTTTTCACCGCCCGAGATGATCATATCCTTCTTGCGATCCACGATGCACAGTCGCCCGTCCTCCTGCCAGATGCCGATATCGCCAGACATCACATAGCCGTGATGCCAGGCCTTTTCCGTTGCTTCTGGGCGGCCCAAATAGCCGTCAAAATGTGTCAGGCTCTTGACCCCAACCTCGCCGGCCTCGCCCACGGCGCAGGGCCCTCCGGCCTCGTTGAAGACCGCGACCTCGTTGCCGAAAGTGGGCCAGCCGACCGAGTGTGCCAGCAGGGTGTTCGCCACCTTAACCTCGAACGTAACCCAGCCGCCCTCGGTCCAGCCATAGGCCTCGGTGATCTTGGCATTGTGGAACATTTCTATAGCCGTCCGCGTCATGGAGAGCGGCCCTGGCGCACCGGAGGAAATCATCAGGCGGAGGGCATCAATGGGCGGCTGCCCTTGGCGACGCCATTCCTCCTCCACCATCGTAGTCATAGAGGGCACCAGGAAGGCGTGGGTGCAATGCCGGCTCAGCTCGGACAGGGCCAGATCGGCGCGGAATTCGCGCATGATGCGGATGCGGGCGCCAATACACAGCGCTGCCATGGATAGCCCAGCATATGAAAGATGAAACAGCGGGCCCGGCACCAGCATCACCTGATCCGCCGTGATCCCGAACTCCCAGCCCCAACGCATGATCCCAGTTAGGTAATGATCGTTGGAATACAGCGCACCCTTTGGAAAACCCGTGGTGCCCGAGGTATAGCCAACTACGCAGGCTTCCGCGCCGCGCTCGGCCTCACCCAACGAGGGATGCGGTACTTCCTTGGGAGTTTCAATGTCCTCAACCCGAAGAACAGTAATGCCCAGGCGGTCCACAGCGTCGGTAAAGGCGCCGCCAGTCAGGATAACCTTGGCGTCCGAATCCTCGATCACGAAACGGATTTCCGGATCGGCCAGGCGGGTTGAAATGGGCACGGCTGCTACGCCTGCCATCTGACAGGCCAAATAGGCTAGGGCGGCATCCGCATCGTTCGGCAGCAACAGCGCCGCCATGCGACCGTGGCGGCCGGCTTCGCTGGTGGATAGCGCTTCAGCTAATGCGACAACCCGGCACCAGGCCTGGCCATAGGTCAGTGTTGGGCCGCCGTCGAGAACCTCGATGGCTATACGGTCCGGATGGGACAGGGCGCGGACGGCGACATTTTCGGCGATGGAAAGGCGCATGCGCCGTTTCCTTTCAGGATCGGGTCAGGTCCTGGTCAAAACGATCGAGGCATTCTGGCCGCCAAAACCGAATGAGTTTATCTGCAGGGTGTCGTATTTCATCTGCTTGGGCTGGCCATGCACGATCTCAAAATCTGCTTCCGGGTCCGGCTCGTCCGTATTAGCGATGTAGGTAAAGCGGTCCTCGGCCATGCCATACAGACCGCTGATCATGGCCATGGCGCCAGACGAGGCGCCGGAATGGCCGATATGTCCCTTGATCGAGGCGACCGGGAGGCCGCGTCCCGCATGCACCTTATTGATGGCATTGATCTCCGCCGTATCGCCCTTGGGCGTGCCGGTAGCGTGCGCAATCAAGGCATCGATCTCGCCTGGCGCCATGCCAGCATCACCCAGGGCCAGCTCCATGGCGCGGGCCTCCCAAACGCCCGTGGGTTCAGGCGATGATGGATGGAAGCCATCCGCCAACGAGCCATAGCCGCGCAAATAGCCAAGAATATCGGCGCCACGGGACCGCGCATGTTCGGCGCGTTCCAGCACCACCATGCCGGCGCCTTCGCCGACCACGATGCCGCTGCGTTTGACATCGAGGGGCAGCATGGCCTGGTTGGGATTGGGGGAGGGCGTCTCCATGCCATAGACATTGCCGGTATAGAACAGCACCGGGACAAAATCACCGTCCCGCCCGCCGCCCGCTAAGCTGATGCCGCCCTCGGTCCCCCCAGTGATAGCGATATCTGCTTCGCCGCGCTCGATTATACGAGCCGCCGTGCCGATAGCATCCAGGGATGAGGCGCAGGCCGTGGTCATTGTCAATGAGGGCCCATGCAGGCCATAACGCATGGCGATCTGCGCCGCCGCCATGTTGGGCCAGATCTGGATCTGCGTCTTGCGCGGCACCGCCTTGGCGCCGTTCGTATCCAAAGCATGTTGCGCCTTCATCACCGCGCGGACGCCGCCAATAGAGGTGCCGTTGACCACCGCCGTGCGCAGTGGGTCCAGCGTGCCCAGATTGGCCTGGCGCACCGCCTGTTCGGTGGCGGCCAGGGTAAATTGTGCAAACAGATCGGTGCCTTCCTCAATGCGCCGGTCCATCCAATCGGAAGGATTAAAATCCTCCACCACTGACTGCCAAGATTTGCGGCCTTCGACTTTCGCTGCCCAGGGCGATGCCTTGATCGAGGTTTCCCCCGCCAGCATACGGCGGCAGAATTCCGCCGTGTCCGTGCCCAACGAAGAGACGATTCCGGTGCCGGTGATAGCGATTTCAATCATGCTGGCGCATCTTATTTAGCAGGTGTCTCCGCCTCCATGTGGGCCTGCTCCAGGGCCATGCTTTTGGCCTTGTCTAGGTCGTAATGGCGCCGTGTCACTATGCGCTGGGCATAAAGGCCTCCGCCGGCTTGCAGGTAGGTGACAAAGCGCCAGCCGCCATAGGAATCGGCGGTGATATCGCGGATGGCATGGAACAGCTTCATGCGGTATTCGCCGGCCACACCCGCGCCGCCCGCCATGTATTTGCGCACCAGGGCGCCGACTTCGTTATTTTCCAGATCCGCCATGGTTGGCGTGGTGACGATGCCGCCGCCCGAGACATCGTGTAGATGCCGCACCATGGAGCTGTAGTTGGCCGCGCCGTGGTACTTGCCGGCATTGATGTATAGCTCGTTCGGAAATGCGGCGCCGTCGGGGCCGAAATCGCAATTGTAGATGGCCGCTTCCAACGAGGCGCGGATCAAGGTGGCATAGATGATCAGGTCCGAGATTTTTTCCTTTACATGAGCTACCCGGTCCAGGCCATTGGCCTCAGATATCAACTGCGCGAATCCAACCAGAATATCGGCGTCGTCAGCCAGATGAGAGAGACTGCCAAGACGCTCCCACAGGCCTAGGGAATGTGCGAAGTTGGCGGCGTATTCGATCTCACCATTCAGGAAAACGCGCTCGTTCGGTACGAAGACATCGTCGAAGATGACAAAGCCTTCCGGGCAGTGCTTGGTGGAGGAAATGGGGAAATGACGAACGTCCTCGTGCCGGGGCGCATAGGAGGCATTGACGATCTTTACACCCGGCGCATTGACTGGCACGCAACAGGCGATGGAGTAATCGTCTTCACCCGGCTTCATGGCCTTGGTGGGGATGGTGAGGAGCTCATGACCTAACGAGGCGCCGGTGATGTGCAGCTTGGCACCGCGAATGACCACGCCGTCATCGCGCCGCTCCACCACGTGGGTATAGGCATCGGGATCGGGTTGCTTGCCGGGCGGCAGGCTGCGGTCGCCCTTGGCATCCGTGATGCATTGTATGATACGGACGTCCTTTTTCTGCATCTCCTCCACATAGGCCATGATGCGTTCGTTATAGACTGGCTGGTCTGGCATCCTGCCCGCCGCCGTGATCAGGGTCATGATGGAGCTGTAGGTGGTGTGCGCCAGCATGTCCGCATCGTGCAATAGCGGCATACGGTTTTTCAGTTCCTCGGCGGATTTCGGAATGCCCATCAAGGGGCTGCGGGCATCTGGGTCGGGCGAATAGAAACCATCGTAACAGGCGGCTACCACATCCGCCGCCACGCCCATGACAGGGTGGTTGGGGATATCATCGACCCGCTCGCCCTCAAAAAATGTCGCCCGACCATCGTTCAAGGATGCCCTATATTCGTCGCCTGTCATCATGATCGTTTCCTCCAAATTTTCTTTTTTGGGCTATCGCCTTTAAACCGTTGCTCTCAGGCTAGCATTGTTTGGCCTGGAACGGTCAATCTTCGGGGATGAGCCTCTGGGTCAATCGCCATACTTCTCATCGAATTCCCAGACATTCTGAAAGCCCATCAGCTTGTTCATATCCTCGAACGGATACAGGCGGTTGCTGACCTTGGTCGAGACGCCATCGGCCTTCAGGGCGCCATAGGCGTTGTGCAGGGCATGGGCGGTGGCAAGAAATCCGGTGCCGGGAAAAATCGCGATGGCAAAACCCAGCTCTTTAAGCTCCTCTGCTGATAACAGTGGCGTGCGTCCGCCTTCGACCATGTTGGCGAAGCAAGGCTTGTCAAAATTGGTGCAAATTGTCTTCATCTCGTCCAGGGTTTCGGGACTTTCGATAAAGACAATGTCCGCGCCCGCCTTGGCGAAGGCCTCGCCTCGGCGCAGGGCTTCGTCCAGGCCCAAGGTTGTGCGGCTGTCGGTGCGGGCGATGATCAGGAAATCCTCGCTCTCCCGCGCATCCGCCGCGACCTTTAGCTTGGTCACCATGTCCTCAATCGGAATAACCCGCCGGCCCGGCGTATGGCCGCATTTTTTGGGAAATTCCTGATCCTCGATCTGGATGGCCTGGACCCCGGCGCGCTCGTAACCGCGAATGGTGTGTTGTACGTTCAGGGGGCCGCCGAAACCGGTGTCCGCATCCGCAATTAGCGGCGTTGTGGTGCGCGAGACCACTTGTGCCGCGCGCCCCACCATGTCGGTATAGGTGGCATAGCCCGCGTCCGGCTGGCCCAGGTAGCTGGCGGCGATGCCATAGCCGGTCATGTAGATGGCGTTGAAGCCCATGCTGTCCGCCATGCGGGCCGAGATCAGGTCGAAAATCCCCGGCGCCAGGACGAATTCGCCATCCCGCAGGCATTGGGCGATAGATTTAGGTTGTCCGCTCATATCGAAAAAAATTCCTTTTAGTCTTGCCATTTCGGCGCGCGTTTCTCCATGAAGGCGTGCACGCCCTCTCTAAAATTCTCCGTCCCGGCCAAACGGACAACATGTTCCGCTTCGAGTTCCAGGCCGTCATCGAAACTCATGCCGCTGCCCAGAGTAATGCTTTGCCTGATCGAGGCCAATGCCTCGGGTGGTTTCGTGACCAGGCTTTCATCATAGGCTTGAACGTCTGCCCGCAGATCATCAGGCGCGACCAGGATGTCCAACAGGCCAATCTCGTAGGCGTCCTGCGCCGTGATCAAAGAGCCATCATAGAGCAGGCGGATGGCCTGGGGACGGCCAGTCGACCGGGCTAGGGCCTGGGCTGCGCCGATGGGCGGGATGAAGTTGATATTAATCTCCGGCCACCCCAGACGGGCATCGGTGGCGGCGAAGCGTAGACCGCAATGTAACGTCATTTCCAGGCCGCCGCCGACGGCGGTGCGGTTGATCGCGGCTAGCAACGGTTGTCGGAATGGCGCAGGGTTTGTGCCAGGCTATGCACCATCTCGACCCAGTCTCGCATCCCCGCTTCGCCAATATCTTCGAACTCGGCGATTTCAGCTCGGGCACTGAAAAAACGTACCAGTGCACTGGCTAGAACGATGACCCGGACGCCGGCATCGGTGAGGAACCGCTGAACGCTGCGGTGGAGCTCGTCAACCATTTGTCAATTGAACGCGTTTAAAGGCGGGCGGTCATATTCGATCCAGCCGACCCTGTTTTCAGTGAGCAACCCTAAGTATTCATAATCCGTCATTGATTGTCCTTTAAATATTCCCGGTGGCCCTTTAACGCCACCGTCCCGGCTGCTACCTTGATCATGATAGTAAAGTGAATTGTGAGCAAACATGCATTCCTTCCGATTTGAGCCGACCGAACTGCCGCCCGAGACAGCGGCAATCCGGGCCGATGTCCGGGCATTTTTGGCGGAAAACCTGGCTGATTATGCCGCCGCCATGCGGTCCCGCTCCTGGCTTGGCATTGATATGAATTTCAGCCGAAAATTCGGCCAGGCCGGTTTTTTGGGCATGACGTTTCCCAAGGAATATGGTGGCCACGGTAAAACTGCCTTTGAACGCTATGTGATGTTGGAGGAGGTCCTGGCCGCTGGCGCCCCCGTGGGCGGGCATTGGATGACGGACCGGCAAAGCGGGCCGCTGATATTGAAATTTGGCACGGAGGAGATGAAGCAACGGATCATCCCGCGCATCGCCAAGGGCGAAATCTTTTTCTGTATCGGCATGAGCGAGCCGGACTCCGGCTCTGACCTGGCCTCGATCCGCACCAAGGCGACGCGCACGGACGGTGGCTGGCTGGTCAATGGCGCCAAGATCTGGACCTCTGGTGCGCATCTGCATGATTACATGATCGCCCTGGTCCGTACCAACCCGGAGGCCGAGCGTAAACACGACGGCATGTCGCAGATTTTGATCGATTTGAAGAATACCGATGGTATCACCATTCGCCCGATCAAGAATTTGGCCGGCGAGAAGCATTTCAACGAATGCGTCTTCGAGGATGCCTTTGTCCCGGATGCCAACCTGATCGGCACGGAGAACGAAGGTTGGTCCCAGGTGATGGCGGAACTGGCCTTTGAACGTTCCGGCCCGGAGCGTTATTTGTCCTCGTATCAGATGTTGCGGGAATTACTGAAAGAGGTGTCCAAGGATACCACGCCCCAAGGCGCCAGGGCCGTGGGCCGTCTGGTGGCGCATCTGGCGACCTTGCGGAATATGTCGATCTCGGTCGCGGCGAAACTCCAGGCTGGGGAAGACCCGGCCCTTGATGGTGCTGTGGTCAAGGAGGTGGGTACCCTGTTTGAGCAATCCGTGCCGTTTATCGCCCATCAAATGTTTGAGCGGGAGCCGAGCCCCCATCATGGCGATGATTTTGAACAGACCATGGCCTACACCACCTTGTCGGCCAGCGCCTATGCCGTGCGTGGCGGCACACGAGAAATTGTACGAGGCATTCTGGCCCGGGGATTGGGCCTGAGATGACTAGCGAGAACAGTAGTAAGATGGATGGCGATAGCGAACTGCGGACGATCCTGGGTGACCAGGTGAACCGCCTGCTGGCCGACCAGGTCAGCAAGGATGTGCTGGAAAGTGCCGAGGAAGGCGCCTCTCAGGCTGAATTATGGCAGGCGATAGAAGAGAACGGCCTGCCTAGGGTGCTGGTGCCTGAGGACCAGGGCGGCGTTGGTGGCGGCTGGGACGAGGCCGAGGTGGTGATCCGCGCGGCTGGTAAATATCTGGCGCCGCTGCCTTTGACCGAAAGCATCCTGGCCGGTTGGTTGTTGTCCAATGCGGGGCTGGATATGCCCGCGGGATCTCTATCCGTGGCGCCCGTGCGCGCCAATGAAGCCTTGACGATTACCAAGGACGGTGGCGGCTATCATGTTGCCGGTGAGGCCACACGCGTGCCTTGGGCGCGCAATGTGGAACACATTGCCGTTGCCGGTGGTTGCGAAGGGGTGGCTCATATAGCCCTTGTTCCGGCGGCAGCCTGGTCCGTGACGTTGGAGGATGCGAACATTGCGGCTGAACCCCGTGATAGTCTGCGCTTCGATGGCGAGGCGATCGCAGCCGCGCCGTTGCCCGACAGTATCAATCCTGACCGTCTGTTTGCCTTTGCCGCTATGGCCCGGGCCTGCCAAATTGCCGGCGCGTTGGAGCGGGCCTTGGAGTTGACGGTGCAATATGCCAACGAACGCAGCCAGTTCGGCACCCTCATCGGTAAGTTCCAGGCGGTGCAGCAGGAATTGGCCCGTATGGCGGGCGAGGTGGCGGCGGCGGGTGCGGCGGTGGAAAATGCCTCCCGCGCTGCCGACCGCAAGGGTAGCAAGGCTGGATTTGAGATGGCCACGGCCAAGATCCGGGCCTCGGAAGCCGCCACCATCGTTGCCTCCATCGCCCACCAGACCCACGGCGCTATGGGCCATACCTATGAACACCCGCTGCATTTTGTCACCCGCCGCCTATGGTCCTGGCGCTCCGAATTCGGTTCGGAGAATTACTGGGCCGAGGAATTAGGCCGTTCCCTGGCGCGCAAGGGCGGCCAGGCCCTATGGTCCTATCTCGTTGATCGAACATAAGGAAAATCATGGCTTCCAAAATCAAGACGACCGTCGTCGGCTCCTATCCCGTGCCGGCATGGCTTGCCGCGGCACCTTCTGAACAGGCCCTGACAGATGCCACGCGCGTGGTTTTGCATACCCAGGAACATGCTGGCATCGATGTGATCTGCGATGGCGAGATGTACCGCTTCGACATCAACCACCCCGAAACCAACGGCATGATCGAATATTTCGTCCGGCCCATGGGCGGCATCCGGACCGAGATCAATTTTACCGAGCTTTTGGAATACCGCAGCCAGGAGGGTATGGGCTTTCGCCGTCGCCCGCCTGCCGTGGTCGACGGACCCATCAATGGCGGCGGCCTGGATCTGCCTGGTGCCTGCGCGGCGGCCAAGGCGCTGACCGGCAAGCCGTTGAAATTCACCCTGACCGGACCGCACATGCTGGCCAAGACCGTGGTGGATCAGCATTACGGCGACGTAGCGAAGGTGGCCGACGCCATCGCCGATGCCCTGGCCGAACAGGTCCGTCATTGCCACGCCGACGTGGTACAGCTGGACGAAGCTAATTTACCGGGCCACCCCGAGGAATGGGAATGGGCCGCCGCCGCGATCAATAAAGTGCTGGATGCCATTCCCAGCCCCGGTATCGGCGCGGTGCATTTGTGCTTCGGCAATTATGGCGGCCAAAGCATCCAGAAGGGCAGTTGGGATAAGCTGTTGGGCTATCTCAACGCCCTGCATGTGGATCACATCGTGATGGAGAATGCCCATCGGCCCGTGGAGGAACTGGCTGCGTTCAAGGAATTACGGCCCGAGATCGGCATGGGCATGGGCGTGGTCGATATCAAGCGCACGGACATTGAAAGCGCGGATGCCATCGCGGCGCAGATCGAAAAGTCTGAGGCTATGTTGGGCGAAGGCCGGGTGAAATACATCCATCCCGATTGTGGTTTCTGGATGCTGCCGCGCAATGTGGCAGACGGTAAGATCAGGGCTTTGGTGGCTGGCCGGGACTTATATGAGGGCAAATAATGACCCAACTTGACGACTGGCTGGGCCGCATGACGGAGCAGGCGCTGGAGCCTGATCTGCCCATTTGCGATCCACACCATCATCTATGGGATCAGCGGGAAACCTTTGTTTACCGCTACCTGCTGGAGGATTTCTTCGCCGATATGAGCGGCGGCCACAATATCGTCAGCACAGTTTTCCTGGAATGCGAGGCCTTTTACCGCTCAAAAGGTGATGCAAACATGGCACCGGTGGGCGAGACTGAATTTGTCCGCGGCATGGCCGCCATGGCTGCCTCTGGCATCTACGGCAAAACCCAGGTCGCTGCCGCCATCGTTGGTTTCGCTGATCTACGTTTGGGCGAGGAGGTCAAGGATATCCTGCAGGCGCATATAGAGGCAGGCGGCGGGCGCTTTCGCGGTATCCGTCATTCCACGGCTCATGATCCCGACGCCGGCATTCTGGGAGCCGAACATACTTCGCCCAACCCTGGTCTGTTCCAGGAAGAAACCTTCAGAAAGGGTTTCGCCCAGTTGGCGCCGTTGAATGTGAGCTTCGATGCCTGGTTCTATCACCCGCAGATGCCAGAGCTGACCGATCTGGCCCAGGCCTTTCCGGAGACCCCCATCGTCATGGATCATGTCGGTGCGCCGCTTGGTATTGGCCCTTACAAGGGCCTGCGCGACGAAATTTTTTCCCAATGGTCCGCGAATGTCACGGCTTTGGCGAAGTGCTCGAACGTGTATGTGAAGCTGGGCGGCTTGGCCATGAAGCTGACTGGTTTTGGCCATCACAAGCTGGACGTGCCGCCGTCATCGGAAGTTCTGGCCGGGGACTGGAAACCCTATCTGATGCATTGCATCGAGGCTTTCGGGCCGGAGCGTTGCATGTTCGAGAGTAATTTTCCCGTGGACAAGGCTTCCTGCGCCTATACCACCCTGTGGAATGCCTTCAAACGCCTGACGGCTGATTTCAGTGCCTCGGACAAGGCAGCGCTGTTCCATGACACCGCCACGCGATTTTATCGCATTGAGGAAGCTTGACATGATCGATCTTTATACCGCCTCCACGCCGAATGGTTGGAAGGCTTCCGTCACCCTGGAAGAGCTGGATTTGCCCTACGAGGTCCATGAGATCAAGCTGAGCGAGGGCGGTCAAAAGACGGAAAGCTTCCTGGCCATGAACCCGAACGGGCGTATTCCGGTCATCGTAGACCGCGAGGAAGGTGATTTCGTGGTCTTCGAGACCGGCGCCATCATGGTATATCTGGCGGAGAAAACCGGCCGCTTGATGCCTACGGAGGTCAAGGGTCGCAGTCTGGCCATGCAATGGCTGATGTTCCAGATGGGCGGCATCGGCCCGATGATGGGCCAGGCCAATGTCTTCTACCGCTATTTCCCGGAAAAGATCCAACCGGCCATCGATCGCTATCAAAAGGAAACCCGGCGCCTGTTCGAGGTGTTGGATCGTGGCTTGACAGACAAGGACTATCTGGCCGGTGATTATTCCATCGCCGATATTGCCAACTGGTGCTGGGTGCGAACCCACAAATGGTCTGGCGTCGATGTCGATGGCCTGGCGAATTTGCAGGCTTGGATGGACCGTCTGGCCGAGCGTCCGGCCTGCCAGAAGGGCACCAAAATTCCCTTCGACATGGCCAAGTTGAAACAGGGCGGTGGCAAGGGTGCCAAGAAATTCTCTGAGGACGCCATGAAGATAGTCACGCGCTAATATGGCCGCATGAGCCCAAGCCCGAAAGAGCAGGCCCAGACGGAACAATTCGCGGCGATCTATCGCCGCAACCAGCTTCCGGTCATGCGGTCGGTGGAGCGCCAAGTCTGTGGCTGTGATTATGGCGGTACCAGTTGGACGACCAGGAAAGAGGCTGACGAAATTGCCGGCCTGCTGGGGCTGCGCGAGGGCGTGCATCTTTTGGACCTAGGTTCTGGCTCTGGCTGGCCGGCACTCTATTGGGCAGAGACCACCGGATGCAATACTGTTCTGACCGACTTGCCGTTCGATAGCCTGCGCCTCGCCGCCCGGCGCGTCATCGATGACGGGCTGGGCACGAGCTGTTGTTTCGCGCTTGCCAGCGGCATCGAGCTGCCTTTTTCCGATGGCGCCTTCGATGCCATTAGCCATTCGGACGTTTTATGCTGCCTGCCGGATAAATTCGCGGTCTTGCGATCCTGTCATCAGGCTTTGCGCCGGGATGGCCGCATGGTGTTCCCAGTGATTTCCATTGCGCTGGGCCTTGGCGAGGCTGACTATCAACGAGCCGTGGAAAACGGTCCACCGTTCATAGAAGCGGACATGGATTACCCCAAGTTGTTGCAGCGGACAGGATGGGTCATTGACCAATGCTGGGATGTGACGGAGAATTTTGCCGCCACCTATCGCCGTCTTATGGATGCGGAAGCGGGCGAGGTGAAGGCGCTGCTGGATTTATTTGGCGTCGCCGGCCTTGCCGAGCGTCAGGCGGGGCAGCGCGAGAAGCTCCGCGCGATTGACGACGGCCTGCTGTGCCGCGAGATTTTTAGCGTTAGACGGGGATGAAATACGGGGATGGAAGATGATTGCGAATGCCGAGCCATTGCAGGACATTGCGCATATTGGCCATGTTGAGCTGCTGACGCCAAAGCCAACGGAAAGCCTTTGGTATTTCACTGATCTATTGGGCCTGGAGGTGGCGCATGCGGAAGGTCAGTCGGTTTACCTCAGGGGTTACGGTGACTACGCGGCGACATCCTTCAAATTGACGGAAGCGGCGGCACCTGGCATCGGCCATGTCGCCTGGCGCGCGGTCAGTGAAGCGGCGTTGGAGCGACGGGCGCAGGCAATTGAGGCGGCCGGGCAAGGTATTGGCTGGAGCAACGGTGACTACGGCCATGGCCGCTGCTATAGTTTTAGCGATCCTGACGGCCATCTGATGGAGGTCTATTATGAGGAGGACCGCTACGAGGCGCCCGCGGACAAGCGTTCGGCTTTGAAGAACCTGCCCATGCGCTATAGTGGCCGGGGCGCGGGTGTTCGGCGCTTTGATCATTTGGCGATGCTAACCAAGGAAGTCGGGCCGAACCGGGAGTTCGTGGAAGGATTGTTAGGTCTGCGTTTGCGCGAACAGGTGGTTTATCAAAATGGAGAGTTCGAGGTCGGTTCCTGGATGAGCACCACGGCGGTGCATCACGAACTGGCCTATGTGGCCGATGCCAAAGGTGCGCAAGGCCGCCTGCATCATGTTTCCTTTTGGCTTGATAATCGTGAGGATGTTTTGCGCGCCGCCGATATCTTAAGCGAAAATGGCATATTTATTGAAACCGGTCCGGCCAAACACAACAATTCCCAAGCCTTTTATCTGTATTCCTACGAACCTGGCGGCAACCGGGTCGAGACTTATTCTGGCGGCTATCTGGTCTTTGCCCCGGACTTTCAGCCGATTGTTTGGAATGAAGAGGAACGCGGTACGGGTGTTTATTGGGGCGGTGCCTTGCCGGACAGCTTCCTGCACTATGCCACGCCAGATATAGTGGATAACAATGAGATAGACGAAAACGCGCCAATGATCGATCCCCTTTAGGCAGGCTAAGAGAGGCGGCGCAATGGAGCGGCATAATGGAAAGGATAAATAGATGAAAGCGGCGGTAATCCAGGAAATAGGCACCCCACTGGCGATTGACGACATTCCAGATCCGGAACCGGGTTTGACGGATCTGATCCTGAAGGTTGGTGCCTGCGGTATCTGTGGTACCGATCTGCATATGTCCGAGAATAAGGATCCCAACGTGGGCTGGCGGATGATGCATCCGGGCTGTGTGATGGGCCACGAGTTCGCCGGTGAAGTTATGGAGGTTGGCCGCGAGGCCAAGCAGCATTGGAATCCTGGCGACCGGGTCACCGCGTTGCCTTGGATCGGCTGTGGCGAATGTCCGGCCTGCCAGGCCGGTCTGGGCTATCGCTGCCCCAACGTAATCAGCCGCGCCACCCCGGATCTACCCGGCGCCTATGCAGAATATTGCCGGGTTGGCGCGCGAGAGACAATTCGCCTACCCGGTCAGGTCAGTTTCCGCGAAGGCGCCCTGGTGGAACCCCTCGCGGTGGGCTTCAACGCGGTCCGGCGGGCGAACCTGAAACCCGGTGACCGGGTGCTGATTGTCGGGGCCGGTCCGGTTGGTTTGACCGTGGCCATGTGGTGCCGGTTTTTCGGCGCCCAACACATCGTCGTCTCGGACCTGGTTCCGGCGCGGGCGCAGAGGTCATTGGCATTGGGCGCGACGGCGATTATCGATGCCTCTGCCGGGGATGTTCCCGAACAAGCCGCCGACGCCGCCGGTGGTCCGCCGCGCGTGGTGTTCGATTGCGTCGGTGTGCCCGGCAGCTTGCAACTGGTCATCGACTATGCTGTCCCCAACGCTCAGATCGTGGTCGTTGGTTTGTGCATGGCGGGGGATCATCTGTTCCCGACCAAGGCTTTGGTCAAGGAGCTGGATATCTCTTTCGCCTATGTCTATCACCAGGAGGATTTCGCGACGGTGGTGCATCTGCTGGGCGAAGGCCGTATCGATACCGGTCCATTGGTTAGCGAAAATGTTGATCTTACTGCTTTCCCAACTGCTTTTGAGGATCTGAAGCAGCCAAACCTGCAAATCAAGGTGATGTTGGAGCTAAATTAGAATTTGCCCATTTTGCTGGAGCGGCCGGCGCCCGTCGCTATTTAACTAATAGGAAAATTTAGACGCTAAAACCATCTCTCGTGGCACGTGTAACCATGGCTACCGCCGCTATTGGCCGCTGGCCTGGCTGGGGCCAAGCGCATCTATCTGGGCGGTAACGGTGCGGCGGCGGAGGTCGGTATGATCATCACGGCCGTCCTGCTTGGCATTCTCGCCCAGCGGCTGATGCCGGAATGTAGCAATCGCACCATTCTGCCCTTTTGTCTTTTCTTGGGCCTTGCCCTTAGTGTGGTTGGTTTTCTTTGGGCCCTTGCGGTGCCCGGTCTGCTGTCCTCCCCTGATTTTGTCTAGAAAATTGGACTATTGGCGCCCTGCTTTACGGCCCAGATCGTGGGGCTGGGGTTTTTCTGCATCAAACTGACAGCTCGCGGCGAGCCATCGCGGATCTGGAGGTGACGAAAGACAATTTGAAGCAATACGGCGAAGCGTCGGGCGAATGGTTTTGGGATCAAGATGCGGATTTGCGCTTTATCGATAGCTCGTTGGGAAAATCACCCGACGCTAAATACAATGCCGCCGACCGTTTGGGCCTTACCCGTTGGGAGGCGGTTGGTGCGGATCCTAATAATGATCCTCATCGGCGGAAGCATCGAAATGAGTTGTTAAGCCGGCGGTCATTTCGTGATCTTGAATACGGCGCCAGGGACTGCGATGGCAACAAGCTGGTGGTCCGGACCACGGGTTATCCGATCTTGATGGCGACGGTGCCTTTGCCGGCTATCGCTGTACATCGCGCGATGTCACCGACGAGATTGCGCGCCGGGAAAAGGCCTGGCGGCGGCCTGCGGTTAAACAGCGCGGTGGGCGAAGGTACGGTGGCGACGGTTTTCTTCCCACGCACACGTGCGGCCGCTGCGAATTTCTAATAGCAACGTCGCTTGCCATCACGGGCTGGTTACGGCAACGGCGGCAGCTCTTCTGGAGAGGCGGCGCGGGCGGCTTCCTTGTCGCGCATGACGAAGCGGGGACTGTTGTCGAGATAGGCGTGGGGAATAATCATTACATTACCGGCGACCATGTTGACGGCGGCGAAGGTCGGCGGTTCGTGTACGCCCTGGGTGACCGGATCGCCGAATTTATAGACGAACTGGTGCACGGTGGAATGCTGGCTGGATATGGGAATGCCCATCCAGCTGCCGTGCAGGGGCCGGTGCACATGGCCGAAGAATACATGCTTGACCCGGCCTTGGACCATGCTGGCCAGGGTCTTACCTCCCGATATGCGCAGAGGCGGATGGTGTAGAAATAAATAGCTGCCGTCGCCTGTATGATTTTTCAGTTCGCCGGCTAGCCAATCCAGCCGTTGCTCGCACAGCAGTCCCGTCACCTTGCCCTCGTCCAGAGTATCCATGACGATGAAATGGTTGTCCTCCACCGTGAAGGCATATTGCACGAAACCATTGTCATCGACCGGCACGTCGGCGAAGACCTGCCGGAAGGCGGCCCGGCGGTCATGATTGCCTATCAACAGATAATGCGGCATGTCCAACTTGCCCAGAATTTCCTGTAAGGCTTCATATTCCGCCGCCTCGCCCCGGTTGGCCAGGTCGCCGGTCATCGCCACGAAGGCCACGTCATCAAAATCCCGATTGATGCAGTCGATTGCCGCATGCAGGCGGATATGCGGCGATAGGCCATATAGGGGTTGATCCTTGGCCGTGATGTGCAGATCTGTCATATGGATAAAGCGCATGACTAGTAGCTTTCCTCTAAGGCTCATCAATGCCGGCAAGGACCTGCCGGCGATAGTCAAAGACCTGCTCCATACTGGTCAAATTATTGCCCAGTTTGGAATGATTAATCGGCGTCAGATTAGACAACTTAAGCGTCCGGCGCAGAATTTCACCATTGCCGACATCGGCATCAATCACGTTCAAACAGCCAGGATCCTGGTCGAAAGCGCGGGCCGAGGCCAGACCGCCGTAACTGGCCCAGCCCAGCAGCATCCGATTGGTGCCGTCATGGGCGACCAGCAACAGATTGCGCCATCCTGGTTCCCGCAACAAGGCTTCCAAGGCGGTGGTGACACGGGTGTAGAATTCCTCGAAGAGATCGCCGCCGGCAAAGCGCGTGCGGGGTAGGTCCGCGTCATCCATGCCAAAGACAAACTTGGCATCGATCTCCGCCTGCGATTTATCACCCATGGGGCCGGAGCGGATTTCCTTCAGGGCGGGAATATCCTCCACAACCAAATTGCGGCCTGCCAAGACGCCTTGGGCGGTTTGCACGGTACGGGGCAACCCAGTGCAAAGGGCGCGGTCAAAAGGTACATCGGCCAGCAACTCCCCCATGGTCGCTGCCTGTGCCTGGCCGCGTTCGGTCAGGTCAACGAATTTCGGGTGTACCGCCTTGCCGTCCGCATCGAAATAACGCACCTCGCCATGTCGCATAAGGTAGATCCGGCGCCTGCCCGCGGTGCCGTCGAGAGCATCACTCATAATACGTATATTCCCCGTTTCATGTTTCTTCGCCCATGGCATCTAATGGAATTACCGCGCCGGGATGCTGGATGACCTTCGCGGCCAGGTGGTGGCCGGCCAGCGCCGCCGCATCCGCAGTGTCGCCGCGCAGGCGATGATATAGATAGGCGGCGTTGAAGCTGTCGCCGGCGGCGGTGGTATCAAGGGGAACGATATCTTTCTGAGCCGCAATGATATGAGCCTGATGTCTAAGGCGTTGCAGGCACCCGGCCCCGCCATCCTTGAGGCAGATTTCACCAACCCCCAGGTCCGCGATACGCTGGGCTGCCGTTTCCAGATCCATGGCGCCATGCAAGGCGCATTCATCATCCAGGCTGGGCAAGGCGACGTGGCTGCGCCGGTACATCTCGTCCATGGCGCGCCGCGCGGCGCGTTCGTCGGGCCAGCCCCTGGGCCGGTAATTGCAATCAAAGGCAATGCGGGCGCCCTCCGCCGCCGCGTCGTCCAGGGCGCCGAGCAGCTTGGCCCGGTCCGCGATATTGAGGATCGACAGGGTGATGCCCGATAGATAGATCAGATCGTATTCGCACAGCGCTTCCGCCAGATGTTTTTCGTTTTCCCCCGCCATCATCTCGCATGCGGCGGCGGCGCTACGCCAATAATGGAAACTGCGTTCTCCGCCCTGATCCGTTCGTATGGTGTAAAGGCCCGGCAGGCGACCGGGCAAGCGGACGACCTTGTCCGTGCCAATGCCTTCCCGTTGCCAGAACGCCAGCATCTCGTCGGAATATGGATCATCGCCCAGGGCGGTCAGATAGTCGACGCTGATCGCGTCATCATGGCACAGCCGCGCCAAATAGACCGCCGTGTTCAAGGTGTCGCCGCCATAGGCCAGCGCCAGCCCGCCGTCCGGGCGGCTGCTCAATTCGATCATACATTCGCCGATCGCGGCGATTTTCATCTCGTCTGTCATGCCGGCGGGACTATAGTATCGGCGCAAATCGCAAGCAATGGAAGGTAGCGTGGATTGATGGCGGAGATGACGATTGAACAGGTCATAGGGTTAGCGCCGGTTATTCCGGTGCTGACCATCGAACGGGTGGAGGATGCGGTACCCCTGGCCCAGGCCCTGGTTAAGGGCGGTTTGCGGGCGTTGGAGATCACCTTGCGCAGTGATGTCGCCCTGGCCGCGATTGCTGCCATCGCGGGCACCGTGCCCGATGCGGTACCTGGCGTTGGTACCGTGGAGAGCCCTGATGATATGGCTAGCGCGCGCGCGGCGGGTGCCCGTTTCGCGGTCTCCCCCGGTTTCGCGCCGGATCTGGTCGAGGCGGCAGCCGGCATGTCCAAGATGGCTTTCCTGCCCGGTATTGCCACTGCCTCCGAGGCCATGGCGGCCCAGCGCGCCGGTTTGCGCTGTCTAAAATTCTTTCCCGCCGAGGCCATGGGCGGGCCGGCGACGTTGAAAGCCCTTGCCGGGCCCTTTCCCGGCCTTATCTTCTGTCCCACGGGTGGGATCGGCCGGCACAATGCCAGTGATTATTTGGCTCTGGGCAATGTCCGTTGTGTCGGCGGCAGCTGGATTGCACCAAAAGAAGCGGTTGCGGAAAAACAATGGCAGGTGATCGCCGACTTGGCGGCGGGGGCTGCTGCACTAAAATAGCAATAATTTTGGTCATGGTTGCAAATGAAACTTTGCCGGTTCCAATGCACGGCCATTCTTGGCAGTATGGACATAAGATTGAGTCGTAGTTCTTAAGTAATAACAATTGGGGAGGCTCGCATGCGTACTATCCTGGTTCCCTTCTGCGATGATGACCGTGCGGAGGCTGCTTTAAGAACGGCCCTGTTGGTTGCAAAACGTTACGCCAGCCATGTGGAAGGTCTGCATGCTTGGCGCACACCGCAAATCATTGCCGGCGAGGGGGTTGTTTTTCCGTCTGAATCCTTGGCGCGGCTGACAGATGAATCAAAACAGTTCGCCGCCTCGGCCCATCAACGTTTTGACCGGGTAGTCAAGGTCGCGGATATACCATATCGCGATATCGGCACCGCTTCCGACAGCGCCTCTTGCAGTTGGCGCGAGGGCGAGGGCGTGGAAAGTGAAATCGTCGGTGATTATGGCCGTCTGTTCAATCTGATTGTCATGGGACGTAGCGAATCTGGCACTTCGGTGGACTGGAAGGCGACCTTGGAAGCGGGCCTGTTTGAAAGCGGGCGGCCGATACTCTTGACCCCTTCGGCGGTACCGGAAAGCCTTGGCAAGCATGTGGTCATCGCCTGGAACGGCGCCACCGAGACGGTGCGGACCATGGCCGTCGCGATGCCGTTTGTGCGCGATGCCGAACGGGTTACGGTGCTGACGGTCGAAGGTGGCTTCGTGCCCGGCCCATCGGCCGAAGACGTGGCCCGGCATCTGACTCGCAACGGCGTCGAAACCACGACAATGACGGCGGCACCAGGGCNGCGTAGCATTGGCGAGACCATGGTGGAAGAGGCCGCAAAGGCAGGGGGGGACCTGCTATTGAAGGGCGCCTTCACAAACAGCCGTTTGCGCCAGATGATCTTTGGCGGTGCGACACGGGATATCATCGGCAGCTCCTCGCTGCCGGTGCTGCTGGCGCGCTAGGCGCCTTTCGACATGGCTCCCAATGATTCGGATGATAACCCCGCAAGATCCGGCACGCCAAATGCCGACCCAATGGTTCGGCCCCGTTACACGGGGCTGGCCAGCTTCATGCGGACGCCTTATCGGGCTATTGATCAAGGGGGTTGGGACGGGGTCGAGATCGGCTTGATCGGGGTGCCGTTTGATGGCGGNGTGACCAACCGGACCGGCGCCCGCCATGGCCCGCGCGAAATCCGCAATCAATCCAGCTTTATCCGCAAGATCAATCAGGCGACTGGGATCGCGCCCCATGACCTATGTTCGGTGGCTGATCTGGGCGATGCCTGGATTGAAAAACCGTTCGAGTTGAAAGGCGCCCTGGATGAAATCGCCGCTTTTTTCACCCAGGTGCACGAACGGGGCATCACACCGCTGTCGGCGGGAGGCGATCATGCCGTCACTCTGCCGATCCTGCGGGCCATCGCGCAAGAGCGGCCTCTGGGTCTGATCCATTTCGATGCCCATTGTGACACCGGTGATGATTATCTCGGCTCCAAACTGCACCATGGCGTGCCCTTTCGTAGGGCCGTGGAAGAGGGCCTGCTTGATCCCAAACGCTGCATCCAGATCGGCATTCGAGGCTCGGTGAACGAACTGGATCAATGGGCCTTTAGCCATGAGCAGGGCATGCGGGTGATCTATATCGAGGAATTTCATGAACTCGGCGTGGCCGGTGTTATTGTCGAGGCGCAACGGGTGATCGGTACCGGCCCGGCCTATGTCAGCTTTGATGTCGATGGCCTGGACCCAGTTTATGCGCCTGGTACGGGCACGCCGGAGGTTGGTGGTTTTTCCACCCTGGAGGCGCAGTTGATGCTGCGCGGCCTGTCGGGCCTGGATCTGGTGGGTGGCGACGTCGTCGAGGTGTCACCACCCTTTGATCCCACCGGCAACACCGCTCTGGTGGGCGCGACCATGATGTTCGAGATTCTGTGCCTGCTGGCCCAGGCGCGCTCCGCTAGATAGACAGCTTAGGCATCGTCCTCTGGACAAAAATCCACCAGGCGGTCTGGTGACGCATGCACGCCGTAGGTTTTCAAAGGCCCGGTGCCGGTGGCGCGAAAGCCGTGCTTGAGTCCCGCCGGCAGCACCAAAGTGACACCGGGTTTGATGGGCGTTACGCCCGCCTTGCCTTCAAGCCAGGCCTCGCCCGTGCCTTCAACCACTGTGATGACTTCCAGATAGGGATGCGAGTGCGTGCCGGTGGAATAGCCCGGCTCGGAAATCTGCAGGCCAAGGCGAATTGGCGTTGAGCCCGCGTCGTCCCCCACAATGGTCTGATAGGTTGCGCCGCCCGGAAATGGTTGCTTCTCGACCTCGTCTATGTTGATGATCGGCATCATAGTCTCCCCAAAAAAATACTAGCAGCGAATTCCTCTGACGAATTCTGCGACCGCCTGACCTATTTCGTCGGGGCTGTCTTCCTGCATGAAATGGTTGCCCTTGACTGTGACTTCGGTTTGGTTCGGCCAGCCTCGACAGAACTCCCGCTGCGGCCCGGTTAGGATGGAACCGGGATCGGCATTGATGAATAATTTTGGCACATCGCATTGCGACAACCAGGCGCCGTAGTCCGCTGCAATCTGGCAGACCTCTGGCGGTTCCCCCTCTATCGGGATCATTCGCGGCCAGGTCAGGGTGGGCCGGCGGTCTTCGCCAGGTTCCAGATAGGGTTTGCGGTAGTGCGCCATTTCGTCTTCCGTCATGTCCCGGATGACGGCGCCGGGCAGGACGCGTTCGACGAACATATTCTTGTCCAAAATCATGTTCTCGCCATGCTCCGAGCGAAAGCCCTGAAAGACGCTGCGGCCAAGGTCCGGAAAATCCGCCCACTTCAGTTCTTTGACCACCGCTTCCATATAGGCGATGCCCTGGACCTTTTCGCGGTTCTGGTTGGCCCAATTAAAACCAAGGGCCGAACCCCAGTCATGGATCACGAAGATCACATTGTCCGTGACGCCGATCTGTTGCCACAAGGCATAAAGGTATTCCCGCTGTACCGTATAGGTGTAACGGTTGGGCCCTGGGTTATCGAGTTTCTCGCTATCGCCCATGCCGATCAGATCGCAGGCGATCAAACGGCCCAGGCCGGCGCAATGGAGCATGATGTTGCGCCACAGATAGGACGAGGTAGGATTGCCGTGTTGGAAGACGATGGGGTCGCCTTCACCTTCGTCCACATAAGCCATGCGCTTGCCGTTGACGGTGGCGAATTTGCGTTCGTATCGGGGATCGGTGGAGATCATGGTTCGCTGCCCTTTAAACTTTAGTTGCCCGTAAAAGCCGGTTTGCGCTTGTTGAGGAAGGCATCGATGCCTTCCCGGCCATCGCTGGTACCGCCAAGGCGGGCAATGTTGCGGGTTTCCCGCTCCATCTGGGATTCCAGGCTGTCGGTGCTGGAGGTCAGCAGCATTTCCTTGACCGCGCCCATGGCTTCCGTGGCGCTGTCGGCCAATTGATTGGCGAGCTTTTCAGCTTCCGCCACAAGGTCCGCCGCTGGGACGATTTTGTTGATCAGGCCCCATTCCAGCGCTTCCTGGGTGTTGAGGACCCGGTTGGTCATGTACAATTCCGCCGTCCGGCGGGTGCCGATGATGCGAGGTAGATAGTAGGTCGAGCTGCCGTCCGGCGATAGACCGATCTTGGTATAGGCGGAGGTGAAGGAGGCACCTTCGACGGCGATGGCCAGATCGGTGCAGGCAACCATGCTAAGGCCGGCACCGGCGGCAACGCCATTGACGGCGGCGATCATGGGCGCCCGCATCCAGGCGAAGCGCGAGATCGCCATGTGCAGATAGGTGGTCATTTCCTTCAACAATATGGGCAGGCTTTCCAGGTTGTTGGCAAAGCTGGGAATGTCCCCGCCGGCGCAATAGGCCGCCTCGCCACTGCCCGTCATGATCACTGCGCGCACGTTCTTGTCCTCGCCCAAGCGAATGCTCAGGTCGCACAGTTCCTTNGCCATGGCCAGGTTCAGGGAATTGAAGGATTTTGGCCGGTTCAGGGTTATCCAGGCGACGCTGCTGCGCATCTCGAATTCGATTGTTTCGTAGCTCACCTTGCGCTCCATTTTCCTATATGCCGTGGTGGTTTGTCGGTACCATGCCAGCAAACGCATGGCTGCGTCCATGGCGCAGTTTCCGAGCCGGTTTTCCCCCGCTATATTGACCTGAAAATCAAAGGATCGCCGTATGAATTCGTTCGAGCCGCGCCAATGAANTGGCATCCCTACATGGATGCGGNGCAACCGGTGGCCATNGCCCACCGGGGCAGCGCCGCTAGGCATCCCGAGAACACCATGGCTGCCTTTCAGGACGCCGTGGAANTGGGCTATGATTATATCGAGACCGATGTTCATGCCACCCGCGACGGCGTGCTGGTGGCCTTTCATGATGACCGCCTNGACCGGGTAACCGACCGNCGCGGCCGTATNGAGGAACTGGATTGGTCCGAGGTCGCCAAGGCTAAGGTGCATGGCCGCGAACCNATTCCTCGTTTCGATGAANTACTGGCGGCATGGCCCAATCTGCGGCTTAATATCGACCCCAAGGCCGATGCNGCTGTNGCGCCNTTGATTGCCGCGCTGGCCGGGCCCGGCTTGTTGGANCGNGTTTGCGTAGGCAGTTTTTCAGGCCGCCGCCTAGCTGCCTTGCGCACTGCTCTGGGGGCCGAACTATGCACCTCCATGGGGCCGGGCGAAGTCTTGCGCCTGCGTTTGGCTAGCCTGGGACTGCCTGTGGGGAGCTTCCGTGCGCTGGCGGCGCAGGTGCCCCTGCGCCATTATGGCCTGCCGGTGGTTGACCGCCGGTTCGTTGATACCGCGCACGGTCTGGGGTTGAAGGTGCATGTTTGGACCATCAACGATGAAGCCGGGATGCGGCGGCTGTTGGATTTGGGTGTTGATGGTATCATGAGCGATGAAACAGCCTTGTTGCAGCAGGTTTTCACCGAACGTGGCCTGTGGCCGAAACAGTAAATAGGAGATAAATCATGAGCCGAGCCGTGAACCAATCGGAAGACGAGGCGATGGACCTGCTGCGCCGTTTCGGCAAGGCCTTCAACCGGGCGGATGTTGAGGGCATTCTGGCCTGCGTCACGGAGGATTTCGTCTGGGTCCAGGCGACGGGGCCGGATGCACCGGATGGTCAGATCGTCCGAGGTGCCGAGGAAGTACGCCGCGCCCTGGCGGCCCGCGCCAAGGTGGTCCGCGATGTGCGCTTCTCAGAGACCGAGGTACACCATGCCCCCGGCCGCATTATAGGTACTTTTCGTGCCACGGGGAGCTATGTTGCCGATGGCACTGCCTATGATGTGCGTGGCGTTGATATCTACACCGTGAGTGACGGTCTGATCGCCAGCAAGGATAGCTATTGGAAACAGATTGTCTGAGGCCGCCAGTGCTCACTGGCGCTCTGTTGACTTGTGCCAGCCGGCTGCTTGGGAATTTCGCCATGTATTGCAGTAGTAGAAAACTCGCTATGCCGGCCTATGTTACGGCCTGGGCCATGAGCCACGCTATGGGTTGGGCGTCATGACCGCACCGGCCCGTATTCTCGTCACCAAGATCGGTTTTGATGGCCACGACAGGGGCAGCCGTATTGTCGCGACCTATCTGCGGGATGCGGGAATGGAGGTGGTCTACACCGGCCCCTGGCAGAAAATTGCCGATGTCGTTGCTCAGGCGACCCAGGAAGACGTGGACGTTATTGGAATTTCTTCCCTGGCTACCGATCATTTGCTGCTGCCCGACCTGATGGCGGCGTTGCGCGATAACGGCCTGGGGCATGTCCAGGTGGTCGTCGGCGGTATCGTGCCGGACCAGGATATCGAGGATTTGCACAGCGCCGGTGTCGCCGCGATCTTTCATCCAGGCAGTACCAGGGAACAGATCGTTGACGAGATTGCCCGGTTGGCCGAAGAGGCCCGGGTGGCGGCCTGAGCATGGCGGAGAGCGTCAGTCCGTCCGATAGTTTGCTGCAGCGCCTCCTTGCCGGGCAAACGATCGCGCTGGCGAAATCAATCACGGCGGTGGAAAATGATACACCGCAAGCCGCCGAAATACTGGCGGGTATCCAAACTCAATTGGGCCGGGCCCTGGTGGTCGGCTTTACTGGGCCGCCGGGCGCGGGCAAATCCACCCTGGTCAATGCCTTGATTGTTGAATTGCGATGTCGCGAACGTAGCGTTGGAGTGGTCGCGGTTGATCCCTCCAGCCCGCTGACGGGCGGCGCCATTCTGGGCGATAGAATTAGGATGAGCGAACATAACCGCGATCCCGGCGTCTTTGTCCGCTCCTTGGCGGCACGGGGGCATTTGGGCGGGCTGTCGCCGATGGCGGCGCGGGTGATCGATGTGATGGATGCCGCCGGCCGGGATGTGGTCATCGTGGAAACCGTCGGCGCCGGCCAGTCGGAAGTGGAAATCGCCGAAATCGCCGATGTCCGCGTGGTGATTTGCGCACCGGGTCTGGGCGACGATGTCCAGGCAATCAAGGCCGGCATCCTGGAAATCGCCGATATTCTAGTCGTTAACAAGGCTGATTTGCCCTTGGCCGAACGTACGGTCAGCCAGTTGAAGGGTATGTTGTCACTGCGTGAGGCGGGGATGGCGGAGGTGCCGGTCCTTTCCACCACGGCAACCAATGGCGAGGGGGTCATTGCCCTGGTCGATGCGGTGGAGGCGCGCGCCGGCACCTTGGAGGGTACGGTAGGGGAGGAAGAGCGGGCCGACCGCGCCTTGCGCCGAGTTCGCCGTCTGCTGGCCGATGCCACGGCCCAGCAGGTTCGGCGATTGATCCGTGAGGATAGCGGTGTCAATGTGGATGATCTTTGCACCCAGGTGCAACGGGGTGAATTGGGGGTCGAGGCTGCCGCCGCCCAGCTTCTGCAACGACTAAAAGAACCATCATAACCATGATGCGGCGACGGGGATTGAATCCCGATTGATAGGAGGACGATGCGATGTTGCGACTACGGCAGATTTGTCTGGTGGCCGAGGAATTGGCGCCAGCGGTGGATGCATTGAGCGATGTCTTGGGTTTGGCGACCTGCTTTCATGACCCTGCCGTTGGCGTCTATGGATTGGAAAATGCGTTGTTGCCCGTGGGCACGAATTTTCTTGAAGTCGTCGCACCTTTGGACTTGAAGGAAAATACCGCCGGCGGCCGCTATCTGAAACGCCGGGGCGGCGATGGCGGCTACATGGTCATTCTACAATGCGACAATGTGGAGGAACGCCGGACCCGTGTCGGCGAACTGGGTGTGCGCGTTGCCAACGCCTTGAATTACAACGATTTTACCGGCATCCAGCTGCATCCCCACGATACCGGCGGCTGCATGCTGGAAAACGATCAGATGGATGGCGATCAGTCCNCCGACGGCCCCTGGCATCCGGCGGGCGGNAGTTGGAANGATGCGNTNCGTACCGACCGGACCACGGCCATGGTCGCGGCCGAATTGCAAAGCCACNATTCTGACGCCTTGGCGTCCCGTTGGGGCAAGATCCTCGCNGTACCCGTTACCAANGGAAANAGCGGCGTGCCNGAGATTGTTTTGGATAATGCCACGCTGCGCTTTGTTGAGGCTACGGATGACCGGGGCGAAGGCCTTGGCGGTCTTGATCTGGAAGTCGCCGACCNCGCCNCNATTCTNGCCGCNGCGGCGGCNAGGGNCTTGGCNGTGGACNNCGANATGGTGATGATCTGCGGCACCCGCTTTCGGCTNCTTTAGNAGCAANTTTANTGCTGTCNAAACCGTCCTAAACGAAATGCGCGGTGCGGATGCCTGATTGGGCGGTGGAGAACGGACCNGCGAAGGCGGGTTCGTAGCCGGCCAGATTTTTTACCCCGCCCTGTAGCAGCGGTACGGTATGGGTATAGATCAGGGGTAGATCTTCATTGATGATGTTTTCCACCTCTGTATAGAGATGCATGCGCTTTTGCCTGTCCCGTGTGATGCGGGCCTCTCGGATCAAGGTGTCCGCCCGTCCGCTGTTGTAGCCAAGACGCAGCCTTGTCGAGGGCGAGGTGGACAATAGGGAACGGTTGAACCAGCCGTCCGGGTCGGCGTGGTAGCTCGAGGCGGTGGAATCGGCGTCATAGACACCGGCCTGATTGCCGCCAAGATGAAATTTTTCGCGCAGCACCTTGTTGGGATGGATTTCGTGCACCACATCGAAGCCGACCTCGGCCCACATGGCCTGGATCAGTTCGCCGGCCTGGTGCATGTAGGCGAAATCCTGCCGCGAGACCAGAATGATCGGCGTGTTTGCCAGATTATGGCGGCGCAGCAGAAACCGTGCCTTGTCTGGGTTAAATTCAGGCCCCGGCGTGACATCGGGCATGTGCCAGGGGCTGTCCGGGCCATAAAATCTGTTCGTCGGTGTGCCCAGGCCATAAAAAACCGATTGATGAACCGCCTCTTGGTCGATAGCGTGGGCGGCGGCCGTTCGCAGGGCATGGCCCTCGGGGTTCTGATAGGAAAACGGACCGGTCTTCAGATTAAAGCCGATCCACGCCGTCCCCACCTGGGGTACAGACCAGGTTTGAAACTTTTCGCCGAATCTGCGGCGGAACTGCCCGGCATCCGCATAGCCGAGATGATCGATCAGATCCACGTCGCCATTTTGTAGGGCGACCAGGCGGGCGCGGTCTTGTTTCTTGGGCGAACCGACAATGCCATCCAGGTAGGGGAGGGCGGTGCCGTCGGCATCTGTTTCGAAATAGTTTTCAAATCGTACCAGCTCGGTGCGGTCCCAGGCTTTCCACGATTTGAACTTGAACGGGCCGCAGCCGACGGGATGGCTGCTGTTTTCGCTGGCGCTGCCGGGGGCGATCAGGTTGCATGGATAGTAGGTTATGTTGGCAAGGAAAACTGCGCTGGGCCGCCGCAATGTGCAGCGCAGGGTGTATTTATCGACGGCTACGATTTCCTTGATATTTTCCAGGCTGGAACGGGCAAATGGGTGACTGATTTTGGGATCCATGATCCGTTCGAAATTCCATTTTACCGCCGCCGCGTCCACGTCGGCGCCATTATGAAAACTGACGCCCGGACGCAGCCGGAAAGTGTAGGTCTGCAAATCGTCCGAAATATTCCATTCACTGGCGATGCCGGGCGCGGGCGCCACGTCTGGAGCAATATCCAGCAGGCCCTGGGAAGTCGCCGCCAGGGGCTGAGAGACGTTGTAGAACAGGTTTTTGTGGGGATCGATACCGCGGGCCTCTGAGCGGGTGGCAAAGCGTAAAATGCCGCCTCTCTTGCCTCCGGCCTTGCCTGTACCTGCACCCGTCGCTGCATCTTTAGCTCCGGCCAGGCCCGGCAACCCAACCGTACTTGCGGCCCCTAGTGCCGCGCCGCCGGCTTTGAGAAAGCTGCGCCGACTTTGTATTGGGCTTGGTATTTCGTCTGGTTCGGACATTTGATCCATTTTTTCCCCGAGCTGCGACGGTATATACCCGAAAGCTCTAACCCACAGCAAGTTATTGTGAAAATACCGGGATTATTTTTGCGGATGCAGCGTTGTGGCGGCTTATGCCATTGACAGCAAAGACCTTAACTGGGAACCTTTGGAAGCGTAATGGTTAGTACCGGGGGGGAAGGGCATATGCATGGCGCAGCCCGTTCTTGAGATCGATAATCTAAGCGTCCAGTTCAATTTAAAGCGTGGCGTGCTGCGTGCGATTGATCAAATTTCATTTGATGTAGGCAAGGGCGAGACCTTTGGCCTAGTGGGTGAGAGTGGTTCGGGCAAGTCCGTGACGGCACGGGCCATCATGCGTCTGATCCCCTCGCCACCTGGTGAAATCGCCACCGGTACGGTCCGTTTCCAAGGCCGCGATCTATATCAAATGCCGGATGATGAAATACGCGAAATACGCGGCCAGAATATTGCCATGGTCTTTCAGGAACCCATGAATGCCTTGAACCCGGTATTCACGGTGGGCAGCCAGATCGGCGATGCTTTGCGGACCAACATGGGCATGTCCAAACAGGAGGCGCGGGAACGCACTATCGAAATGCTGCAACTGGTGGGCATTCCTTCGCCCAGCGACCGGGTTGACAATTATGTGCATGAATTCTCCGGCGGCATGCGTCAGCGTGTCATGCTGGCCATGGCGTTGAGCTGCGATCCCACGTTCCTGATCGCGGACGAGCCGACGACGGCGTTGGATGTAACCATCCAGGCGGTTATCCTGGAATTGATCACCTCGATGATCGAGCGTTTTGATATGTCATTGCTGTTCATCACTCACAATCTGGGCGTGGTACAGTACATGGCCGACCGAGTAGCCATCATGTATCTCGGACGCATTGTGGAATACGCTTCGG
>PCBT01000040.1 GCA_002731375.1 Rhodospirillaceae bacterium | reverse complement strand
CGGGCTTGCGGGCGACGATGTGGTAGATGTGCCAATGTTTGGTGGTACCGCGCGGGGTGACGGAATCCGTTTCCTCTTCCCGGAATAGTTCCACTTCGTAGGGCAGCAACAGATCATCGACTTCGGTTTGTGTGAAATGGGTGTTGGTGGGATCGCCAAACCATTGATCACGCACGCCATAAAGCTGTCCGGCGAAACGTCCGCCTGGGCGCAAACTGTCGAAAATACGTTGCCACATGGCAAGGAAATCCACTTTCAGACAAAGCGGCAGGGCAAAAGACGAATTCACCAGTTCCGCCACCTGCCAACGGGCCGCTTCAAAGCGCGAGACCTGCGTCTGGGGCCAGGCGCCGAATTCATTCAGTTCGGGCCGTGCCAACAGGGTCTCGATTGCCGAGTCCTGAGCATCAATGGCCAGCACGGTCCAGCCCCGGCGCAGCAATTCGATACTATCTCGTCCGCCGCCGCAACCAAGATCGACGGCCCTGCCAATGGTGGCTTCGGCCTCGAAGCTATCCAATGCCTGTAGTAGGGTTTCGCGCGGCGGGCGCTCGCCGGTGCGTTGGTAATAGACCCGCCAATCCTCGGCTGTACTGGTACGGGCCATGGTTTCAAGTCCCGGTCAGGTAGTCGATGGCGGCGACGACGCCGCCCCGACCATGGGGAACATCGAGGTATTGCAGGGCTGCCTCGATCCCGGCCAGGGCGCCCAGGACCATGGGTTCATTCAAATCGCCCATGTGGCCGATACGGAAGACATCGCCCTTTAGTTGTTCCAGACCGCCGCCCATGGCGACCTGGTAGCGTTCCCGTGCCACCGTACGAACCTCTTCGGCGTTGTATCCGGTGGGCACTCGAATGGCTGTAATTGAGTTGGAGCGTTGTTCCGGGATCAGCGCGTTATAGGCCATGCCGCCTTGGGAACACCAAACGTCCACTGCCGCCCTGATGGCGGAGGCCAGGCGGTGATGGCGGGCCACGACCTGCGCGAAGCCTTCCTCGGCCAGCATATCAAGGGCCTCGCGCAGACCATACAGCATGTGGATCGGCGCGGTGCCGCAAAAACGGATATACTGCGCGTCCGTCATGCGTTCCCGCCAGTCCCAATAATTACGCGGCAATCTGGCACTTTGCGTGGCATGCATGGCCTTATCGCTGCAGGCTGTGAAGCCGATACCCGGCGGGCACATTAGGCCTTTTTGCGAGGCCGCCAGGGCGACATCAACACCCCAATCATCCATCTGGAATTCGACCGTGGCCAACGAGGCAATGGTGTCCACCATGAACAGCGCCCCATGCTTGGCATTATCCATGGCCCGGCGAATGGCCTGTACGCTAGAGATGACACCGCTGGCGGTATCCACATGCACCATCAAGACAGCCTTGATCCGGCCTTCATCATCGTCGCGGAGATGCTGTTCCACCGCGTCCGGATCAATGCCATGGCGCCAGTCACCGGGCAGATGTTCAATCACCAGGTCGAGGGATTCCGCCATCATGCCCCATTTCATCGAGAAATTACCTGTCTCCGGTACCAGGACATGGTCCCCCGGAGACAGGGTATTGCTCATGGCGGCTTCCCAGGCACCATGGCCATTGGCGGCATACATGAAGACCGGGCCTTGGGTTTGAAAGACGTGCTTGATGTCCTCGAAACAAGATCGGGTCATCTCGACGAATGGGGGGGCGGTAAAGTCCACCGCCGGCTGATGCATGGCGTTCAAGATACGGTCGGGAATATTGGTCGGTCCGGGGGTATGGAGAAACTCCCGGCCGCGTTTGACGTCGCTCATGGTTATCAGCTTCCTGGTACGATGCCTGGGTCCAGGCTTTCAATGTGGCGGCAGATTTCACCGGGCCGGGTCAGCCAGATTTTGTCCCGCCGGTCGGTAATGTATTTCAGGGCCCGGCGTAATTGCCGAATGCGGAACGGTTGACCTACGACGAATGTATGCAGCGAAATCGGAAAAACCAGGGGTTGATGCACGGATTGCGTCATCATTTCGTCGAAATTGTCGATGATGCAATCGGCATATTGGCTTGGTGTCATCTTATGCAGGACGATGGCTCGGTTGTCGTTCAATTCCACCGGATAGGGCATGCCCAGAATGCGCCCGTTGCGGGTTTTCATCCAGATCGGCTGATCGTCGCAACACCAATCCATGTTGTAGTGATAGCCGGCCTCGCTCAACAGATCCAAGGTGGTCTCGCTTTGTGACAGCCATGGTGACATCCAGCCTGTGGGCTGTTCGCCTTCATTTTCAACGATGGCATCCGTGACAGTCTTGATCAGAGCGCGTTCTTCGTCTTCGCTTCGCCCGCCTTGTTCCTCGGAATTGGTGATGCCGTGGCCCAGGAATTCGTCGCCGCGTTGGCGCAGGCGCTCCGCCACTTGGGGTGCATGTTCGTAAATCGAGCTGTTCAGCTGCGCCTGGATGGGGATATCCAATTCGTCGAACAGATCCATCAGGCGCCAGAAACCGACCCGGTTGCCATAGTCGCGCCAGGAGTAAACGCTCTGTTTGTTGTGCATGCCAGACGGCGCAATGGCGGATTCGATACTTTTATCCCAAGCAAATTGCTCCACGTTCAGGGCGATATAGACCGCCAGGCGCTTGCCATCAGGCCAGGAATAGTTGGGCCGTTGGCTGATGGGGGAAAAATCATAGCGTCCGTGATGCGATAGCATTGTCCATTCCTCCTTTGACTACAGGGGCGGGCGGCGTTTGTGCCATTCCGTCGCCCCTTCGTAGGCGGCGGCGATGCGGTAGATCGTCGCCTCGTCAAAATTTCTGCCGATGATTTGCATGGCGAGAGGCAGGCCGTCATCATCGAAGCCGTTGGGCATGGCCAGGGCCGGGTTGCCGGTTAAATTAAAGGGCGTGCGGGCCTGGCGGGGATACTTCAAGGCGTTCTCATCCGGGTCCTCGATGGCAAAGGCCGGGTCCATGGAAGAGATCGCTATAACGCCGTCGAAATCCTTGATGGAGCGGTTAAAGCCGGTGGTCAATTTCCGGCGCAAACGCAGGGCATCCACATAGTCACTACCGCCCAGGAAGGCACCGGGCAGGACCCGCTCCAGGAACAGCTCGCCATAGTCGCCAGGACGTTCCGCCAGCCAGCGCCGATGAATGGCATAGGTCTCCGACAACAGGATTACCCGGTTGCAGGTGGCGAATTCGGCTAGAGGTGTCGTCTCGATCTCCACCACCTCCGCCCCAAGGCCTTGCAGCACCCGCAGGGCCTCCTCCAAGGCTTCGGCCATGGTCGGATCTGCAATCAGGTCACGGTTGTGAAAATGCCGGATGACGCCGATGCGCAGTCCTTTGACGCCGCGGTCAAGCTGGGCCGTATAGTCAACGGTGGGGACATCGGCGGAGGCGGGATCGTCCGGGTCGTGGCCGGCCAGAACATTCAGCATCAAGGCGTTGTCGGCCACGTTGCGGGTCATGGGTCCTACGTGATCCAGAGAATATGATAGCGGCACTACGCCACGGCGGCTGACCCGGCCATAGGTGGCTTTCATGCCGACGATACCGCAGGAGGTCGCGGGGTTGCGCACGGAACCGCCTGTATCGGTGCCAATGGCCATGGGCACGAAGCCCGCCGCCACCGCCGCGCCGGAGCCCGACGAGGAGCCGCCCGGTGAATGGTCCCTATTCCATGGGTTGCGGGCCGGGGGCCAGGGCAGATCAAAGGATGGCCCGCCGATGGCAAATTCATGGGTCGCGGTCTTGCCCAGCAGAATACCGCCCGCCGCGCGTAGCTGTGTGGTTACCGTGGCATCCTCGGTCTTGGGTGGTTGTTGCGCCAGAATTTGACTGTGCGCCGTGGTCGGTAGCCCGGCCACATCGACAATATCCTTCAGGCCAAAAGGTACGCCATGCAGGGGGCCAAGGGCTTGCTCCGTCTTGACGGCGTTGTCCGCTGCCTCCGCCTCGGTCAGGACACTGTCGGATAGCACGCGCAGGAAACTATCAAATTGTCCGTCATGGGCAGCGATATGATCCAGGAGGCCCTGGGTGTAGGCAACCGATGAAAGTTCGCCAGCGCGGATTAGAGCAGCGACCTCGGTCAGGCTAAGGAATGGTAGGTCTTGGCCCTGTTTAGACATTGTTGTCGGCCCTGAAGGTATGGCTCGGCTCATCGGCGATATCATCCGGGCGGGGCAGACGTGCCGCCATCATCCGGGCGGCGTCATATGCTTTGCGGATCAGACCTGGGTTGTCTGCGTGAATTTTCTCCAATCCCAATTGCCTGGCCAGCTGTTCCAGGGCTTCATCGCCAAGGCCATCCTTGCTCATGTCAGTCACCTTTCGTCACATAACCTTGTTTGATATCTTCGAAAATCAAGGCTTTGTCGCGGGATGCATGCAAACCATAGCCGCCGCCGCCGGGTGTGGCGATCAATATACGGTCGCCCTTTTCCAGCAGATGTTGTGCCCGGTTGTCGGCTTCCTCGCCATTTATTTCCACGGCGCCGGTATCGCCATCCCCCCCGCCCGCCAATCCGGGCGCGGCATGGCGGGTGCGTTCCGACATAAAGCTCACGGTGATGGGGCTTTCCGACAAGCTTTCAACCAGCATATCCTCACCCAGGCCGCCGCGGTATTGCCCCAGACCGCCCGAATTGGGCCGCAGGCGCTTGTAGTGAAACAGCAATGGCGCGGATTGCTCCGCTACCTCGACCGGTGTGCAGGACAAGTTCGAGGGCCAGGATATGGCGCTCTCCCCATCTGCGCCATGGGTAGCGCCCATGCCGCCGTTGAAGAATAAATTGGTGGCATAGGTCTGACCGTTGGGGCGTACGCCGGATTGGGTGCAATTCCATATAGGTGACCCAGCCGCTGCCATGACCCGTTCCGGCAGGACGCCGGCCAGGGCGCCAAAAGCAAGAACCGGCACATAGTGGCCGGTGGAGGCGCGCGCACCGACCGAAGCCGGGGGCAGGGGGTTGAGCAGGGTATTTTCTGGCGCCGTCACCGTTATCGGCCGCAACATGCCTGAATTATTGGGCACATCGGGCAGCAAGGCGCATTTGATGGCATAGGCGGACATGGCGTAGGTGTAACAGAATGGGCAGTTGATGGACCTTGGCTGAACGGGCGAGGTGCCAGCGAAATCAAAATGTATGGTGTCGTCCTTGACCTCCAAACGCAGGGCGAAGGTAAACGGCGTATCAGCACGCAATCCGTCGGTTAGCATCTTATAGTTATAGACGCCATCGGGAACATTCCGGATGGCGGCCCGCGTCGCTGTTTCGGTGCGCCCATTCAGTTCCCGGCTTAACTCAACCAAGTCATCCAGGCCATACTCATTGGCGATGGCCAGAATTCTGTCCTCGATCAAATAGTTGGCGGTGATCTGGGCGTGGATATCGCCCTCGGTCTGATCCGGGGTGCGGACCTGGGCGCGTAACAATTCAAAGAAGGTTTCGTCCGGGATGCCAGCGCGAAAGATCTTCAACAGTGGAATGTGGAAACCCTCCTCGAAGATTTCCCTTGCCTCGACCGAACGGATGCGTCCGCCGATATCTGGCATGTGTGAAGCCGTCGCGGCGAAGGCAATCAATGTACCGTCCCGGAAGATCGGCCGGACGACGCTACAATCATTCAGATGGCCCGTGCCCAGCCAGGGATCATTGGTGCAGATCACATCGCCGGGTTCCAATCCGTCGCAGCCAAAGCGTTCCAGGGTATGACGAACCGTGGCGGGCAGGGTACCGATGAACGAGGGAATGGAGCCGCTGTTCTGAGCCAGCAACTGGCCGTCGGCATCCGTTAGCACGCAGGCAAAATCATTGGCCTCGTTTGACAGGGTCGAGAACGAGGTACGAACGATGGCCTTGGCTGCTTCATCGACGGAGGCGATCATGCGATTCCAGATCACTTCAAGGGTCACGGCGTCGAACGCACTCATGCCTCATCCTCCGGCAGATCAATTATCAAATTACCGCTGTTCGATACATGAAAGCGGCCGCCGGGACCAATGACCATTGTGGATTCCGCTTCCTCTACCACCGCCGGTCCTTTAAAGACCTTACCGATGCGCAGCGCAGTACGGTCATAGATTGCGGTTTGGGTCATGCCATCGGTATTGGGAAAATAGACCAGCCGCTGTCCCCTTTGCGCCGCCTTGACCTTTTTACTTTGGTTCAAGCCATCGGCGGTTACTCCCACCGGGGCGGTGAGGCGCACGCGAATGGCGACGATCGCCGTGGGCACGTTGGGTGGCGGACGCGTGAAATGGGCCTGATAAGCCTGGGCATAGGCAGCCAAGAGAGCGTCGCGGCTATTCGCCGTGTAAGGCCCTCCGGGTAAATTCACCACTAGTTCAAAACCTTGACCGATATTGCGCATATCGGCCAGACGCTGCACCCTGGCGGTATTGCCGTCCATGCCGGTATCAATGATGACCTGGCGGGCAGCGGCTTCCAATTCCTGGTAGGCGCCTTCCATGGCCGGCCAGTCCATTTCGTCCAAGGCAGCGGCAAAGGCGGCAGTGCGGTCCACACGGGCTGGGGCCAGCAACAAACCAAAGGCGGAGGCAACACCGGCGTTGCGTGGGCAGACAATGCGTTTGATACCAAGTTTGTGGGCCATGTAATAAGCATGCACTGGGCCGGCACCACCGGTGGCGACCAGTGTATAGGCACGTGGGTCGCGGCCCTTTTCTGCGATATGCACACGGGCGGCGGAGGCCATGTTTTCATTGACCAAATTATGTACGCCCCAGGCTATTTTCTCCGATGACAGACCGGATTCCTCCGCCAGTTGCTCCAATGCCTGCTGCGTGGCGGCTAGATCGACCTTGATCGCACCACCCGCGAAACCTTCCGCGCCCAGAAATCCCAGGGCAAAATCTGCATCCGTGACTGTCGGCAATGCGCCGCCCCGGCCATAGGCTACGGGACCCGGCACCGCGCCTGCGCTGTCGGGTCCTGCCTTCAGCAGTCCCAGGGCATCGATGCGGGCGATGGAGCCGCCGCCGGCGCCGATCTCGATTAACTCTACCGCGGAAATGCGGATCGGGAGGCCGCTACCCTCGGCAAAGCGGCGTTCGCGCGCGGCTTCGAAACGATAGGCAATGTCGGGTTCCTCGCCGTCGATCAGGCATAACTTCGCAGTGGTGCCGCCCATGTCGAATGCCAGTATATGCTCAAGTCCTTCGGCCCGGCCAATATCGGCGGCGGCCAGGGCGCCAGCGGCTGGGCCGGACTCCAGCATCTGCACCGGCGATCTACGAACTTCACCGACATGAGTCAGGCCGCCACTGGACAGCATCAGTAATAGTGGCGCGGTGATTTTGCGCACGCCCAGCCGTGTACCCAAGGCATCGAGATAGTCCCGCGCCAGGGGCTTAACATAGGCGTTGGCAACGGTGGTCGAGGCGCGCTCGAACTCCCGGATTTCCGGTGCCACGTCGCTGGACAGGCTGATCGAAATATCCGGCAGCAATTCCGCTATGTGATCACCGGCTGCGCGTTCATGGCTGTCGTTACGATAACTGTGCAGAAAAACAATGGCCAGTGAGCCGACATCGGCCTCTTTTAGAACCTCGGCGATCTCGGCCAGGCCATCGCTATCCAAAGGCTGGTGGATACTGCCGTCGGCCAAGACACGCTCGCCGGCCTCGAAACGCAGTTCCCGGGGCACCAGGGTCTGTGGCTTTTTTGCGGCTAGATCATAGAGGTCGTATTTCCGCTCCCGCCCGATCTCGAGAGAGTCACGAAAACCCTCCGTGGTTAGCAATGCCGTACGCGCACCCTTATGTTCAATCAAGGCGTTAGTGAACAAGGTCGTGGCATGCACGACGCGCTCTATTTCCCGCGCCAAAATAGCTTCCTCCGCCAGCACCTGATCCACGGCGTCGAGTACTGCCTCGGCGGGATCGCCCGGCGTGGTTAGAATCTTGCGGGTCAGGCGCCGGCCCTGTTCCCGGTCGTACAGCACCACGTCGGTAAAGGTGCCGCCGATATCGATGCCCATTGCATAGCGGTTCATATGTTCAGACTCTTACAGTTGGATCGAAGATGATCGCTTAGGGGCGGCCCAGCAATGCCTGGCGGAAACGGCTTTTGTGCCAGGACGCGTCCCACACGGTGGGCATCTTCGGCGGGTCATTCACCACGACCTTTAGCAAGACAAATGCGGCGCCGTTGGTGTTGCGCAGCATTTCACCGGCCTCGTCCAATTCGTCCATCTCGTGCACCGTGCGCACGGCACCGATTCCGCCGCCCTGGGCCATGATTGCCAGGTCCGTGCCCAGGCCCGTGTGGCTGCGTTGAAAGCCGGTCTCGCCGTAATGTTCGTTGTCGACACAGATGATGCCCAGATTGGGCGGGTTGACTATGGCGATCGTCGCCAAGGTACCAACGTTCATCAGCAATTCGCCATCACCGGTGACCACCAGTACGCGTTTATTCGGTTGTGCCAGGGCCAGGCCTAGGCCCATGGACGCAGCCGCCCCCATGGCGCCACCAAAGCCGAAGACTCGTGGGTCATCGCCCACGGCAGCCGTGACATCGCCCTTGGCGCCGGCCAGGCCGGCCACGATCAGGACATCATCGCCCATGCTGTCCAACAGCCGTTTTACCGCGACACGCCGGTCAATGGTGCCCGTAGCGGTTTTACCGGCGGCGCGGCCGCCATCATTTGGATCTGCCATAATTCACCTTTTTTCAAATACCTTGGCGCCGAGCAGGCGTTGCCCTAGCAGGACCGCGACCGGCAATTCACTCGTAAAGGCCGTTGTTATGGCGGCGCTTATTGTGCGGCTGACCTCACCTGGATCGTCGATGCACAGACAGGTCACATCACAAGCCTCCAACACCGGCTGGGTCGACTGTCCCATGGGCATTTGCCAGGGATTACCCTCACCGAAATCACCCCGCATGGAAATTATTGTCAGGAAGGGAAACCGTCCGGCCCTGGGAAGTGAAAGCAGATTGATACAGTTACCCACGCCGCTGCTTTGCATCAACAGCACGCCCCGGCTGCCGCCCAGATGCGCGCCCGCCAGCAGGCCGACGCCTTCTTCCTCGGTGGTCAGGGCGATGGCATGGACATCCGGATCCGCGATGGATCGTTTGATTAGATAATCGTGACCCGCATCGGGGACATAGGCGATTTGCTCTATATCATTCTCCCGCAGCAGGCCATAGATTTCCTCCGGCCAGGTTTCATTCATGTTTGGCTCCATAGTTGTTGGCTCAAGATACCCGTGCCGCGTTCGATGGCCTCGGCCGCATCAAGACACAGATCTTCCCGCAGACGCGGGCCAATAATTTGCACACCCATGGGCACCCCATCGTGCAATCCGGTCGGAACGGCGGCGGACGGCAGGCCCAGTAGATTAATACCATACAGCATGCTTTGCTGATCCAGCATCTCCTTAACGCGCCCGGGCCCCCGAAGGTCCTCGCCCTGCGGGAAGGGTGGTACCTGGCTGACGGGCGCAAGGGCCAGGGGATAATCGTCCATGAACATGCTCCATGCCCGCAGCAAACGGGTGCGATCCGCCAGGGCGTGAACATAACCATCCAAATCCCGTACGTTGGAGGCGGCCAGGTAGTCGGCAAGGACCTGATTGATGTCGTCGGAGCCATATTTGCGAAAGGCCGCTTCGGACATCACCTTGGTGTCCGTGAACAGCAGCGTGCGCCAGCTCTCGGCGATCTCGGCCATCAGCGGTGGATCCTTGGCCACGACCGCATAGCCCGCATTGGCAAGATGGTCGGCGGCTTGGTCTATAGCCTTGGACACCGCTTCGTGGCAGGCAATACCGGTTGGTGTTTTGCAAACAGCGACCTTTATCGGCGTAGCGAGGCGGGGACCATCTAGGGGTGCGGGGACCCACCAGGGATCGCGGGCATCTTTTTGGGCCATGGTGCCGAGGGCCAGCCGAACGTCGCGCACCTCGCGGGCGATGGGCCCCTGCACGGACATCAGTTGCAACGTTGGAGGCCGTTCCTCACCAGCCGTTGGGTTATAGGCAGGTACCCGGCCGAAGGAAGGCCGTATGGTGGCCAGTCCGCAGGCATAGGCCGGATAGCGTAACGAGCCGCCAAGGTCATTGCCGTGGGCGATATCGCCGATCCCCAATGCCACCGCCGCCGCCGCGCCGCCGGACGACCCGCCTGGTGTAATACCCTCTTTCCATGGATTGTGAGTCGTGCCGCGCAGGGGATTATCGGTGAACCAGCGCAGGCTGAACTCCGGCGTATTGGTGCGGCCTATGACGATGGCGCCGGCTTTGCGCAGGTTGGCGACCACGGGAGAATCTGTATCCGCGGTGACTTCGGCAAAGGCCGGTATACCGTTTGTCGTCGCCTGCCCAATTTGATCGACGTTTTCCTTGATCGTTACAGGCACGCCATGCAGGGGTCCCAACGCGGTGCCGGCGTTAATAGTATCATCGGCGCGGCGGGCAGCCTGACGGGCCTCGCCGGACAGATCGACGGTGACCGCGTTGACAGCTTTATTGCATGCGGCCATGCGTTCAAGGGCGGCCTCCACGGCTTCTTCAGCCGTGATTTTGCCGGTTCGGATGGCTGCGGCAGTTGTAACCGCGCCCCATTGCCAGATCGGTGCCGACATAGGGTTCTCCATCAACTTTTTGAAAAGGCCTTAAGGCGTTCCTCGATATCCGGGCCGCGGCCTGGGCTTTCGGCCATCTCAAACGCCAGGCCATCGTGGAAGGTGTAGTCTTGGCCTTTATTGTATAGCATCTTATTGCCGCGCGCCGAATGCCAGGAATTGGCCACGATATCGGCGGCCACGGCGCCGACGACGTCCTCCAATTGATCATCGGCGACACAATGATTGGCCAGACCCATGGCAGCGGCCTCGGCACCGCTGTAGGTCCGGGCGGTAAAGCTCATTTCCTTGGCCTTTAACGGCCCGATGCGGCGGGGCAGGCGTTGGCTCATGCCCCAGCGTGGGGTCATGCCCCATTTGCCGTGGGTATCGGCGAATTTCGCCGTTTCCGACGCGACCAGCAGATCGCAAGACAGCGCCAGTTCCAACCCGCCGGTATAGCAATGGCCCCTGATCTCGGCGATCACCGGCTGTGGCAGGTTCTCGATCATATTGATGGTATCGGACTGAAAGGTAGGCGAGGGCGCTTCCTCGCCATTCTGGATCGCCTTCAGATCGTTACCGGCGCAGAACGAACGGCCCGCGCCACGCAGAACGACACAACCGACATTTTCGGGATCACCGGCGATGCTTTCCACATGACCGCGCAGTTCCACGAATAGATTAGGGCTTAACGCATTCAGGGCATCAGGCCGGTTCAGGGTCAGGGTCACGACGCCATCCTTATCGGATCGCAGCACCAGTTCAGTCATTTTCTCCTCTCCTCCCAAAGTCGAAAAATCGATTGTCAGGCATTATAGCGTGTCACGGATAGAGATGATGATATTAGGTTATAGCCGCGCGCGCATGGTATTCGGGCCGATCCCATGATCCGTCGGCCAGCACCCGTTGCAGCACCGTAACCGCGTCCCAGACATCCACATAACGCAGATACAAGGGCGCGAAGCCGAAGCGCAGGATATCCGGGCTGCGGAAATCGCCAATTACACAGCCGGTGATCAATGCCTGCATGATGGGATAACCGTTTTCGTGATGCCACGAGACCTGACTGCCCCGGCACGCGGGGTCGCGTGGCGTGGCCAGGGTGAAGCCATGGCCGCCGCATCGTTGCTCCACAAGATCAATGAAGTGTCCCGTCAGCGCCTGGGATTTGGCCCGCACCGCCGCCATGTCCAAATCATCAAAAACATCCAGGGCGGCGTCCAGGACACTCATGCCGATAACCGACGGTGTGCCACAGCGCTGTCGTACAATGCCGGGGGCGGGGCGGTAATGGGTCTCGAACTCGAATGGGGCCGCATGACCGTGCCAGCCTGAAAGCGGCTGGCGCATCTGATCCTGCAAATGCCGGGCAACGTACAGATAGGCCGGGGCGCCGGGCCCGCCGTTCAGGTATTTGTAGCTGCAGCCGACAGCGAAATCCGCGCCCGCGCCTGCCAGGTCAACCGTCATGACACCGGCGCTGTGGGAGAGATCCCACAACATCAATGCCCCCGCATCATGGGCTCGGTGGGTGACGTTGGCCATTTCCTGGAGATGGCCGCTGCGGTAGTCCACCTGGGTCAGGGAAACCAGGGCCACATCGTCGTCAATGGCGCCCAGCACGTCATCGCCGTCCACCAGGCGCAATTCATGGCCGTCCCCCAATTGCCGGATCAGGCCCTCGGCCAGGTAGATGTCCGTGGGGAAGTTGCCGGATTGCGAGACGATCACCTTGCGCTCCGGACGCAGTTCCAACGCCGCCGCCATCAGTTTGAACAGATTGACGGATGTGCTGTCGCCGACCAATACTTCACCGGGCCCGGCGCCAATCAATGGCGCGATACGGTCACCGACGCTAAGCGGCAATCGGTCCCAATCGTGGATATTCCATGACCTGATCAGATCGTCGCGCCATTGCCGCTGCACCACCTCGGCCACACGGGCTGGCACGTTCTTGGGCAGGGGGCCCAAGGAATTGCCGTCCAGATAGATTACGCCATCGGGCAGTTCGAAGCGGTCATGCAAATTGGCAAGCGGGTCGGCCTTGTCCAACGCCGCCAGATCTTCGCGGTTAATCATTTGTATCGCAATTGCTGTTGGCCTGCCTCATGCCGCCGCCGCAATGATCTTGTCCAGCACTGGCAATAGATAGCCGCGAAATCCCGCCGGGTTTTCCGACATGGGGAAATGGCCCATGCCCTCCATCACCTCAAACGACGTGGCGTTGATTTCCTCGGCTAGCTGGCGGCTCAATTCCGGCGTGGCGGAAGTGTCGTATTCGCCGGTCAACAGATGCACCGGACAAACCGCAGTGTCGATACCCGCCGCCAGACCGTTGCGCATGTCGCCATCGGTGAAATAATAGTTCAGATCGCCCATGAAAATACCGGGGCCGCCCTGCATGTAATGCCACAACGTCTCCCAGGCGTCAGGCCTTGGGGATTGTGGCGCGATCAGTCCGGTCATCAAGGCGGCTGACACCTCGCCTCCATGTACGTCGGGGCGATGAATTGAACGCAGGCCCTCTGGCTCCCCGTCGATCTTGTTTTCCGCGAACAGCGCTGATTGCAGGCCAATCACCGCGCGCAGATCGGCGCCATGGCGCAGGGCCAGATGCAGCACCGCCCGCCCGCCGATGGAACAGCCCATGATAACAGGGTTGTTCAGACCCAGGGCCGACTTCACGGCCATGGTAATAGCCACGTAACTATCCGTGGTTAGTTGATAGACCTCGTCCTGAAACCCAGGTGGCGGTGATGACTTACCGTGCCAGGGCAGATCGAACACCACCACGCGATAATTCGCGGTAATGTCGAGATCGTTCAGAATTTCGCGGTACTGCCGGCCATCGGCGCCGGCGGTATGTAAGCAGATCAGGGGAATGCCGCTGCCGGCTTCTTCGAAATAAATACGGTGGGGCCGGCCCTGGAAGTCCATATTGATATAGCGGCCCACGATGGGATCGAGGATTGGTTCGGAGGGTGAGGCCGTGGCATTGTCTGGTCGGGGGCGGCTCATGGCGAACAGTATTTCCAGCGCCATGAGATTCTGGTAGTAGGCCAGAAAATCGCCGCTGACACGCAAATGGCCCATGCGGCGCATGGCGGAGATCGATTGCAGGCCGGGTCTAGGCGCGGGGCCCAACAATTCGCTCCAGGCCGCCTCGCTTGCCGCCAGGGTCAGGGTGATGTTGTGGTCTGGTTGACTATCGCTGATCGAAACGCCGTCACTGTCCAGCTGTAGGAAGTGGCTCGTCTCGCCGCTGCGCAATTCGATGCAGGCATTTGCGAAACGTCCCCGCCAGGAAATATTCGGATGATCACCCGTGCGTGCAATCAGATCTTGAAACATTGAGCTGCCTCATTGAAAAGCTTCGTCGTTGCTGGCGTCACTGTAGCAAGCCCCATGGCCGGGTGGAACATTGCATCGTCACATTGTATTGNTAGTGTTGCTTCGCCAATCTTGTCTCATGGGCGCCACCGGGACAGGATGTATCGAGCCAGATTGGGAGAAGGTCGAAGGCTCGATGGCCGAAGCGGTCGAGGACGGCTACAAACATCTGACGGACGCCGATCGCGATGCCATCGTCGTCTGTCTCAATTCCCCGCCGGCGATTGAAAACCATATTGGCGAATAGTAATTAGCCGTAGCGTTTAGCCTTTCGCACCCCATCTGTTTCGTTGTTAGATGTCACCAGATCAACAAATAGAGGTCCTGAAAAATGGAGCTAAGCACCATAGAGTATGATAAAAAANGTCACATCGCCTATGTTACCCTGAACCGGCCTGACAAGCTGAACGCGATGAACCAGCAGGTGCATGACGAACTGGCTTGGGCCTGGGCCGACGTGCGCGACGACCCNAAGATCCGGGTGGCGATCCTGTCGGGNAACGGGCGCTGTTTTTCCGCCGGCGCCGATCTCTCGGGAGGGGCNCCGGANGAGGNCTATCAATATACCGGTGACTTCCCTGATATCAGCCAGACCCAGGGTTTGTACAAGCCGNTTATCTCGGTCCTGCACAGCCATGTNGTTGGTTACGGCATGTGGATTGCCCTNGATACCGATTATCGCATCGCNACCGAGGACGTGACTTTCTGGCTGCCGGAGCCGCAATGGGGCATCGCCACCATTCCCGCCGGCTGGTTCCCAAAGACCATGCCCTGGGCCATTGCGGCGGAGACGTTGCTGTTCGCCGACCGGATCACTGCCCAGCGGGCCTATGACGTCGGCATGATCAACAAGATCGTGTCCAAGGACCAGTTGATGGCGGAAGCGGAAAAGCAGGCCAATCGGATTGTTGAACTTAGCCCCGCCGCGGTACAGGGCATGAAAGAGCTGATGGTGCGAGGTAATTCTCTCGATTACGGTGATATCGATAAAATTACCGGTGAAGTACAAACCCGCGTCATGAATTCGGAGGACCGTAAGGAAGGCGGTCGCGCATTTGTCGAGAAACGCCAGGCGGTCTGGCCGGACGCTTAGTGTTAGCGTAAATTCTCTCCATCATCGTGGCGTTTGCTATATGCTGCGCCGCGACGANCCCCGCTACAACGATTGCCCACTGAATGNTAGCGAACCAAACCGNGCGCGGTATTGCNTTTATGTGCCTGGCCGTNTCGCTGTTNCCGTTTCTCAATGCCTCGGTCAAGATGCTCGGCGTGGATTACGCCATCCAGCAGATTATCTGGGTGCGTTATCTGGGCCATTTCGTATTGATGCTGTTGATATTTTTGCCTTTTCATGGCCTGAAACTGTTTCGTACNAAAAATCTCACGGNGCAGCTGATCCGTTCCCTGCTGCTGCTTGGTTCGACCAGTTGCTATTTTCTAGCCCTGACNTATTTGCCCTTGACCACTGCCGCGGCAATCAGTTTCACCTCGCCTTTCATGGTCACGGCACTGTCCGTACCTTTTTTGGGAGAGCGGGTTGGGCCGCGCCGCTGGGCTGCCGTTGCTGTTGGCTTCATCGGCGCGCTCTTAATCATTCGGCCAGGCGGGGACAGCTTCCATGGCGCTGAATTGTTGGTCGTCGCCAACGCGGTGTTTTACTCCCTGTATCAAATCATGACACGGCGCCTGGCAGGTCAGGATAATCCGGTCACCACCATCACCTATACCGCCATTTTTGGTGCTATTCTAACCTCTTTGGTTGGGCCCATATACTGGGTCACGCCGGTGGTGAAGATCGATTGGGTCATGCTGGCGGCGACCGGTCTGATCGGCGGTCTGGGTCATTTTTTTGTGGTCAAGGCCTTTCAATTTGCCGAAGCCTCGGTGATATCACCTTTTGCCTATGGTCAGTTGGTTGGCGCGGTGGTTTTGGGCTTTTTCATATTCGGCGAATTCCCCGATCCCTGGACCTGGGTCGGCAGCGCTATCATCATCGCCTGTGGGGCCTACATTACCTACCGCGAAACGGTTCTGGGTAGAGGTGGAAAATAGCCCATGGCAGGCGCTGACAACCCTGTCATTGTTGCGCTATAAAGGGTGTAACGAGTGCATCATCAGCAAGAGAGTATGTGACGTGGATATTGAATATACGCCTGAGGAAGTTGCCTTTCGCGACGAAGTCCGGGCCTTCATCGCTGAAAACCATACAGCGGAAATCCGCGCCAAAATCGCAAAAACCATGACCGGCTATATCGACAAGGATGAACACATGGCCTGGCAAAAGGCCCTCTGCAAGAAAGGCTGGTTGGCGCCAAACTGGCCGGTGGAGCATGGCGGACCTGGTTGGAGTGCCACGCAAAAATATATCTACGAGACCGAGATGATGCGCGCGGGCACGCTGCGCCCGGTGGCGTTCGGTTTGAAAATGGTCGCCCCGGTGATCATGGAATTCGGCACCGAGGAGCAAAAGGCGAAATATCTGCCCGATATCCTGGCCTCTAACGTCTGGTGGTGTCAGGGCTATTCCGAGCCGGGCTCCGGCTCCGACCTAGCTTCGTTGCAGACCCGCGCCATTCCCGACGGCGATGATTATATCGTCAACGGTTCGAAAATCTGGACCACCATGGCGCAGCGAGCCGACATGATCTTCTGCCTGGTCCGCACTTCGACCGAAGGCAAGCGTCAGGAGGGCATTTCCTTCCTGCTGATCGACATGAACACACCGGGCATCACGGTTGAACCCATCGTACTGACGGACCAGACGGAAGCACCGAACCAGGAGGTCAATCAAGTCTTCTTCGCCGATGTGCGGGTGCCGCAGGGCAACCGGGTTGGTAAGGAGAACGATGGCTGGACTGTGGCCAAGTACCTGTTGGAGTTTGAGCGCGGCAATGCCTATGCTGGCGGTCTGCAGGGTGGTTTGTCCAAGATCCGCGATATCGCCGGGCAGGAATTGGCCGATGGCGGCAGTCTGATCGACGATCCCGCCTTCGCCACCAAACTGGCGCAGCTGGAAATCACCACGGAAGCCGTTCAATTTACAGAGCTTCGGACCCTGAGCGCGTTGGGAGCGGGTCAGCGGGTCGGCGCTTCGTCCTCAATTCTGAAATGCCAGGGTTCGTCCATGGTACAAGCGATTGGAGAGCTGACGGTGGAAGCTATTGGCAATTATGCCTTGCCATTTGATCGTGGCGTGCTGGATCCCGGCGCCAATGTGGAACCCATTGGTCCGGACTATGCTCCCCCCGCTGCCGGACGNTATTTCAACCAGCGCAAGGCGACAATCTATGGCGGCTCCAACGAGGTGCAGCACGAGATCGTAGCCAAACGTATCCTCGGGATGTAACCACCTCTGAAAATCTTGGTATGACAGTCTATTTGCACGCCTTGCCGAAACGACGTCTGGGCCCCAAGGGTCTTGGCCCCTGGGCCGCGATCCGCAGCCCCATCGCGACCGATGCCATGAACAAGGCCAACGCCCTGGACGCTGCTATCCGCCCAATCAAGGCAGGGTACGAGATGCTGGGCCAGGCCCTGACGGTACGCGCCATAGCGGGTGATATCACGCCCCTGCTGCATGCACTGTCCGTGGCCCAGGCGGACGATGTTTTAATGGTGGATGCGGGCGGCTATGCGAACAATGCCGTTCTTGGCGGTAACATGACCAACGAGGCGGTCCGCAGGGGGATGGCTGGACTTGTCATCGACGGTGCTATGCGCGATGTCTCCGAAATTCGCGACATGGATATTCCATGTTTCACCCGTGCCATCACGCCAGCGGGACCGAATTTCAGTCAAATCGGCGACGTGGGCGCGCCAATTTCCTGTGGCGGGGTACAGGTCAAAACCGGCGATCTGGTGATCGGTGACGACGACGGCGTTACCATCGTACCCAAGGCACGGATGGCTGATGTTCTCGCTGCCTGTCAGGAGATTTTAAAGGCGGAGGCGGAATGGGAACGCCGCATCAATGCGGGCGATGCCTTTTCGGATATCCTTGATTTGCCGCCGATGGAGCCGGCGCCTTAATCAGCTTACGCAGCTTCCCCGGAGGCGTTCTCCAGTTCCTCTTCTGCTGCAAGCCATTCAACTTCCGCCTCGGCAACCGCCTTGTCGGTTTGCGCCCTTTGCTGGTTCAGCGCCGCTACCCTGTCGGGGCTGTCCTGGTAAAGCTTGGGGTCCGTCAGGGCCTGTGCGATGCGGGCTTGTTCGGTTTGTAGCCGGCTCAGTTTCCGCTCCGTCGCCTTGACCTGTTTGCGCAGCGGGGCCAGGCGCTGGCGGTTTTGAGCGTTGGCTTTTCGGGCCGCGCGGCGGTCCTTTTCCGAGCCCTGACTGCCATCCTTGGGCGTCTCGTTGCGCAAGGACATACGCCGGTAGTCGTCTATATCACCCTCCCAGGGCGTGACCCGGCCATCCGCTACTAGCCAAAGACGGTCCGTGGTCAGTTCTAGCAGGTGCCGGTCATGGCTGATCAACAGCACCGCACCGGAGAAATCATTCAAGGCCTGGACCAGCGCCTGGCGGGCATCCACGTCGAGATGGCTGGTTGGCTCATCCAAAATCAGCAGATGCGGCGCCTTGGCGGTGATCAGGGCCAGGACCAGGCGGGCCCGCTCGCCGCCTGATAAATGCCGCACCTGCGTCTCCGCCTTGTCCTGGATCAGACCGAATGTACCCAGGCGTGCCCGCAGGGCGGCCTCCTTCAGGTCCGGCAATAGCCGTTGCAGATGCGCCACGGGGGTATCGTGAGGCTCCAGATCCTCGATTAGATGTTGGGCGAAAAAACCCGTGCGTAGCTTGCCTCCGCGCCGTATTTCGCCCACCATTGGGGTAAGCTGGCCTTCGATCATTTTGGCCAGGGTGGATTTGCCATTGCCGTTGCGCCCAAGCAGTGCGATGCGGTCCTTACCGTCGATGCGCAGATCGACGCCTTTCAGGATCGGTTTGCCCTCTTCGTAACCGACCGCTGCCCGGTCCACGCTGACAATGGGTGAACGCAGTTCGTCGGGCTCTGGAAAGCGGAAATTGACCGACGGGTCCACGGCGGCCTCGGCGATTGGCTGCATCCGGCCCAGCGCCTTCAGGCGGCTTTGCGCCTGGCGCGCCTTGTTGGCTTGATAACGGAAGCGGTCGACAAAGGCCTGCATATGCTTGCGCGCGGCCTCCTGCCGGACGCGCAGGCGTTCCTGCTGCTCCTGNCGCTCCCGCCGGGTCGCCTCGAAGGTGTCATAGCCGCCCCGATAGAGCGTCAAGTAGCCCTGATCCACGTGCAGAATGGCGGTGACGGCGTTATTTAACAGATCCCTGTCGTGGCTGACCAACAGCACCGTGTGGGGGTAACGGCGCAGATAGTCTTCCAGCCATAGGGTGCCCTCCAGATCCAGATAGTTGGTTGGCTCATCAAGTAGCAATAAATCCGGCGCGGCGAACAGAATGGCGGCCAGGGCCACCCGCATGCGCCAGCCGCCTGAAAATTCTGACAGCGGCCTGGCCTGTTCGGGTTCGGAAAAGCCCAATCCTGCTAAAATGGAGGCGGCGCGGGAAGGCGCGGAATGGGCCTCGATATCCAGCAGACGTTGGTGAATATCACCAATCCGATTGGGATCGCTCGCCGTCTCGGCCTCTGCCAGCAGCGCCGTGCGCTCCGTATCCGCCTCCAGCACATGGTCCAGGAGAGTTTGCGGCCCGCCAGGCGCCTCTTGTGAGACCATGCCCAGGCGCGCGCGTCGAGCCCGGCGTATGGTGCCGCCATCGCCATGCAAATCGCCGGTAATCAGCTTCAACAAGGTACTCTTACCGGCGCCATTGCGGCCGACCACACCGACCTTGTGGCCGGCGGGTATATGGGCCGAGGCATTGAAGAGAATATCCCGTCCGCCAATGCGGTATGTCAGATCATTAATGTGCAGCATCGGCGCTATCTAGCACGGTTGCAGGTGAGATGCGAAGTCGATATAAAGCGCCCGCATTTACATTTTCAACGTCCATTCGAGGCAGTCTCAGCCAAACAAGGAAAATTCGTCCCCATGGCTATCCAACGTACCTTCTCAATCATCAAGCCCGATGCTACCCGCCGTAACCTGACCGGCAAAATCACCGCCCGCTTTGAAGACGCTGGCCTGCGCATCGTCGCCTCCAAGCGCCTGTGGATGAGTCATGACGAGGCCGAGGGCTTCTACGCAGTGCATAAAGAACGTCCGTTCTTCAACGACCTGTGTGATTTCATGACCTCCGGCCCTGTGGTGGTCCAGGTTCTGGAAGGCGAAGACGCCATAGCCAAGAACCGCGAAGTTATGGGCGCGACCAATCCCGAGGAAGCCATCGCGGGTACCATCCGAAAGGATTTCGCTGAAAATATCGAGGCTAATTCCGTGCATGGTTCCGACGCGCCCGAGACGGCGGCCGAGGAAATTGCGTATTGGTTCGCCGCAACCGAGATTGTCGGCTAAGGCACTTCTAGGATCATGCCTCACGCCGAACCGCTACGTCCCATTACTGACGCTGAAGTTGCCGCCTATGACCGCGACGGCGCGGTGTTATTAAAGGGTTTGATCGATCTTGAATGGGTCGAGCTGTTGCGGCAGGCGGTGGAGGCCGACAAGGCAAAGCCGGGGGCCATGGTGCGTTACAACACGGCGCCGGGAGGCGCCGGCGAGTTCTTTGTGGATTTTCAGTTGTGGCGGCGCTGGGAGCAATCCCGGCGCTTTGCCATTGACGGCCCAGGTGGTGCCATCGCGGCGCGCATGATGGGTGCGCAAGCGATCAATTATTATCATGACCATCTGCTGGTGAAGGAGCCCGGCACCCAGGAACGGACGCCTTGGCATCATGACCAGCCGTATTATCCAGTTGAAGGCTGGATGGTGGGTTCGATCTGGCTGCCTCTGGACCCTGTGCCGAAAGATGTCTGCGTCGAGTTCATCCCCGGCTCGCACCGTTGGGAACGTTGGTTCGCGCCACAGTTCTTCAAGACGGGCAATCCAGAACTGCGGGTCCAGGACCCGCGTTTCGAAGTAATTCCCGATTTCGAGGCCGAGCGCGACCAGCACCAATTGCTGTCCTGGGAGCTGGCAGTAGGCGATTGCATCTTTTTTCACGGACTGGTGGTTCATGGCGCCTCGGGCAATCCATCACCCCAGGGCCGCCGCCGCGCCTATGCCACGCGCTGGCTGGGCGAGGATACCCGTTATGCTGCCCGTAGCGGACAAATCTCGCCACCAATTGAAGGCCATGGCCTGCAGCCCGGCGATCCCATGGATTGCGAACTGTTTCCCCGCGTCTGGCCCAGAGCCTGAGCTTTTACGACAAAAAGCTAGATCCGCGCCCGCGCGGCTGGGATGTCTGTAACTTATTTATTACAGGCATTTTTACTGTTATTTAAGTAAATTTTAAAATCATCCGCTGAGTATTATAGGGTTACTTGGAAACAATGACTTAGGGGACGGTAAGAGCACGTGTTGTTCCTACCGTCCCCATTTTGTTCCGCCTTATTGGCAAAATTCTGACCACGCCTCGTTGTGAGCCAGCAGCGTCGGCTTGGTGCCGGTCGTCAGCCTGTCACCATCGCTTATGCCGATTGGATTAAACAGTTATTGGAACCGCCCATCCCAAGCGTCTCCTATACCTCGATCGCGGAGCTCATGGCGGGCGNTTTCGTTCTTGGTCATGGTCCGAGGAAAAGCATCAACGAACTCGATGTAGCGAGGCACCTTGAAAAAGGCGATGCGCTCCTTGCACCAGTCGACGAGTTTGGCGGGTGCCGGCGGCTCGGCATCATCGGCAAGCTCGACATAGACTTTGATATCCTCCTCGCCTATCTCCGAGGGTACGCCTACGGCGGCACAGTCCGCGACGGCGGGATGGGCGGTCAAGGTTTTTTCGATTTCGAAGGCGGACACGTTCTCGCCGCGGCGGCGGATCCAGTGGGCTTCCCGGCCGACAAAATAGACATAGCCGTCGTCATCCATATAGCCCAGGTCGCCGGAGTGGTACCAAAGGTTTCGCCATGCGGCGAGCGTCTCGTCCGGCTTGTTGATGTAGCGGATCATATATGTGTTGGGGACTTTCGGGCGAAACAAGATTTGTCCCTGCGTCCCGGCCGGCAGAGGGTTGTCGTCACTATCGACGATCATGACCTCGGCCCAGCCATGGGTGCGTCCACAAGAACCTTTGCGGCGGTCGTGGAGGCGTTCGCTGCACATCAGGACACCCATTTCGGTCATCGAATAGACTTCCAGCATGGGGGCTCCAAAGCGGGTTTCAAACTCATCGCGCAACTCGTGACGCACCTGACCAGAGGCGATGCCAACGCCGACGCGCACTTTGTGTGTACGATCATCTTCGCTTTCGGGGCGCATCAGCAGCACTGACATCATGGTGCCCAGCGGGTCGATGATAGTGGCACCGTATTTGTGCACGTTGTTCCAATAGGCCGACGCGCTGAACCACTTATCCATGATCCCAGTCATGCCGATGTACAGCGGACCGGTGACGGCAAACTGCTGGCCACCGATGTGAAAAAAATGGGAATTGGCGTAATGCACATCGTCCGATGTCGCCTCGGCAATTTCGGCATAGCGGATCGCCGCGGCAATATAATAGAGGTGGGAAACCAGTACGCCCTTTGGCATGCTGGTGCTGCCGCCGGTATAGACGATAGCCACCGGATCGGTGCCGGCGACGTCCGCGTCGGGCAAGCGGTCGTCGCCGGACAACAGTTCATCGACAGGTGCAGCGCCGGCAACAGCCGCCGCCGCACCCTGCACGAACACCTGCGGCACAGCGTCGAGATCGGGGGCGGCAGCGGCATAGGCCTGTGCTAATTCTTCATCCACCACAAGTAATTTTGCGCCGGTGTCGTTCAAGCTGTAAGCAAGATCGTTTTTCACCAGCGAGACGTTCAAGGCTGCATAGATCGCGCCGATTTTAGCACATCCGTACCACAGCAGGGCCTGTTCAAGGGCGTTGTACATAAACGTCGCAACGACGTCACCGTGGCCAATGCCGCGGGCCAACAGATTGTTGGCGACAATATTCGATAGCCGGTCCGCATTGGCATAGCTCAAGGTTCGCTCGCGGCAGATCAGCAATGGTTTGTCGCCGTAGGAGGCGCGCAGGACAACCAAGTCGCGCAAGGTTTCCGCGGCCGGGGTATTGTCCATTACCTCGATCATGATGCCGGTCTCCCGGTTACTTTGGCTTCGGCAAGCGCCTCTATTTCATCGTCGGCCACGGACAGAATTCGCCGTAGTACATAATCATCGCTCTCACCCAGCAACGGTGCCGGCTTGCGCAAACCAGCGCGCCGGCCATTGACGCGCCAGGGTGCGGCGACCAGCATTTCATCGCCGGTAACAGGATGGGTTGAGGGCAGCCAGCCGGAACAGTCGGCAAACTCATCCGCGTCCGCCGTTTGCGGCAAGTCCAAGACCGCGACTGCGTGTCCGCCCAGCTCTCGTGCGCGTGCTGCAATTTCAGCGAAGCTGGCGCCGGCGGCCGCCATCGCCTCGTGACTGTCGGTAGGCAGGCTGAGCGCGACAAAACCTCGATCCACTGACGTGACGATCATATCGTGGTTATCGGCCGGCGGCGTCGCGGTACCGGCGATGGTAGCAGCGGCTTCAATCTGCGATAGATCAATCGCACTTCCGCTGCCGCCAACCTTCGCCGCCAAGGCCCCAGCCAGTGCGGCCATGGCGCCGAAGGCGGCGGCGTTCGGATCGCTCAATGAAAATGTCGGTGAGCCCAGGAATTCTTCTCCGTCGCGGATCAACGCTTCGACGCCGCCTAACGCGCTCAACACCAGGCCGTAGGATCTTAGTTCCTGGACCGAGGACCCCTTGCCCGGTCCACTCATCGACAACTGTACCAGGGCGGGATTTGCCTCGGCCAGAACGCCAGGGCCCAGGCCCAAGCGCGCCATTGTGCCGACGGTAAAGTTCTCGATTAGAACATCAGATTCTCCGGCCAGCTGCCTGGCGATGGCGAGACCGGCATCCTGCTTCAAATCAAGGGTCATGCCAATCTTGTTGCGGTTCAGACTGTGGAATTGCTGCGAGGATTCAATCCTTGTGCTCTCAGGCATCTGGCCGCGTTCATTTTCCAATCCGCGGGTGCGGTAGAGATCGAAGCGCCCATGCGATTCAATCTTGATCACCTGGGCGCCGAGATCGGCAAGGATCTGCCCGACCATCGGCCCCGACCAGACCCAGCACAATTCGATACAGCGCATTCCCGCCAGCGGCGCGTCGGCGGCGGCAATCGACGGTGTGATATGATTTGGTTCGCCAACCCCCTCGTTAGCGGTCACGAGAAACGGCAGCGCGGGTGCTCCGTCGTCGATAAAATTTTCGCGGAAGACATTGCGTTCGTGTGCTTGTTCGGTGGTAAAGACCGGTGCGATCACGGCGCCGTGCTTCAGGCCGTGGGCCAGCAATTCATCGCGTTCGAACTGCGCCAGGGTTTCCTCAAGCAACCGGTCGGCCTTCGTGCTGTCGAGGGCGATGGTGAAGGGGTTTTCGAATTCTTTCGCCCGCGCCCATTCGGGATCGCCAAGCGCCTTCCGGATGTTGCGCCAGTCGCGCCGCGACCGGCCCAGAATGGCAACATGTCCGTCCCGGCAGGCGAAAAAACCCATTGGGAAAATACCGCCATGTTCGACACACAGGCGCCCGTTAGGCCGCCAATTCTTGACCATGTCGTCATGGGTGCCGGCATTTTGCAAAGAAAACGAGCGCAAGATATCGGCAGCCGAGACATCGTAGACGATACGTCTGCCGCCGCCGCCGTTACGCCGGCGCCACAATTCGGCCAACGCTAGGATGACGCCATAAACACCGCACCATTTTTCCGGCAAATCAGCGGGCAGCAACAGCGGCGTCTTGTCAGCGTGGCCGATTACGGCAGAAGCGCCTGACACCGCGCTGGCCAAAGCACCGCCGCCTGCGCGCCCGACCTGGAAATCCCACAGCCGAATGACGCAATCCGCGGCCGTGCTTTCAGCGCTGTCGGTGCCGCCGGCAATAATCATGATCCGTGCCTTTGGCGCGGCCTCTGCACCACTCAACAGCTTCAGCCAATGCGCGGCATAAATGACAGACCGATTGCCGGACGCGACGCCGATACCCTGTCCGAATGCCTTATGCAGGCCACGGGTTGACTGTGTCATCGTCAATTCCCTGGTTGAAGCGGCAGCGGCACTGGGCCGTTGGCCCGCGATGGTAAGGCTACCACGGCGTTGCCGAAGGCGGACATGACGTCGGACTGGTTGCGGGCTTCAAGCTTGATGTCGGCGACCTTGGCCGACCCGGTCTGGCGTTTTGCCGTAACCTCGCCGCTCCACCACAAGGTATCTCCAACCATGTTCGGTTGACGCACCGAGACGTTCAGCTTGTGTAGGAAACCATGGTCGCCGATCCAGTTATTGAGCATGGTTTGCGCCCAGGATATGCGCTGCGGGCCGACGTCGTAGGCTCCGCCCATGCCGACATCGCGCCCGGTTTCTGGATCAAGATGACCGCGCCCAGCGGCATCCTTGGCACCGGTCTTGGTATTGATGTGATAATCTTCATGGCGCTGACGATAGCGCAACGCATCGCCGTGAGCGCCGCCATAGTGCAACGCGCCCTGTGTTGCCGCATACCAGGCAATAATATCGGTGATGGTCAACGGCCCCCGGATGATTGCCGGCACCGCATCACCGACGCCAATATCCTCCCAGTACAGCGGGCTTCCGCCTTGCCGCGCTTCAGCCAAAACCAGCCGTTCGATGTCGGCCAGTTCATCGGGATCGTAGCGATAACTCTTGCCGGGCTGCCGAGCATCAGAACTCGATGCCCCGCCGCGCGGTGTCCGTGCGCATTTGGCGGTCGCCGTGGCGGCAAGTTCGTCACGCTGGTTGAAATAGCGCACCTGTCCAGTCTGCAGTACCCAACGTGCAAAACGGCGTCCGGATTTCACTTCCTGATCGGTCAGCACGGCTTCGACCCGGAAGCTGTCGTCAACGCGAATATGATCTAACCAGGTCCAGTTGGTGCCGGCGTATATCCACTGCACGCCCGGCAATTTCGGCGCGACAATCGTTGCATCGATGGCATAGAGAATACATGGCGGCGCCAACAACGTGCCCGCTGGCGAAGCCGCCCCATGGCCTGGTTCCAGCCAAAGTGGATTATTGTCACCGATGCCCCAGGCGAAGTGGCGAATCGCGTCCCTGGTCGCGGTTTCGATCCACTGCATGCGTGATCGGCGAAGCGGCTGACCGATCAATTCGGCCGCCGCCGCCAGCGTTTCCTCGGTGATCTCGCCCCAACTCATGCCGGCCTGGCGCTTGGGCTATGACTGCTAGACAACGGACCGCTCCTTCATTTTCCACGCCGTCGGCGTCACATGGACCCTGCGCACCACGTAGACGCGGCCGACTTCAGGGGGCCGGCCGTGCGGATCTGGCTGCGACGATACCAGAATAGCCCGGAACCGCGCTAGACAAGTTGAATGCCGGCATATGGCGGGTGGTGTTGAAAAAGTCATTACTCCCGGGTGTTTGAGAAATCGTGGCTTTATGATGGAAAGGCTCTGGAAGGCTACTCGGGCAACAACGAGGACAGTTGAAAACGGGCGATCTTAGCCGACGATGTGCGCGGCCAATCGTCAGCCTGCATCAGTTTCAAGCGGCGCGGCACCTTGAATGGCGCCATTTTTGCCCTGGCCCACTGGCGTAGTTCCTCCAGGCTAAGGTCCGCGGTTTCGGGGTGCAGCTCGATGAAGGCGGCCGGGACTTCGCCGCGCCAGTCATCGACAACGCCGACGACTTGAACATTGAATATCTTGGGATGGTGTTTCAACACGCTTTCGATTTCCGCCGCGGCGACGTTTTCGCCGCCAACCTTGATCAGATCCTTGACCCGGGTGATAAATTCGTATCGGCCATCCGCACGCCGGTGCAGCACATCCCCGGTTTTGAAAAAACCATCAGGTGTATAAAATTGGTCCAACTCGGTTTCCGACAAGCCCTCATAACCAAGGTGGGTGCGGCCCTTGTACCAGGCCTCACCGGCGCCGACACCCTCGACAACAACGCCGCTTTCGGGGTCGACCAGCTGCACTTCAAATCCCGGCAGCGATTTGCCGCAGGTCGTTAGTTGATGCTCCTGGCTATCGCTTGCCAAGGAGGTCATGGAAATTCCATGCAACTCCGTCATTCCGTAAATTTGAATAAAGTGCTCGTAACCGATACGCTCCACCAAGGTAACGATGTCGGCGTGCGGCATGCTCGCGCCGCCGAAAAAGCCGACCCGTACGGAGGCGAAGGCATCGGGATCGAACAGTGGATCGTGAACGATTTCCTTCAACATGAAGGGGATGCCAGATAGTACGGTGATCTTCTCATCCCGGCAGCATTGCACGATGGCATCGGCGTCGAAGGTGGCCGACATCACCAACGTGGCGCCATGTACCATGGCGGCCAGAATGCACCAGAAATTGCCGCCCACGTAGAACACCGGAAAGCTCGTCAGTACTCGGTCGTTCTGGTCCATGCGAGCCGCCATGGTGGTCCAGTTCCAAACATTGGAGATGCAATAATGCGGCAGCACGGCGCCTTTGGGACGGCCCGTGGTGCCTGATGTCCAGAAAATCCAGGCCGGCTCCTCTGGCCGCCGCGCCGCCGCGAGGGCCTCGATATCGAGGCTTACATTGCCTTGCGCCGCGCGCGCCAACAGCTCGGCAAGGCTGATGGTGCCCGGCACCGCCGCGCCATCGACCAGAACAACGGATTGAAGATCGGGCAGCCCCGCGATAGCCGCCGTCTCGCCGTGCCCGATGTCTCCATCCGCCATCTGGTATAAGCGCTCAAGATAATCGTTGGAAAGAAAACTGTGCTGAGTGATCAGCATCTTGGCGCGGGCGCTCTTGAGCACATAAGCGGCTTCACCGGCGCGGAAACGGGCGTTGATCGGGACGATAAGGACACCCAGCACGGCACAAGCGAATTCGGCGAAGACCCATTCGGGACAGTTGGCCAGCCATACCGCCACCCGGTCACCGGGCTTGCAGCCAAGCGTATGGAGTGCAATGGTCAGCCGTTCAACCTCTTGCCGGACCTGAGCGTAGCTATAGCGGCGCCCATCGGCGCCAACGACCGCTTCTCTTTCCGGCACACGGTTGGTCGTTTGGATGAATGCCTCGGCAACCGTCTGGGGGATCTTGCTCATCCACAGCTCCTCCTGCTCGCCATTAATGGGATGCAATCGCACGCTGCAAAACTATACCGGAAGGCGCAAGACAACATGACATGAACTCTTGCCTGTCACTCAATACCGGGTCGCGTTTCCGATTTAGCCTGATTACTGGGCTCTTCGCCAATGTTCTCCCGATAACCGACAAATTTCACTCGAACCATACCAAAAAATGACATCATCGAAATAGTTCTAATCTGCGATATTTCAGGCAATCCGATTATCACCTGCTTCTCCGATACGATTTCCTAGAATCAGGCTTTCCTGAATGCGTGTTTGTGATACTCCGGACAGCCCTAGCCCGCCGGCGGCAACGCAGCAACTGTCACTAGGCATTTCTTTGTGGCTACAATCTATCTTGGCGCGAGCGGCATCGGCGGCCATGACCGAACAGGAAATCTGATGGCGGCGGCGGCGATGATCCTATCCTCCAGATTTCCATAGCCTATGAATTCGACGCCGGCATGGCCCTTAATTTTGCTTGGAAGAACATGGTCGAGGGCGGCGAGATTACGAATTCGCTTGGTTTATTCCTAACTTATGACTCGAAGTTTTCATAATAAGCATTTGGTATATAACATATTAGATATAAAAGATGCCAATTTATGGCCTTCTGGATTGTAGCAATAGGCAAATTCCGTTTTTCTTGTGCCGCGCGGATCCGAGGCGCACTCATCGATGGTGCCTTGCCTGCGGCCAGGTTTTCAGCCGGATCCACTAGGCGAGGCGCTATGCTCTACCAATAATCGAGGGCTTCCTGCAAGTTCTGGCGATGCCATAGGCCGCAATGGCCCGGTCAAGGTCAGCTCTGACGACAGGCAATTGGCCATCCCGGCCGGCTTTTAGCGATGCCAGTTTCATAAACTCAACCCTTTAACTTAATCTATTTCCCGCAGACGTTCCCGCAGCAGCTCAATGCGGTCATAACCCCAGAAAATTTCGCCATCCAGGATGAAGCTTGGAACGCCGAAAACGCCCAGCTTTTCCGTCTCCAACCGCATCTCGTCATGGCGGCGTTGTCCTGCACCCGCAAGGTACTCCGCGAAACCGCCTGCATCGGCGCCTACTTCGTGCAACACATTTGTCAGGGCATCGACATCATCGACTTCCAATTCATGGTTCCAAAAGCCGAAAAAAACACGGTCGTTATACGGGCGGAAGACGCCCTGGTCCTGGGCATATTGCATACCGATTCCGGCGGGAGAGGAATCATAGATCCGCCGGGGGCCCCGTACGGTAAGACCACGCTTGTTGGCCCAGCGGCGCATATCCATATAGGCGTAGCGCACCTTGCGCCATTCGGTTTCTGTCCGGGTGTCAACCGCGCCCAAGAAAGATGGAATATCCAAGGTGAAATGCCGCCATTCCACGCTAACGTCGAATTCATCCTCCAACGCATAGGCGGGATCCTTGGCCAGATAGGCGTAGGGGCTCTTGTAGTCGATGATATGTAAAATGTGTCTTTTGCTCATGGCAGAGTCTATCACATTACCGCGCTAAATTGCATACGATTACCGTGGCGGTGGATTGATCAGGCGTTGCTCGGGCAGCTCGAAATTCTTCAGGGTGACAGAGCCGCCCGCCGCCCGTGCCCGACCCTCGGCGATCAAGCGCACGGCCAAGGGATAAATCCGATGTTCCTGCTCCAGTATCCGGGCGGACAGGCTGTCGGCGGTATCATCGGCGGCAATGGGCACGGCGGCTTGCACTAGGATCGGGCCTTCGTCCATGGCCGGGCGGACGTAATGCACCGTGCAACCGGCGATGCGCACGCCGGCTTCCAGCATCCGTTCGTGGACATGCATGCCCTTGAAGGCCGGCAGCAGGGAAGGGTGGATATTAATCACACTGTCATGCCAGCGTTGACAAAATTCAGTGCTAAGCAGCCGCATGAAACCGGCCAGACAGATCAGCCGCACGCCTGCTGCTGCCAACACCTCGGTCATGGCCGCATCAAAGGCTTCGCGGCTGTCGAAGTCGCCATGCCGAATGACCTGTGTCGGAATGTTTGCAGCCCGCGCCACCTCCAGTCCGACGGCATGGGAACGGTTGGACATGACCAAGACGACCTCCGCCGGGAAGTCCGCCATTTGCACGGCTTCGATCAACGCCGCCATATTACTGCCGCGCCCGGAAATCAGAATGGCGACCTTCAAGTGGGCCATATCAAAACTCCAGTCCGTTCAATTCTACCCAGGCCGGGCCGTCCGCTGCCTCGACCGTACCCATGGGCCATACCGTTTCGCCCGCCGCCTCGAACGCAGCCGTTGCCGCTTCGGCATCGCTTGCAGCCACGATGGCGATCATGCCGATGCCGCAATTGAAGGTACGGGCCATTTCCATCGTCTCGACTCCGCCACTCTTGGCCAGCCATTTGAACAGCGGCGGTACTGGCCATGCCCCGCCATCAATGCGGGCCAGGGTGTTGCCGGGCAGAATGCGCGGTGGGTTCTCAATCAGGCCGCCGCCCGTTATATGGCTCAAGCCCTTGACCAGGTCGGCCCGGATGGCGGCCAGGCAGGATGGGACATAAATCTTTGTGGGATGCAGCAATACCTCCGCCAGGGTTTCGTCAGGTGAAAAGGGCGCCGGCGCGCCATAATCGTGACCCATATCTTTGATCAGACGCCTGATCAGGGAAAATCCATTGGCATGCAGCCCACTCGACGCCAAGCCGAGCAGTATATCGCCAGGCTCGATAGTGTCGGCTTGCAGTATTTTATCGCGTTCCACGGCGCCAATGGAAAAGCCCGCCAGATCGTAGTCTCCATCGCTGTACATGCCCGGCATTTCCGCCGTCTCACCGCCGATCAGGGCGCAACCGGCCTGGCGGCAGCCAGCGGCGATACCGCCGACGATAGCGGTACCGGCTTCCACCGAAAGTTGTCCCGTGGCATAATAATCCAGAAACAATAGAGGTTCGGCCCCTTGTACCACCAGATCATTGACGCACATGGCGACCAGATCGATGCCCACATAATCGTGGCAGCCAGCGGCAATGGCGACTTTCAGCTTGGTGCCGACGCCATCGGTGGCGGCCAACAACAAGGGATCCTCGTAACCCGCCGCGCGCAAATCAAACAGGCCTGAGAATCCGCCTAGATCTGCGTTCGCGCCAGGGCGTCGGGTGGAGGCGGCCAGGGGCTTGATGGCATCGACCAGACGGTCGCCGGCATCAATGTCCACGCCAGCATTTTTATAGGTGTAACTGTTGATGACGCCCTCGCTAGGCTATAACTAATGGGTAATTCACTGCCGTGGTGGCTACGGCGAAGATACTGCATCTGGTCAGGCTTGTAATGTGGCATCGTGCTTTTCGTATATTGTTTTTGCTCTGTCTGTGGAGTCCGGGTCTGGTCCAGGCGCAAAGCGGGCTGGCGGGAATTGCAAACGCGGCTGGGTCCGAGGTTAGCGCCGACATCTTCGCGGTGCAGGGGCTGGCGGTGGATGTCACCGCCGAATCGGCCGTGGCGGCGCGCCGTCAAGCCATGCGGGAGGGCCAGCGCCGTGCCTTGAATTTGCTTTTGCGCCGGATCACCCTACGCACTGATCATTTATCCCTGCCCGATCCCAGCGACGAAGCCGTCATGCAGATTGTCGCCACGGTCGAGGTTGCCAAAGAAAAAACCTCGACGATCCGGTATTTGGCGGAATTGACCGTGCGCTTTCACCGCAATGCGGTACGGGGCTTGCTGCGCAATGTCGGCATTAGCTTCTCGGAAACCCGCGCCAAACCGATCCTGGTGCTGCCCATATTCGAAAAAGGCGCGGTCCTGTCCCTGTTCGAGGATGGAAATGTCTGGCGCAGCGCCTGGGAGCGGTTGGATTTACCCGCGGACAGCTTGTTGCCATTACGTCTGCCCGTGGGCGATTTGCAGGATATCACCACCCTGACCGCGGCTGCCGCCCTGGCGGGGAAATCCAGTCAACTGCGTGCCATTGCTCAACGCCATGGTGTCGATAATGTGTTGGTGGCCCATGCGGTGTTGCGCATCGACCTGGCTTCCGGCGGGGTGCCGCAAGTACAGGTCAATCTGCTGCATTTTGGTCCGCGCGGTCAAAGCACCGAAGTGCTTGATTATACGACCAGTATCGGCGCCGGTCTGGCGCAGTCCCTGAATAATCTGGCGCTGCGGGTGGCCGTGGATCAGGAGGAGCAGTGGAAAAGGCGGACCCGATTGACCTTCGGCGCGGACGCCTCCCTCAGTGCATTGGTGCCGCTTACCAGCCTGGAGGATTGGTTGACGGTGCGCCAGCGGCTAGGGGCGTCGGCTATGGTGCAGTCGATTAAATTGCAGGGCATTTCGCGTCAGGACGCACAGGTCGTAATCAACTATCTTGGCGATACGGATAGTCTGGTGGTGTCCCTAGCCCAGCGTGACCTGGACCTTGCCCTGATCGACGGTTTTTGGATGTTGCGGTTGACCAAGGACAAGCCGCAATGACCCTGCCCAACATGATATCCTTGGCCCGGCTGCTGTCGGTGCCGGTCAATGTTTGGTTGATCCTTATAGATCAGTGGCGCTTGGCGTTGGTGATTTTCTGTTTGGCCGGGCTGTCCGATGCCGTGGATGGCTTCCTAGCCAAACGTTTCGGTATGGAATCGCAGCTGGGGCAATATCTTGATCCGATCGCCGATAAGGCCTTATTGGTCAGTATTTATATCGTTCTCGGAGTGCAGCAGAATTTACCCCTATGGCTTGTCATCCTGGTAGTATCCCGGGATATCCTGATCATCGGCGGACTGTTTCTTTTATTCATTTTTGATCAACCCTACGAACCAAGACCGTTTTTGTTATCAAAAATCAATACCGCGACGCAGATAATCCTGGCCGCCACGGTGATCGCCATTCCGGCATTTGCCTTGGATCCATCACCACTCTATCTCCAGCTGTTGATCCTGGCGGTGGTAGTGACAACGGTGGTCTCGGGGACTGAATATTTGATTGATTGGTGGCGGCGAATGAACAAGTTGGAGCAAGGTAAATCATGAGCGCACAGCTGCAGGCACGGTATTGGCTTTTGGCGCTGGCGGTTTCGCTTGTCCTAATCTGGCTGTTGAGTTCGATCCTGCTACCCTTCGTGGCCGGAATGGCGGTGGCCTATTTTCTCGATCCGCCGGCCGATAAGTTGGAGGAGAGGGGCCTCTCCCGGGGCCTGTCGGCAACCATCATCGTGGTGGCTTTCTTTGTCTTGATGATTTTGGCGGCCCTGTTGCTGGTGCCGATCCTGCAATCGCAAGTTTCCGGTTTCTCCGAGCGTCTGCCAGGTTACATCGCCGCGTTGCGTGAAACCGCCCTGCCCTTGGTAATTGATCTCGGCATCCGCGTCGGCATCGATGTTGGTGCCTCGGCCGGCGATGCCTTAAAGGAGGTCGCCGCCGAAGCCGTTGGTTTCGCCATTTCTCTGTTACGCCAGGCCTGGAGTGGCGGCATGGCCCTTTTCAATATCCTGTCCCTGTTGGTCATCACCCCTGTCGTGGCATTTTATCTACTGCGCGATTTTGACCATATGATCTCGGCTCTGAACGATTGGCTGCCCCGAGAGCATGCAGGGACCGTCCGCGAATTGCTTGCCGATATCGATGACGTCATGGCTGGTTTCATTCGCGGCCAGGGCACGGTTTGTCTGATTTTAGCCAGCTTCTACGGTCTGTCCCTGACCGTTGCCGGGCTGGAATTCGGCCTGATCATCGGTTTGTTCAGTGGTTTGGTTTCGTTTGTACCGTTTGTCGGCGCATTGTTGGGCCTGGTCTTGTCCATGTTGACGGCATTGACCCAGTTTCTGCCCGAGGGGGAGTTCCTGCGTATCGTCATCATCGCGGCGATCTTCGTGGTCGGGCAGGTGATGGAGGGTTACGTCCTGACGCCACGGCTGTTAGGCGACCGAATTGGACTGCATCCGGTTTGGGTGATGTTCGCGTTACTGGCGGGCGGCGCCCTGTTCGGTTTCGTGGGCGTACTGATTTCCGTGCCGGCCGCCGCCGCGATCGGCGTCATGGTGCGTTTTGGCCATGACCGCTATATGGGCAGCCGGCTTTATCTTGGTGCTGATAAGCGGCCACCCGACGAACCCGTGCCATGAGCGCCAAAATAAGCGCAACGGGGCAAATGACCCTGGATCTGCCCGTGCGCACCGCACGCCAAAGTGCGGATTTCCTGGTCACAGATAGCAACGCCGATGCCGTTGCCTGGCTTGATCAATGGCCCGATTGGCCCGCGCCCGCGCTGTGTCTGTACGGCCCGCCGGGCAGCGGCAAAAGCCATCTGCTGCACCTTTGGTGCGAGCGGACGAAAGGACGGCGAATTACGCCGGCGCAACTGGACACCGCTGCGGTACCGGAATTGGCCACATGCGGCGCCGTGGCGCTTGACGGCGCCGACAGCACCGCCATGGCGGCGCCTTTGCTGCATCTTTACAATCTACTGGCCGAGCAGCGGGGGTATCTGTTGATTGCCGCCCACACGCCTCCCAAACAATGGCAGGTGTCGTTGGCGGATCTGCGTTCGCGTCTTTTGGCGGCCCCCGCCGTGCGTATAGATCCACCCGACGATCAATTGCTCGCCGCCGTCATGGCCAAGATGTTCTCCGACCGTCAGGTGCGCGTTGGTAATGATGTGCTATCCTACCTGGTGGCCCGAATCGAACGGTCATTCGCCGCCGCAAAGGACGCCGTGGCGCGCCTGGATCAGGCATCATTGTCGGGACAGCGGCCCATAACCGTGCCGTTGGCGCGCGCTGCTATAACCGATGATCATGCCGGGCCGGAATGAATAAATTCGAGTTTAAGTGTGGTGTGCATACGGGTTATACGACCGGATAGCGGATCATGAGCCAGTGGAGCCTTTTCCGGCACTACGTAACGCGGCACATAGTCAGACGAGGGAGAAAGAGCATGGGGATAAGGCGATTAACGATAGTGCTTTTGATGAGTTCCTTGTTGTTGCTCGGCACGCTTGCGGCAGAGGCGACTGGTTCCAACGATGGCGCCTTGGGAACCTGGGCCACGGAAGGGGGCAAGTCGCACGTCGAAATCGTGACCTGCGGCGAAAAGCTTTGCGGTAGCATCACCTGGTTGAAGGAGCCCCTGGATGACAAGGGCATGCCAAAACACGACATCAATAACCCCGATACCGAATTGCAATCCCGCCCCATCATCGGCCTGCCCCTGTTGGCCAATTTTATCGGCGGGACGGAAGCCAATGTTTGGGACGACGGAACCATATATAATCCGGAGGATGGTGAAACCTATTCCTGCACCATGACCCTCTTGGATGATGCTACCTTGAAGGTGCGGGGCTATGTGGGTTTGCCGCTGTTTGGCAAGACGCAGGTTTGGACGCGGGTGAACTGAACCTGTTCCTAGAGTATTTCCGAATAGGAAATGCTCTGGTTTTCTGGAGGAACATGTAGTGGCGAGGACGGAACGAATTGACGGCCAGGCGGTCGAGGCGCCCGCCGAACCGACGGAGCCGGGAAAACGCTATATCAATCGTGAACTTTCCTGGCTGGCCTTTAATCAGCGCGTCATGGATGAAGCGCGCAATCCCGCCCATCCGCTTTTGGAGCGGCTGCGCTTCTTATCGATTTCGGCCACCAACCTGGATGAATTTTTCATGGTCCGCGTGGCCGGGCTGCATGGTCAGGTGCGTGCAGGGATTGATCAGGTTAGTGACGATGGCCGGACACCGGCACAACAACTTGCCGCCATCAACGATATGGCAGGGCAGATAATGGCCGAGCAGGGCCACTATTGGAATGAACTGGTTGGCGAACTACAGGCGGCTGGGATTGCGCTTGCCGCGCCCGATGATTTATCCCAGGAGGAACAGGATTTTCTAGCGATACATTTTTTGCAGCGAATTTTTCCTGTACTCACGCCTTTGGCGATTGATCCCGCGCATCCGTTTCCATTTATCCAAAATCTTGGCTTCGCCATGGTTCTGCAACTACGCCGGGATGCCGATGACACCTTCATGAACGCCCTGGTACCGTTGCCGCAGATGGTCGAGCGGTTCATTCGCCTACCGGGTGAGGCGATCCGTTTCATCAGTTTAGAGAATCTGGTTGGTCTGTTCCTGGATCAACTTTTCCCAGGCTACACCACCGAGGGAGGCGGCCTGTTTCGGGTCATACGTGACAGTGATATCGAGGTCGAGGAAGAGGCTGAGGACCTGGTCCGCTTTTTTCAAACTGCCCTGAAGCGACGGCGCCGGGGCAGTGTCATCAGCCTATGGGTGGATGCCGCCATGCCCGATGAGCTGCGCCGTTTCGTGACCCGCAACCTCGCCGTTAGCCGTCACGAGGTGATGGCGGTTGATGGTGCGCTAGGCCTTTCGGACATTGATCAATTGATCGTCGATGACCGCCCCGACCTGAAATTCGAACCCTATAATCCACGTTTTCCTGAACGTATTCGCGAATTGGGCGGTGATTGCTTCGCCGCCATACGGGCCAAGGATATTTTGGTTCATCATCCCTATGAAAGCTTTGACGTGGTTGCGCAGTTCTTGAGCCAGGCCGCCGACGACCCCGATGTCATCGCCATCAAGCAGACCCTGTACCGCACATCCGACGATTCACCCATCGTCAAGGCCCTGGTCGCTGCCGCTGAAAGCGGTAAATCCGTAACCGCCCTGGTCGAACTGAAAGCCCGCTTCGACGAGGAAGCCAATATTAAATGGGCCCACGATCTGGAACGTGCCGGGGTGCATGTGGTCTATGGTTTCATGGACCTAAAAACCCATGCCAAGGTTTCCTATGTGGCCCGGCGTGAGGGTGAAGAACTATTGACCTACGTGCATTTCGGCACTGGTAACTATCATCCCGTTACGGCGAAATCCTATACAGATCTATCATTTTTTACCGCCGATCTGGACCTTGGTGCCGATGCCGCGCAGCTGTTCAATTATCTGACCGGTTATGCCCAGCCGGAACATTTTAACCGGCTGATGGTGTCTCCGTTTGGTCTGCGGGATTCCATCCTGTCGTTGATTGAACAGGAGATCGGCCACGTCAAGGCAGGCCGGCCCGGTGCGATCTGGGCCAAATTGAATTCCCTGGTCGATAGCCAGATAATCGATGCCCTTTACGCCGCCTCCAACGCCGGTGTCGAAATAGACCTGGTGGTACGTGGTATTTGCTGCCTACGGCCCGGCGTGCTCGGGATGTCGGAGCATATCAAGGTAAAGAGCATTGTCGGCCGTTTTCTGGAGCATGGCAGGATTACCTGCTTTGGCAACGGCCATGGATTGCCGTCGGCCGAGGCTAGGATATTTATCTCGTCGGCTGATTGGATGCCGCGGAATTTTGACCGCCGGGTTGAAGCCATGGTGCCGATTGAAAATCCCACGGTTCATGAGCAAATCATGGATCAAATCATGGTGGCGAACTACAACGACCGCGATCAAAGTTGGGTATTGCAGCCCGATGACCACTACGAACGGGTGACGGTGGAGGGCGATGAATTTTCGGCGCACCGCTATTTCATGACCAACCCGTCGCTGTCTGGCAGGGGCAGTGCCCTGCAGGCGGGCAAGTCGGCCTTGCATTTGACCTTGGAACGCCAATAGGCCGGAACAAGACCTTGCACGTCAGATCAATTAGGAAAGACCGCCTGGCGGTTATCGACGTCGGCTCGAACTCGGTCCGCATGGTGGTCTTTCCCTCGACCGCCCTGGCGGCGGCGCCGTTGTTCAATGAAAAGGCCATGTGCGGCCTGGGCCGGGGTCAGGCACCGGGTGGGGCCTTGTCGGACGAGGCCATGGACCGGGCCGCGGACACCATCGCCCGTTTTGTTCATGTTGCCGCTGCCATGGGGGTCGGCGTGATTGATGCCGCCGCGACCGCCGCCGTGCGTGATGCTTCCAATCGTGACGAATTTTTGGCCCGGATACAAGCGGACGCTGGCATTGACGTGCGTATCNTAAGCGGCAAGGAAGAGGCACGNTTGTCCGCCCGCGGTGTTCTGGCCGCCTCGCCGGGNGCTCGCGGNTTGGTTGGAGATCTGGGNGGTGGCAGTCTGGAGTTGAGCCGGCTGGATCCCAGCCAGCAGGATGGTCTGGCACAACGTGTCAGCCTGCCGCTGGGCACCCTGCGCCTGGCTTCCGCCAATGGCGGCAATGGCGACATCTTGGACCGGCATATTGATACCGTTCTGGCCGATGTCGAATGGCTGGATCAGATCAGGGGCGGCGATCTCTACATCGTTGGTGGAGCCTGGCGCAGTCTTGGCCGTCTGGAAATGGCGCGGAACCGCTATCCGTTGCGTGTCTTGCATGGCTATGCGCTGCCTGTGTCACGGATTGCCTCCATGTGTCAGCTATTTGCCGGCCTCTCTCTGGAAAGCCTGCGAAGAATAGAGGCGGTACCAAAGGACCGTATCGATACCTTGTCCCTGGCGGCCCGAATTCTTGGCCGTCTGCTCAACCGGAGTGATGCGAAACGGGTCATATTTTCGGCCCATGGTCTGCGCGAGGGAATGTTGCTTGAACATCTATCACCCGAACAGGTATCCGTTGACCCCTTGCTGGCATCCTGCCGTCTGACCGCGCTAGCATCGGCACGGGATGCCGAGAACGGCTTGGGCCATGGCCATGGCGACGGCGCCAGATTGACTGATTGGCTGGCGCCGCTGTTTACCAATGAAAACCGGGATGAGGGCCGCTTGCGTCTGGCCGCTGGTCTGTTGAGTGATATTGGCTGGCGCATTCACCCGGACGAACGCCCGGATCATGCCATGGCCGATGTCCTGCGGGCGCCTTTGATCGGACTGGACCATACCCAGCGTATCAAGCTCGCGCTCGCGATCCGTTTCCGTTACACGCACAAGCGCGATAGCCGCTGGGTTGACCGCTACAGGCATTTGGTAGAGGACGAGGATCGGATCTGGTCCCGCCAAGTTGGCCAGGCCTTGCGCTTAGCGCATACCCTGTCCGGCGGGGTTATTGAGTTATTGGCGCAGTATCGCCTAAGCCGGGATGAGGGATATNTCGTCTTGCATTGCCGGCCGGGAACCGAGCATTTGATCGGCGAAGCCGCGATCAAGCGCCTAAACGCTTTGGCCCGCAGTTTCGAATTGGAATGCTGTATTGTGACTGATTAGAGCATGCCGCGGCGAAGCAAAAGTCTAGGCCAGTCACTGTGCCTCTCAGGGTGTGTGGATCAACTCCACCCGCTTGCCCTTGGCGGTCATGGCTAGGCGGCCATGTTTCAGGTCCAGGGCATCATTGCCGAAAATTTCTCGCCGCCAACCGCGCAACGCCGCCACATCCGCTTTGTCGTCGGCGGCGATATGTTCCAAGTCGGAGACGGTGGCCACCAGTTTTTGCGCCACGTCGTTGGTTTCGCACTTGGTTTTCAACAGCACTTTAAGCAGATCGACCAAGGGCCCCAGGCCGCGCGGCAAAATAACTTGCGCAGACGGTTTGGGCACTTCGTCATTGGGTAGATTGCGCCCCCGCTGCACCGCCGCCAGTAGCTCCTCGCCCGCCGGTCCTTCCGCCAAGCCCTTGGAGACTGCGCGCAGACGGGACAGAGTCTCAATCCGTTCCGGCATTTCGGCAGCGATTTCCTGAATGGCTTCGTCCTTTAGGATATGGCCGCGGGGCATGTTGCGCCGTTGCGCCTCGCGTTCCCGCCAGGCCGCGATTTCCTTTGCCACGCCAAGATATTGAGGATTGCGGCTGCGGATCTTCAGGCGCCGCCAGACATCTTCGGGCGATTGGATATAAGTCGCCATATTGGTCAATACCGCCATTTCCTCGGCCAGCCAATGGGCCCGGTCAGATTCCTCCAACTGCCGGCACAAGGCTTCGTATACCGAAAGCAAATGGGTCACATCGTCCAAGGCATAACCGATCTGTTTGTCGCTTAACGGACGCCGGCTCCAATCCGTGAAGCGGGAGCCTTTATCGATACGGGCCCCGGCCAGTTTTTCCACTAACCGGTCATAGCCCACCGAATCGCCAAAGCCGCAGACCATGGCCGCGATTTGCGTGTCGAACATGGGCGAGGGAACCACGTCGTTTTGCTGGACGAAGATTTCCACATCCTGGCGGGCAGCATGAAACACCTTGATGACGTTCTGATCGGCCAGAAAATCAGCCAAGGGGGAAAGGTCGATGCCTTCGGCCAGGGGATCAATGGCGCGGGCAATATCATGATTGGCCAATTGCACCAGACACAGGCGTGGCCAATAGGTTCGATCACGGATGAACTCCGTATCGATTGTGATATAGGGTGAGGCAGACAATTGACTGCAAAATACGGCCAATGTCTCGCTATCATCGATTAGTTCGGTAATACGCTGGGGTGACATGTGAGAGCTATACACAATTTATGCCCCGCCGTCGCCCTACTGTTTAATGGTGTGGTTTTTGGAGCCCAAAACTGTCCTTGCGACTTGACAGAACGACACGTTCCGTGCGGTTTAACGCCGCCGCCCAAAGCCGCGCACCGAAGCTTAATAGGGCACTCGTAAAAAGATCATTCCAAGGATTGTGGACATGCATATTTATCGTAGCCATACCTGTGGCGCCCTCCGCCCAGCGGACGTTGGACAAACGGTTCGGATTTCCGGCTGGGTGCACCGAAAACGGGATCATGGGGGCCTGCTGTTTATCGATCTGCGGGATAACTACGGCATTACCCAGTGCGTCATCGAACCTGACAGCGCGCATTTCGCGACCGCCGAGGCGGCACGCCCCGAAAGTGTTCTTCGCATCGACGGCGAGGTCATTGCCCGCGACGACGAAACCGTCAACAAGGAATTGCCCACGGGAGAAGTCGAAATCCGGATCGCCGAATTTGAATTGCTTTCGTCGGCGGAGGAGTTGCCCCTGCAGGTCTTTGGAGATCAGATCTATCCGGAGGAAACCCGGCTGCGCTACCGCTTTTTGGATCTACGCCGCCCGGCCATGCATGACAATATCCTGCTGCGCAGCAAGATCATTTCGTCAATCCGCCAGCGCATGGAAGAGCAAGGTTTCATTGATTTTCAAACCCCGATCCTGACCGCTTCCTCGCCCGAAGGCGCGCGCGATTTCCTGGTGCCCTCGCGTCTGCATCCGGGCCAGTTTTATGCTCTGCCCCAGGCCCCGCAGCAGTTCAAGCAACTAGCCATGATCGCTGGTTTTGACCGCTACTATCAGATCGCGCCCTGTTTCCGTGATGAAGACGCCCGCGCCGACCGTAGCCCGGGCGAGTTCTATCAACTCGATCTGGAAATGAGTTTCGTGGAACAGGAAGACGTCTTTCAGGCTGTGGAACCTGTCATGCACGGCGTGTTCGAGGAATTCGCCAATGGTGGCGAGGTCACGCCCATGCCATTCCCGCGCATTTCCTATGCTGAGGCCATGTTGAAATACGGCTGCGACAAGCCGGACCTGCGGATCCCGACTGAAATCGCTGATGTCTCGGAAGTTTTCGATGGCTCCGATTTTCAATTGTTTGCCAAGCTGGTGGCGAGCGGCGGCGTGGTCCGCGCCATTCCGGCCCCGGGGGCGGCATCGAAGGCACGCAGTTTCTTTGACAAGATGAACNATTGGGCCCGAGACGAAGGTGCCGCCGGCATGGGCTGGATCAGTTTCGCCGACAGCGCCGGCAAGGGCCCCATCGCCAACCGCCTGGATGACGACCGCATGGCCATGCTGAAAACGCTGACAGGAACCGGTGACGGCGATGGCCTGTTTTTCGCCGCTGGCAAGGAGGCGGAGGCCGCGGCACTAGCCGGACAGGCGCGCCTGAAGGTTGGCTGCGACCTCGAGATTGTGGAGCCGAATGCATTCCGTTTCTGCTGGATCGTCGACTACCCCATGTATGAATGGAGCGAGACCGAGCAAAAATTAGACTTCTCACACAATCCGTTTTCCATGCCGCAAGGTGGCCTGGAGGCCCTGAACGGCGATGAGCCGCTGGATGTTCTGGGTTATCAGTACGATATCGTCTGCAACGGCGACGAGTTGGCCTCGGGGGCGATCCGGAACCATTTGCCGGACGTTATGTACCGGGCCTTTGAAATTGCCGGCTATGGCGCGGACGAGGTCGAGAACCGCTTTGGCGGCATGCTCAGCGCGCTGAAATTCGGCGCCCCGCCCCATGGCGGCGTCGCGCCAGGTATTGACCGCATAGTCATGTTGCTAGCCAATGAGCCCAACATTCGTGAAGTCATCATGTTCCCCATGAACCAGCAGGCCCAGGACCTGATGATGGGGGCGCCTGCGCTGGCTGATACCAAGCATCTGCGTGAACTGCATATTCGGACAGTGGTGCCGGAAGCGCCAAAGCCAGCGGAAGATTAGCCTCGGCCTAATAGTTCTGGGTTAATCCATAAGTTGATAGGAGGTCGTCTTCAGGCGCTCGGCCAAGATCAAGGTCAGATTGAACATGATCTTGTTGGCGATGGTTGGCTTGGTTGGCATGTTCTTTTTCAGGGTCTCCTGCGTCAGGACTAACACTTCGGCATTCTGGGTCCCCGCCATGTCGGCTGTGCGCGGTGTCGCGGCCAGGTAGGTGATTTTACCGATTATCGCACCTTTTTCGAGACTCGCCAGTACCGCGCCACGCCGGTCACGAATTTCCACATTGCCTGACAGCAGTACGAAGGCCTCGTCGCCAATATCGCCGGCCTTGGCCAGGCGGTCGCCGCCGCGGAGGACCAGGGTGGTGGAATTCTTCAGGAACCGCCGTGCGTCGTCATAACTCAAACCATCAAACAGCGGTAGGCCGTGCAGCAGATTTTGGTGCAACTGCCGGGCCAGGTATTGCCAAAGGCTTTGCTCATCGCGCAGCGACTTGACCGGACGGCTCGCGGCCTCAGGAAATTTACCGCCGAGTCAGCGCACAATCGTAGGATCCGGCTTTTTCAACAAAGCCAGGGGAGTGAAAGGCGAATTGATTAATTGTAGATGCTGGACGTCGTCCATTACGAAGACCATGGGCACCCGCAGGCCTTCGTCTAGTGCAAGATACTTGCCGCTGTAGTTGCAGTGGCCGATTTTCTCGTACAGAGCGACCAGGGCCGGCGGGCAATATGTGAAATCAAAACGAGCGCCCGGGCCGCCAGTCACCGATGATCGTATGGTCGGTAAAGGAGAGATAGTCCGTCCCGAAATCGGCAAAGGCATCAAAGCCATAGATCACGGTCATTTCCGGGCTTGGCGCGATCATGCCGGATGTATAGAGCCGCAGGCAGCCGGCACGGCGCCATTCGATGTCAGGAGCAGATGCTAGGCCGCCTTATCCAGCGCGGCATGGTCGAGATACTGCTGATAATGACTGGAGTCGACCTTGATACCCAGTTCATTAACCGTGATTCGGTCGCGGAATTTCGGGACTTGATGGCGCTGCTCGGCATTGGCGGCTTCACGCACCTGCAGGCGATAATTGGCCGTTTTTTGTTGCCAGATTTGCTTGCCAAGTTTGCCATGACGGCAACATAGGCGATTGACCTGAACGTTCTGTTAATCGCCTGACGACATTGAATACAAACGAAAAAAAGGGCGCGGCGGGAAGCCGCGCCCGAGTCATTACAGGGAGGACTATACGCTACGCTACAAGACAACCGTTGGCCCGAATGCTTGGGCCTCGATAACCGCGACNTAGCTACAGCCAGATGTGCCCCCGCAAGTGTCACATTTCATGCAAGTGCCGTTGCGCAACAGGGTGAAGTTGCCGCATTCGCCACAGGCATCGCCCTCATAGCCCTTCATGCGGGCTTCGCGGATGCGGTCGAGGCGTTGATCCACTTCATCGCTAACTTCCGGACTGACGGCGACCGCAACCGCCGCGTCATTACCGACCGACGTCATGGTAATGCCACTTCCGCTTTCGCTGCCGCCAAGGCTCTCGCCGTCATTCTTTCCGCCCGTGAGTACGAGGAGATTACGGCCCCGGACATAGCCATGCGAGGCGACGCTATGGGCCGCGAGTAGATTTTCTTGTTCCGCATCGGCTTCAGCTTCGGCCTGTGTAAGGCCCGAGCCCAAGGTATCGGGACGTAGGTCCTCCGGGTCCACATGGGCCAATTCGTTGCGGCCCAGATAGGAAATCGCCAGTTCTCGGAACAGATAGTCCAGCACGGATGTAGACATCTTGATGACATCGTTGCCTTCCACCATGCCATTCGGCTCGAAGCGGGTGAAAGTGAAGGCCTCAACATAGTTGTCCAAGGGAACGCCATGTTGCAGGCCGAGCGAAATAGCGATGGCGAAACTATCCATCAACGAACGGAAGGCGGAACCTTCTTTATGCATATCGATAAAAATCTCGCCCAGGGACCCGTCTTCGTATTCGCCGGTGCGCAGATATACCTTGTGGCCACCGACGACGGCTTTTTGCGTATAGCCCTTGCGCCGTTGCGGCAGTTTGCGCCGCTCGGCGATAATCCGCTCGACCACGCGCTCGGCCACCACGCGGGGTTCCGCCCATTTCTCAGGCGTCGCCGCCAATCTCTCCTCGGCCTCGTCGTCATCGCTGATGTCGTCGAACAGGGCCGAAGACAGCGGTTGCGACAGTTTCGAGCCGTCTCGGTACAAAGCATTTGCCTTTAGGCCGAGGCGCCAGGAATCTCTGTAGGCCGTCTGGCAGTCTTCGACACTGGCGGAATTCGGCATGTTGATGGTCTTGGAAATGGCGCCGGAGATGAACGGCTGAGATGCTGCCATCATGCGAATGTGGCTGTCCACAGACAAATAGCGCTTGCCGATGCGTCCGCACGGGTTGGCGCAATCAAATACGGGGAGATCTTTATCCCGCAAGCCCGGCGCGCCTTCCAGCGTCATGGCGCCACAACAATAGATATTCGCGGCCTCTATTTGCTCTTCAGAGAAACCCAACGCGGCCAGCATGGAGAACGATAGGTCGTTCATCTGATCATCACTAAAACCCAGGGTGTCGCGGCAGAATTCCTCGCCCAAGGTATATTTGTTAAAGACGAAGCGGATATCGAAGGCGCTTTCCAGAGCAGCCTCCACCTTTTTGATTTCACCCGCGCCAAAGCCCTTGGCGGCGAGGCTCTCGTGGTTCAGGTCCTCTGTCCCCTGCAACGTGCCATGGCCCACCGCGTAGTTGACGATATCGCTGACTTGGCTGTCGTCATAACCCAGGGTCCGCAAAGCCGTCGGGACCATGCGGTTGATGATCTTGAAATAGCCGCCCCCCGCCAGTTTCTTGAATTTGACCAGGGCGAAATCCGGCTCGATGCCGGTGGTGTCGCAATCCATCACCAGGCCAATAGTGCCCGTGGGCGCAATTACCGTGGCTTGGGCATTACGGTAGCCGTGTTTCTTGCCCAGTTCGAAGGCTTGATCCCAGGCGTTGGCGGCAGCCTGTGCCAGGGGTGCATCGGGACAATCAGCCGCGATCAGGGGGATGGGGGCGACCTCCAGATCATCGTAACCCTTGTGCGCGCCCTTTGCCGCGCGGCGGTGATTGGCGATCACCCGCAACATATGCGGCGCGTTTTCTTCATAGCGTGCAAAGGCGCCCATTTCCCTGGCCACCTCAGCTGAGGTGGCGTAAGCAGTGCCTGTCATCAAGGCCGTGATCGCGGCGCAGAGAGAGCGGCCTTCCTCACTGTCATAGGACAAACCCTTGGCCATCAACAAACCGCCGATATTGGCGAAGCCCAGACCCAATGTGCGGTAGTCGTATGACAGCTGTGCGATCTCGCGTGAGGGGAACTGCGCCATCAGAACAGAGATTTCCAGCGCGATGGTCCACAGCCGCGCGGCGTGGCGGAAGCCTTCGACGTCAAAACTGCCGTCTTCTTTCAGGAAGTTCATCAGATTGATGGAGGCCAGGTTGCAGGCGGTGTCGTCGAGGAACATATACTCCGAGCAGGGGTTGGATGCCCTGATCTCACCGCCCTCTGGGCAGGTATGCCATTCGTTGATGGTGGAATGGTATTGCAGGCCGGGATCGGCGCAGGCCCAGGCGGCGTTGCCGATCGCTTCCCAAAGCTCCTGCGCCTTGATGGTTTCCTGTACCTTGCCATCCGTACGCCGGATCAAGGGCCAATCGCCGTCATCCTCGACCGCACGCAGGAAATCGTTGGTGACGCGGACGGAATTGTTTGAATTCTGACCCGACACGGTCAGATAGGCATCGGAATCCCANTCCGTATCGAAGGTCGGGAATTCGATCGCGGTATATCCCTGGCGGGCGAAGTCGATGGTACGGCGGACATAGTTTTCCGGAATCATNGCCTGGCGGGCGCCGCGCAGGGCCGTCTTCAGCGCTGGGTTGCGGGCCGGGTCGAACCTGCCCTCATGCTCGGTACCGTCCTGGTCCACGCCGGGTTCATTCTCGCCGGCACCGATCGCGCAGGCCGCGATCACAGCCAGCAGGTTCTTCGCCGTGATGCGGGAGCCGGCAATCAGCGCCGCGACCTTTTGCTCTTCCAAGGCCTTCCAGTTGACGTATTCGATTATATCGGGGTGATCGGCATCGACCACGACCATTTTGGCAGCGCGCCGCGTGGTGCCGCCCGATTTGATGGCGCCCGCGGCACGGTCGCCGATTTTAAGGAAGCTCATCAGGCCCGAGGATTTACCGCCGCCTGACAGACCTTCGTTTTCGCCGCGGATAAAGGAGAAATTGGAACCCGTGCCCGAGCCGTATTTGAATAGGCGCGCCTCGCGCACCCACAGATCCATGATGCCGCCTTCGTTGACCAGGTCATCGGCCACGGATTGGATAAAACAGGCATGCGGCTGTGGCCGCTCGTAGGCGGATGTCGCCGCCTGTATTTCGCCGTTCTTGTGATCAACAAAAAAATGCCCCTGACTCGGGCCGTCAATACCATAGGCCCAGTGCATGCCGGTGTTGAACCATTGTGGTGAGTTTGGCGCCGCCATCTGCTTGGCCAGCATGAAGCTCAATTCATCGCAAAAGGCGATGGCGTCATCTTCTGCATCGAAATAACCGCCCTTCCAACCCCAATAGGTCCATGTTCGGGCGAGGCGGTCAAAAACCTGGCGTGCCTGGGTTTCCTGCTCATCACGCGCGGCTGCCGGCAGGGCGGCCAATGCCTCTTCATCCACCTCTTCGCGCCACAGCCAGATCGGCACGTCGTCCTCGGGCACCCGTTTTCGGGCGGCGGGGATACCAGCCTTGCGGAAGTACTTCTGGGCCAGAATATCGCAGGCGACCTGGGACCACGCCGCCGGCACCTCGATGCCGTCAAGCTTGAATACGACCGAGCCGTCGGGATTTCTAATTTCACTACTCGCCGTGCGGAATTCGATATTCGCGTATGGAGATTGACCTTGTTCCGTAAAGCGCCGTGAAATTTGCATCTGCCCCTCTAGCCCCTTATGTTTTTGGTTTATTGGCGCCGCCGCGAACCCTTAGTAAAATCCAACATATTGTATTCGATGACGGGAGGCATACCATATATAGCGGCATGGTTAGGGTCAAGCAGTTATAAATGACTGTGGATAAAAATGTGCCGGGATGCGTTCCAATGCGGTCTGGCGACCGTCTCTCACTTCATTCGCAAGCAAAATCAATTCGTTACGGAGCTGATTTCCATTTCCCGACTCGTTAACATCGTAAGCAGCATCTTGTGTTTACGGCAACTGTTTTTAATGTTACTCGCGAAAATGAACGCTATATATGAGGCCTGTGGATAACTTGCGGTCTGAATGGCACTGGACCCAAAGCCCCGGCAATGCGATAGTCCGGCGCGGACCGGTACGAGATTTTAGGTGACAAGTTATGGGCGCGACTGTTGGCACACGATTGATGACCTGGTGGAAAGGTGCCGAAGTTGGCAAGGACGGCTTTGGTAATCGTTACTTCAGGGAGAAATCCGGCGGGGATCGGCGCTGGGTGATCTATGAAGGCGACCCCGAGGCCTCCAAGGTGCCGGCGGAATGGCATGCTTGGCTGCATCATACGTGTGACGCACCACCACTGGGTGCGCGCCCCAAAATTCCTTGGGAAAAGCCGCATCTGGCCAACCAGACCGGCACCTCCGGCGCCTATCGTCCCGGCGGCAGCGTCTTATCAGACAGGGAACGGCAGAAAAGCGGCGGCGATTACCAGGCTTGGACGCCTGAATAAAGCTATAATGATGGCTAATTGCGATTCGGCTACGAAAGCGCTGCAGGGGTAATTCGGCGATCGTGGACATGACGAGAGGGCAACGGCAATGAGCGGAAACGTGGTTGAAACCCTGATCGGTGCGGTGGTTTTAGTGGTCGCCGGCTTTTTTTTATATTTCTCCTATGACAAGGCGGATGTGGGCATGGTGGAGGGCTATTCCCTGACCGCCAAATTCGACAAGGTTGATGGCGTCAAAGTGGGCAGNGATGTCATGCTGGCCGGAATCAAGGTCGGTACGGTTACGGACGAAAGCCTGGATACCAAGGAATATCTGGCCGTACTTCAGCTATCCCTGGCGTCGGACGTCCAACTGCCCGACGATTCGGNAATCAAGATCGCATCTGACGGCCTGCTGGGTGGAAAGTATCTCTCCATTGATCCCGGCGGTTCGGAAGATTATTTGGAAGCAGGCGATGAAATCCGCTTTACCCAAGGCGCCGTGGATCTCACCGAATTGATCGGCAAGGCGATCTATAGCGGCGGCGGCAAACCGACGCAATAGCGCCGGCTATCATGAAAACATCGGCCATCGCCGCGCTGGTCTGTGTCCCGACATTCCTGGCTTTCCTGACATTGCAGTCCACCTCCATCTGGGCGCAGGACACCGAGGTATCAGGCGCTCTTTTGCGCGGCCTGGACAAGATCACGGCACGGATCACGACCTTTGTGGCGCCAATGGGCGAGGAAGTCCGTTATGGCACTCTGCGGATCAGGGCCCAGACCTGCCGCAAACGCCCGCCGGAAGAAACCCCGGAAGTTGCCGTATTTTTGGAAATCGACGAGGAGCGGCCAGGTGAAGAGGGACGCTTGCCGTTGTTTTCGGGCTGGATGTTCGCCTCTTCGCCAGCGCTCTCGGCGCTGGAACATCCGGTCTACGATGTCTGGGTGATTGATTGTAGTACCACCGCCGAAGACAGCGATTTGCCTGACAGGCTGAAATCGGAATATTCCGACAAGGCAAGGGATAGCCGGGAATGATATTCGGCCCGGCTGATCTCGACGGCGCCGAATTGGCGCAGATGATCGGTGATGAACTGGGTATCCAACAATACGAAGCCGGCCAGACGTAGGCGCGCGGCCAGGTGCACCAGGACGATTTTTGAGGCATCGGTCCGCCGGCTGAACATGCTTTCGCCGAAAAACGCCGCGCCTAGTGCAATGCCGTAAAGACCGCCGACCAGTTCCTCACCTTCCCAAGCCTCTATGCTATGGGCGAAACCACGATGATGTAATGTCATAAAAAGATTCTGTATCTCTTTGTTTATCCAGGTTGTCCAACGCCCTGATGCTGGCGTCGCACAGGCCGCGATGACCTGTTCAAAGGTGTCATTGACGCGAATAGTAAAAGGTTCCTGGCGCACGGTTCGGCGCAGGCGGCGGGACAAATGAAAGTCTTCAAGAGGCAGGATGCCGCGCTTTTCCGGGTCGACCCAGAACATCTCCGGTTCGTCCCGTCCTTCCGACATGGGAAATATTCCCGTGGCATAGGCTTTCAATACGATATCGGGGGTGATCTGCATCGTCAGGACACCAAGTGGCGCGTGGCGAAAGACTAATCCTGAGTCTTATCCATGGCATCCCAGTTGTACAGCGGTGTTTCCTTGCTCTGGAAGCGGCGCACCGCTTCTTTATGGAAATCCGTGGTCGCCATGATCGCCTGGCCGTCCGCTTCCATCTGCGCCATGGTCGAATAATCGGATTGAAAACTGCGGTTGACGATCTTTTTCGTTACCCCGATGGCGTGTTTAGAACCTTGCGCCAAACGTGCCGCCAGGGCGTGGGCAGCGGGTAATAATTCGCCATTGGGGTGAATGGAATAGATCAGGTCCATGGCGTCGGCCTCCGCCACATCGATGGAGCGGGCTGTGAACATCAGATCCTTGGCGTTTTGCATGCCCACGGTGCGGGGTAGGGCGTAAAACACGGCCATGTCAGGTACCAGCCCGATACGGCCAAAGACGGAGCAAAATTTGCTCCTCTCGCTGGCGAGAATGAAATCCGCCTGCAAGGCCAGGGCAAAGCCGCCGCCATAGGCCATGCCGTCCACGGCCGCGATCACCGGGCAATCGAGGTTATGTAGGCGTTCGAACCAATCGTGCAGCTTCAAAATCCGGCTGCGGCCATTGACTGGTTGCGCCCGTTTCGGATCGCCCATGGCCTTGACGTTGCCGCCCGCACTGAAAGCCCGGCCATTGCCCGTTATAATCAGAACCTTGACGTCATCGTTGCTCTGCACCGCGTCCAGCATGCGCACGTAGTCGGCTTTCAACTCATCCGTCAGGGCGTTTAAGATATCGGGCCGGTTCATGGTAAACACAGCGATGCCGCTGTCGTCGATGTTGAAGGTTGCGTCCGTATAGGCCTCACTCATGATGGTAATTCCTTATTGTATACGATCAGTTATGGCGGCCCAAGAATTCTTCCAGCCAATGAATATGATAGTTGCCGTCAATGAAGTTCTGTTGCTGAATCATGTCCGCATGCAGGGGGATATTGACCTCGATGCCGCCGACGACGAATTCCCCCAGGGCCCGGTTCAGACGCATCAGGCAATCATTGCGGTTGGTGCCGTGGACCACCAGCTTGGCGATCAGGCTGTCGTAGTTAGGGGGGATGCGGTAGCCGGCGTAAAGCGCCGAGTCCACCCGCACACCCAAACCACCAGGGGCATGAAAATCGCCCACCNTGCCGGGCGAGGGCACAAATGTGGTGGGGTGCTCGGCATTGACCCGGCATTCAATGGCGTGGCCGGAAAAGCGGATATCGTCCTGGCTAAACGACAGCGGCGCGCCGGCGGCGATGCGGATCTGTTCGCGTACCAAATCGATGCCGGTAATGGCCTCCGTTATTGGATGCTCCACCTGCAGGCGGGTGTTCATTTCAATGAAATAGAACTCGCCATCCTCGTACAGGAATTCCACCGTTCCCAACGAGGTGTATTTAATTTGCGCCAGAGCATTGACCACCGTCTGGCCAATCTTCTTGCGGGCGGCATCATTCAGGGCCGGCGAGGGTGCCTCTTCCAGCACTTTTTGGTTATTGCGCTGCAAGGAACAATCCCGCTCGCCCAGATGCACCACCTTGCCCGTGCCGTCGCCAATTACCTGGACCTCGATATGGCGGGGCCGTTCGAGGTATTTCTCGATATAGACCGCATCGTCGTTGAAGGCAGCCTTGCTTTCCGTTTTGGCTGCCGCTAGGGCGGTCTCGAACTCCGCTGCCTCGCGGACCAGTTTCATGCCCCGTCCGCCGCCGCCCGAGGCTGCTTTGATCAAGACCGGATAGCCGATGTCATCGGCTAGTTCCCGAGCCTCCTCCGCATCGGTTACAGCGCCGTCGCTGCCTGGCACGACCGGGATACCCAGGTCCCTAACCATTTGTTTCGCCGTTATTTTATCACCCATGGTGCGGATATGCTCAGCACTGGGACCGATGAAGGTATAGCCATGTTCCTCGATAATATTGGCNAAATCGGCGTTCTCGGAGAGAAAGCCGTANCCTGGATGAATACCCTCGCTGCCGGTAATTTCGGCGGCNGCCAGTATCGACGGCATGTTGAGATAACTTTCCATGGCCGGCGGAGGTCCGATGCAGACGCTTTCATCGGCCAGGCGCACGTGCATGGCGTCACTGTCGGCGGTGGAATGGACGGCGACGGTGCGGATACCCATTTCCCGACAGGCCCGGTGCAGGCGAAGGGCGATTTCACCACGGTTGGCGATGAGAACCTTTTCGAACATGAAGTGATCAGTCGATGATCATCAGAACATCGCCGTATTCGATGGGCGAGGCGTTCTCGAACAGGATCTGGCGCACTGTGCCCCCGTGAGGCGAGGGGATTTCGTTGAAGGTCTTCATGGCTTCGATGACCAGAATGGCCTGCCCGGCGGCGACTTTATCGCCGATTTGCACAAAGGGCGCATCATCGGGCGAGGGCGCATGATAAGCGGTGCCGACAATGGGCGAGACGACGGCGCCTGGATGGCCCGACAAATCCCCCTCTGTAGCCGCCACTGCCAACGCCGGAGCGGCGGCCGGCATTGCCGCGGCCGTGGCGGGAGCGGCGGCGGGAATGGCGACCGTGGCAGCCGGTGCTGCCCCGGCACGGACTAGGCGCATGCGGTCGTCGTCGTTCTCAATCTCGATCTCGCTTAATCCGGTCTCCTCCATCAGGACGGCCAGTTCGCGGATCAGGTCTTTATCGACCTCTGTTTTCGTCATGCTAGTTTGCCTCTTTTTTGCCCTAATCAGCGGCTTTTGCCGCCGCTGTCAGAGCATATAAATAGCCATCCGGTCCCAGGCCGCAAAGCACGGCAACGGCGACGGCGGAGATGTGAGAATGATGGCGGAAGCTTTCCCGCTGGTAGATATTCGATAGATGCACTTCGTATACCGGCAGTTCCGCCGCCCTGAGGGCATCGGGAATGGCGATGGAGGTATGGGAATAGGCCCCGGCATTGATGATGATCGCGGTGGCGTCACCTCGGGCTTGCTGGATCCAGGTGACCAATTCCCCCTCGCCGTTGCTTTGCCGGCAATCGGCCTCCACACCCAGTTCGCCCGCGCGCGCTTGTATTAGGGCATGGACATCGGCCAGGGTTTCGTGACCATAAACGGCGGGCTCGCGCGTGCCCAACATATTCAGATTGGGGCCGTTCAAGACCAGTATTTTTGCGGGCATGAAAATTTACCAATGAAAAAGGGATCGGTATCCTTATACTCCCATGCCAGCGGGTAGGGAAGCCAGTCACCATCGACATGATTATCGCCGGCGCGGCGGCTTTTTCGTATGCCCCGGTTGAAAGCTTCGTCCTTCCTCCCCATAATCCAAATTGAATGTTCAATTTGTGGTTACCAAGCAGAATTTTGAAGCAAGGAACTCTGTATGCGAGTTGTTATTAATGGTGAAAACCGGGAAATTCCGGCCTCTCTGACGGTGGCCGCGTTGCTGGCGGACCTAGGCCTGGACGCGCGCAAGATCGCGTTGGAACATAATCTGGAAATCGTGCCCCGCTCCGCTTACGGGGAAACCATGGTCTCGGACGGCGACCGCCTGGAAATCGTGCATTTTATCGGCGGTGGTGATGCCGCGGGCGACGATGGGGGCGCTGGAGGGAGCGATTCGGACGATGACGGCTGGTCGGTTGCGGGACGAAAGCTGAAATCGCGCCTGATCGTGGGCACCGGCAAGTACCAATCCTACGACGAAAACCGCCGCGCGGTGGAGGCGGCCGGTGCGGAAATCGTCACCGTCGCGGTGCGCCGCGTCAACGTCACGGACCCGGACAAGGAAATGTTGGTGGATCATATCGATCCGAAAAAATACCTATATCTACCGAATACGGCGGGCTGTTTCACCGGTGAGGACGCGGTCCGGACCCTGCGCCTGGCGCGAGAAGCTGGCGGTTGGGACCTAGTCAAGCTGGAAGTGCTGGGCGATCAGCAGACCTTGTATCCGAACATGCCAGAGACCTTACGGGCGGCGGAAATGCTCATCAAGGAGGGTTTCCAGGTGATGGTCTACTGCTCCGACGATCCGATCCAGGCCCGGGTTTTGGAAGATATCGGCTGTTGCGCCATCATGCCCCTAGGTGCGCCGATTGGTTCCGGCCTGGGTGTGCAGAACCCGGTCAATATCCGGGTAATCATCGAAAACGCCAAGGTGCCCGTCATTGTCGATGCCGGCGTGGGCACCGCATCGGATGCCACCGTCGCCATGGAACTGGGCTGCGCCGGCGTCCTGATGAACACCGCGATTGCCGAGGCCAAGGACCCGATCCGCATGGCGCGGGCCATGAAGTACGCGGTCAAGGCCGGGCGGGATTCCTATCTGGCCGGCCGCATGCCCAAGAAAATGTATGCCGACCCCTCATCTCCGTTGGCAGGATTGATATAATATACAACGAGTTATTACATAAATTTAAAGTAATATATCAAGCACTTCTGGGCTGCGACAACTTATACGTCACCATGCCCTTGGCGAAGATCTCGCCGTTTTCGACACCCTTGACGTCAATATCGATCACCACAATAGATCCGCCGCGCCGCACTGTGCGCGCCTCGGCCACTATGTCTGTCCAGGCGGCGGCGAGGAAATTCACATTCATGCCCACAGTGGCGCCCAGAGTACCCTCGGGAATATCCAGATAGGACCAGGCGGCGGCGGTCCCCGCCTTGTCGATCAGGGCGGCGATAACACCGCCATGGAACCTGTCATCGCCCCGAGACAGATCCACGCGCCAGGGCAATACCATGCGGCAGTAATCTTCTTCCATCATCTCAATCTTGGCGCCCAGCACTTCGCCAAAGCCTTTGCCTAACATCCGGGCTTGCATGGCCGCAATTTGTTCTGGGGTATACGCACTCATGATTGTGTTTCCTCGTGGATTAAAATCTGCTGCCTAGGGGTATAGCGCGACGGGAGGCTAAAGCGCCAAATGAAAATGCGCTTGCCCGGCTCTCCTCCAGCCGCACGGACGTCCTATTTCGGACTGAGCAGATGGAATACCGAACGTGTGGGCGAGGTGAAGTCGCGCCGGTTTATGCGCCAGCCCGCCATGCCGATTTTTTCCTCCAACGCGGCCAGGGAATGGCCGCGATAGCCGATCTCCCACTTGTGGCCCCAGGGATCTGCCTGGTCAATCTGGTATCGGCGCAGGAAATTTAGCTTTTTGAAGGAAAACTTGCTGCGAAATTTGACCCGGTTTAGATACAGCCGCCAATCGATCTGAAAGCCCATGTACGGCACCGAGATCACCAGATATTTCGGCCTGGCGGCGTGGAATTTAGCCAGTACGTCCTGCACCCGCTCCCAAGGCAGGTGTTCCAGGGTCTCGCAGCACAGGATGGCGTCGTGGCCCGAGAGGCGGTCGCTGTCAATGGCGGTCAATTCGCCTTGGATATGGGGGACATCGGCGCGCGGGTCCTGGCTGGGCAGCATGTCAAGGGTGGTGACGATAAAGCCGGCATTGGCTAACAGGGCCGTGACCAGGCCTAAATTCGGCCCGACCTCAAGTACGGATTGTACTTCTAGACCATCAAGCAGATGTAGTTGGAACCATTGCTGGCCAATACGCTTGTCGGAATAATAGCGGAACCATTCGGCCCGGCGGGCTCCAGGATTAGGTAATGAGCTGTCTGCGTCGCCGCTTGGTTTGTCGCCGTTCTGCATGGCCATGGTGCATAGCCAATGGTGCAGGCATAGGCAAGGAAATGCCGTTACACGCGGGTGGTCACCGTCATGGCATCATGCTTTGATTTAGGCAATAATGCGGCAACAGGGGATCGTGGCACCGGCCTAGGCGCGCATTATCCTTGATCCCCAGTTGTGTATTCTGCTTGTATTCGGGATCCTGTCACAGAGTGTTGGCCGATTCGCCACTACACCGCACTGGAAAAGATCCTGGAGGGCTATGGATGGCCAATATTCCGTTCAAGAAAGACGTAACCTTCGAGTATGGCGTGGCCGATCAGATCTCGCCCCTGATCCGCCGGGTAATCGCGCCCAATCCGTCATCCTTCACCCTGCACGGCACCGGCACCTATATCATCGGCAAGGGGCAGGTCGGAGTGATCGACCCCGGCCCCGACGATCTGGCCCATATTCAGGCCATTCTGGATTCGGTAGAGGGCGAAACGGTCAGTCATATCGTCATCACCCATACCCATCGCGACCATTCCCCCGGTGCTGCGTTATTGAAGGCGGAGACGGATGCGCAAATCTGGGGCTGCGGCCCGCACGGTCATGGTCGCGTCAAGCGGGATAACAGCGGCGCCTCGTCCGACGAGGGCGCGGATACGGAGTATATGCCCGATGTCCTGGCCAACGATGGCGCCGTCCTTGATACCAAGCAATGGTCCCTACAGGCGGTATATACGCCGGGACATACCTCGAACCACACCTGCTTTCATCTGCGCGAGGAGAACGCGCTGTTTTCGGGCGATCATGTGATGGGCTGGTCGACTTCCATCGTCTCGCCGCCTGATGGCGACATGCACCGCTATATGCAAAGCCTAAAAAAGCTGCTGCTGCGCTCCGACGATTATTATTGGCCGACTCACGGCCCCAGGATCGAACAGCCAAAGGCCTTTGTTACCGAGTTGATCAAACATCGGGAGGAACGCGAGGAGCAGATCGCCCAATGCCTGCGCCAGCAGATCGGTGCTATTCCCGATATGGTCAAGGCCATGTACCAGGACGTACCCGAGCATCTGCATTCCGCCGCCGCCCGTTCCGTGCTTTCCCACCTGGTGCACATGGTGGCCACGGACCGGGCCTTTTGCGATGGCGAGCCTGGCCCGGATACGGTCTACCGCGCGGCATGAGATAGGGCCGCCATGAACGATCCCATAGTCAAGAAAACCACGCCTAAGATCGCCGTCGAAAGCTTGTGCAAGTCATTCGATGGAGAACGGGTCCTGGACGGCATTGACTTCGCCATACCAGATAGCAGCTCTGTCGTATTGTTGGGTGAATCAGGCTCCGGCAAGACCTTGACCTTTAAATGCATCATGGGCCTGGAGCACCCCGACAGCGGTTCGATCTGCATTGATGGCCAGGATACGGTTGGTCTGCGCGGGCGGGAGCGTGATCAATTGCTGGGCCGTTGCGGCATGCTGTTTCAACAATCCGCCTTGTTCGACAGCCTGCCGGTCTGGCGCAACGTCGCCTTCCGGCAGATGGAGCGCAAGGAGATGAAAGCGGTCGAGGCCCACGCAATGGCGGTGAAACGCCTGGGTTCCGTCGGTCTGGGATCGGCGGTGGCGGATCTGTTGCCATCGGAGCTTTCCGGCGGCATGCAAAAGCGTGTCGGCATCGCCCGTGCCATAGCTTCCGAGCCGGAGATTATCCTGCTTGATGAGCCTACGGCAGGCCTGGATCCGATCATGTCCAACGTGATCGCTAGTCTGATTGTGCGTAACGTGCGCGAACTGGGTGCGACGGCGCTGTCCATCACCTCCGATATCAACACCGCGATCAAGGTCGCCGATCAAATCATGCTGCTGCATGAAGGCAAGGTTGCCTGGTCTGGCCCGCCGAATGAGATCGCCCAAACCGGCAACGCCATCGTTGAACGCTTCATCCATAAATGGACGATGGAACAGGCGGCGGCCTAATAAGAACAAGCGACAAGAAATTACGACAAGAATACGAAATTCTGTCATCGCCACCCAGCGTTTGAGTAAGAGGAGGAATTGCGATGAGTTTGGATCCCAATCAAGAGGGCCTGGTTGTCGGCGTTGTTGGTGCCGGCGCCATGGGGCGCGGCATCGCCCAGGTCGCCGCAATGGGCGGCTGTGCAGTTAAGCTTTATGACGCCAACGGCAAATCTTCCCTCGAAGCGCTGGCGCAAATCAACGGGCTGTTGGCACGGGCTGCGGACAAGGGGCGGATGAGCGCCGAGGAGGCGGAGGCGGCAGTTGCCCGCATCGAGATCCTCGCGGATATCAGTGGTTTTGCACCCTGCGGCGTTGTGATCGAAGCGGTGATCGAGGATATTGGTATCAAGCGTCAGGTTTTCGCGGCATTGGAGGGAACAGTCGGGGCGGAGACTGTACTGGCCACTAACACCTCGTCGCTGTCGGTCACCACGATTGCCGCACAGTGCGCCAATCCCGAACGGGTCGCGGGGCTGCATTTCTTCAATCCCGTGCCGGTGATGAAATTGGTCGAGGTGGTCGCAGGCGTGCGTACGGCGCCTTGGGTGGCGGAATTCCTCACCGGCCTTGGCGCGCGCATGGGGCGGGTGCCGGTCAATGTCGCGGATGTTCCTGGTTTTCTGGTCAATCAAGTGGGCCGCGGCTACACCATTGAAGCGGCCCATATGTTGGGCGAGGGCATCGCCGAACCGGTCGATTTCGACCGTATCTTCCGAGACGCGGCAGGCTTTCGCATGGGTCCATTCGAGCTGCTCGACCTTACGGCGCTGGACGTAACGCATCCGGCGACGGAAGCCATCTATAGCCAGTATTTCGACGAGCCCCGTTATCGTCCCTCAAGCATGATGAAAACCCGCATGGACGCGGGCCTTTTGGGCCGCAAGACAAAGCAGGGCTATTATGTCTATGACGGCGGGACGCAACAGGTGCCCGAGGAACCGGCGGCGCCCAGGTATGATGGCCGGCCCGTCTGGATCAGCACCGCCGAACCAAAAGATGGCGCCGCCCTCAATAACCTGGTCAGGGCACTGGGTGGTGAATTGGAGGCCTCGGACAGACCCAGCGCGGAAGCGTTGATCCTGGTAACGCCGCTGGGCAAGGACGCCACGACCACGGCCATGGGTGAAGACCTTGATGCCAGGCGCACCGTGGCCGTTGATATGCTTTGCGGGTTGGAGCGGCGGCGGACATTGATGACAACGCCGATAACCCGGCCGGAATTCGCCGCCGTGGCGCATGGCCTGCTGGCCAGCGACGGTACGCCGGCCACGGTGATCCGAGATTCGGTTGGCTTTCCCAGCCAGCGTATCATCGCCATGATCGTCAATATCGGTTGCGCCATCGCACAGTCCGGCGCCGCCACGCCCGATGATATAGACAAGGCCGTGCAATTGGGCCTCAATTATCCCCATGGCCCATTTGGTTTTGGTGACACCTACGGTCCGGCCAGAATACTTGCGATCCTAGAGGCCATGTATGACTTAACCGGCGATCCCCGCTATCGTCCGACGCCCTGGTTGCGACGGCGGGCCCAACTGGGTGTCTCGTTATTAACCGAAGAGAGCTGAGACGGCCAACCTGATCATTGACCTAGGCCGTGGGTAGCTTGTAATCGGCGAATTGCTCACGCAGGATCAGTTTTTGAATCTTGCCCGTTGCCGTATGGGGAATTTCATCCACGAAGGTAACATCATCAGGCATCCACCAGGAGGCGATCGAACCTTTCATGAAATCCAGGATTTCCGGGCCTTCGATACTGCTGCCCTCGTTACGGACGATAATTAGCAATGGCCGCTCGTCCCATTTCGGATGCGCCACGCCAATCACGGCTGCCTCGGCCACGCCAGGATGCCCAACCGCGATGTTTTCGAGATCAATGGAACTGATCCATTCGCCGCCCGATTTGATCACATCCTTGGAACGATCCGTAATCTGCATGTAGCCTTCAGGATCCAGGGTCGCCACATCGCCGGTGTCGAACCAATCGCCCGTGTCCAGAACCTCGCCGCCATCACCCTTGAAATAACCGTTGGTGATCCATGGGCCGCGCACCATCAAATGACCAAAGGCAACACCATCGCGGGGCAGTTCGTTGCCGTCATCGTCGGTGATCTTCATATCAACGCCATAGACGGCACGGCCCTGTTTTGATTTGACCGTCAGCTTGTCGGCGTAGTCCCAGTCCGCCATCCCGGCCTTTAGGTTGCCCGTCGTACCCAGCGGGCTCATTTCCGTCATGCCCCAGGCGTGGATCACCACCACATCAAAATCATGTTCAAAGGTTTCTATCATCGAGGCCGGTGCGGCCGAGCCGCCGATCACCGTGCGCGTCATATAGGGCAGTTGCTTGTCGTTCTGCTGCAGGTACTGCAGCAGCATCAGCCAAACCGTGGGCACGCCGGCGGAAAGCGTGACTTTTTCCTGCTCCAACAGTTCGCAGATGGAGGCGCCGTCCATGCCCATACCCGGCAGCACAAGCTTGGCCCCCGACATCGGTGCGGAATAGGCGATGCCCCAGGAATTGGCGTGAAACATCGGCACGACGGGAAGCACGCTATCCTGGGAGGAAAGGCCGAGTACATCATTGCTACAGGACGCCATGGAATGCAGGACGGTGGATCGGTGCGAGTAAAGCACGCCCTTCGGATTGCCCGTGGTGCCGGAGGTATAGCAAAGAGAAGAGGCGGTTTTCTCGTTGAAGCTGGGCCATGCGAAGTCACCATCCTGGGCCACCAATAGCTCTTCATAGCAAAGCACGTTGGGCAGAGAGGTTTCGGGCATATGGGCCCGATCGGTCATGATGACGATGGCCTCGACTCTTTGTAATTGATCCGCGATGCCTTCCAGCAGGGGCACGAAGGTCAATTCGGTGAACAATACCCGGTCCTCGGCATGATTGGCGATATAGACGATCTGTTCGGGAAACAGGCGCGGGTTGATGGTGTGCAACACGGCGCCGATGCCCGAAACCCCGTAATAGCATTCCAAATGGCGATAGCCGTTCCAGGCCAGGGTCGCGACACGGTCACCAAGCGTGATACCCAAGCCGACGAGGGCCTGTGCCAACTGCTTGGAACGCGTGTTGGCGTCCGCATAGCTGTGGCGGTGTATCGGGCCCTCGATAGTGCGTGAAACGATGTCGACATCACCATGGTATTGCGCCGCGAAATCGATCAGTGATGAAATCAATAAGGGGCGGTCCTGCATCAAGCCAAGCATGGCTACCTCCAAAAAACGTGTTGGTCGACTATGGAAAACTCTATATCCCGCCGCTACTGGTTTCGTAAAGGGAGGGTGCGCGTTGGCCTAGTTATCCACCATATAAATGCTGCTGATTTGGTAGGTAACGACACTATCATTGGCGGCGAAAAAAACTAGCCGCGTTGCGCGGTACCGAAGAACCATCCACCGGCGCACCAAAGAAAGCCGTTAGTTTGGTACTCGACAGGCTGGGCGAACCACGACTGCCACAAAAATCCGCAATCGAATAATTTGGTCCGAGCTGCAATTATCAATGATGCAATCTAGAGCGAGTATCAACTTACTGCGATCTGCCACAGGTTTTTTCGTGTGACATAAGATTGGATTTCAGTTTATCTGATGGTGGATCTTGTGATGGTATTGAAAGGTATGGGGGAATGGATCATGCGACACAGGTGCGCCTGACAAGGGAGGTCTTGGCCCACCTTGACGCCCGAACGACCACCCTGGCGCCCTCTATCATGTATCAGGCTACCTCTGTCTATGATTCGCCGGAACGCCTAAGGCAGGAAAAAGAGACCCTGTTCCGGCACTACCCCCTGGTGATGGGACTGAGCAGTCAACTACAGGGCCCGGGTGATTTTCTGACCGATGATTTTACCGGTGTGCCTATTGTCGTCGTGCGCGACGGCGACGGGTTGGTGCGCGCCTTTCTGAATGTCTGTCAGCATCGCGGCGCACGGGTAGTGGAAGGATGTGGGAACACGGGCCGCGCCTTCACTTGCCCCTATCATGCTTGGAACTTTGATTCGACGGGAAAGTTGGTGACTATTTCCCGTGGCGGGAATTTCGAAGGTATGGACAAGGAAGTCCGCAGTTTGGTTGAATTGCCCGCGAAGGAACGAGATGGTTTGATCTGGGTGGTGCCCACGCCCAATACTGACACCAAACTGGATATTGATACCCATCTAGCCGGGCTGGGGGCGGAGTTGGCAAATTATGGAATGTCGGGCTACCACCACCACGAAACCCGCGTATTACAACGCAAGCTGAACTGGAAGATCGTCATAGACACCTTCCTTGAGCCTTATCATTTTGCTTTTCTGCACGCGGATACGGTAGGCCCCATATTCTTTCCGAACCTGTGCCTATTCGAAGCTTTCGGCCCGCATTTACGCGAAACCCTGCCACGGCGGACCATAGAGACATTACGCGCTAGACCGGAAGCGGAGTGGAATTTGATCCCACATACGGCTCTGGTCTATGTGCTATTTCCCAATACCGTGCTGGTTATGCAAGGAGACCATGTGGAGACCTGGCGGGTCTTTCCAAAAGCCGACAAGGTGGGTGAATGCGTCATGTATCTGGATTTCTTTGTCCCCGAACCGGCAACGACAGAAAGTGCGTGGCGTCATTGGGACCGCAACATGGATCTAACTATTCGAACCGTGGCCGATGAGGATTTTCCGGTAGGCGAGGGCATTCAGTCGGGCCTTGCGGCGAGGGCACAAAGCGATATGGTTTTTGGCCGGAACGAGCCGGCCCTGGCCCATTTTGAACGATCAGTAACCGAGGCGGTGGCGACGGGACGATGATATCAAACACGGCGAAAATTGAAGTGCGGCCGGTAACGGGCGGGATCGGCGCGGAAATCAGTGGCATTGATATCGGCGAAAAACTATCGGCCGCGATTGTCTCGGAACTTCGCCAAGCGTTATTGGATCATTTGGTCATATTCTTCCGTGACCAGGAAATCACGCCGGAGCAACAATTGGCATTTGTCCGGCATTTTGGCGAGCCGGATATTTATCCCTTCGTAAAAGGTCTGGACGATTATCCTCAAATTACGCCGATTTTGAAATTACCCGAGGAAACGGTAAATTTTGGCGGCATATGGCATTCTGATACGGTCTATCAGCCAGAACCTCCCATGGGTACCGTGCTTTATGCCAAGGAATTGCCCCCTTCGGGTGGCGATACGTTGTTTGCAAATCAATACCAAGCCTATGAAACGCTGTCAGAACCGCTGCGTAATTTTCTCGATAGATTGACGGCAATTAACAGCGCAGCTAAGGGCAGCGCTTCAAAAACCCGTGCGGGACGGGTTGCAGATTCTGGCACTGGTCTGCCAGAAGAAGCCATGCAGGCCGAGCATCCCGTGGTGCGTACCCATCCCGAAACTGGACGCAGAGCATTGTTCGTGAATATTGGCCATACGGTTCGCTTCGCAGGTATGACGGAAGAGGAAAGCGTGCCCATTTTGGATTTTCTTTACCGCCATCAGATCAAACCGGAATTCGTTTGCCGCTTCATTTGGAGGCCGGGTTCGTTGGCGTTTTGGGATAATCGTTGCTCCCAGCATTATCCAGTCAACGACTATCATGGCCATACTCGGCTCTTGCATCGTATAACGCTGAAAGGCGATAGACCCTATTAAGGCACAAAGCCTATGATCTGAAGCTGCCCGGCAATCTGTCCACCGTACTCATTCCGCCCTATTCTCCCGAACTCAATCCGGCGGAAAATATCTGGCAGTTTCTGCGACATAAGCCACGCGGGCTTTCATGTCCGCACCTGGATGAATACCAGACGAAAATGGGTCGAAAGCGAAAATGGCAGCCCGGCGGGCGGGCCTACATACTGGTTAGGTAACGCTCGCGCTCAACCGGCGTGACCTGGCTGGCGAAGAACTCCAACTCGCGTTCGCCCTGGCCGGTCAAGATGCCCAGGGCGTCCTCGCCGATCACCTCCGCCATGAAGGCGGATCCCCTGGCCAGTTCGAGGGCCGTCGCCAGATCGGTCGGGATCGCCTCGGCGTCTTCCGAGAGATAGGCGTTGCCCGGTGTCGGTTCCGTGGGCCGTAGGCCTTGCGCGATACCGTCCAAACCGGCCGCGATCTCGCAGGCCAGCAAGTAGTAGGGATTACAATCGGCGGAGCCATCGCGCTTTTCCACCCGCACGGCGGCATCCTTGCCCTCGATCACGCGCAGACCGACAGTGCGGTTGTCGACGCTCCAGGCCGTGTTGATGGGACAGAAGGTGAAGGGCTGACGGCGACGGTAGGCGTTCGGCGTGGTGGCCGAGGCCAGGGACATCTCGACCATGCGGCTTTGCAAGCCGGCCAGATAATTCAGTCCCAGGGCGGATAACTTGCCGCCATCGGCAAATACGTTGTTGCCGTCTTGCCATAGCGAGTGATGGACGTGGAAACCATTGCCTGATTGTTCGAAAAACGGTTTTGACATGAACGTCGCCACATAGTCCTGGGCAACCGCCAGTTCCTTGACCAGGCTGCGGAAGGCGACGGCCCGGTCGGCGGCGGCCAACGCCTCGGAGTAGCGGATATTCACCTCGACCTGTCCCGGCGCGTATTCCGGGTTGGACTGTTCGATGGGAATGCCCACATCGTTCAGATGGCGGCGGATGGGGCCCAGCACGTGTTCCAACTCGGCGGCGCGGGCCAGGCCATAGACCTGAATACCGCTATCCCTTGGCAACAGGGTCTCGGGGTCGAGCAAATAGAATTCCAGCTCGGCGCCGATCCTGACCTCGTAACCCATATCGCTGGCCCGTTCGAGAACCCGGATCAAAGCATTCCTGGGATCAATCGGCACGGCCTTGTGGTCCATGCCTTCGGCCCGGCCGAAGCAAAACGCCACGCCCTCCTCCCACGGTATCGCGTACGCCGGCCCGTCGGGGAAGATATGCATGTCCGGATAGCCATTGTCGAAATTGACGTAAGGCGTGTCCCAAACGTCGCAGGTCATGTCGATCGCGAACATGGCGATGGACAATGCCACACCATTTTCGCAGACCGTCGGCCAATGGCTGGTGGGAATTCGCTTGCCCCGCATGATGCCGTTCAAATCACCCACACCCAATACGACAGTGTGCGTCCCGGCCGGCAGCTCGACACCATTCGTGTTCATCACAGACCCTCCATTGGATTAGCTTCGGTTAAGATTGACGCATCAGTTACCAGGAAAAGACCTTGTCGATGCCGGCCATCTTGACGCCGGTGAAGGCGGAAGCTTCGAACGACAAGGCGCGCAGATCTTCGACTTCGAGATTGTGCACGGTGGATTTACCGCAGGCCTTGGCCAGGGCGGTTATCTCCATGGTCATGGCGGTCAGATAACGTGCGATCCGTTCTGCGCCGGCCGCCACGTCCATGCGTTCTTCGAGTTCGGGTTCCTGGGTTGCCACGCCAACCGGACACAATCCAGTATGGCAATGGTGACAGGCCCCCGGCGAGGTGCCGAGCTTCTGATAATCCTCCAGATAGCGCGGTGAGTTACAGCCAAGGGAGATCATCGCCCCATTGCCAATCATCACCGCGTCGGCGCCCAGCGCCAGACATTTGGCCGCATCGACGCCGGTCCGCAGACCGCCGGCTGCGACCAGATCGACCTTGCCGGTCATGCCGCATTCGTCCAGCGCCTCGCGGGCAGCGGGAATGGCACTTATGGTCGGAATGCCGGTGTGGTCGAGCAACATCTCAGGCGAGGCGCCGGTGCCGCCCTCGGCGCCGTCCACAACCACGACATCGACCCCGGCCTTGGCCGCGATGGCGACGTCAAAACGCGGGCGCGTCGCACCCATCTTGAGAAAGATCGGCACCTGATAATTGGTTGCGATGCGCAGTTCCTCGACCTTCACCGCAAGATCGTCGGCGCCAAGAAAATCCGGATGGCGGATAGTCGAACGCTGATCGACCCCCTCGGGCAGGGTGCGCATGCCCGAAATGCGCTCCGAGACCTTCATGCCCAGCAGCAGCCCGCCGGTACCCGGTTTGGCACCCTGTCCGACGACCAGCTCCAGGGCATCGGCGCGGCGCAGATGGTCGAGATCAAGGCCGTAGCGGGCCGGCGACATCTGATACAGCAGGGTCTGGGAGGCGGCCCGCTCTTCCTCGAGCATGCCGCCTTCGCCGGTGCATGTCATGGTGCCAACCTTGGAAGCGCCGTGGCCGAGCGCGGCCTTGGCGTTGGCGGACAGGGCGCCGAACGACATCGAGGCGATGTAGATCGGAATCTTCAGCTCGACCGGCTTCTCAACCAGGCCACGGCCGGCGCCAAGCATCGTCGTGGCGTCGCAATTCTCGCGATAGCCTTCCAGCGGCAGCCGGGTCATGGTGGCCGGAACGAAGGTCAAATCGTCAAAAGTCGGCAGCCGTTTGTTGAAGGTATTGTAGCCGCGCACCTGATAGCGGCCGAGTTGCGATAGCGCGTGCACTTCGGAAAGGGCCGCCGGCGTCCATCGGGTCGAACCGCCGACGTCATACGACGATGGCACGCCGGCCGGGCGACCGCCTATCTTGCCGTCGCTATAGGCGACCGCTTCCTCGGTGGGCATGTCAAAGGGATATTCATAAGGTTCGTCTATATCATGAGCCATGCGTTTGCATCCCGACTTTCAAAATACCACAGGCGCTGACCGGAGATCATCTTGCGCCAGTCCCGCGAATTGTCATTGAGGCCCAGCGGTTCGAGAATGGCCTCGACCTCGGCGACATCCTCGGCGCTGGGCTCCAAGACCTGGACATCGACGCCCAGGCTTTCGATTTCACCGGCGACCCAGACTTCGCCTTCCCACAGGGCATCGGCGCAAGAGGCTCCCGCGCCGCCCAGCGCGATAATCTTGCCCGCGTGCGACATGAAGCCGGATTGGTAGCCGATCTTGCCTTCGACGATGATGTTGCCGCCCTTCATGGCGACGCCGCAGCGCGGACCGGTGTCGCCCTTGACGTGAATGGTGCCGCCCAGCATGGCGGCGCCCGCCGACATCCCGGCATAGCCGCCGACGGTGATGTGACCCGATGCCTGGGCTTCCCCAACGCCCCAACCGGCGTTGCGCTCGATGGTGATGGTGGCGCCGTTGTTCAGGCCACCGCAATAGTAGCCGACACTGCCCTCGAAATGCAGCTCCGCTCCATCGGGTAGCCCGATACCGAGATTGTGCCGCGACAGGGTATTTCGGACGACGATCCGCTGTCCCGCCGCGCAGGCCACCTGGATTTCTTCATTGATCCGCCGAATGTGGCGATCGCCGACCTTGATGACGACATCACTCATGCCGCGACCCTCCGGTTACCGACGCCCCAAATTTGCATCAGGCCCGGGCCGTCGTAATTGATCACATCGACCTCTTCTGGAACAATCCGGCGCACCGCCTGTTCTTCCGTCGCGGCGGCCAGTTCGCCATTGCCCTGCACTGTTACCAGCGGCTTCATGGCGAAGCGGTCCTTGGCGAAGCCAATGCTGTCGGGCTGGGCAATCATGTAGGTGAATACGCCATCGATGGAGGTTATCGATTTCCGCAGCGCCGCTTCCATGCTCAAACCGTTCTTCATCTGATCGGAGACCCAGATGGCGATCAGTTCGCTGTCGTTGTAGGTTAGGAAACGATAACCCTGAGCCTCCAGCTTGGCGCGCCAGGTGTAATAGTCGGTGATCTGACCGTTGTGGACGATGGCGACATCGGGGAACGGCCGGGCCCAGAATGGGTGGGAGGCATTCGGCAGCACCGAGCTTTCGGTCGCCAGGCGGGCGTGGCCCAGGCCATGGCTGCCGATCAAATCCCGGACGCCATGCTTTTGCGCCACCTGCTCGGAACCGCCGACATCCTTGATAATCTCCAGCGAGCGGCCACAGGACTGCACCTCGAACCGTGCCGATAACTCATCTGCTTCGTTGATCCAACTGCCAAGATCCTTGGGGTCCTTGATCACCATGCGTACGCAGTAGTGCGGGTCGTCGTCCGTAACGATCAACGGTTCCTCGATAAGGTCCGAGCCATGCGCCGTGAGCAGATGCCGGAAGTCATCTATATCCGCCGCCAGGTTGGTTTTGTCGAAGCCCATGCCGCGCAGGACATAGCCCGTATCGCGTGACACACCGTATATCGCGAAGCCCGTGCTGTCGGCGCCGCGGTGTTCCTGGGCGTCCATCAACTCGACGAGATCGTGGCCGACCTTGCCCGGAGCCCTCAGAATTCGTCCTGCAATTCCACACATATGTTCAGCCTCGCCTAATCCAGATGATGCCCATTTAGAGGCTCAATCTAGGTAAATTCCCCCGCAAAGGGGACTGTCTGCTTTCACCCGCCGGGTGACATGGAGCGCGTTGATTTTGATCGGTGTATTGCATTGATTCTTATAGCCGAATCCACCAAAAAACATCACCAAATCGATGATCTATCTGGGAAATAGGGGATTAAAAGGCAATAAATCTAAAATTCTCGAACCTAGATCACCTGCCGTGATGAGGCGTTCGTCCGGCCACGATATCTCGACGGACACTTAGGGACTTGAATACTTTTTTGGCCGGAGCAATGCGATCACTCTGGCAACACGGCCTGACATTCTATTTCAACCTTCATGCGCGGATCGACCAAGGCTGAGACCTCAACTAAAGTTGAGGCAGGGAGATGCTCGCCAAAATAGTCAATGCGCCGCGTATTGATGGCGGCGCGCTCGGAAATGTCCGTCATAAAAACCTGGACCTTGACCACATGCTTTGGTTTACCGCCTGCCGCACGAAGGCAAGCATCCATTGCGTCCATGGCAATATCAAATTGTGCAACGGTATCGTCCGGGATAGAGCCGTCAGAACGCATGCCAACCACGCCCGAGACCCAGACGAGATTGCCCGCGCGTACCGAATGACAATAGTGACTGACCGGGGTCAGCTGTCCGGCCACCATAAAACGTTCAATAGTCATATCCATTTCTCCACAATTATTGTTGAAAGATTTGAAAATAGGCCAGCCAATGAATTGAACATACCGTAGTCTAGCCAATTACAAGAGGGCAGATTCATCCCGATGACCTGACAACTTAGGCAGAACGTTGTCCATATCAAACGTCCGCATACTGTGGACGATATGTCAGGTTGGTTTGAGAGGTTCGGGAACCTTCGCCGCCGCCCCGCATTAGCCCAGCAGAAACAGCCATAATGGTACAGTTGCAATTGAAAATAAGGTGCTCGCCACGATAATAGTGGCAAGCAACGTCGCATCACCGCCCAACTGCCTGGCCAGGATATAGCTGCCCGGTGGCACGGGCATTATAGCATAGATAATGATTGCCATACGGCTTAGCCCATCCAGTTGAAAAATCCAGATTGCGGCTATGGCCAATAGGGGCACCAATACAAGCCGGGTAAAGCAAGCCATGAACACCGCCTGTCCACTGTGGCGCAAGGCCCGAAATTCGAGCCCGGCACCGGCGGCCAACAAGCCCAGGGGCAGGGCGGCACGGCCCAGAACCTCAAAAAATGGATCAAGAACCCAGGGCAGGCCAATGCCACTTAGGCTCAGGAAAACACCAACCAGCACCGCGACGATCATCGGATTGCTCAATACTGTCAACAGCAGTTTCTTTCTGCTGCTGTTGCCGCGGTACTTGCCATAACGGCCTATAACGCTGACCGAAATCAGGTTGGCCAATGGCGTTACAGCAGCCACGACGATCGAGAATATGGTTAGTCCGGCGGTTTGGTAGAGCCCAGCCGCGATGGCGAAGCCAATGTAGGAATTAAACCGGACTGTGCTTTGCACAAGCGAGGTGAAGGCAGGACCACCCATTGTCAAATAGCGGCGCAGTAGCAACAGCACGGCTGTGGCGGTGATCACGATCAGTACCGCCGCGCCGGCCGTCGGTAGCACGTTCAATTGCTTGACATCGACGTTGGCGAAGTTGCGCACCAATAGTGCGGGCAACAGAATGTAAAACACCAACGGGTCCAGCAGACGCCAAAATTCGTTGCCGGGAAAACGCCGCAGGCGTAATAGCCAGCCCAGGCCGAGCAGCATGAAGATCGGCAAGATGACGGTCAGTGTCGTGGTCATGGCCGTTGCCGGACTTCAGCTCAACAATAGATCTGCCAACGCGGCCAGATCCGCCAGATGTGCGGTCGGTTGATGCGGGCTGGCGGCATCGGCGGCGTTGCCGCTGGCTACTTGGATCGAGCGCAGGCCCGTCAACGTTGCACCGGCGATATCTGTGTCCGCCGTATCGCCAACCATGGCTACTCGGTCTGCCGGCAGCTCCAGCCGCGCCAGAGCCAAGGCGAAAATGGCCGCGTTTGGTTTGCCGACGATATAGGCTGTCTGGCCGCTGGCAGCTTCTAGAAATGCCACGACGGCGCCGGCTTCCGGCTCCACGCCTTCGCCGACAGGTAGAATATTGTCGGGATTGCTGGCAACCAATTTGGCGCCCCGGTGCAAATGACCCACAGCCGTGGCCAGAACGGAAAGTGGCATCTCCAAATCGATACCGGCGACGACGAAGTCCGGGTGTTCGGAGTAAACGGCGCCAACCGCCGCTAATTCCTTTCGTAGCGCTGGGCTGCCGGCGACAAAAACCTTCGGCGCCTGATCTTGCGCGGCCAGATATTGTGCCGTGGCTTGGCCGGCTGTGATAATTCGGTCTGCGCCAAGATCGATCCCTAGGCCGGCTAATTTGGNGCTGTAATCCTGAGCCGAGGCGCGGGCATTATTGGTCAGTGCGGCCAATTTGATACCTGCCTTTTGTAGCCTCGTAATTGCCTCCGCCGCACCGGGAATGGCTGTGTCGCCACGATAGAGCACCCCATCCATATCCAGGACCAGGCCGACGATATTGTCCAGGCCATCGGGCATGCTTTGCTGATGCATCCTTTCTTCGAAACTCGGAAGGGGCTGAACCCAGCGGGCATTAAGGCCACGCACCGGCACGGTCAGGGAAATTGGATCTTGGCCGTGGGTGCGCCAGCGGACTTCATGGTCGACTTCGATGGTGGCCCAGGCGCCTGCGGCCTCACCCTCGGTGGTGAAACTCTCGGACAGGGATTGTACAGTGATATAGGGAATGCCGTCGATCAGGTTGACGTCGTTCCAATGCACATGACCCGCGATACACAAAACAACGTTGCCTGCGTCCCGGATCAGCGCCTGAATTTCCCGCGCATGGGGCAGTCCGCCAGAGTGGTGGTTGTTGTCAAAATAGTAATTGCCGTGCAACGAGCCGCCATCCAGCGGCACATGGGTGAAGATGATCGACGGCAGATTGGTGGCGGCCAGATCCTGCCGCAACCAATCCAGATCAGCCTGGTTGGGCAGGAAACCCTGGGGGCGGTGAATTTGGCAATCCATCTGCCAGAATACCAAGTGCCGCCCGGCCACATCGATGCCGTAATGCTCCATGCTATGACCCAGGATCTCGGCATTGTCGGCGGTGCTCAGATGTACACGGTCGTGGTTGCCCATCAGATGACGGTGAGGGCTGGGCAGACCGGTAAAATTCTCAGCCACTTTTTGCANCTGCTCACGGTCGGTCTGCNNATCAATGTCGGATATNCGGTCACCCAGTTCGGCAATGAAATGNGGCTGATAATCGTCAACGAATGCTCTAAAATTNCGTAACAGCGGCAAAGCGGCCGCGCCAACCTTGGTCAGCTTGTTTGGGCCATGATGAATGTCGGTGACGATGGCAAGTTTCAGGNTTTCGGGCATTGTATCTGGCTCTATTGCAGNTTCAGGCGGTCCAACAGGCCCTGCAAGATATAGGCCGCAGCCAGCTTGTCCACCACTTCGGCCCGGCGCTTGCGGGAGCTGTCCATTTCATCCACCAGCATACGCTGGACGGCGGCGGTGGAAAGACGTTCATCCTGAAACACAATCGGCAGATCGCGCAGCGCCAGCACGTTCTGGGCAAAGGCGCGCGTGGATTGACAGCGCGGCCCTTCGCTGCCGTCCATGTTGAAAGGCAGGCCCAGGACCAGGCCGCCAACNTCAAATTCATCAATCACGGCGAACAGGCGTTCCACATCCNTTTTGAATTTTTTCCGNCGGATGGTTTCCAGCGGCGTGGCGATGGCCCATGTGGTGTCGGAAAGAGCCAGGCCGATGGTCTTGCTGCCAAGGTCCAGGCCCAGCAATCTCCGTGGAATTGAAACGGTGGCGCGCAGCGCCTCGGGGTTGATCGTGGGCATGACGAGTGTTAGGTTCCGCGCGCTCCAATTGGGGCGCTACTCCATGAATTTCAACGGACGGGAAAGGTCGCACATGTCGGTCGATAAAGCCACGGTCGCGCGCATTGCCCATCTTGCTCGCATCGGCGTCAACGAGGACGAACTGGAGTCCCTGGCGACCGAGCTGTCGGGTATCCTGAACTGGATCGAACAGCTGAACGAAGTCGATACAGATGCCGTGCCACCCATGGCCTCGGTGCATGACGAGTCGTTGCGCTGGCGCGCCGATGTCATTAATGATGGTGGCAAGCAGAAGGATATGTTGGCCAATGCCCCCGACGGACGGGAGGGCTTCTTTGCCGTGCCGAAGGTGATTGAGTAATGGCGAACCTGACTGAACTTGGCATTGCCGAAGCCCGCGACCTACTGGCCAAGGGTGAGTTGTCATCCAAGGAACTGACTCAAGACCATATCGAGGCCATGGCCGAGGCCGGTGTGTTGAATGCCATGGTGACGGAGACGCCAGAAATCGCCCTGGCCATGGCTGAGACCTCCGATACCCGGCGCGGTACGGACGAAGTGGGTGCGATGGAAGGCATACCACTGGCCATCAAGGATTTATTCTGCACAACGGATGTTCTGACCACGGCGGGCAGCCATATTCTTGATGACTTTACGCCGCCTTATGAAAGTACGGTAACGGCTAATCTGTGGCGGGCGGGCGCGGTCATGCTGGGCAAGAGCAACATGGATGAATTCGCCATGGGTTCGTCTAACGAAACCTCTTTTCACGGACCGGTGCAAAATCCCTGGCGCCGCAAGGGCGACAACCGTGCCCTGGTGCCCGGCGGTTCGTCAGGCGGTTCGGCGGCGGCGGTCGCGGGGCATTTCGCCATGGGTGCCACGGCTACGGATACCGGTGGTTCGATCCGTCAGCCGGCGGCCTTTACCGGCACCGTGGGTTGCAAACCGACCTATGGCCGTTGTTCACGCTGGGGCGTGGTGGCCTTCGCCTCGTCCCTAGACCAGGCTGGGCCGATAACGCGCGATGTCCGCGACAACGCCATCATGCTGGGCGCCATGGCTGGTTACGACGAAAAAGATTCCACCTCCGCCCAACGAGATGTGCCGGATTTCGAGGCGGCATTGACCGGTGATGTGCGCGGCCTGAAAATCGGCGTGCCCAGGGAATACAGGCTCGACGGCATGCCGGGCGAGATTGAGACCCTGTGGCGACAGGGTATCGGCTGGTTAAAGGACGCAGGCGCCGAGATTGTCGATATTTCCCTGCCGCACACGAAATACGCCCTGCCGGCCTATTATATCGTGGCGCCCGCGGAGGCTTCGTCGAACCTGGCCCGCTATGACGGTGTTCGTTTCGGCCTTAGGGAAGAGGGTGCCGACCTGACCGAGATGTACGAGAACACCCGCGCCGCCGGCTTTGGTGCCGAGGTTCGCCGCCGAGTTTTGATAGGCACCTACGTTTTGTCGGCAGGTTACTATGATGCCTATTATCTGAAGGCACAAAGGGTCCGCCGCCTGATCGCCCAAGATTTCCGCGATGTCTACCAGTCCGTCGATGCCATTCTGACGCCATCGGCGCCATCGGCCGCTTTTGCCCAGGGTGATAAATCAGACGATCCCATCGCGATGTATCTCAACGATGTCTTTACCGTAACCGCTAATTTGGCTGGACTGCCAGGTATTTCTGTTCCGGCGGGCTTGTCCGACGAGGGCCTGCCCTTGGGGCTACAAGTGCTTGCGCCGGCGTTCGATGAAGAAACCATGTTTCTCATCGCAGGCGTGCTTGAAGAAGCGGCGGCGTTCAGCGCCACGCCAGAGCAATGGTGGAGGACAGCGCCATGAGCAGCTATGTCGAAGGCGCCACCGGCCCTTGGGAAGTCGTCATCGGGCTCGAAGTTCATGCTCAGGTAATCTCCAACTCAAAACTATTTTCCGGCGCCGCCACCGCGTTTGGGGCCGAGGCGAACAGCCAAGTCAGCCTGGTTGACGCGGGCCTGCCGGGCATGTTGCCAGTGATCAACGAGATGGCGGTGGAACAGGCGGTGCGTAGCGGCCTCGGCCTAAATGCCAAGATCAACAATTATTCGGTGTTTGACCGGAAGAACTATTTCTATGCCGATCTGCCCCAGGGCTATCAAATTTCGCAATATCTACAACCGATCGTGGGCGAGGGTGTGGTCAGTGTCGATCTGGCGGACGGTAGCAGCCGAGATATCGGTGTCGAGCGGCTGCATCTGGAACAGGATGCGGGTAAATCCCTTCATGACCGTCACCCTACCAAGACCTATGTGGATCTAAACCGCTCGGGCGTGGCCCTGATGGAGATCGTCTCCAAACCCGATATGCGCTCGGCCGAGGAAGCAGGCGCCTACGTGCGCAAGATCCGCGCCATTCTGCGTTACCTTGGCACCTGCGATGGCAATATGGAGGAAGGCTCCATGCGGGCCGATGTCAATGTCTCGGTGCGCCGTCCGGGCGCGGATCTGGGGACCCGGGCGGAGATCAAGAACGTCAACTCCATTCGCTTCATACAGCAGGCCATTAACTACGAGACCACCCGTCAGATCGATATATTGGAGGAAGGCGGTAGCATTGATCAGGAAACCCGCCTGTTTGATGCCCAGACCGGTACCACGCGGCCCATGCGCTCCAAGGAGGAGGCGCACGATTACCGTTATTTCCCTGATCCGGATTTGCTGCCCCTGGAATTCAGTCATGAATTCGTCGATCGTATCCGAGGCAGCCTACCGGAACTACCCGATGCGAAAAAGCAACGTTATATGGACGAATTGGGGCTCTCGGCGCATGACGCCAGCGTCCTGGTCAGTGAACGGGACACGGCATTGTTCTATGAGCAAATCGCGGAAGGCCGCGACGTCAAGGTGGCCGCCAACTGGGTGCAGGGAGAATTTTTCGCGCAACTATCAAAGCTGGAACGCGAGATAACCGACAGCCCCGTCAGCGCCGAACAGCTGGGCGCCCTGATCGACCTAATCGCAGACAACACCATATCGGGCAAAATCGCTAAGGGGGTCCTGGAAATCATGTTTGAAAGCGGACAGGACGCCGCTGCTATCGTCGAGGAAAAGGGCTTGAAACAGGTCTCCGATAGTGGCGCTATCGAGGACGAAATCGTTACCATCATCGCCGCCAATCCGGACAAGGTAGCGGAATTTCAAAGCGGCAAGAAAAAGATAATCGGTTGGTTCGTTGGCCAGGTCATGCAGGCCACGAAAGGCAAGGCCAACCCCCAGATGGTCAATCAGCTATTACGCGACAAGCTCAAGCCCTAATTTGTTTAAGGTCTAAGCGAGATCGGGATATCGCCACCCTCGGCTTCGATATGCCGCAACAGGGCGGACAGGAACAGCGATGAGCCGGCGATTTCCATGCTCTCCTGCGATATGTTTAAAAGGCTGGAGGCGAAGCCATCGCTCACGGTGGTCCCCTAATAGCCGGTTAAGAATTCGACCACGAAGGCTCCGCCCACGAAAACCAGTCCGGCCAGGATGAAACAATTACAGCTGCTGGCCTGCAAAATGGCGCAGAAAGCCGAAATAGCTAAACAGAAAAACTGCCTGCAATACCGCCGCCGCGACGGCCCCGGAATAGTACAAGGCGCTATCGAGGTCGAAATAATAGCGCAGAGGACGGATCGTCATTTCATGGGTCACCGAGGTTTCATCCATGGACAAATAGGTAAATATCAAGGCCAGGATCAGCCAGTGACGGCGGTAATTCGCCTCGCCCTTTGGCAGACGGAGGGCAATGATGGCCAAACCCATGGCGCAGGAAATTAACAATAGGATGGCATATTAGGTCGGTACATTGGCCTCCTCAGCCAAGGTGAACTGCCGCACCGAGAATTCGAAACTAGTCAATCTATTTGCGGGACAGGTTCAATTGAGGAAGCGATGTTGGCGTTGCTGGCTTGATGTTCTCCCTCGTCGTTTTTCTGGGCGGCTACCGGGCGGTTATCTTCACCGCGCAGTATTTTACTTCGGCAATCTTGCCGAAGGGGTCCAGGGCGGCGTTGGTCAGCAGATTTGCCGCCGCCTCGGCGTAACAGAATGGAATGAACAATGTTCCCGGCTGTACGGCGATGTCGAGCCGAGCGGTCAGCTCGATCTCACCCCGGCGGCTTTGCACGCATATGCGGTCGCCGGCGCGCAAGCCGAACTTGTCAAGATCAGTTGGGGCCAGGTGGGCCATGGCCTCAGGCTCCAACCGGTCCAAAACCGGCGTGCGCCGGGTCATGGTGCCGGTGTGCCAATGCTCCAACAGCCGTCCTGTTAACAACACCATTGGGTAGGTTTCATCGGGTAACTCGTTCGGGTTGACGATATCACATGGTACGAATTTAGCCCGGCCGTCATTGGTGGGGAAGCGTTCACCGAAAATTACAGCCTCGCCCGGATCGCCTTCGTGCAGACAGGGATAAGTGATAGCGCTTTCGTCACTCAAGCGTTGCCAGCTCATGCCGTGGATGGAATTCATGGCGTCACGCATTTCCTGAAAAACCTCACGTGGCCCGCCGTGATCCCAATCAAGCCCCATGCCGTTTGCTATTTGCTTGATAATCCAAAGATCCTGCCGGGCATCGCCTGGCGGTTGCAAGGCCTGGCGGCCCAATTGCACCTGCCGGTTTGAATTTGTGACCGTACCGTCTTTTTCGGGCCAGGCGGTGGCGGGCAGGACAACATCGGCATAACAGGCAGTCTCGGTCAGGAAAATATCCTGCACCACCAAATGGTCCAGTTTCCCGAGGGCGGTGCGAGCGTGATTAAGGTTTGGGTCGGACATGGCCGGATTTTCGCCCATTATATAAAGGCCGCGAATATCCCCCCGGTGAATGGCGTCGGTAACCTCCACCACGGTCAGGCCGGGTTCCGGATCCAGCTTGGTCTGCCATAGGGCTTCGAATTTCGCTTGAGCAGCGGGATCATCAACGGCTCGATAGTCGGGATAGAACATGGGAATAAGGCCAGCATCAGAGGCCCCCTGGACATTGTTCTGCCCCCGAAGAGGGTGCAAACCCGTGCCTGGGCGGCCAATTTGCCCGGTCGCTAGACATAGCGAGATCAGGCAGCGGGCATTATCCGTGCCGTGAACATGCTGGGAAATACCCATGCCCCAAAAGATCATCGCTCGTTCGGCGGTGGCGAAAGTCCGCGCCGCCGCATGGATATCTTCTGCCGGCACACCTGTAATCTCGCTCATGGCATCGGGTGGAAATGCTTGGATATGTGCCGCCAGTGCCGCGAAATTATCAGTGCGGTCGGCGATGAAATCGTGATCGATCAGATCTTCGTCGATGATGACATGCAGCATGGCATTCAACAGAGCGACATCAGTGGCCGGACGCAAATTCAGCATCCAGTTGGCATATTGCTTTAAGGCCCGGCCATTGGGGTCGATGACGATCAATTTGGTACCGTTCCTGACCGCTTGCTTGAAATAGGTCGCCGCCACGGGATGGTTGACGGGCGGATTACAGCCGATGACCAAAATTACGTCGGCCACCATGGCGTCAGTGAAAGGTGCCGTTACCGCGCCCGAGCCGATGGTCTCCATCAGGGCGGCGACGGAGGAGGCATGGCATAGCCGGGTGCAATGATCGACGTTGTTGCTGCCAAAGCCGGTGCGCACCAATTTTTGAAACAGATAAGCTTCTTCATTCGAACCCTTCGCAGAACCAAACCCCGCAAGAGCCCGCCCGCCATGGCTGTCACGGATTGACGTCAGACCCTGGGCTGCACGGGCGAGGGCCTCTTCCCAGCTTGCCTCGCGAAAATGTGTTAGCGGATTGGCGGAATCAATTGCCACGTTATCCTTGGCCACGCCCTCGCGGCGTATTAATGGCGTGGTCAGCCGTTCGGGGCTGTGAACATAGCCGAAACCGAAACGGCCCTTGATGCATAGGAGGCCATGATTGGCCGGTCCATCGCGGCCATTCACCCCCACGATGCGCTCGCCGCGAATATGAAATGTTAACTGACAGCCAACACCGCAATAGGGACAGATGGAATCTACCTGGCAGTCCGATACGATCGCGCCATCGGTGGGGAGCAATGCGCCCGTGGGACAGACTCGGACACACTCACCGCAGCCAACGCATTTGCTCTCTCCCATGGCATTGTCGAAATCAAAGGCGACGTGCGCGCCGGCGCCCCGTCCGGCCATGGCGACGACATCATTGGCCTGGACCTCCCGGCAGGCCTGAACACACAGGTTGCACTGAATACAGGCATCCAGATTGACCTGAATGGCGGGATGGCTGGTATCGTTCTTGGGGGCCGTGGCACGGCGTGCAAAACGGATTCTCTCCACGCCTTGTTTCTCAGCCCAGTGCCAGAACAGCGCGTCGGGATCGTGGGTTTCGATTTGTGGCGGCTGATCGCTGAGCAGCAATTCCATGACCATAGCCCGCGATTGTACGGCCCGGTCCGAGGCGGTCTTGACCACCATGCCATCTTCGGGCTGGCGCCGGCAGGATGGTGCCAGGACGCGTTCGCCATCGATTTCGACCATGCAGGCGCGGCAATTGCCGTCTGCGCGGTAGCCAATTTCCTCCGTATGGCACAGATGCGGCAGGGTCGTGCCAAGGCGCGCCGCTACCTGCCAGATGCTTTCACCGGGCGCCGCCTCTGCCGGAATGCCATCGAGTTCGAATTGAATCTCGCCACTCATGCGATCGCCCCGGGGAAGTGGCGCAACGCGCAACGCAGGGGACTGGCCGCCGCCTGGCCCAGACCACAGATCGAGGCGTCCGCCATGACACCCGCCAGATCAGCCAAGGCGGTGCCGTCGGTCCCGGCCTTGCCGGCATTCAGCATCATGACGGCCTTTTCGGTGCCGACCCGGCAGGGGGTACAGTGGCCACAGCTTTCATAGGCGAAAAACCGCATCAAATTCCCCACTACGTCGGCGATATCGTCGTGTTGAGACAACACGATCAACGCGGCCGAGCCGATCAGGCCACCGTGCGGCTCCAGGCTGCCGAAATCCATCGCTTCATCAGCCAGATTGGCGGGTAGGATGCCGCCGGAGGCGCCGCCGGGCAAAAATGCCGCCAAGTCGTGCCCCTCCAACATACCGCCGCAATGATCCTCGATCAGGGCGCGGGCGGTAATGCCCGATGAAACATGCTTTACACCCGGTTCGCGCACCCGGCCCGAAACGGAAAAACTGCGCATGTCCGGCCACGCCGCGCCCGCGTTGATGGCGTCACGGGCCCAATACAAGGTTTCGACATTGTTGATGAGGGTGGGACGGCCAAACAGGCCAGCTTCGGAGGGGAAGGGGGGGCGCTGTCGGGGCATGCCGCGCTTGCCCTCTATGCTTTCTAACATGGCTGATTCTTCGCCGCAGATATAAGCTCCTGCGCCACGGCGTATCCGGACAGGCGCCACCGCCAAACCCATCGCCGTCACCCTGGCGAATTCCTGCTGTAGCAGGGCTCGTAAATGCGGATATTCGTCACGTAGATAAAAATAGATTTCCACCGCATCCATGGCCCAGGCGGCTAGTAACACACCTTCAATGAAACGATGCGGGTCGCGCTCCAGATAATAGCGGTCCTTGAAGGTCCCCGGCTCACTCTCATCACCGTTTACGACCAGATAACGGGGCCCAGGTTCCGCCGCGACCAAACCCCATTTACGCCCGGTGGGAAAACCCGCGCCGCCCAGGCCGCGAAGGCCACTTTGCGTCAGATCGTAAATAATCTGCTGTTTTTGCCGCTGCCCGGCCAAACATTGACGTAGCAGATCGTAACCGCCATTGGCTTGATAGCGGTAAAAATCGATCGCCGGCGTCATGATTGCCGATGAATCGGGCGCTGACAATGCGACCTGGACTGCCTCGGCATTGGCATGGCCCAGATAGTTGGCCGCGACGGCGGTAACCGGCGCGCAATCGCAACGGCCCATGCAGGCACCGCGCACAATTCGGAACTTGCCTTCCAGTTTCGTTTCCAATTCGGCGGCGATTTTGTCAGCTCCAGCCATCTGGCACGGTAGGCCGCAGCAAATATGCACGGCGGGTTCGATTGGCGCGGCATCATCGGCAGCGACCTGAAAACGATGATAGAAAGTGGCAACCTCGTATACTTCAGCCTGGGAAAGCCGTATGCATTCGGCCAGAGCAGCCAGATGACAATGACGAAGACTACCTACCACGTCCTGGATCTGGTGCAGATATTCCAACAGCAAAGACCGTTCCGGGTCCGCGGGACCGATAATCTGGCGCACCTTGGCCAAATCCTCCGCGGTGGCCTGCCTTCCGCGTAGGGCAGAGTTTCCCCGACCTTGGCTCGCGCCTGGCGGGCGGTCCAATTGATTTTCCACCGTATCGCTTTTTACTCCGGACGACATTTTGCCTCCACCTTCTAACGGCAACATGACCTATCCAACGCTCCCGGGTCACGCTGCCACGGACCCTGGGGGAGTTTTGTTTAGGTTGACTGACATTAATCATATCGCAACCAAGCGGTGGCGTCTCTGGTCTGATTGTCAAGACCAAAATTCATGCCGGGCCGCGTTAAACACAAGCTGGAAATGTCGACCCGGAAGTGGCGCGGATGTTGAGCCGCATTAACGAGCAAATCGCTCATGAGTACCGGGAAGCGAAGAAATTCCAGCTGGCAATGGAGCATGAGGATAAACGTAAGAGGAACCTTACGCTGAGCGTGGAACCAATGGAACCGGACGAATTCAGTCTCAATTACCGCATCCGCGCGGTCTAGTGCCCAACTCCTGAGTATGCGGTCGCTAGTATGAAGAATTTCGTGGCATTTGAGTTTGATTTGCCATAAATTGCCTGAAATTTGAGCAAATTACTTACGATCGTTTAGGCGCCTATTTCATGAGCATTCAGTTGGGGCCAAGTAAGCTGGATCAGCCTGTGATCCTGGCGCCTATGTCTGGGATCACGGATCTGCCGTTTCGCCGGCTTGTGCGTGGCTTTGGCGTTGATTTCGCCGTCAGCGAAATGATCGCCTCCAATGGCGTTGTCAGTGGCGGCCGGATTTCCAGGGAGCGGGCTTCCTGGGCAACGGATGAAGGCCTGCGCGTGGTGCAACTGTCCGGCTGCCTACCCGATGCAATGGCCCAGGCGGCACGGTTGAAACAGGATCAGGGCGCCGATGTGATCGATATCAACATGGGCTGTCCCGTCAAGAAGGTGGTGGGGGGCAGCGCCGGTTCCGCTTTGATGCAGGATGAAGCCTCTGCCCTGCGCCTGATCGAGGCCATGGTTGGAGCCGTGGATATTCCGGTGACCGTGAAAATGCGCACGGGCTGGGACTATGAACAGCGCAATGCACCATCCCTGGCGCGCCGGGCACAAGACGCCGGCATTGCCATGATTACCGTGCATGGGCGCACCCGTTGTCAGTTTTATGATGGCCAGGCGGATTGGGATTTCATCGGTTCGGTTAAACGGGCGGTCGATATTCCGGTCATTGCCAACGGCGATGTGGTCCGCCTCGAAGATGCGCGGGATATTCTGCGCCGCTCCAACGCCGATGGTGTGATGATCGGCCGCGGTGCTTTTGGCCGGCCCTGGTTTCCGGCCCAAGTTCGCCACTACCTGACCACGGGCGATGCTATGCCTGATCCAAACCTCTCCGACCAGCGCGATACGGTGATTACACATTACTGGGGAATCCTGGATTATTACGGCGCCAGACGCGGCCTACGTATCGCACGCAAGCATATCAACCGGTATCTGGAACGTCTCGGCGCCGCCAGAGAGGAACGCCGGACGGTCCTGCGCCAGGGCGATGGTTCGGCGGTGATCCAACAGCTCCATCAACTATACGACCAGGCAATCGCGCGGGCGGCGTCATGATGGTGGTTTCGGCGGGTATTTCATCGGATATGATCCTGGGCTCCTTTCCCCATCCCGTATTGGTGCTGGATGAAGACGATGCGATTCGTTACGTCAATCCCAGTGCTGAACATTTCTTTGCCTGCGGCGCCTCCCAACTTTGCCGTGACCGCTTAAGCACGCTATTACCTTTTGGCAGCCCAGTGCAGGCATTGGTAAACGAAGCCCGGCAGAAAACCACCGTGATCTCTGAATACGGCCTGGATTTGGGCATGCCCCGCCTGGGCCCACGTCTGGTCGACGTCACGGCCTCGCCCATGATTGAGGCGCCTGATCGTATCGTCCTGACTTTGCGGGAAAACAGCATCGCCTCAAAAATGGACCGCCAGTTGACCCATCGCGGCGCCGCACGCTCGGTCACCGGCATGGCGGCCATGCTGGCCCACGAGGTGAAAAATCCCTTGAGCGGCATTCGCGGTGCGGCTCAGTTACTGGAACAGGACGCTAATCCCGACGACAGAGTTCTGACCTGCTTGATCTGCGATGAGACCGATCGTATCGTCGATATTGTCGAGCGCATGGAAATGTTTTCGGACAAGCCGATCAAACGGCAACCGGTCAATATTCACCGGGTTCTGGAACGGGTCCGCCAGGTGGCGCATAGTGGTTTTGCCAAGCGCATCCGATTTCAAGAAAATTATGATCCCTCCATTCCGCTCGTGCTGGGTAACTTTGATCAGTTGGTCCAAGTTTTCCTAAACCTGATCAAGAATGCCGCCGAGGCCACACCTGCCGTGGGCGGCGAAATTACGTTGAGCACCGCCTATCGCCATGGCCTGCGCCTTTCGGTTCCGGGCAGTGGAAGCCGCATGAAGCTGCCGATCGAGATCGCAGTTCACGACAACGGCCCCGGCGTGGCGGACGATATCATACCCTATCTCTTCGATGCCTTCGTCACCAACAAAGCCCAGGGGTCAGGTTTGGGACTGGCCCTCGTAGCCAAATTGGTCGGTGATCACGGCGGCGTCGTGGAATGCGCCGATGTCGCCAAGGGAACGCAATTTCGCGTCATGTTACCGATGGATGAGAGCTAGAAAATGGTATTTGAACAATGAGCCGCGGGACGATCCTGATTGCCGATGACGACAATGCCATCCGCTTGGTTTTGGACCAGGCACTGGGCCGGGCTGGTTACGAAGTGCGCTCCACCGGTAATGCGGCCACCTTATGGCGCTGGATTGGCGATGGTCAGGGTGATCTGGTCATCACGGACGTGGTTATGCCCGACGAGAATGGTTTGGAGCTGTTGCCGCGGATTAAGAAACTGCGGCCAGAGATGCCGGTTATCGTGATGAGCGCACAATCCACCATCCTGACCGCGATCAAGGCCGCCGAACGCGGCGCCCACGAATATTTACCCAAACCATTCGACCTCAAGGAGCTAATCAATGTAGTTCAGCGCGCCTTGACCAATAGCCAGCACGTCACCGCCAGTACCGGTGGGCAGGAGGAGGGCGAGGAAGCTCTGCCGTTAATCGGCCGCTCCCCCGCGATGCAGGAGGTCTATCGAATCCTAGCCCGTCTCATGCAGACGGATTTGACCGTGATGATTTCCGGCGAGTCAGGGACCGGCAAGGAGCTGGTTGCCCGTGCCCTGCATGACTACGGTAAACGCCGCAACGGACCATTTGTCGCCATCAACATGGCGGCGATCCCCCGGGATTTGATCGAGAGTGAATTATTCGGCCATGAAAAAGGTGCCTTCACGGGTGCAACCACGCGTAAACCGGGCCATTTTGAATTGGCCGAGGGCGGTACGCTTTTTCTGGATGAAATTGGCGATATGCCGGCCGAGGCGCAAACCCGGTTGCTGCGCGTCCTGCAACAGGGTGAATACAGCACGGTCGGCGGGCGCATATCGATCAAGGCCAATGTGCGCATCATCGCCGCGACCAACCAAGATCTCAGGCAATTGATCCGCCAAGGGCTGTTCCGCGAGGATTTGTACTATCGCCTCAATGTCGTGCCCATGCGTCTACCGCCCTTGCGCGAAAGGACCGAGGACGTGCCCGATCTGGCCCGCCATTTCCTAAGACTGGCCGAGGCCCAGGGCCTGCCGGCAAAGCAGATCAGCCGTGACGCGTTGGTGCGTTTGCGCCAGCATGCTTGGTCCGGCAACGTCCGGGAGCTGGAAAACCTAATCCAGCGCCTGGTCGCGCTCTATCCCGAGGAGGTGATTGAAGAAGCGGTCGTGGACTCTGAATTGGACTTCATCTATCCAACCCGAGCACGATCCGCCGCCGCCGCCGATGGCGATGACGGAGCAGATAGGGCGCGGCGCCCTGTGGGAGGCGATAGTATTGGCGCCTCGGTGGAGCAACACCTTGCCCGCTATTTTCTCGCCCATGGCGACAGTCTACCACCCGCCGGCCTGCACGAGCGCGTAGTGCGCGAGGTTGAGCGGCCTCTGATCCAACTGTGTCTTGCGGCGACCCGCGGCAATCAAATCCGGGCGGCGGATCTGCTGGGACTGAACCGCAATACCCTGCGAAAAAAAATCAAAGAACTGGATATTCAGGTGGTACGTGGCGCGAACTGATGCATAATTACAACAAATTTTCTGTCTGACGGAACCGGTACCCCAAATGGCCGAAGCAACGGAACGCAACCGCCTGGAAACCGCCTTCGCCAATAGCTTCGTGCCATGGGCGCGGGAGGTGGGGCTAAGCGGCAAATTGGCGGTGGTTCTGGCCCTGGCGGCGTTGGCTTCCTCGATTGCAACCTATACGGCCTGGACCGGCTCGGCGCCGCAGATGCCTAATCCCCGCGTCATATTGATCTTATTGGTCATTGATCTGGTTCTCGTTCTTTCCTTTGGCGCCCTAATCGCGCGCCACATGGTGCGCCTGTGGGTGGCGCGGCGGGCCGGTTCCGCAAGCTCCCGCCTGCATACTCGTTTCGTTGCCATGTTCTCCCTGGTGGCGGTGACACCGGCGATTATCGTCGCGCTTTTCTCTGCGGTGTTTTTTCATCTTGGCATGCAGTCCTGGTTCTCCGACCGGGTGCGCACGGCGGTGGGTGAGTCCCTGGCCGTGGCCGAAGCCTATGTCGCTGAACATCGCCATACAATTCGGGCCGATATTCTGGCTATGGCGAACGATATCGACCGTGTGGCGCCGCGCCTGTTAGGTAAGAATCAGCAATTCTCGCGTTTCCTCGCCCTGCAGGCCTCGCGCCGCGCGTTGAATGAGGCCACAGTGTTCAACAGCAATGGGAAAATTCTGGGCCGGACATTCTTGAGCGTCAGCGCCGCCCTGGATGAATTGCCCCTGAACCGCATCGCCGCCGCCTCGCGCAGTGATCCAGTGATTTTTGAAAGCGACCGCGACGATCAAGTCCGCGCCGTGGTCCGGCTTGATAGTTTTCTTGATGCTTATCTGTTTGTCGCCCGTTTTGTCGATCCGGTGGTCTTGAACCATGTGGAATCTGCCCGCGCGGTGGTCAGGGAATACGAGGCATTGGAAGGCGCACGCACAGATATGCAATTGACCTCGGCGCTGATCTTTATTGTTGTTGCGCTGATGTTATTGATGGCGGCGATCTGGCTGGGTTTGACCTTTGCCAACCGCCTGGTCGGACCGGTACGCGGCCTGATGGTGGCGGCCGAGAGGATCCGCGACGGCGACCTATCGGCAAGGGTCGAGGAAGGTGACAGTGATGACGAAATCGGCTCTCTCAGCCGGGCCTTTAACCGCATGGCGGGACAATTGGCCGAACAGCGCGAGGAATTGGTAGCCGGCAACCAGCGCCTGGACCGCCGGCGCCGTTTTACGGAGGCGGTATTAAGCGGGGTCTCGGCCGGTGTTGTCGGCCTGGATGGAGATGGCGTCATCACCTTACCGAATTCCTCCGCCGCAGCCCTGCTTGAAACGGACGTGGAAACTCTGACGGGCCGCCAGTTTACCGAAGCGGTGCCCGAGATGGCGCTATTGCTACAACAGGCCCGCGCTGGACCAGGGCGGATCGTGGAGAGTGAGGTATCCCTGATCCGCGAGGGGCACCGGCGCAGTTTCATGGCGCGGATCCGCAGCAATCTGCCTGACGGGCAAAGCCGCGACCAAGGCTTTGGCGCCATCGTTACCTTTGATGATGTCACGGAACTGGTTATGGCCCAGCGCACCGCCGCCTGGGCCGATGTTGCCCGGCGTATCGCCCATGAAATCAAGAATCCGTTGACACCAATCCAATTGTCAGCTGAAAGATTGAAACGCAAGTATTTGCAACAGATCGAGGCGGAGCCCGATATTTTTCTCCAATGCACCGATACGATCATTCGTCAGGTTAGTGATATTGGCCGCATGGTCGATGAATTCTCGGCCTTCGCACGGATGCCGGCGGCTGAAATGAAGATCGAGGATCTCTGCGACATTGTCCGCGATTCAGTCTTCGCCGAGGAATTTGCCCACAGGGATATTGATTACCGCATGCAGTTACACGATGCCGCGGCGCTCATCCGTTGTGATGCCCAGCATCTAAACCGCTTGCTGACCAATCTTTTGCAAAACGCCCGGGAAGCTATTGCCAGCCATCCAGAGCCGGCGGACAGTGGGCGGATTCCCGGATTTATCGAGGTGGCGATTTCCGTTGATGAACAGGGCACTGATTTGTATATCCGCGACAACGGTATTGGCTTTCCTACGGAAAACCGTGAACGCCTGACGGAACCATATGTTACCAACCGGGAAAAAGGTACGGGCCTGGGCTTAGCTATCGTGAAAAAAATCATGGAAGAACACGGTGGCCGCATGCGCCTAGACGACGCGGACGGGGGCGGTGCGCAAATTCATCTACACTTCCCGGCATTGAATGCTGGCGAGAGCAGCAATGGGGGGAGTGACGATGCAAAGAAGGACGAGGACGTGGAGTTAAGTAATGGCGCGTGACATTCTAATTGTTGACGACGAAGCNGATATCCGCGATCAGATCGCCGGCATATTGACCGATGAAGGTCACGAGACGCGGCTGGCAGGTACCGACACCCAGGCGCTGGCAGCTGTTGCGGCACGCCGGCCATCCTTGGTTATTCTTGATATNTGGCTGCACGGCAGCAAGCTTGATGGTATTGAAATTTTGCAACAAATCCGCGCCCAGCATGGCGATGTGCCCGTGGTCATGATTTCCGGCCACGGTAATATTGAAACGGCGGTGGAGGCGATCAAGCTTGGGGCCTATGACTTCATTGAAAAACCGTTTGAAACTGACCGCCTTTTGCTGATTGTGCAGCGCGCTATCGAGGCCNCTAGATTGACACGTGAGAACAAGGATCTGCGCCGNCGCGCCGGACCGGAAACCGAAATCATCGGCGACAGCCCNGNGATTGCCGCNATGCGGGTGGCCATTGACAAGGCCGCGCCTACGGGCAGCCGGGTGATGATTGGCGGTCCGGCGGGGGTGGGCAAGGAAGTCGTTGCCCGTGCGCTGCATGCGAAATCGAACCGGGAGCAGGGCGCCTTCGTGGTTCTGAACGCGGCCACTATGGCGCCCGAAAGACTGGAAACGGAATTGTTCGGGGTCGAGGGACCTGACGGCCAGGTGGGCGAGGGCAAAGGCGCGACGCCACCTGACCGGGTTGGGGTCTTCGAATCCGCTCACGGCGGCACTCTGTTCCTGGATGAAATCGCCGACATGCCACTGGAAAGCCAGGCCAAAATATTACGTGTGCTTGTAGATCAAAGTTTTNAGCGCGTTGGTGGCAGTGACAATGTAGAGGTCGATGTCCGCGTCATCTGCTCCACGACCCGCGACCTACGGGAGGAGATCGCGCAGGGCCGTTTTCGTGAAGATCTGTATCACCGTCTCAACGTTGTGCCCTTGACCGTGCCGCCGCTGTGCGACCGGCCTTCGGACATTCCGCTCTTGGTGGAGTATTTCATGAGCCGTTCGGCCGAAACGCTGGGACTCTTGCCGCGGCATGTTTCCGCAGATGCCATGTCTGCTCTGCAACGCCACGACTGGCCTGGCAATGTACGTCAAGTGCGCAATATAGTTGAAAACCTGGTGATCATGGCGCAGGGCGGCGACATCACGATTTCAATCGATATGCTGCCCATTGAAATCAGCGCGTCCACCCCCACGGCAAAGCGTAACAATGGTGAAACGGAAGTGATGTCGCTGCCTCTTCGTGATGCCCGGGAGANATTCGAGCGGGAATACCTGATAGCCCAAATCGGTCGCTTTGGTGGTAATATCTCGCGCACCGCTGAATTTGTCGGTATGGAACGTTCCGCCCTGCACCGAAAATTGAAGTCCTTGGGCGTGCCCACGCGGGTATGAAGAACGGTTCAGCAATACTTGGGAATAAGAGATCATGAAGGTGATCGTATGCGGCGCCGGCCAGGTCGGCTACAACATCGCCCGGCAATTATCGGGTGAACATAATGACGTGACCGTGATCGATCAGTCGCCTGAATTGGTCAAACGCATCAACGACAATCTGGATGTCCACGGCGTGGTCGGGTTCGCGTCCCAGCCCGACGTATTGGAAGGGGCTGGTGCTGAGGACGCGGACATGATCATCGCCGTAACCTTTGCCGACGAAGTTAACATGGTCGCCTGCCAGGTTGCCCATTCATTGTTCAATGTTCCGACCAAGATCGCCCGGGTGCGGGCACAAAGCTATTTGCGCCCCATGTGGCAGGATCTATTCAGCCGCGACAATATGCCTATTGATGTGATCATCTCACCTGAGATGGAGGTCGCGCGCTCGGCCAAGCGTCGCCTGGAAGTACCCGGTGCCTTCGATATGATCCCCTTTGGCGATGACAAGTTACGCCTGATCGGGGTGCGTCTTGGCAATGAGTGTCCCATCGTCGATACCCCGTTGCGGCAATTGACCGAATTGTTCCCGGATCTGAACATTGTTGTCGTCGGCATCGACCGTGACGGCCAGTTGCTGGTGCCCACCGGTGATGATCAAATGCTGGTGGGTGACGAAATTTTCTTCATCTCAGATAGGGGGCATGTCGGCCGAGCCTTGAGCCTGTTCGGACATGAGGAGAAGGAGGCCCGGCGCATCATCATCGTCGGTGGCGGCAATATTGGGCTGTTCCTGGCTGAAAATCTGGAACGGGAAAACCCCGCCGTTCGGGTTAAGGTGGTGGAATTGAACCGGGAGCGGGCGGAATACGTGGCCGAGCACCTGGAACGCGCAGTGGTCATTAATGGCGATGCCCTGGATAGCGATATCTTGATTGAAGCCAACGCCGCCAACACGGAAACCGTGGTCGCGGTCGCCGATGATGATGAGGTCAATATCCTGGCCTCGTTGCTGGCAAAACGCTATGGCTGCCAACGCGCGGTAACCTTAATTAATAACGCCGGTTATGGCCCGCTGCTGACCTCGCTGGGTATTGATGCGGTGGTCAATCCCCGTGCCTCGACCGTCTCGACCATATTGCAGTATGTGCGCCGGGGACGGATCCGGGCCGTGCATAGCCTGCGTGATGGCGTAGCGGAAGTGATCGAGGCCGAGGCGTTGGAAACGTCCCCCCTGGTCGGCGTGCCCTTGCGTGATGTGAAATTGCCGACCGGTGTAATTATTGGCGGCGTGTTGCGCGGCGATAGCGTGATCATCCCCCGTGGCGATACCGTGGTTCAGGTCAAGGACCGGGTGGTGATCTTCGCCTTGGCTGATGTTGTCAAGAAGGTTGAGAAGATGTTTTCTGTCCGCCTTGATTTTTTCTGAATACGGGCACGTGGATAGCAGCGGGCAAACAGGGGCTACAGCATGTCCTACACCAGCGTCGTTCATTGCCTAGGCTGGGCCGTTATGTCGTTGGCAGCACTGATGATCCTGCCTGCATTGACAGCATTGCTGGATGGCGACACGGCGCTGGCCTGGACGTTCATGGCCTCGGCGGTGTTAAGCGGGTTTTGCGGCGGCGGTTTTGCCCTGGCCACCTGGCATGGGGTCGAAGACTTCGGCAAGCGCGAGGGCTTTATGTTTCTGGTCCTGATCTGGCTGGTCCTGGCCCTGTTCGGCGCCATCCCGTTACATTTTTCGGGCCTGCCGGGACGGCCGATCGATGCATTTTTCGAAGCGATTTCCGGACTGACCACCACTGGTGCTCCGGTCTTCGAAGATTTAGATACCATGCCGCCCGCAATTTTGTTGTGGCGCGCCCTGTTGCAGTGGGCGGGCGGCTTATTAAGCATCATCCTCGCCGTTAGCCTGATCTCTCATCTTGGTATTGGAGGCATGGAGGCTTACCAAAGCGCCCTGCCGCGGGGTGAAGGGGCCAACCTGCCGACACGGATGTTGCAGACGACTCAGGATCTATTCTGGATATATGTGCTTTTGACCTTGTTCGGCGCTATCGCGTTGTGGGCCACCGGCATGTCTGCCTTCGATGGCCTTTGTCATGCCTTTGCCGCCCTTTCGACGGGAGGCTTCAGCACCAGGGACGGCGGCATCGCCAGCTTTGACAGTCCTGCGATTGAATTGGCCCTGATGGGGATCATGTTACTAGGGGCAATAAATTTTACCTTGCATTGGGCCGTATTCAATGGTCGCTTTCGGGCGTTACGTGAAAATGCCGAGATCCTTTATCTGGCTCTCACCGTCACGGTTTTGGTATTTGCAGTGATCGTGCTGATCTTGCTGGGAGAGGCAGAGCGGGGGTTTGTAGGCTCATTTCGTACAGGGATATTTACCGCCATCTCGGCCCTTACCACAACGGGTTTCAGCAATATCGCCTTGCCGCCGGGAGGCGGCGCGACAATGGTCCTGGCACCGATCCTGATCATCGGTCTGGTTCTGGTTGGTGGCGCCACGGGTTCCACCAGCGGCGGCATGCGGTTGATGCGGATCGCGGTATTGTTCAAGCAGGCGCAGCGAGAACTGCTGCGCCTCTCGCATCCGCACGGCATCCGATTGTTGCGTCTGGGCAAAGTGCGAGTGGAAAATCCCGTGGTCTGGAGTGTCTGGAGTTTCTTTTTCCTGCTGATACTTGTACTTGCAGCCATTGCATTGTCCCTGGCCTTTTTGGGTTTGTCGCCGGAGGCCGCCGTTATCTCCGCCGTACTGTCAGTGAGCAACGCCGGACCTTTTCTGCAAAGCATGGCGCCGGACGCACCCAGCTATGGTGATATGCCCGACGGTGCCAAATTGGTTTTGACCTTTGGCATGCTGGCCGGGCGGGTCGAGTTGTTGGCTTTGTTGAGTTTGATGAATCCGGCGTATTGGCGCCGCTGATAAAGTAAAAGGAACGCGGCATGAGCCGAATTGCCTATGTCAATGGGCACTATTTCCCCCATGGTGCTGCCTCGGTCCACATTGAGGACCGGGGCTATCAATTCGCCGATGGCGTCTATGAAGTCATCGCCGTACGCGGCGGCGGCCTGATTGATAGCGAATGGCATATGGAACGCCTGAAACGCTCTCTATCGGAACTGCAAATCGATATGCCTATGTCCGTGGCCGCCCTGTGCGTGGTTTTGCGCGAGACCGTGCGGCGCAACCGCGTCTCCACTGGCATTGTCTACCTTCAGGTCAGCCGCGGCGTGGCCCGGCGCGATCACCCATTTCCAAATCCAGCGGTTCGTCCTGCCCTGGTGGTAACCGCACGGCGTACTCCGCCCGTGGCCGCGAAGGTTATCGATGAAGGCGTCGCCGTAATCTCGCAACCGGATATCCGCTGGCAACGCTGCGATATTAAGGCCATCGCGTTGTTGCCGAATGTCCTAGTCAAACAGGCGGCGCGCAGCCAAGGCGCCTACGAGGCCTGGCAAGTGGATGAGGCCGGGTTCGTGACCGAAGGTGGTTCGACCAACGCCTGGATCATCAACAACGAAGGTATATTGGTGACGAGACCTCCCGAAAATGCGATTCTAAACGGCATCACCCGCCGCCGCCTGATCGCATTGGCCGAGTCACGGGGCATCAACGTTGAAGAGCGCGCCTTTAGCCTGGCGGAGGCAAAATCGGCCCGCGAAGCCTTTCTGACCTCGACAACCGCTTTCGTGACGCCGGTCGTTCAAATTGACGGTACCACCTTGGGGAACGGCCGTCCGGGTAGTCAGACCTTGGGATTGCGTGAACTATATGCGGAATTCATTGCCGAGATGGCGTCCTGAACGGATGGATCATATGTTCGGCATAAACTTGTGCCTTGTTCATTCATCATTGGACCCCATTTGAGGTAGCAAGTAGTATTGTCGTATAGAGTATTGTAGCCGTCGGATGCTGTCAGGGCGCTAGAGCACATTTGTTTTAAATGAGCTTGGACTCTTTGAGAGGGAGCAATGGAACCAATTTGTCAGGGTGCGGAAACTATCCCGGCAAAATGGAAGTTGCTTCAACCAAACGACCATTCCAATAATGAAATGCTGACCCGCCAGCGTTCAGTAGGCGGCCGTGCAGAACAAAGTGGAGCCGAACATGGCGAAGGATAAACAGAACGTGCAGGATGTGTTTCTTAATCATGTGCGCAAATTAAAAACCCCTGTAACCGTGTTTTTGGTCAATGGCGTAAAACTGCAAGGCTTTATTTCAGGCTTCGATAATTTCTGTGTCATGCTGCGCCGCGATGGGCATATTCAACTGGTGTACAAGCACGCGATATCCACCGTGATGCCGGCGCAACCCGTGCAATTGTATGATGCCTCAGAGGACGAAGAATAGATGTGAACGGCCCGGACAGTGAATACGGAAATAAGACCAGCGCCGGCCGGGCACTGATCCTTCATCCGCAACTCAGGACAGTAGCCGACGAAAACTACCGTCTACCAGAAGCTCAAGTGGCGGAGGCCGAGGGGCTGGCCAGCGCTATCGGCCTGGAGATCACCGTGGCGGAAGTCGTTGTGGTCAACAGCCCGCGTCCGGCAACACTGTTTGGTACCGGCAAGGTCGATGAACTGGGTATCTTGATAAAGGCGGAGAAGATAGAGGTGGTGGTCCTCGACACCGCACTGTCACCGATCCAGCAGCGCAATCTGGAACGTGCCTGGAATTGCAAGGTGATCGACCGCACCGGTCTTATTCTCGAGATATTCGCCGACCGGGCGCAGAGCAAAGAAGGCACACTGCAGGTCGAATTGGCCCGGTTGACCTATCAACGCAGCCGCTTGGTGCATTCCTGGACCCATCTGGAGCGTCAGCGTGGCGGTCTGGGCACGGTCGGCGGTCCCGGCGAAACCCAAATCGAGGCGGACCGGCGGATGATTGATGACCGGGTGGTCAGTTTGCGCCGGCAGTTGGAGGCGGTCGTCCGTACCCGTGAATTACACCGCAAGAACCGACGTGAAGTACCCTATCCAGTGGTCGCGCTGGTCGGCTACACCAATGCTGGCAAGTCTACTCTGTTCAATCGTTTGACCGGGGCGGCGGTAATGGCGGAAGACCAGTTATTCGCCACCCTGGATCCGACCATGCGTGCGGTGGATATACCGGGGCGGGGCGGGCGTATCATTCTTTCAGATACAGTTGGTTTTGTTTCCGAGCTGCCAACCCAGCTGGTAGCGGCGTTTCGGGCCACCTTGGAAGAGGTGCTGGGCGCTGATGTGATCGTGCATGTCCGCGATATCGTTCACCCAGATAGTGAGGCACAAAAGCAAGATGTCCTCTCGGTGCTCGCCTACCTGGGCGTCGAGGACGAGCGCCGCGAGGCCATGATAGAGGTGTATAACAAGATGGACCAGGCTTGCACTGATGACCGTCAACGGATTGGTAATCTGGTGCAGCGCACGCCCTTGGCGGTTGCCGTCTCGGCCCTGAGCGGGGAAGGGTGCCCACAGTTGTTGGAACTGATCGGCCATCAAGTTGGCCGCCATGACCGTCCGGTGCGGATTTCATTGCCGCATCGTGATGGCGCGACCCTGGCCTGGCTGTACCAGGTTGGCGAAATCATGGAGCGGCGGGACGACGAGGAAACAGTCTGGCTGGTGGTCAGGCTGGATGCTGCGAATGCCGGGCGCCTAGAAAAGCGCCTTGGGCACCCTCTGGATTGGGCCGATGATGCTGTCAGGGCAGCGGAATGAAAATAACCTGCTTCACAGGGATACAATAATTTCGCGCAAGTTATCGGCGACTATGTCGCCCGCGATACCATGCCGGACGGCGGCATCATCACGAACTCCGTCAGCAATATTGAAGTTGATGGGCAGACAGCGGATCGTTTCGAGGACGTTTTTCTTGGTGACTACGTGATGTTGAGCATGGCGGATAACGGCATTGGCATGACGGAAGAAGAAGCCGACCGCGCTTGCGAGCCGTTCGTCACGACCACGGCTGTTGGCAAGGGCACCGGTTTAGGCCTCTCCATGGTATATGGCTTCGCGCAGCAGGCAGGCGGCTTTTTCTAAATTGACGGCACCTTGGAGCTTGGTACGAGCAAGCGTCTGTACCTGCCACATCTGTCGAGTAGCCATGCCGTTGATGATTTGGCCGCACAGGCCGCCGCGGGTGTGTTGTCGGGGGATATTTCGACCAAGGATGGCGGCATATTTTTGATGGGGGATGATGTGGATGCCCGGAAGTTTAAGTGGATTGGAACTGGCCCGTCAGATTGCGCTGCGTCACACGACGGTCAAGATCGTTTTTATGACCAGCGACAGCGACGAAACCCTCTCGGATGCCGGGCCATTGGATCCGGATGCCATCGTGCTGCACAAAACATATACTAAGGCTATACTGGTGGCCGCGATTTCACGGGCCCTGGAATAGAGGTTTTTCGTCCGCGCCCTGACTGTCATCCGTATGTTGATTAAACTGGATTGGGCCATGACGATAAGAAACTTCGTGGAAAGCAAGGATGACGATGGGGATGCCAAGCCGATTGGCGAGATCAAGGTGTCGATTTGGCGTGGTGGTGATCATGGCACACTGCAAACCTTCGCGGTTCCACACTATGAAAGCCAGACGGTTCTGGATGTTGTGACCTGGGTTCAGCACAAGCTCGACCCAGGTTTGTCATACCGCTTTTCCTGCCGGGTTGGCATGTGTGGCACCTGTGCGATGACCGTGAACGGGCAGCCACGCTGGACCTGCCGCACCCATGTCTCGCGTGTTGTTTCCAATGGAGAGCTCGAAATCAGGCCGCTACGCAATCTGCCCGTCATCAAGGACCTAGTCGTCGATATGGCGCCGTTCTTTGACAAATGGCATGATGGCCATGGTTATTTCGAACCGTCGCAACCAGGGGCGCAAACAGTGGCGCGCGTCGATGGCGGCAGTCCCGCCCGTAAACATGCTTCCGCCGCTATAGAATGTATCGGTTGCGCCGTCTGCTATGCTGCTTGCGACGTGGTCGCCTGGCAATCGGAATATCTAGGCCCCGCCGCCCTGAACCGCGCCTGGACCCTGGTCAACGACGAGCGTGACAACGACCGGATGGGCCATCTGGCCGCCGTCGCCGTCGCGGGGGGCTGTCACGGCTGCCACAGCATGGGTAGTTGCGCCAGCCATTGCCCCAATTCACTCAATCCGACCGCCTCGATCGCCGGTCTAAAACGTGAAGTAACCAAGGCGATATTGAAGGGTGAGCTATGAGCACCGCAACGGCAACACCGCGCCGAGGGCGCCTTGAAGCTTGGCTCTATATTCTGCAGCGTTTGAGCGCCCTGGTCATGGTGCCGCTAGTGGTGGTGCATCTGGTGGTCATCATAATTGCCGTGCAGAATGGCCTCTCGGCCCAGGAAATTCTCGCCCGCACCCAGGCAAGCAGCGCCTGGCCGCTGCTGTATGGCCTGTTCATGGCAGCCGCCGCGCTGCACGGCGCGATTGGATTGCGCGCCGTGGCGCGGGAGAGCTTGCCCCGGCACCGGGCCTTGTCCGACATCGCGGCCCTGATCTTCGTAGCGGTTGTTCTGTTGCTGGGTTTCCGCGCCGTCGCGGCAATTGCATGAGGTGGCTGCTATGAGCTACATGCCGGCCCGCAATCATGCCGCCTATTGGGCCTTCGCGGTGCACCGCCTGTCCGGCCTGGGCCTGGCGCTGTTCCTGCCGTTGCATCTTTACGTACTATCCACGGCGGTCGATCAAGCCGCTTTGGACGGCTTTCTCGACTGGTCCCAAAACCCGTTGGTCAAACTAGCTGAAACCGGCCTGATCATTCTGCTGGCGGCGCATCTTATGGGTGGCCTGCGTCTGTTGGCGCTGGAATTCCTGCCTTGGAGCGAGGCGCAAAAAACGCGTATTGCGCTGTCGTTCGGTTTGGCCCTGGCCGCCGGGCTCCTGTTTTTCGTATTGGCCTGGTAAACGCATCATGGAAGACATAGCTCGGATTGATACGGATATCCTTATTTTAGGCTCTGGCGGGGCAGGGCTGTTCGCGGCGCTGCATGCACACAAGGGTGCGCCAGATCTAAAGATCACCATTGCCGTGAAAGGCCTGCTAGGCAAGAGCGGCTGTACCCGCATGGTCCAGGGCGGCTACAACGTGGCGCTGAATCCGAAAGATTCCATCGCCCGCCATTTCATGGACACGATCGAGGGTGGTAAATGGCTAAACCATCAGGAACTTTCCTGGCTGCTTGTCAATAAGGCAGTCGAGCGGGTGCTGGAGCTGGAAAACGATCTTGGCTGTTTCTTTGACCGTAACCCGGACGGCTCCCTGCATCAGAAAGCCTTCGCCGGGCAATCTTTTGACCGCACCGTACACAAGGGCAGCCTGACCGGCATCGAGATCATCTCACGCCTGGCCGAACAAGTTTGGGCCCGGGGCATCGATCGCCTGGAGGAACACCGCGCCATCGCCCTAGTGCCCAGCATCGATGGCAGCCGCATCGCCGGCGTTTTGATGATCAATATGCGCCGGGGCAGCTTTATTTTCGTGCGCGCGAAGGCAGTCCTATTGGCCACAGGTGGCGGGCCATCAATGTATCTCTATCACACCCCTTCGGGGGATAAGAGCTGTGACGGCATGGCTATGGCATTGGCGGCGGGGTTAAGCCTGCGCGATATGGAGATGGTGCAATTTCACCCCACAGGCCTGGTTGCGGGCGCCCATACACGGATCACCGGCACCATTATCGAGGAGGGCCTGCGCGGTGCCGGCGGGCATCTGCTAAATGCGAATAGCGAGCGCTTCCTCGATAGCTACGATCCAGCAGGCGAACGGGCTACCCGCGATATTGTCAGCCGCGGCATGTTCGAGGAAATGCAGGCCGGACGCACCGGACCCAATGGCGGCCTCTATATTACCATGCGTCATCTTGATGGCGCCATGGTGCACCGGGAATTCAAGGGCATGGTCGACCGCTGCCGCGATGTCGGTTTCGATCTGGTCGGCGGCTTGGTCGAGGTGACGCCGACCGCCCATTACATGATGGGCGGGGTGGTCTTCAATACGGATACATCAACCGCCATGCCCGGCCTATTCGCCGCTGGTGAGGATACCGGCGGCATCCACGGCGCCAACCGGCTGGGCGGCAACGGCGTCGCCAATTCCACTGTATTTGGCGGCATCGCCGGCGATGTCATGGCGCAGTGGGTGCCAGGCGAAGGCATTCTCGTCGATGGCGATGAAAGCGTGATCCAGGATGCGGTTGCGGCCGCGTTGCAGCCCTTCGATCAACCGGTAGGCGACCTATTGTTGATCCGTGAACGCATGCAGCGCATTACCTGGGACGATATCGGTATTATCCGTGACGCGGCTGGCTTACGGCGTGCCCTGGCCGCGCTGGAGGCGCTGGAGGACGAGTTAGAGGCCGCAGGCGTCCCCGATGGCCCGCGTCTATCAAACATGACCTGGCACGACTGGCTTAACCTGCGCAGTCAAATATTGATCGGGCGCACCATAGCGGTCGCGGCTTTGTTGCGGGAGGATTCGTGCGGCGCCCACTTTCGCGCCGATCACCCAGAAACGGATAGTCTGGAAAGCTCGCGCAATACTCTGGTCAGTTTGCGNGATGGGGAACTGGCGGTGGATACNCAGGCCGTTGCCTTTACACGGGTCAAACCGGGCGAAAGCCTGATCNAGATGGANTAACCTNATGCCACAAGAGANAAACCGCGCGATACCCNACGACCTGATCGAGGCTACCGCGCTCGAGCTGATGCGCCGGGCGGCNATCGAAATTCCCGAGGATTTCCGCCTTGGTATAGAGTCCATGGTCGATACCGAGGCAGAGGATTTGAGCCGTTTCGTGCTCGAGTCCATGGTGGAGAACTGGCACGCGGCTGAGGAAGATCGCCGCGCCATGTGCGCTGATACCGGGCTGCCGCGCTATTACGTAAAGGCTGGCAACGAGGCTATCCTGGAGGGAGGCTTCGTGGCGCTGGAGCGCGCCTTGCGCCGGGCCACGGCACGGGCCACCCATGATATTCCCCTGCGCCCCAACCGTGTGCATCCTCTAAGTCGTGCCGATTACAACAACAACGTGGGCATCAACGCGCCCGAGATTGAATACAGCTTCGAGCCGGATGCCGATTGGCTCGATATCGTGACCGTACACAAGGGCGGTCTGTTCGGCACCGATTACCGGATGCTGTTCCCGGGCGACGGTAAGGACGGGATCAAGCGTTTTTTCCTCGACACCATGATGCAGTTCGGCCGCCGTGGCCTGGCCTGCCAGCCGGCTATCGTCGGCATTGGACTGGGCGGCAGCAAGGATACTTCGATGCTCTTGGGAAAACAGGCGGCCTGTCTGCGCACCGTAGGCGACCGTCATCCCGATCCAGAGATCGCCGCGTTGGAGGTAGAGTTGACCGAGCTGGGCAACAACATCGGCATGGGGCCCATGGGCTTCATCGGCTCGTCCATGGTTGTCGATTGCCATATTGACGTGGGCTATACTCATACGGGCGGCATGCCCATGAGTGTGCATTCTTTCTGTCTCTCCTCGCGCCGGGCCGTGGCGCGCATTCATCCCGGCGGCGAGGTCGAATACCGCACCGACCCGAATTGGTTCACGCCCTATCATCGCAGAGAGGGGATTGAATAGTGGCTACCCTAAAGGAAGTACGTCTGTCCATTCCGGTCTCGCCGGAGGATATAGCCAACCTTAAAATCGGCACCGTCGTTTATCTGGACGGCGTGATCTACACTGCGCGGGAAGGGGCCTACAAACGCATTCTGGAACAGGGCATGGCCCCGCCGGTGGATCTGGCCCGGCTTTCCAATGTCAGCTTCCACTGCTCGCCCGCCGCGGCGCAAAACGAGGACGGCAGCTTTACGGTAGGTGCCGTGACCGCGACCGCCAGTTTCCGTTTCTCGCACTGGCTGGCGGATTGGTTCCCGGCCTCGGGCTGCAAGGTGATTATCGGCAAGGGGGGCATGTCGAAAGAGGACTACCGCTACCATTTCGTGCCCAATGGCGCGGTCTATCTGACAACCGTCGGCTATGGTACCGGCGCCTTGCTCGGGCGCGGGATAAAGCATGTTCGGGATGCCCATTGGCTGGACGAACTGGGCATCGCCCAGGCCTTGTGGGTGTTCGAGGTGGAGAACATGGGGCCTTTCCTGGTCGAAAGCGATCTGCGGGGCAACGGGCTGTTCGATCGCGACGCCGAACGCATTAACGCCGGGATTGAACGCCTGTACGATGGCCTGAAGGCGCCTGCCTTAAGCCGCTATGGCGAAACCACCTCGCGCGAGGACGAAGTTATTTAGAGCTCTAAAGGGCCTCATTGTCGGTTTCGCCGGTCCTGATCCGCATGACCTGTTCCAGATCGAAAACAAAGATCTTGCCGTCGCCGATCTGGTCGTTGTTGGCCGCTTCGCGGACGGCCTCTACCACCCGCTCCGCCAGATCGTCTGATACAGCGATTTCCATCTTTAACTTGGGCACGAAATTGACTTGGTATTCGGCCCCTCTGTAAATCTCCGTATGTCCTCCCTGGCGGCCGTAACCGCGCACTTCGGAAACGGTCAGGCCATGCACGCCAATGGCCGTCAGGGCATCACGCACCGAATCCAGACGGTGTGGCTTGATCACGGCTACAATAAATTTCATCTCTTCGTCTCCTCAATTCGGTTACAGGTCGTAGCCGCGCTCGCCATGGGCCACCAGGTCCAGGCCCTCGACCTCATCCTCTTCATCGACCCGCAGACCGACCATGGCACCAACCACCTTGATGATGATGTAGCTCACCAGCACCGACCAGACCACCACCGCGAGGATACCAAGCAGCTGCACGCCGAATTGCGAGCCCATGGTGGCACCCTCGGCCAAACCCATGCCGCCTAGCGATGTCGCTGCGAAAAAGGCCGTCAGCAAGGTGCCTAGGGCGCCGCCAAGACCATGCACAGCGAAGACGTCCAGGGAATCGTCGATCTGGATTTTCTGTTTCACCCATTCGACACCGAAATGACAGAGCACGCCGGCCATAAGGCCAATAAACAAGGCGCCGATGGGTCCGACGAAGCCGGATGCGGGCGTGATCGTCGCCAACCCTGCCACCATGCCTGTCACAATGCCGACCAGAGAGGCCTTGCCGAAACGCCGCCATTCCAGGAAAGCCCAGGTCAAGGATGCCGTGGCGGCCGAAATATGAGTGACCAGCATGGCCATAGAGGCACTGCCGTCGGCGGCGAGCGCGCTGCCGGCGTTAAAGCCGAACCAGCCGATCCACAACATCGAAGCACCGATCATAGTCATGCCCGGATTGTGCGGTGGGCGCAGTTCCTTTGGAAAACCGCGCCGGCTACCAAGTATTTTCGCCAACACCAGCGCCGAGGAGCCCGCCGTGACATGGACCACGATGCCGCCAGCAAAATCCATCACGCCCAGATCCGCCAGCCAGCCGCCGCCCCAGACCCAATGGCAGACCGGGGCATAGACCAGGATCAGCCAAAGGCCAGAGAACAACATTACGGCGGAGAATTTTATCCGCTCCACATACGCCCCGACGATCAAAGCCGGGGTGATAATGGCGAAGGTCATTTGGAACATGGCGAACAGGACTTCCGGAATGCTGCCCGACAAAGTGTCCGGACCAATGCCGAGGAGGAACCATTTTTCCGCTCCGCCAATCCAGGCCTGCGCCCCGCCGCCATCGCCAAAGGCCAGGGCATAACCACCAATCAGCCACAATACCGAAGCCAGGCAGGCGATGGCGAAACAGTGCATCAGCACGGAAAGGACATTGTTGGCGCGCACCAGGCCGCCATAAAACAGCGCCAAACCGGGTAGCGTCATGAATAAAACCAGGGCGGTGGAAGTCAATATCCAGGCTGTATCGGCGGCGCTCAGCGCCGCATCCGCTGCCATGGCGGGNAAACTTACCAGTTCAATTATTAAGGTCGCGGTCACGCAGCCCAACAGCCTCTTGTTCATATCAGCCCCCTAGACATCAAACTTGGCTAAATCGCCAACAAATCAATGAATAGTATAGAGCAAAATGTCGATCGGGTGAAAATATAAGGCGATACCTTTGCCACATCCAATTTTCGACGATAACAATTTTCATCTGGCCAAGTTCATCGCCGATTATTGAATAGCGGAATGAGAGAACGGGCAATCTGCTCTCTAAGATGCCGGCTCTTGCCACCCCAGCCAGCGGCGCCAGGAACCCAATGATTCTGGCTCCGAAGAAGGTTATTTCAATGATTTCGACCAATGCCCGGCGAGTCCATGTATTGACAGGGCAAATCAGCCTCCCTATATAGCTGGCACTCACTTAGTTAGAGTGCTAACACGTTTCGAGAAACCTGAGAAATCTCAGGGTTAACAGAAATTATTTGGAGGTATCTGATGCAAATCAGACCATTGCATGACCGCGTACTGATCCGCCGAGTGGACAGTGAAGAAAAAACCGCGGGCGGCATCATCATTCCCGATACGGCGCAGGAAAAGCCCATGGAGGGAGAGGTTCTGGCGGCAGGCGACGGTGCCCGTGGCGAGAACGGCGCAATCCACGCTTTGGATGTGAAGGCGGGTGACCGCGTTCTATTCGGCAAATGGGCTGGCACGGAAGTGACCCTTGATGGTGAAGAACTGATCATCATGAAAGAGTCCGACATCATGGGCGTCATTGGCTAGCGCAATTCATAATTTGGATCATAAAAATGACCCAAGATATTAATGTAATTGCTCTATCATATAGACTGAATTAAGGAGCCCCGACAAATGGCGGCAAAAGAAGTACGTTTTGAAACAGACGCCCGCGCGCGCATGTTGCGTGGCGTCGACACTCTCGCCGATGCGGTGAAAGTGACCCTCGGCCCCAAGGGCCGCAACGTTGTGCTGGACAAATCCTTTGGCGCGCCCCGGATCACCAAGGATGGTGTCACGGTCGCGAAAGAGATCGAACTGTCCGACAAGTTCGAGAACATGGGCGCACAGATGGTTCGTGAGGTCGCATCCAAGACCAACGACGTCGCCGGCGACGGCACCACCACCGCGACTGTACTGGCCCAAACTATCGTGCGCGAGGGCTGCAAGTCCGTTGCGGCAGGTATGAACCCCATGGATCTTCGCCGTGGCATTGACTTGGCCGTTGACACGGTCGTTGCCAATCTGGCCAAGCAGTCCAAGCCCATCTCCACCGAAGCGGAAGTGCGCCAGGTTGGCACCATTTCCTCCAATGGCGAGAGCGAGATTGGCGATATGATCGCCAAGGCCATGCAAAAGGTCGGCAAGGAAGGCGTGATCACGGTTGAAGAGGCTAAGGGCCTTGAGACCGAGCTCGACGTCGTCGAAGGCATGCAGTTCGACCGCGGCTATCTTTCCCCGTATTTCATTACCAATGCGGATAAGATGACCACTGAACTGGAAGATCCCTACATCCTGCTCCACGAATCCAAGCTCTCCTCCCTACAGCCCATGCTGCCGGTGCTCGAGACGGTAGCCCAGTCCGGCCGTCCGCTGATGATCATCTCCGAGGATGTGGAAGGCGAAGCCTTGGCCACTCTGGTGGTCAACAAGCTGCGCGGCGGCCTGAAAGTGGCGGCTGTCAAGGCGCCGGGCTTTGGCGATCGTCGGAAAGCCATGCTGGAAGATATCGGCATCCTGACCGGTGGCCAGGTGGTTTCGGAAGATCTGGGCATCAAGCTGGAAAGCGTGACCCCGGAAATGCTGGGCCGCGCCAAGCGCATCTCCATCACCAAGGAAGAAACCACCATCATCGACGGCAATGGCAAGAAATCGGACGTTGAAGGCCGTTGCACGCAGATCCGCGCACAGGCTGAAGAAACCTCGTCGGAATACGACAAGGAGAAGCTGCAAGAGCGTCTGGCCAAGCTGGCGGGCGGTGTTGCCGTGATCAAGGTCGGTGGTGCCACCGAAGTTGAGGTCAAAGAGCGCAAGGACCGCGTCGATGATGCCCTGAACGCCACCCGCGCCGCCGTTGAAGAAGGCGTCGTGGTCGGCGGTGGTTGCGCCCTGTTGTATGCCGCCTCTGCCCTGAAAAAGACCAAGACCGGCAATGACGACCAAACAGTCGGTGTCGATATCGTGCGCCGTTCCCTGCAGACCCCCCTGCGCCAGATTGTCGAAAACGCGGGCGTCGACGGCGCCGTGGTCGCCGGTAAACTGTTGGAAAAAAACAATACCAGCCAAGGCTTTGATGCACAGAACGACAAATATGTCGATATGTACAAAGCTGGTATTATCGATCCAACCAAGGTCGTGCGTGCGGCTCTGCAGGACGCGGCCTCGGTCGCCGGCCTGCTGATCACCACTGAAGTCATGGTCGCGGATTCTGATGATGACGACGCCGGCGGCATGCCCGGTGGCATGCCCGACATGGGCGGCATGATGTAAAACTTGTTCCCTAACAGTTATTTGCGTAAGGGAAGGGGCTGCCGATAGGCGGCCCCTTTTCCTTTGGAGGATTAATTTTGAGCCGGGCTCCTGACATTTCCGTCGTCGCGGACGCCATCCGCGCAGTCTCACGCGCCGAGGCATTGAGCCGTTTTCAAGGCCTGGCGGCGCATGAAATCTCGGAGAAAAGCCCTGGCGACCTGGTCACCATCGCGGATCTGGAAACCGAGCGAGCATTGGAGCGGGTGCTAGGCGGTCTGCTGCCCGGTAGTGTCATGGTAGGCGAGGAGGCAGTGGCGGAGAAACCGGCTCTCCTTGAGGCATTGCAGACCGGAAAAACACCTTGCTGGATCATCGACCCCATCGACGGCACCATCAATTATGCCCATGGCGTGCCATTGTTCGCCACCATGGTGGCGCTCGTAGATGGCGGGGAAGTGGTTGCTGGCTGGATCTATGATCCGGTGCATGACCTCATGGCCATGGCCGAGAAGGGCGGCGGCGCCTATCTGGACGGGCGCCGGGTGGAACTGGGCCCGGAACCTGAACTGGCGCGTTTGTCGGGCTGTTTGCACCTGGGCGGCTATGACAAGGATTTGACCGCGACAGCCGCGCGCAATTTCGACAAGGTCGGGCCTTTGTTCGTCTTGCATACGGCGGGGCTGGAGTATCAACAGATGCTCAATGGGCGGCTGCATTATGCGCTCTATCTACGCACCAATCCCTGGGATCATGCGCCGGGCCAGCTGCTCTTGACAGAAGCCGGCGGCCATACCGCGCGCCTGGACGGCAGCGCCTATGATATCAATGTCACCATGCATTCTTCACCGATGATCGCGGCCGTGGGCGAGGGCGCTTGGTGGAACCTTCGGGAGCAGCTATTTGGGATGAAGAACGATATTTAATTTTGCGTAATTTCGTTATTTTTCGCTCGCACCCAAGCGTCTTCCAAAGCCACGATGTCCAGCTCCTTTGGGTCTAGGCCTTGGCCCGCCAAATCAATTTCGAGATAGCGGAAGCGGCGTTCGAACTTATCGTTGCCGGCACGCAACGCGGCCTCCGGATCGATATTAAGATGCCGGGCCAGATTGACCGCGCTAAACAATAGATCACCCATTTCGTCGGCCATGGCTTGCGCGTTCCTCGCATCCATTTCAGCCGTTAGTTCCGCGACTTCTTCCTTTATTTTGTCCAACACAAACACTGCATCAGGCCAATCGAAGCCCACGCGGGCGGCACGTTTTTGCAGTTTGAGGGCGCGGGTCAAGGCGGGCAGGGCGGTGGCCACCCCGTCCAGGGCGGATTGGGCCCGGCCTTCCGTGTGCGCCAGTTCAGTACGCTCAATTGCCTTTTGTTCCTCCCAGGCAATGGTTTGCGCCTGTGCATCCCGAAATTCGTCGGTCCCAAAGACATGCGGGTGGCGTTTGATCATCTTGTCGGAGATTGCCTGGGCTACAGCCTCGAAATCAAATGCATCCTGTTCAGCGGCCATCTGGGCATGAAAAACCACTTGCAATAAAAGATCACCCAACTCGTCGCGTAGATGCGTCATCGCGCCCGCATTATCACCCAGGCGCGCAATGGCATCCACGACCTCGTAAGCTTCCTCAATAGTGTACGGCGCGATCGAGGAGAAGTCCTGGGCTTGGTCCCAGGCACATCCATTCTCCGGGTCGCGAAGCCGTGTCATGATTTCCAATAATTGTTCTATTGCTGTCGTCATAGAATTTATCTTTGTCATGTGGGGACTATAGTCTTTGGCTTTCAAATGCCAACGGCGGATATCGATTCAAGTCTTGTGTAAAATATTGTGTCAAAAGATGGCGCTCTTGAGAGTTACCTTACATATAAGCGCCAAACATTGAATAAGAAAAACTTTATCTAGTAAGAAAACTATTTCATTTGTCATAATATACATTATCGGCATTGTCATTATTTTATTACTCTTTTTTTATTATTATCGGTATTCCTTTTTTTCTCCGAAGCTTATGTATAATTTTTGATATTTTCCTTCTGCAATGTTTTTATTACTTATTGTTAAACATAGAGCCTATTATGTAATGCTCGAACTAGGTGTCGTTGGGCATCGGATAGGACCTTCCGATGCCAGAAGCTATAACAATTGTTGTCGAAAAACCGATACCGGTATAAATTTCTTTTGAAGGCTAGGCCGCAAAACAGCGTCGCTATCGTGGCATGCCCTGTTGCCTTTCGAGTCGGTTTGGGCCATGTTGCCTGCGCTTTGGATCGGCGGAGTTAGTGCGTGATCCCTGGGGGCGGTTAGCTCAGATGGTAGAGCGTCTCGTTTACACCGAGGATGTCGGCGGTTCGATCCCGTCACCGCCCACCATATAGCCGAACCTGCCCCTGCTCCATCGCCTCCGACATATCAGGAAAACTTGGCCATACCGATCACCTGGGTCGCCACAAGAGTGTGCCGCACCTTGGCGAAAATCCCCATGGAAATAAACGAGGCCACCGAATAGTCCAGCGGCATGTCGGCGGCCGCCATAATCAATGTGGATTGTAGCAGTAGCCTCTTTTGCGGTCGTACCTCCGCCCCAACATTAATCGGCGCGAGGAGCACCCTCTCCAGCAGTTGGCCACCGTAGCGGCCTATCCCAACTGGTTCTTGCGCCAAGCATTGATATAGGTCCGGCAATCGGGATCCTGACCCAATACCACCGCCATGGCCAGTTCGATGGCATGGGACGGCTCGCCTGGCACCAGGGCGGCGTTGGGATCGTTTTGCACCGGGTCGATGATACCGCTATCGCCCCCCGCCTCCACCATCAGGCGCATGAAGGCTTCGTTGATGAATTTCCGTCCCGGTACCCCAAAGGAAGCGTTCGAGATGCCGCCCGTGATATGGATTTCCGAGCCAAAGCGTTGCCGGATTTCACGGATGGCATCCAGACAATGGCGCCCGTATCCTGGATCGACAGAAACCGGAAAGACCAAGGGATCTAGATATATGTCTTTGAGGGCAATGCCTTTATCCGTCGCCAGTTCGATCATGGAGCCGGCATTGGCGACCCGATCGGCAGTGCCATCGGGCATCGCAGAGGCGCCGGCAGCGGTGACAACGACCGCTGCCTCGTATTGCACCGCCAGATCAAGGGCGCCGGGACGCTCCATGGAAGCGGAATTCAGTATCGGCAGGCCGTTTCTGCCGTCATAAGCGGCCAGGCCGGCGGCAATAACGTTAATATCGGAGGAATCAATGGCCAAGGGCCGTTTTGCCATCTCCTGAACCTTGCCTGTCAGCCATTGCATGGCCTCGATTTGTTCTTCAGTCTTCATGGAGACTTCATCAACGTTGATATCAAGGAAATCCGCACCCGTGGCCTCCTGCCGTTCGACAATGGCCTGGATATAACTCAAGCCTTCGGCGGCGGCATCCGCGGCACCAAACATGCCCTGATGCAAGGCCGCCTTGACGTGCTTAACCCGACCCTCCTGAAAATCCTGAGAGCCGGTAATGGCATCGGGAATGGGCAGCGTGCGCGCTTCGCCTTCATTCGTGGTGTAGGTGATCACGTCGCCACCACTATCATCCGTAGTGACCCGCTTGCTGCGTTTTAACAAGAGCCGGGTAGTATGAACGTTTTCTCCGATAACGAAGAATTCCCGCTCCGTCCCATCAATTTTCATGGCTCGTTCCTCTAGGGTTTGTTTGCACCAATGTTAGCCATTGGTTTGAAGAGGCAGCCCTCGACAAAAATGTCGAAAAAATCCGCCTCGCTTTCCAATTCAACATGTTCGGCCCGGCGCACCAAGGCTTCCAAATGCGCCCGCCTGTCATGGTTCAACAACGCTTCGCCCGCGCCTTGCAGCGCGGTGTTTCCGGCCCGGACCATGCGATCCTTGTCCACTGCCGCCAAAAGTCCAATCGCGACGGCGTTATCGAAATCCACATGCGAGGCAAAACCACCCGCCAGATACAGCCGCTTGATGTCCCTATCCGTGACGCCAAAGCGCCGCATGAGGATGCTTTGGCCCGCATTCGAGGCCGCCTTGGCCTGCGCCAGATGGCTGATGTCCTTCCCGGAAATATTGATGTCATGTTCCGGCACCACTGCAACCACTCCATTGCGTTTGCCCCTTTCCCGGCTCAGGGCGCCCTTTTCGTTCATGGCGCCGCTATGGCGTAGTACCGCCAACAGATCAATCAGGCCGGAACCACAAAGACCAAGCGGCTCGCCACCGCCAATGGTGCGCCAATGGAAACCGCCGGTGGGGCCCTGGGCAACCGTTTCAATGGCGCCGTCGTAGCTAGCCATGCCGAAGCGGACCAAGCCGCCCTCGAAAGCCGGTCCAGCGGGGCAGGAGGCAACCATCAAGCGGCCCTGCCCGGCCAGAATGATCTCTGTGTTGGTGCCCATGTCCACCAGCATGACCACGTCGTCGTCATCGGGCGAGATATCGAGTGCCAGTAGCGAGGCCGCGGCGTCGCCACCAACGTGGCTGGCAATCAGGGGAAGGCCATGGACAAGGCATTTCGGATGGGCCCGCAGGCCCAATTTGCGGGCCTCCGCCACCAGGGCGGTGCTGTCCCGCTTGCCATCCAGAAAAGCCAGTTCGATGGGGGATTTATAGGGCCGTTGGCCTATGGCCTGCACATCGCCCTTGAAAAACAGATCCCGCATGGTGGAATTGCCCGCCACGACGATTTCGTAGATTTCCCGGCGGGTGAACTCGTAACGTTGACAAAGCGCCTCGATCTCCCCGTTCAAGGCATTGATGACCACTTTGTGTAATTCGCCCTGATGCGGCCCGCCGTCATAGGAAATCCGATGCATAACATCACTGCCGCCAAAGCGTTGCGGGTTTTCGAACGAGGCAATCGCAATACTGTTCCCGGTCTCCAGATCAAACAAGTTGGCGGCGATGGTCGTGGTACCCAGATCTATGGCCAGGCCAAAAATATGCCCCCGGTATTTATCTATCACCTCGCCGCCGCGCAGAACCTTCCTGCCATCCCGGGTGATTGTGGTGGCCAGATCAATAGGTTTTTCCAGACTGGTTTCGAGAATGCGCGGCGCGCGGAGTAGGGGCTCGAAGGCAATCTCGGCGTCAGGGTTGAGAATCTCGGCCTGACAGGCCAGACGGTAGTTTTCGCCTAAAAACGCCTCTAATTCCGTGCGTGGGGCCAATGCCTCGGCGCCCTGGTTCACGATCACGATACATTCATGGCAGTCGCCATAACGCCCACATGACGAGGCCAGGCGCAGGCACTGAACATCGGCTCGGTCGAACAGGTTCTCGGTCTTGGTTCTTTCGCCCTCCATCCCTGCCCGGCGGTCCTTGCGGCCTTCCTGCGCCCGTTGCCGTACCTGGACCACTTTTTCCTTGGTTTTTTGGTAGCTTTCGGGCCGTGTTTCCCAGGCGCCACGAAAGTCCAGGGTGCCGTCATGGGCACAAATTGGTTCGACGCTCATGTCCTTGAGGTTTTCGCGGTTGGCACAGCCGAATTTGGCTGTGCAGATATCCTTGGCGGAACGATAAGGACAGCGCCCGACTGCTGGATCCATCACCTTGTCCTGGGCGTTGCCCAGGATTTCGGCGAAGATTTCAGTCATTTGATTAAGGCGCTGTTGGTAATCTTTTTTTGTTGGATCGGCCACGAAATATATACCCGACGTCAGCCTATGCCGCCAATGTCATGAGCTCTTTCGCAACCGCAACACAGCTAAGTGCATCCGGGCCATAGCCGTCGGCGCCCATGTCGTCCGAAAATTCCTGGGTTACCGGCGCCCCGCCCACCATGACCTGCACATCGTCGCGAACATCGGCGTCGATCATCGCCTCGATGGTCTTGCCCATGTTTGGCAGGGTCGTGGTCAACAGGGCGGACATGCCCAGAACCTTAGCACCGCTATCCTCCACCGCATCAATGAAGGCGTCCTCGCCCACATCAACACCAAGGTCGATAACGTCGAAGCCGGAGCCACGCAGCATCATAATACAAAGATTCTTGCCAATATCGTGCAGATCACCTTTTACAGTGCCCATGATTACGGTGCCCTGTTTTTCAATGCCCGAGGCGGACAATATGGGCTCGATATGGGCCATGCCCGCCCGCATAGCGCGGGCGCAGCTCAAAACCTCTGGCACAAAGACGAAATTCTCGCGGAATTTGATGCCGACAATGCCCATGCCGCCGATCAGGCCGTCGTCCATGATTTCGATGGCGTCGATGCCGTCCGCCAGCGCCTTGGTGGTCAATTCGTCGACGACGACGTCGTCGCCCTCGATTATGGCGGCCGCGATTTCCTGCAAGGCCGGCTTGGCCCGGCTGAATAGGTCGACAAAGCGCGTGATCTCCTCCGACCGTTCGAGATATTCCTCAATCTCGTCCTGGATGGTTTGGTTCGCAATATCACTAAATTCAGCCATGCCTGGATATCCAATAATTTAAAGAAACAGTTTATAATACGCACTCAACACATTAAATTAATGTCGTGAATACCATTCCTGCACCGCCTCAGGAATGGCGCGCAGATTGGCAATCGAAGTTTGCAGGGGAATGGCGCATTCGGGTCCGATCATCTGTACGCCCGCGTCCAGATTGGCGAAGACCTCGGCCTTTACATCGTCTGGGGTTTTCGAAAACAGCGTCTCGGGATTATTGATATTGCCCACCAGGGCGATATCCCCATGCACGGTCTGCATGGATTCCGTCGGGCTGTTCTTTGAATCGTAATGAAAGGCCGCCATGCCCGTTTCCGCGATAAAGCTCATGCGGTCCACGGTGCGGCCGCAAATGTGCAAAATCAGTGGACATTGGATTTTTTCCGCGAATTCAGCATGTAAATAGCGCAAATAGCGCTCGTAATATTCGCCGCTGACCAGATCGCCGGTGGCGTGATCTGGTAAAGTAAGGGCATCAACGCCCGCTTCGACCTGGGCATTGCCAAAATCTATGGTGACTTTCTTGAGTTTGTGCAGAATTTCCTTGGTCGCCTCGGGATCGTCCAGGGACAGCAGCAGGAATTTTTCCACCCCAAAGCAATGATAGGCCATGGACCACGGCCCCATGGTCTTGCCGATGATGGCGACGTCGTCGCCCAGGTCCCGGCGCAGCAATTTGATCGCGTCCAGTACACAAACAAGATCGGGATGGTCCATTAAGTCATTGGGAATATATATATCTTCAGGTTTGTCCCAGATCGGATCGGTCATCCGCACCGTGGGCCAGTTGTCCTTGCCTTCCCATTGCATCTTGCAGCCCAGCGCGGAGGATTCCTGAATGATGGAAAACACTGGCATGACACTGTCGAAACCCAAAATCGTGTGCGCCGTGGCGGCCAGACGGGCCATGGGTGCGGCCTCGCGATTGGCATTGGGGAACGGCGCATCGACCAGATCCATTAACTCCACCGTGGCCACTGAGGTCGGGCAGCAGACCGGCGTGCGGTCCACGGGCTCGCCGGCAAGGGCCGCAAGGACCCTTTCCCGGCTGGTCATTCTTTGCGGTTTTTCCATTGTTGGCGGTTCCTATTCCTGGCTGCCTGGCGCCGCGAGCACGCCCTTGGCCGCATTCATTTCCTGTTCCCGCATCACCGAACGCACGTTCGGTGCGGTTTGCAACAACATCCCCACCATGGCGTCATGATCCTGGCCGCATTGAAAGCTGAGCCGTTGGCCAGCCCCTTCATCGGCCTGGGCATCGGCCAGCTTGACCACGGCGTTGCGCAGGGCCGTCAGGCGCCTTTCAGCCCGCGCGGCACCATCACCGTGCGCCGACAATTCATAAGTCCCCTGCCCTTTTGCCGCCGCCGTCACGGTTAATTCAGACTTCTTATCCCACAGGGTCAAGACCGGCGCCTCGGGGGCTGCATCGGGTTTTTCCTTGCAAGCCTGCAAGAACAGGCGGCGTACGGCGGTCAAATGTTCGCCACGGCAGGGAAAACGGACGCTATCCGCCCCTTCGGACCTTTCCATGCCGCCCAAGGTCATCATGGCGGCAAGAATATGGGCGATGCGGTCCGCCACGCCGTCATAGCCGGCAAAGCTGCGCACCCGAAAGCACCAACCCGTATCATCCTCGCGGGCGTATAGGCCAATGGAGATGTCGCGGAAATATTTGTCGGTCGAAACCAACTCTATCCGGGTCCCCAAATCAGCAAATGGATCCACCACCAATGTTCTCCCACAAACAATAGAGACTTGACGCAGCCGGTTGATTAAGACAACAATTGGCCAGCTGGTCAGACCAATTTTAACTGGCTTAGAAAACACTGTAAAGCCACCATTGCTCAACTGAATGGGTTTTCGATGCGATGACCGAGACGGCGGAAAGCAAACAATCAGCAGTCGACCCGTTCCGCCAAGTCGAACGGGCCACGATTAGCGATACCATCGTGGCGCAAATCCGCGAATTGGTCACCAACGGAACCTTGAAGCCCGGCGACCGTCTGCCTTCTGAACGTGATTTATGCAAACGCTTTGCCGTTGGTCGGACTTCTGTACGTGAAGCCCTCAAACCCTTGATAACAATGGGGTTATTGGAGGGACGGATCGGCAGCGGCACCTATGTGGCAGCAGAAACCGGGCAGTTCAGAAAACCCCTGGAATGGGGTCTGCTTGGTGACCTGTCAGGCCAGGATGATCTGGTGGAAGCCCGCCATATGCTGGAAACCAATGCGGCCTATTGGGCCGCCTTGCGGGCCGAACCGGACAATCTGACGGCCATTGAGACGACGGTACAGGGCATGGCCGAAAGCCTGCGTCAACCGGAGCATTTTCAAGAATTTGACGCAAACTTTCATTTCGAGATCGCCCGCGCCACCCAGAACAAGATTCTGTTCCGCCTGATCAATGTCATCCGAGGCCAAATCCAGACCTGGATCGGCGAACGCCTGACCCTTTCGTCTGACCGGACCGAGGCCCTGGCCGAGATCTCGCTGAACCAGCATAGGGAGGTCCTAGCTGCCATCATATCAGGCGATGGTGATGCTGCCAGAGACGCCATGGACCGCCATATTCAAACCGCGACACGCGATCTGCGCGGCATCGCTAAATAGGCCGGGTCGCCTCGTCCAGCCATTCGCGGCTGGGATCGTCTATTTGTGGCGAGATGGCATCATAAACCCTTTGATGATAGGCATTTAGCCAGGCCTTTTCCGGCTCCGACAGCAGCTCCGGCAGAATGGCGTTGCGGTCGATGGGAGCAAGGGTCAGGCTCTCGAATTCCAGCATATCACGCTCTGCACCGGCAATTCCGGCCTCGCGCACAGCCAGCAAGTTCTCGATGCGGATGCCAAAGGCGCCGGTCTTGTAATAGCCGGGCTCGTTGGAGACCACCATACCGGGGCGCAGATCCTGTGTCTGTTGCCGTTTCGAGATCGAGTGCGGACCCTCGTGCACGTTCAGATAGCTACCCACGCCGTGGCCGGTGCCATGATCGAAATCCAGCCCCACCTGCCACAGGGCATGGCGGGCCAGGGTGTCCAGTTGCGCTCCCGTGGTACCGATAGGAAAGCGGGTGGTGGCAATGGCGATATGGCCCTTCAGGACGCGGGTGAACCGGTCACGCATTTCGTCGCTGACCATTCCAATGGCGATGGTGCGGGTAACGTCGGTGGTGCCGTCCAGATACTGCGCGCCTGAATCGACGAGATAAAACTCGCCCGTGCCGAGCTTGCGGTTGCTTGCCGCTGTGACCCGGTAATGCACGATGGCGCCGTTGGGGCCGGAGCCGGTGATGGTGGGAAAGCTGAGATCGCGGAAATGCTCTCCGTCACGGCGGAATTTCTCCAGTTGCGCCTCGACCGCCAGTTCGTCCAAGTCTCCCTTTGGCCCGAACACCGACAGCCAATGCTGAAAACGCACCATGGCGGCACCATCCCGGCCATGGGCGGCGCGGGCGCCTTGTAATTCCACTTCGTTCTTGATCGCCTTCGGCAACTGGCAGGGGTCGGTGTCGCGGGCGATTTCGGCGCCTGCCGCCGTCAGACGCTCGAACACCCAGGCGGCGGTCGAGCCGGGATCGGCTTGCACCACCTTATCCTTCAGGGCATCCAGGGCCGGGGCGAAAGCGTCGGGCAGCTGCAGCGAGACTTCATTGCCAAGATGTTTGGCCAAAGCAAGACCGGGACCCCTGCCCCGTTTCTCAGGGTCGAGAAACAGATCCACTTGGCCGTCGCCATGCAAAATTGCCAGCGAAAGCGGCAATGGCGAATGGGGCACATCGCCGCCGCGGATATTCAACAACCAGGCGATGGAATCCGGCGCCGTGATGACCACTGCCTCACGCCCGGACCCCCGCAAGGCCGCCGCCAGGCGTCCCCGCTTGTCGGCGGAGCTTTCACCAGCGAAGGCGATATCATGAGGCACAACCAGGGCCATGGGTTCGTCCGGCTGATCATGCCAGACGGCATCCAGCGGATTGTCCTCCACGGCGATCAGCTCACCGCCCGCGGCCTCCGCCCCCTTGCGAATGCGCGCTACGCCATCCTGAGTGAATAGCCAGCTGTCAAAGCCCAATTTTCCACCGCTGGGCAGGTTCCTGGCGATCCAATCAGGCGGCGGCGTTTCGCCGCTATGCAGGCGTTCATACAGATCACCGTCAACCTGGTCTGCGATTTGCAAGGTATAGCGGCCATCGGTGAAGGCGGCAGCGGTTTCGGCCAGGACCACGACCAAGCCAGCGGAACCGGTAAATCCGGTCAGCCAGGCGATGCGTCGGGCCGCGGCAGGGATATATTCGTTCTGATAGCGGTCCGCCATGGGTACCACGAATCCGTCCAGCCCCCGCGCCGTCATCTCCCGGCGCAAGACGGCCAGACGCCCCGCCCAATCGGCCCCGTCTGATCCAACATCACTACTCATAACCGCACTCCCCTTTTTCCAGCGCTGATTATGCCGCCCTCCCGTCCCCCATGGCAACGAGACAATCTTTTGACCAAGCCGTGCCGTAAATGCAATGCTGCATCGCAAAATTAATAGATAAAGAAACGTGTGCAATAGATTGAGTTCATTAATACATAAAATATATGCGCCGCAATATTAAAGACAAGGGTATGCCGTAAATGCAATGCTGCATTGCAAAATTAACAGGTAAAAAAACACGTGCAATAGGTTGATTTTATTAAGTAATAGAATATATGCACTGCAATATTAAAGACACGGGCATGGGGACCCAGCAAGACCCGCGCATACTACGTCAGGAAAAGACATGAGCTTTCACAAGAAAATCGAACAGCAATTAGCGCGGAAATTTTCGCCCAAGGAAGAAACCATTCTGATCGACTATCAGGATGCGGTGTTCTACGGCCGGCGGCTGCAAGCAAAGGAAATGGGCCGACTGCTCGCCATCGCGTGGAAGGCCGTTACAGCTTGGGTGAAGGGATTGGCAAATGTATCGCGGCCGCGAAACATTGATAAATTACCTAACCATCTACGCCAGGATATCGGCCTAGCTCCGGCTGTCGGTTCGGTCAATAACACGGCCAGTCGAGGCTATATATAGGCGAAAATCTCCGTATTAGGCTGTTTCATGGGGCCCGCGCCGTCAGGGTGCGGGCTTTTTATTTTTCCGGCCAATAGACCTCCGCCAGCGCGGCTGGCTATACTCATGCTCCCAGACGCAATTACCTGGAGCACGCCATGCCACAATACAGATCCTACCGCACCACTCAGGGCCCAAACCGCATGGCTTCGCGCGCTCTTTGGCGGGCCACGGGGACCAACGAGGGTGATTTCGCGAAACCGATCATCGCCATCGCCAATTCATTTACCCAGTTCGTGCCGGGCCATGTGCACCTGAAGGACCTGGGCCAGATGGTCGGTGACGAAGTTTATAAAGCCAGCGGCGTGGCGAAGGAATTCAACACCATCGCCGTCGACGACGGCATCGCCATGGGCCATGAAGGCATGCTCTACAGCCTGCCCAGTCGCGAACTGATCGCGGACGCCGTGGAATATATGGTCCAGGCCCATTGCGCCGATGCCTTGGTCTGCATTTCCAACTGCGATAAGATCACGCCGGGCATGCTGATGGCGGCGCTGCGGCTAAACATCCCCACGGTCTTTGTTTCCGGTGGCCCCATGGAGGCGGGCAAGATCAAGATCGGCGGCAAGGATATGATCGTCGACGGTGTCGATGCCATGGTTCTCTCGGCCAAACCCGGCGTCACGGACGAAGAAAAACAAGCCTTGGAAGAGATCGCCTGCCCCACCTGCGGTTCCTGCGCCGGTATGTTTACAGCCAATTCCATGAACTGCCTGGTCGAGGCCCTGGGCCTTGGCCTGCCCGGCAACGGCAGCCTGGTCGCAACCCATGCAAGGCGGGGCGCATTATTCCTGGAAGCCGGCCGCCAGATCGTCGAGATCACCAAGCGCTATTACGAGTTAGACGAAGAGGCCGTGCTGCCACGCAATATCGCGACCTTCGAGGCCTTCGAAAACGCCATGACCGTGGATATGGCTATGGGCGGTTCCACCAACACGGTGCTGCATCTACTGGCCGCCGCCTTTGAAGCGGAGGTACCGTTCACCATGGCCGATATTGACCGCCTGTCGCGCAAGGTGCCGCATTTGTGCAAAGTCTCGCCCTCCATTCAGAACGTCCATATGGAGGACGTGCACCGGGCGGGCGGCATTATGGCGATCATGGGTGAATTGGCCCGCGCGGATCTGCTGAATATGGATGTGTGCAACATTCTGGGCGACAGCCTGCGCGATACGCTCGCCATGTGGGATATCGGCCAGACCAACAACGAAGATGTGCAAACATTCTTCCGCGCCGCGCCGGGCCGTATCCGTTCCATCACCGCCTTCAGCCAGGACAGCTATTATGATGACCTGGACCGGGACCGTGAAGCCGGCTGCATCCGCGATATGGAACACGCTCATAGCGCAGATGGCGGTCTGGCGGTGCTGTACGGCAACCTAGCCGCCGATGGTTGTATCGTCAAAAGCGCCGGTGTACCCCGCGATATGCTGACCTTTTCGGGTCCCGCGATCATCTTCGAGAGCGAGAACAAGGCCGCTGCCGGTATCCGCACCGGCCAAATTCAGCCGGGCCATGTGGTGGTGATCCGCTATGAAGGCCCCAAAGGCGGCCCCGGCATGCAGGAAATGTTGCGAGTGACGGGCCTGATGAAATCCATGGGTCTGGCTGAAAAATGCGCATTGATCACGGATGGCCGTTTCTCGGGCGCGACCTCCGGTTTGTCCATTGGCCATATCTCGCCCGAAGCGGCGGAAGGCGGCCCTATTGGCCTGGTGCACGAAGGCGATCAGATCACCGTAGATATACCCAATCGCGTCATATCTCTTGATGTGGATGTCGATGAAATAGCCCGGCGCAATGCTGCAATGGAAGCCCGAGCAGAGAATGGGGGCAAAGAGGCCTGGCTACCCACCATGCGCGAACGCACGGTCAGCCGGGCACTCGAATCCTACGCTCTGCTGGCCAGAAGCGCGGCCCATGGCGCCGTACGCGACCCACGGCAATTCAAGAAATCTTTGCGACGGGATTGAGAAGACCTCGCCGAACCGTGATCTTAGCCATGCGAGCGCTGGTCACGGAGGATGCTGGATTTTGGGAAGCGCACCGTGACGCAGGTGCCCTCGCCTAGTTTGCTGTCAATTTTTAGTTCGCCGCCTTGTAATTCTACCAGCGAATTGACGATGGACAGACCGAGACCGGTACCGCCCTCGGTCGAGAAATTAGTGGAATCCACCTGCGAGAAGGGCAACAGGATCATCTCCATATCCTCCTTGGCGATACCAACGTCATTGTCCGCGATTGTAATCTCGGCCCCACCCTGGCTATCGAGACAGGCGCCTACCTTGACCTCGCCGCCTGCGGACGTGAACTTGATGGCGTTGGAGAGCAGGTTGAGCAGAATTTGGCGGGCTGCCCGATCGTCAGCATGGATTTTTGGCAGACCGCCAACGGACATGGACCCTGGCGTGCCGCCGTTGTACTCTGGCGAAAATGTTTCGCGGAGAACGTCATGGAATACGATTATATCATTGTGGGCGCCGGTTCCGCCGGATGTGTGCTAACCAACCGTTTGAGCGCCAATGGCCAGCACAAGGTTCTGGTGCTGGAAGCTGGTAAGAAAAGTAATTTCTGGACCCAGTTCCCCATTAGTTTCGCCTTGCTGCTGGATGACCCCAAAGCCAACTGGCGTTTCCGCTCGGAGCCCGAGGAAGGCACAGCCAACCGCGCCATTCCGGTCCCGCGTGGCAAGGTTCTGGGCGGCTCCTCGGCCATCAATGGATTGGTTTACGTGCGCGGACAACCGCAGGATTACGATACCTGGGCACAACAGGGCAACCGGGGCTGGGACTTCGATACCGTAAAGACCCATTTTCGCAGGCTGGAGGATTTCGAGCGCGGCGATGATGGCATCCGCGGAGCGGGCGGCCCTATTCATGTCTCTGAATGCAAAGATGAAACGCCGCTCTACGATGCTTGGATCGCCGCCGGGGCGGAAATCGGCGTGCCGTTTAATCACGACTACAACGGCGCCACCCAGGAAGGCATGTGCAAGACCCAGACCACGATCCGCGACGGCAAGCGCGCCTCCGCCGCCGTCGGCTATTTAAAACCAGCCATGAGCCGGGCGAATTTAACCGTGGAAACGGAGGTGATAGTCGAAAAGGTGCTACTGGAGGGCAAGCGCGCGGTCGGGGTGCAATACCTCTCCAAAGGCCGGGTGGTGCAGGCCAAGGCCGGGGTGGAGGTCATCCTGTCCGCCGGCGCCGTCAAATCGCCGCAAATCCTGGAGCTTTCAGGCATTGGCCAGGGTCAGCGTCTGCAGGATCTTGGTATTGAGGTGAACCATGATCTGTGGGGCGTGGGTGAAAGCCTGCGCGACCATATCGCCCCCCGCATGAAATGGAAGGTGACCCAGCAACAGGTGACCTATAACGGCAAGGTCAACGGCCTGGGCCTGGGCTGGCAGGCCCTGCGCTACGTCTTTAACCGGCGTGGGTTTATCAGCATGCCGTCAGCGCCCATGCTGGCCTTCATGCGCACGCGGGACGAATTGGAAACACCCGATATCCAGCTGCATCTGGTGCCCTTCCGCTATGACGACCCAAACAAACGGTATCTGGGCAAGGAACCGGGCATGATCGCCACGATCTATCAATGCCGGCCCGACAGCATAGGCCATATCCATGCCTGCACGGCTAACCCCAACGATGCCCCAGCCATCAACTTCAACTTCCTGTCAGCCGAGACCGACCGCCGCTGTTTGCTGGATGGCACGACAAAGGTCCGCGGCCTGATGAACGCCGCCGCGATGGACGCTTATCGCGGTGTCGAGGAAGCGCCAGGCGAAGAAATCCAAGGCGACGACGCCATGTTGGATTGGATCCGCCGCACGGCGGAGACCACCTATCATCCCACGGGCACCTGCCGCATGGGCAGCGCCGACCGCAACGTGGTGGACGAGCGCCTGCGAGTACATGGCACCGACGGCCTGCGGGTGGTGGATGCTTCCATCATGCCCACGCTGGTGTCGGGCAACACGAATGCCGCTTGCCTGATGATCGGTGAAAAAGGCGCCGAAATGATACTGGAGGATGCAGCCTAGGAAATCCTCTTAAACCTCGCCCCAAACCTGCATGGCGGTTTCGACGATGCGGGCTAGTTTGGCCTTTTCCAAATCTTCCGTAATAGGATTGCCTGAGACGGCGGAAGCAAAACCACATTGCGGCGACAGTGATAACCGCTCCAACGGCACGTATCGCGCCGCCTCGTCAATCCGTTTCGCCAAGCTCTCTACACTTTCCAGCTCCGCCTCTTTGGAACTGACCAGGCCCAAAACCACATGCTTGTCATCGGGTACCAGGCGCAGTGGTTCGAAATCGCCTGCCCGGTCCGTATCGTATTCTAGGAAGAACGCATCCACGAAAAGGTCGTTGAACAGCTGCTCTGCAACTGGCTCATAACCGCCTTGGGAGAGATACTTGCCCTTGAAATTGCCCCGGCACAGATGCAGGCCGCAGGTCATGCCGTCGGGCCGGCTGCTGACAGCATCATTGATGGCATCTATATAGACATCAACCAAATCATCGGGATCGGCCCCGCCCGCACGCACCTGTTCGCGGACCGCTCCGTCGCAGAGCATGGCGAGCGGGACCTCGTCCATTTGTATATAAGTCGCACCCATGGCCGCCAATTCGGCAATTTCGAGACGAAAGACCTCGGCAAAATCATCAAAGAAATCCCGTGGCGTGGGATAGACTGAAGGATCGATGCCTCCGATGGGACGGTAAAAATGGAAGGTTGGCAGCGACGGCATGGTAATTTTGGCGGTCGCCGTGGCCACGGATTTCAGGAAACTGAATTCGCCGGTTGAAAAGCCGCGCTCCCGGCGAACCTTGCCCGCCACATGGGCAGCGATGAAGCTTTGCTCGTGGCCGTGATCATCGTGGAACTTAAATTCCGCCTCGCGCACGGACAGTCCCGACACCGGCCCAATAACGTGACCCCAGTAAGAGCCCCGGCGGAATTCGCCGTCCGTTACCAGACCGAGGCCCGCATCCTGCTGCAGCGTCACCACATTCCGGATGGCCGCATCCTGGATCTCGGTGAATGCAGCATCGTCGATTTCGCCGGCGGCATGCTGGCGAAAGGCCGTGGTCAGTTCCTTGGGGCGTAGCAGGCTGCCCACATGTTCGGCACGAAAAGGCGGCGGGGCCATGGCGATCTCCTCCAAAAACTATGCACGCCATTTTGATATAGCCAAGCGCCGCCGTCACGCTAAACTGACGCCATGGCCTCGTTTAACGATATCCAGGCGGCGGCCATTGAACGTAACGACGGCGCGGCGGGCCTGAAAAGGAAACTGCCGACGGCGAAATCGGCCCGTGCCCTGAAGGCGGTCAGCGATGACCGTTATCTCTCTCAAATGTCCCTCAGGGTGTTCAGCGCCGGATTGAAGCATTCCATGGTGCGAGACAAATGGTCTGCCTTTGAGGAGGTCTTTCATGGTTTCGTGCCCCACAAGGTCCGCGCCATGTCCGACGAGAACCTGGAAGCCTTGATGGGCGAGACCCGGATTATCCGCCATTNGGGCAAAATCAAATCCGTGCGCGCCAACGCTGCCGCCATTGTCGAGATTAATGGGGAAGCGGGTGGCATGGGCGCCTGGCTGGCCGTCTGGCGAGCGGAGCAGACTGTCGAGCTGTGGGATCGATTGAGCAAGCGTTTTACCCAGTTGGGCGGAAACTCGGCCCCCATTTTCTGCGCATGGTGGGCAAGGACAGTTTCAATTTGACACCCTATGTACTGGGTGCCTTGCAACATTGGTCGCTTTATGATGGCACCGGCAAAGGTAAGAGAGAACGGGCCAAGGTGCAGGAGGTCTTCAATGTCCTGCGGGCGGAAAGCGGGCAGCCGCTATGCCAGATTTCCACGACCCTGGCGCAATCGATTGACTAACGGGTCGCAGACTAGCCGACTCGCCCAATAGCCGTTACATTCAAACCTGTTCAATAACGTTCTGGGAGTACGACAGATGCCCGCGCACACCGCCGCCGCTGGTTCGGAGCTGGATATCCACAATGTCGCCATGACCACCCGTATGGCGTTGGCCTATGCAGCCGGTATTTCTGACACCTCTACTCAAGTCTTTGATGATGATCGGGAGGGCGGCATCATGGCGCCGCCGCAATTCTGCGTTAGGCTGGAGTGGCCGGTTGTCGACGGCGAAATATCCCGCGGCGTGGTCGGCATGACGGCAGAGGAAAAGGTTCGCGGCGTCCATGCCATTCAGGATTCGATCTTTCATCAACCAATCCGTCCCGGCATGAACCTGCGGACGATGGGCACCATCGCCGCCATCCGCCGCACCCGCGCCGGTTCCCTGACGGTGACCAAACTGAGCACGATTGATGTGGACACCGGCGAAGCAGTGGTAACCTCATGGTCCAGCGGCATCGCGCGCAACGTCGATGTGGTGGGCGAGGACACGACCCTGGAGAGCCCTCCCCTCGTGCCGGAAGGCAGTGGTGAAGTGATGGAAGAGATCGAGATCTTCATTCCTCGCGAGATGCCGCACAGTTACACGGAATGCGCCGATATCTGGAATCCGATCCATACCGAGCGGGAAGTCGCGATCGGCTCCGGTTTGCCGGATATCATCCTGCACGGTACCGCGACCTGGGCCCTGGCCGGGCGCGAGGTCATGCGGGTCTGCTGTAACGGTAGTCCGGCGGGGCTGAAACGGCTATATGGCCGCTTCACGGCGATGATCATTCCCGGCAACACCATAAAGGTGGAGCTGCATAAACCGCTGGATAACGTGGTCGGGTTCACGGTGTACAACGAAGAAGGCGCCGCTGCCGTGTCCAATGGTATCGCGGTCATCGGGTGAAACCTCATCGCCTGGTAGGCTAGGAAGGGTGACAACATGACGGGTTGGAATATCGCGGAAAAGGCGGTGGGCCGGATATCGGTGCCCAGGCCCAAGAAGTACAACCCGATACATAAGTTTTTACCATGTCCGGTTACGACGACCACCCGATACTGAGCGAAAATGCAGAAATTCCACAACTAGCCTTGATCGCCAAGCTGTTCCGCAAAGCGCAACTTGCGGCTGAAGTCAGACCAGTCGTCGATCCTACGGACTGAAAGCTTCGCTCTTGAAGGCTCAAATCGCCCCCTGATCCTTCAAGGCCGCTATTTGATCCGGACTGAAACCAAGCAAATCGCCCAGAACGTCTTCCGTATGCTCGCCCAGCCGCGGCGGCGCCACGGGTGCCGCGAACGGCGTGCCCATCAGCTCAATGGGATTGGCGATGTTCTTGACTTCGCCGGCGGTGGGATGCTGCATCTTCCAGATCATGCCGCGTTCCTTCAAGGTCTCGCTTTCGCAAGCTTCGCCTACCGTGCGGATGGCGCCGCACGGGATACCGGCGCTGCTTAGAATTTCAAGCCATTCATCCCTGGTTTTCGTCTGCAACAGCTCGGTCACAATGGAAATCAACTGATCCCGGTTACTGACCCGATCAGGCGCTTTGGCGTATAGCTCGTGCTCCAGCAGGTCCAAACGGTCCACTGCCTTGCAGAAGGTATCCCATTGCGTATCGTTACCAACCGCGATGTTCAGCCAGCCGTCGGTAGCCTGAAAGGTCTCATAAGGCACGATTGAGGGGTGCGCGTTACCACGGCGTTCCGAGGATACGCCTGTCGCATAATAGTTGCCCGCATGATACGTCAGCAACGACGACAGTGCCTCCAACATAGAGACTTTGACATGCTGGCCCTTGCCCGTATTGCGGCGGGCATAAAGGGCTACCAAAATGCCCTGCACCAAGGTCATGCCCGAAACCAAATCTGCTATCGACGTGCCCATCTTGAACGGCGGCGTATCAGCATCGCCAGTGATACTCATCATGCCGCTTTCACCCTGGATAATCAGATCATATCCCGGCCGCGTGGCATCGGGGCCACGGTCACCAAAGCCAGAAATCGAGGCATAGATCATTTCCGGCCGGCGGGCGACAACCTCCTCGTAACCAAAGCCGAGGCGCGCGGCTGCACCAGGACGGAAATTCTCGACAAAGACGTCCGCTGTATCGATTAATTGCCACAGAACCTCCTTGGCGCTTTCGTCCTTCAGGTTCAGGGTGACGCTTTTCTTATTGCGGTTCACAGACAGGAAATAGGCCGACTGATCACCCTGATAGGGCGGCGCAAATGCTCGGGTATCGTCTCCGCCCGTTGGGTTCTCCACCTTGATCACTTCAGCCCCCATATCACCCAGGGTCATGGTGCAATGCGGACCTGCCAGAACACGGGTCAAATCTATGACCCGCAATCCAGCCAGAGGCCCGGCACCCGTGGTGGCATCAGCAGAGGACATCGGCAAGCTCCTTGAAATCTTTCACAATAATATCTGGTTGGTATGGTGTATGGCCAAAGGGCCGCTTACGCCGGTCAATGAAGGCCGTAGGTATGCCACAGGACTTCGCGCCGATGCAATCAAAGGCATGATTGGCGACGAATAGAATATTATCCGGCGGCAAGCCGATAATCTCGGCGGCCTTTTTGTATGTGGCCCGGTGTGGTTTAAAGTAGCCGGCGGCCTGGACGGAAATAACATGATCAAAGGGAAAGCCGATATGCGGCTTGGCCGCCTTCAGCATATCCACATCACCGTTGGAAAGGATAGCTAGCTTGTATGTACCTGCCAGCCGCTCCAAAGCCGCTATCACCTCGGGAAACGGTTTCAGACGCTCAATTTCACTAACCAGCCAGCGCACTTCGTCATCGCTATAACTGAACCCGCACCGATCCATGACGTAAGAGACGGCCTGTTGGCCGATCTCGCGATAGGGTGTGTGCGGTCCGTCGCTTAAGGAATCAATCATGGAGTTTTCGAAATGGGTGCGCCGCCACCAGGTCACGAAACGATGCGGTTCGTCATCCCAGCCCTTTTTCTTGAGGAAATCCGTCACAGCCGCGGTCAAGCCAGCCTGCATATCAACAATGGTACCGTATTGATCGAACACCAACGCCTGTATATTCCCCTTCAATTCATTTGTGCCGGCCATGCTTCTAAGCACCGACCAGACGCTGGATCTCGGTAAACATTGCCGCCTTAGCCTCCATGCCGATCCCAATATACTCACCCGGTTCCGCCATGCCACTCTCAACCACCGTATCATCGGCAAAACCGCCAAAGGGTTGGAAAACGCCCGGATATGATTCAGAGCCGCCCAGTTGCAGCCCCGCCGCCGTGGCTAGGGCCAACTGATGGCCGCCATGGGGAATATGGCGGCGCCTTGGCCAACCCAAACCCTCCAACGTCTCGACAATATCGAGGTACTCGGTCAGGCCATAGCACAGCGCAGGATCGAATTGCATCCAATCAATGTCCGGGCGCATGCCGCCATGACGAGCCAGGTTCCGGGCATCTTGAACAGAGAATAAATTCTCGCCTGTGGCAATTGCGCCAGGGTAGGCCGCGGCCAATTCCGCGTTCAGAGCGTAATCCAAGGGATCGCCAGGTTCCTCAAACCAGAACAGGCCATAATCCCCCATGGCTTCGCCGTAGGCCAGCGCCCTTGATAAATCGAAGCGTCCGTTAGCATCCACCGCCAGATCGCCGCCGCTGCCGATCTCGTCGATCACCGCCTCAATTCGGGCCAAGTCCTCGGCCAGGGACGCAGCGCCGATTTTCATTTTCACCGCCTTGTAACCCTGATCGTGATAGCCGCGCATTTCCTCGCGCAGGCGTTCCAATCCCTTGCCGGGGTAGTAATAGCCGCCGCCGGGGTAGACTAGAACCTGTTCGTCATGGGCGCCGCCGTTAAAACGCTCCGAGAGGACCCGCCATAACGGCTTTTCCTCCAGCTTCGCTACCAGATCCCAGACCGCCATGTCTACGGCGCTCGCCGCCACCGCGCGGTCGCCGTGGCCGCCCGGTTTTTCATTGCTCAACATGACTTGACGAATCTTGCACGGAGCGAAATTGCGGCCATCCTGGTCCAACAAATCCGCCGCGTCTGCCGCCTCAATACGGGGGATCAGGCGTTCCCGCAGAATTCCGCCCTGGGCATAGCGGCCATTGGAACAAAAACCATAACCGGTGACGGGTTTGCCGTTGCGGATGGTGTCACTTGCCACCGCAACAACGGATATCGTCATCTGCGAGAAATCAATGAAGGCGTTACTCATTTCCGAGCCGATGGCGGCTGTGGCCTCACGAATATCAGTTATGCGCATTGAGCTAACTACCAACCAAGCGCATAGCCGGCCCGGCGCGGGTCGGCGCCGGATTCCATCAACCCAGTTTTCAGATCATGGCGTATGGTACACATGGAGCCTGCCTGCCAGGACCAGTCCCCCCACCATTCGATCTTGTGCCCCATCGCAGACAATTCCGAGGCCACGTCATCATCAATCCGGCCTTCGAGCTTCAGCAATCCAGGATTATAAGAGTGCGGTGCAAACGACTGCGGGAACGAATAAGATGCGAAACGAGGCGCTTCAACGGCCAGTTGCGGGTTCATCTCGAAAGCATCGATATTCAACAGCGTCTGCGCCATGGCCTGGCACTGCACATCCGCCCCCGGTGTACCCAGCGGCAGGGCCCATTCGCCGGGCCGGATAGCGATGGCGGGATTCGGCGTCAGACGCGGACGTTTACCGGGCTCGATAGAAGACGGATGCTGTGGGTTAGGCCGGGATTGCGAACCACGTGACGAGGGCACAAAGCCCAGGCCCGGTATCACCGGACCATCGGAGGAGGTATCCGACGGCGTGGCGGAAAAGACATTGCCCTTGGCGTCAACGGCACAGGCGTAAGAGGTATCCAAGGCCGTAAGAGGCGTTGGCGAGGGTTCAATCCGGGCCGCGCAGGGATCACCCGACGGCGGCATCTCGGGCCAGGCAATATCGGGATCAATCATGGCGCGGCGTTGTTCGGCATAATCATCCGAGAGCAGCATATCCATGGGTACATCAACGAAGCGGGGGTCGCCGTACCAGCGCTCCCGATCCGCCGCCGCCAACTTTACCGCCTCGGTCACGTGGTGGATGTAGGCTGCGGAATTGTGCCCCATGTCGCTCAAGTTCTGGCCTTGCAGCAACTGCATGATTTGCAGCAACATCGGCCCCTGACACCACGGCCCGCAACTGTAAACCTTAGTACCGGCCACATCGATGCGCAGGGCATCCTCGACCTCCACCTCGAAGCTAGCCAGATCATCCATCCGGATCAGGCCGCCGTTGTCTTCGTGGTAGGTGCTGATCTTGCGGGCGATGTCACCTTTGTAGAAGGCATCGTGGGCCGCGCGCAGGCCGGCGATACGGTCGCCACCCACCACTGCTTCGCAGTCGGCCATATATTGTAAGGATCGGCCAAGGTCCTCCTGACGGAAATTTTCACCAACCTTTGGCGAACGGCCACCGGGCAGATAAATTTTCGTATTGGCATCCCAGCGGGCGTATTTCTCTGCCTTCTCCTCCAATAATTCAGCCATCAGCGCGTACATGGCAAAACCTTCACGGGCCAGCTTGATGGAGGACGTTGCCACCTCGCCAAAAGTCATGGTGCCGTAAAGTTCCATGGCCTTTATCCAGGCCGCCGGCGCACCGGGAACGATACAGCGCAAAATGCCCTCGGGTACACTGTCGGGATATTCCCTGGCAAAGAATTCCGAATCCGTCGCCGCCGGCCAGGTGCCCAGGCCCGATATCGAAACAACGCGGTCTTCTTTTGCCGAATAGATAATGATCGGCGCCACGCCCGCCACACCCACCAGCTCGCTCTGCACCACGCCCAAGGCCATACCAGCGGCGACCCCACCGTCAATGGCGTTGCCGCCCGCTTCCATTACCTGAAAGCTTGCCTGCGCCGCCAGATAATGCCCGGCTGATGTCATATGACGCCGGCCACGCAAGGAGGGGCGATAGGCATCCATAAAAGAGGCGGGCGGTCGCATGGCGGATATTCCTATTTACCCTTAAAGACGGGCGCGCGTTTTTCGGCGAAGGCTAGCATCGCCTCCTTCGAATCTTCGTAGGACGATAAATCGTAGGTCATGTTCTGCTCGAACCTATAGCCATCGCGCAGGCTCATTTCCTCAATCGTGTTCAGGGCATGCTTCGCGATGCGGGAGGCAACCGGGCTTTTCGCCGCAATGGTCCGGGCCAGTTCCACGGCAGCATCCATCAACTCTTCCGCTGGCACGCAGGCCTCGACAATGCCGCGGCGATACAATTCCTCGCCCGGCACCCGGTAACCGGTCAGCATGACCCGGCGGATCAGGGAATGGCCAAACAGACGCATGGCATGGCGCCCGCCACCCATCAAGCCCACATCAATCTCGGGCAGACCCAGACTGGCCTTTTCCGAGGCGATCAAAATATCACAGCTGGCCGCGACCGCCAGACCGGCGCCAAGTGCCGCGCCGTTGAGGGCGCCGATCACCGGTTTGCGGCATTCCATGATGGAATGGAAACATTCCCGCGCCCGGCGGTTATGCGCCCAGGCATCGCCTGGTTGCCGTTCCTCGCCGGCCTTGTTTTTGATATTAGCACCGGCGGAAAAAGTCTTGCCCGCGCCCGTCAACACGGCGACGCGGACATCGTCCATGTCCGAGATGGTGTCAAAGACCAGCATCATTTCTTCATGAAATTTTTGGTCCTGGGCATTCACGGGTGGATTGTCCATAGTCACCAGGGCGATGTGATCGGCGATTTCGCAACGAATAATTTCCGTCTTCATACTCATTTCCTTCTACAAAACTCGAACTAGATTGGGCGCCCGCAGGGTAAATCGGTGATCAGCATGGAGCCCGGCGTATGGGTAATACACAGCGGCGGCTTCGCGGCACGCACAGCGGCCTGAGGTGTGACGCCACAGGCCCAAAAGACCGGCACATCGCCGGGCTTGATCACCGGCAAATCGCCCCATGCGGGCTTCATCAGATCGGCGATTCCGATGACGGAGGGATCGCCAATATGTACCGGCGTACCATGCATCATGGGAAAACGGGATGTGACCTCAACCGCGCGGATCGCCTCGGCCATGGGCATGGGCCGCATGGAGACGACAATGGGACCAGCGAACGGCCCCGCCGGCGTGGTCGCTATATTGCTGCGGTACATGGGGATCAGATAGCCTTCTTCCAAATGACGCAACGGCACGCCATCGGCCAGCAAAGCCTCCTCGAACGAAAAGGAACATCCCAGAACAAAGGTTGTCAAATCATCGCGCCACAGGCCGCTGATATCGGTGACGCTGTTGACCAATTCGCCATCGCGATAGATATTGTACGAAGATACATCACTGCGAATATCGATATCCACACCCAAGGTGGGCAGCATGGGATCGCCGGTCTCGGACACGCCCACTAGGGGGCAAGGTTTCGGATTGCGCTGGCAGTAACGGGCAAAATCCATAGCCAGATCGCTGGGCAGAATAGCCAGGTTGCCCTGCATTTTTCCCAAAGCCATGCCGCCGGTTTGCCCGGTGATTTCACCCTTGCGAATCAGGCCGCGCACATGTGCCGCGCTGGCATGGGCCAGCTCGCCGGCGAAGTCTTCTGCCCGAAGTGCATCATCCACATCACGTAATGCCATAATCGTTCCTCCTGTTCCGGTTCAAATCGTCTCGACCAGGTTGCCAAGACGCTGAGTTAATTTCATATTCTCGCCATAGTCTACTGGCACCGCGATCAGGGCCGGGCCGGGCTGTTGTAGGGCTTCGTCCAGGGCGCCACGCAATTGTCCCGGACCATCCAGATGCCGGCCCCACATCCCAAACGATTTGGCCAGCAACTCAAAATCAGGATTGGAAAAGGCCAGATCCGAATGCCTGCCGTCGAACTGATTTTGCTGCTTCCACTTTATGAGACCATATTCGCCGTCGACCAGGATAACGCAAACAAAATTGATGCCCCGGCGCACCGCAGTTTCCAGATCCTGCACATTCATCAAAAACCCGGCATCACCACAGATGAATCCGACCTTGCGGTCAGGATGCGCGATCTTGGCCCCAATGGCCCCCGGCAGGGCGAAGCCCATGGAGCAAAAACCATTGGAGATCAGACAGGTGTTGGGCTGGTAACATTGATAATAGCGCGACACCCACATCTTGTGCGCACCCACATCGGACAGCATGATATCGTCGGGGCCCAACGCCGCGCGCATATCATTGACCACAGTTTGCGGCTTCATCGGAAAGGCTGGATCATTCGCTTCGTCGGTTAGATCAGCTACAATCGCCGTGCGCAGAGGTGCCCGGCCGGCGATATCGAACAACGGCAATTTGCCGTCAAAGCGCTCCTCCAAGAGCTCGTTAATCTGCCACAGGGCATCGGCGATATCGCCGACCACATCCACGGCCACGGGAAAGTCCGTGTCGATCTCAGCTGGTTCAAAGTCGATATGCACAATCGCCTTATCGCCCCTAGCATTCCAGAAGCCCGGCCCGTATTCCACCAGATCATAACCAACAGCCACCACCACATCCGCATCCTCGAAAGCGGCGGTGATATGGTCCCTACCCTGCAGACCAATGGTAAACAGGCAATGGGGATCATCCAGCGAAACCGCACCCTTGCCCATGAACGTATTGACCACGCCGATACCGCTCTTATGTGCCAGCCGGCGCAGCTGTTGCGAGGCGCGTTTGCGTACCGCGCCGTTGCCGGCCAGGATCAATGGTTGCTTGGCGGCAGCAATTTGGTCGACGGCACGGGCCACTGCCTTGTGATCAGCGCCGGGCCGGCGAGTGATATCGACCGGCATGGGCTCGGCCGATAATTTCACCTTGGCCAGATCCTCGGGCAGTTCAATCACCGTGGCGCCGGGTTTTTCCGTGGTCGCCACCTTGAAGGCCTTGCGCACCACTTCCGGTATGGTCTTGGCGTTGCCAATGGAGTGCGCCCATTTCGAAATCGGCCGGAACATGGCGATGGCATCCATGTTCTGGTGGCTTTCCTTGTGCAGGCGGGTGGTCGATGCCTGGCCAATAATGGCCACTAGTGGCGAGCGGTCCATATTGGCATCCGCTACGCCGGTGACCAGATTGGTGGCGCCAGGCCCCAAGGTCGCCAGGCAAACACCCGGCTTGCCCGTCAGGCGGCCATAGGTATCTGCCATAAAGGCAGCGGCCTGCTCATGACGGCACAACACGAAATCGATAGAACTGTCCATAAACGACATCATGACGTCGGCGTTTTCCTCCCCCGGCACACCGAAAATGTGAGTGACGCCTTCCGCTTCCAAACACCTGATAAAAAGATCGGATGCCTTCATCGATGCACTATTGTTTTTGATTCCCCGGTCGTTCATGACCTATCCCCATTTGTAAACTGACCAATTTGTTCGCGTCCAGCCACGCCGTGGCTGGTCAAGGTGATCATTTTAGGGAAAGATAGGCGGGGAATGTAAAAAATCGTAAAAGGAAGCGAAAATCATGCCTGAATTTTGCAAGGCTGAACGGGACGGTCATATCCTCACAGTGACCATGAACAGGCCCCAGCGGATGAATGCCCTGCATTCGCCCTCACATTTCGAAATGGATGAAATTTTCAACGATTTCGAAAGCGACCCCGATCTTTGGGTCGCCATTGTTACCGGCGCTGGAGACAAGGCATTCTCCGCCGGAAATGATTTGAAATGGCAGGCGGAAGGCAAAAAGACCGAGCCGCCAGCATCGGGCTTCGCCGGTCTAGTTAACCGTTTTAATATGAAAAAACCCATAATTGGCGCCGTTAACGGCCTGGCCATGGGTGGCGGTTTTGAAGTGGCCTTAGCCTGCGACATTATTATCGCGGCGGAGAACGCATTTTTTGCCTTGCCTGAACCCCGGGTGGGACTGGCTGCCTTGGCCGGCGGCCTGCATCGTTTGTCGCGGCAAATCCCCATGAAACAGGCCATGGGCATGATCCTGACCGGCCGCCGGGTTATGGCAGAAGAGGGCCAAAAGCTGGGTTTTGTCACCGAGGTTGTGCCCGAGGGCGGCGCCCTGGAAGGCGCCAGACGCTGGGCCGAGCTGATCTCGGAATGTTCGCCGGTATCCATCCGCACCTCCAAGGATGTAGTTTTGCGCGGTCAGGACCACCCCTCGGTGGGCGAGGCCATGCTGGCCGAATACCAATCGATTGAGGATATGAAGAACAGCCTGGACTTTATCGAGGGTCCCCTGGCGTTCTCGGAAAAGCGTCCGCCCGATTGGAAAGGCCGGTAGGGAAAACAACAGACCTTGGATCAACTACATAAACGGGACTACCGCCCGGATGCGCCCGCACCCCTTGACGGGGTGCGGGTGTTGGATCTCTCGCGCCTGGTGGCCGGCAACGCCCTGACGCATGTCTTGGCCGACTATGGCGCCGAGGTCATCAAAATTGAACGCCCCGGCAAAGGCGATGATCTGCGCAACTGGCGCGTGGATGGCATCTCCATTCACTGGAAGGTCTATGCCCGTAACAAGAAAAGCATCACCCTGAACCCCCGCAGCAAAAAGGGCAGGGAGATTCTTCTGCGTCTGGTCGAAAGCGCCCAGGTTCTGGTGGAAAACTTTCTTCCAGGAACCCTGGAAAAATGGCAACTGGGCCCCAACGAATTGCTGGCGCGAAACCCATCCCTGGTCATGGTGCGGATATCGGGCTGGGGGCAGACCGGCCCGGACCGGGAACAGCCCGGCTTCGGCTCGTTGGTCGAAGCGCGCAGCGGGTTCGCGGCCATGAACGGCTTCGAAGACCGGCCACCTGTGCTGCCTCCCCTGGCATTGGCCGACATGGTCGCGGGCATGTACGGCGGCATGGCTACCTTGACGGCCCTGCGCCAGGTCGAGGTTTGCGGCGGCAAGGGCCAGGTGGTTGATCTACCGTTGTTTGATCCGCTGCTGGCCATACTCGGGCCCCAGGGCGCGCACTATCAATTGACTGGCCAAGGCGGCGCACGCACCGGCAGCCGCTCCACCACCACGGCGCCGCGCAATACGTACCGCTGCAAGGACGGCCGCTATGTGGCGCTTTCCGCCTCCATGCAATCAATGGCCGAACGCCTGTTCAAGACCATGGGGCGGGAGGATTTGGTCGATGATCCGCGCTTCAAGACCAATGCCGACCGGGTCCGCAACAATGATCTTCTGGATCCCATCGTGGGCGAGTTCATGGCCTCGCATGATCAGGCGGAATTGCTGAAGATCTTCAAGCAGGCCGGCGTTACGGTTGGTCCGGTACACGATACCGCTGGCATGCTGGAAGACGAAATGATCCGGGAGCGCGAGGTGATGCTACGCTTTCCCGATGCCGAGATGGGCGAATTGCCCATGCATAACGTGGCCGCGCATCTATCCGAAACCCCGGGGCAAATCCGCCTTCCGGCGCCCAGTTTGGGTCAGCACAATAGTGAGATCTACGGTGAGCAAGGCATTAGCCCCGACGAGATCGCCACGTTGCAGAAAGAGGACATCACTTGATGAGCCACGCTCAACCCCAATCCCTGGGACAGCCTCTACCATTGTGGCGCAGCATGCTATTCGTGCCCACCAATGTGGAAAAGTTCGTCGACAGCGCGCCAAGCCGCGGCGCGGACGCCTATATTCTCGATCTGGAAGACAGCATTCCCATGGCGCAAAAGGTCGAGGCGCGGACCATGGTGCGGGCGGCGGCGGCCAAGGTCGGTTCGGGGGGCGCCGATGTCCTGGTCCGGATCAACCGGCCATGGCGCCTGACAGTGCCCGATATCGAAGCCTCGATTGATGCCAACGTCTGCGCCTTGATGTTGCCGAAAATCGCCGATGCGGGCCATGTCCGCGCCATTGCGGAAATTCTGGACGAATTGGANGCTGAAAACGGCCTGGAGAACGGCCATACCANGCTGTTTCCCATGATCGAAACCACCGAGGCNTATTTCCATGCCGCCGAGATCGCCGCGGCCCATCCACGGGTGGTGGCGATGAANTTGGGTTCGGAGGACTATGCTCTGTCCGCCGGTATGCTGCCCGACGAAGAAGGCCTGTTCCAACCCACCCTGCATGTCATGATGGCCGCACGCGCCGCCGGTATTCTGCCGCAAGGTTTTGTTGGCACCGTCGCCGAATACCGTAACCAAGATGCCTTCCGCGCCCGTATCCAACAGGCTGTGCGCCTTGGATTTTTAGGCTCCGCCTGCATCCATCCCCTGCAAGTCGATATTCTGAATGAGGAATTCACGCCCGCTGCCGAGGCCGTGGAGCAGGCCCGTGGCGTCATCGCCGCCTATGACGTGGCCAAGGCGGAGGGCCGCGGCTCCGTCGAATACGAAGGTAAGATGATAGACGAGCCGATCATTCAGCGGGCCAAACAGACCCTGGAACGGGCCGCCATGATCACGGCGCGCGGTAAGTAAAGACAGCCGCGGGTGCATTAATGGATTGGCAACCATAAAGCCATAATGTTTTGGCCAAATATGTAATGTGATTTGGTTTAGATATACAAAATGCCATCTATTCGTCGCTAAGACCGCTACCTTTTCATGGCTCCCTCGATGCCATGCAGGCAGGAGAGCTGCCGCCTCCCGTGCATGTGCGCATCAAGCCGACCAATGTTTGCAACCTGACCTTCATTGAAAATCTCTCCTGCTTCAGGAGTGTTTAAATTTCGGATCTTCCTTGGCGAAAAACGCCCGCACGCCTTCTTGACCATCGTCGGAGGCGAAGACCACTTCCGCCAATGACAGCACCTGCTCGATAGCTTCGTCATCAGACATTTCCGCACCCTCGTCGATGGCTTTCTTGCAAGCCTGCAACGCAATGTTAGGACGGGCCGCGAGCTCCCGGGCCAAGACCAGAGCCTCGTTGGTGGCCTCGCCCTTGGCCGCCACGCGGTTCACTAGGCCCCATTCAAGGGCCTGGGCGGCGCTGATTGGTTCACCTAGAAAACTCATCTCCTTGGCGCGGCCCGAACCTATGCGCTTGGTCACGCGCAAGGTGCCGCCAGAACCTGGAAAGACACCAAGCTTGATTTCCGGTAGGGCCAGTCTTGCGGTTTCATCTGCGACAAGAAGATCGCAACAGACCGCCAGTTCCAACCCGCCGCCAAAGGCCAGGCCGTTCAGGGCCGCGACAGTTGGTTTTGGAAACTGCTCTAGTTTAGTCATGGTTTCATTCTCATAGCGCAGCTTTTTCTCGACCACATTGCCTGCCGCCAGATAATCCGGAAACTCGGAGATATCCGAACCGGCGCTAAAGGCCCGCTCACCACTGCCCCTAACTACCAGCACCAGGACCGCCGGGTCCGTGGCCAGTCCATCAAGCGCTTCGTTAAACTGTCGGGTTGATTGTAACGTCGCCAAATTCAGGGGCGGATTGTTCATGGTCAAAAGGGCAACGCCTTCATCTATTTCTATACCAATATTGCTGCTCATAACGAGACCTCCGTTTCATCGCGCCTTCTTGCACCGTTGCCGCGCCGCTCGATTAGTATCCACCAATCGCATACAATAAAGACTGGTGCGAAAAACCATTACGAGGCGGCAATGGAAAGCTTAGCGATCAAGGTAGCGGAAATCTACGTGCCGACAAAGCGGCGCGGCACCTTGGACTCAGACAAAGTGGACCTTCTCGCCGAGAGTATCCTGGAGGAAGGCCAAAAGATCCCGATCCAGGTGCGCCGAGGCAACAACCGCTATGTCCTGATCGAAGGCATGCATCGCCTGGAAGCCATGAAGGCCCTGGGCGAGGAGAGTATCGAGGCCCTGATCGTCGCCGCCCGCCGCCACTAAACGATGGCGGAATAAATTGTGAATTAGCTCTGACGCGCGCTCGACCACCAGCGGCGGAACGCATCGACATCATAGCTCAAGGTTTCACCCATCTCGCCACTGCGTTGCTGCCATAGATCCAGGGCGAATTCGGGCACCGCGATCAGCAGGGGAATTTCCTCGGCGATGGCCATGAAGATTTCATCATTCAAACCCTGGCCCTTTTGCTCCTGCTCGCCGAATTTCTCCAACACGATCAGGTCCATGTTCTCGCGGATAGCCCGGCGCAGGGCCTCGGTGGACTCAGTCAGGGCGGAAGTGTTGAGGGAACAGGAATGGCTGTCCAGGGTTTCCTTGGTGGGTCGATTGATGGGGATGCGCCGGCCTGTGTCAATTTCTACGATATCAATGCCTATACTAGCGCCGTCTTCGTTACGCAGAACCTCTTGCACCAGGCCGCCAACACGCACGCCCTGGTCTCGCAGCTCGACCGCGAACCGTGTAAGGGCATCGCGGTTTTGCATATCGCGTGCATAGACAGCCGCTGCGAAGGGCGCGTTCAGTTCCTCATTAAACGCTTCATTACTACTCATGAACGGTCCATCCAATCCAGATGTGTCTTACCATCATGGTTGGCCTGCAATTTATGCTACTTCGGCATATGCTTCAATACGACAATTTCGCAGTTTCCACCCTTGCAAACATCACCATTTCAGAGTGTCCTGGGTCAGATATATCCACGGACGAACTTATCATAATAGGGATGATCCACATATGCGTTGCGAAGTCGTCGCCATTGGAACCGAACTGCTGCTTGGCCAAATCGTCGATACCAATTCTTCGTGGATCGGTGAACAGCTGGCGCTGGTCGGGATCGATTCACATTTTCAGGTCAAGGTGGGCGATAATTTCGAGCGTATGGAGCATACCATCCGCCAGGCCCTTAAACGCAGCGATGCGGTCATTTGCTGCGGCGGCTTGGGGCCGACCCAGGACGACATCACGCGCGAGGTAATCGCCGCCATCATGGATGTTGAGCTGCACCGGGACGAGGCGGTAATAGAAAAAATCCGCGAAATGTTCGAATCCCGAGGCCGGGTGATGGTCAATAACAACCGCCGCCAGGCTGATATCCCCGAAGGCGCAACGCTGATCGCGCAAATGCCGGGCACAGCGCCGGGCTTGGTCTGCCCTGTCGGAGACAAGGTGATTTATGCCGTACCCGGCGTGCCCCACGAAATGCGTGCCATGATGGTGGGCACAATCCTGGAGGATTTGCAGCACCGCGCCGGCGAAACGGCAGTGATCCGCAGCCGCGTCCTGCGTACCTGGGGTAATAGTGAATCCGGCCTTGCGGAGGATCTGGCGGAACGCATCAAACAGCTCGACGCCAAAGGCAATCCGACCCTTGCTTTCCAGGCCAGCGGCATGGAGGGCATCAATGTCCGCATCACCGCCAAAGCGGTGGACGAGACGGCGGCGGAAGCTGTCATCGCATCGGAGGAAGAGATCATCCGCAGCCTGCTAGGCGACATCATCTTTGGCGTGGATGGGCAAACAATGGAAACCGTGGTGCTCGAGATGCTGCGGGAACGCGGCCTGACACTCGCCGTGGCTGAAGGTCTGACCGGAGGCGTGCTGGCGGCGCGGCTTTCGGACATGGACGAAGCCATGACGATCTTTCGTGGCGGCGCAGTCAGGGGCGTCTTCGCGAATGCGAGCCAGGCCGCCACCGCCGTGCGCCACGATTTCGGCGCGGATGTTGGCCTCGCTGTGGTCGCGGCTCAGGCAAGTGACCAACAGCCCGCCGGCACTGTATTCATGCACCTCGACATCCGTGGTGGACAGCATACCCAGACGGTCTCCTTACCCGGCGACAGGGCGCGCTTCCGAAATTACGCAGTGATAAATGTTTTGAACTTCCTGCGCAAGACGTTGGCGACGCTATGAACAATATCAGGCAAACCTGGCCACAGGCATGGCCGGATGCCCAGGCCCATTGAAAATTAAATCCGGCCAGATGACCGGTAACATCGACCTCATCGCCAATGAAACAGATTCCTGGGACCGATGATATCTCCGTGGTCTTCGACGAAGGTTTCCTGATATAGACGCCACCGATGGTGACCAGGGACTGCGACCGGTAAACACCACGTACGATTTCCACGATGAAAGGAAATTTGCCGTGGGCACCGGGCTGGAAATGTCGGTCCCGTTAGTAGCCGTTCGCACATGCACGCCCCGCGCCTCATCCAGCAACATCTGGATAACCTGCTGGGCCGAACCGTCCCAAACAACTGGCCATGGTCGCGTTCGTGATAGGCAAAGCCGTGCTTTTCTACCAGGGCAATGAAGTCTTGCGGAGAAGACCGCCTGAAAGCCGAGATGCAAAAGTGGGTATTATCAGGTAGCTAGTTCGAAGGGCTGGCNAACAAATTGGTGAAGTTGGCGCGCCCGCCACCCGAAATGCGAATCTTTTGCCCTACATTCGCGGCATTATCCAACAACAAGGTACGCCGGCCACGCTTGTTCACCTCAACCGCACACATCAGGCCGGCCGCGCACGCACCAGTNATAATGAGATCAAAGTCCTGCGTTAACACGGTTTAGCCGAAGCCCCGGACGCAGCCAACCATACTATTGGACACAGGCGCCAGAGCGGTTATAAGCGGCATGCGCCAAACCAGCGCCGCACTTTGGGGTGGTGAAGCGCACGGCTTATCCGGCCACAATCCTTTAATCCCGGCGTCCCAATCCACGCCTAAAATATGCTGACTGCTGGAAAGCCGTGGCGTACGAAGCAATAGGAGTGCACGAAATGACCGATCGTATCCAAAGGGGTGGCCTGCGAGTTGCCGCGATACTGGATGAGCTTGTCGCCGACAAGATTCTGCCTGGCACCGATATCGAGACAGACGCCTTCTGGCAATCTTTTGAAACGATTTTGAATGATTTGGCACCCAAGAACGCCGCCTTGTTGACCAAACGCGAAGACCTACAGACGAAAATTGATGCCTGGCATATAGCGCGTCAAGGTCAGCAAATCGATGCTGCGGAATACCGTGCATTCCTGACCGAAATTGGCTACCTGGTGTCGGAAGGCGATGATTTCTCCATCAGTACCGAGAATGTGGATGATGAGGTCGCGACAATGGCCGGGCCGCAACTGGTGGTGCCGGTGATGAATGCCCGTTATGCCCTGAACGCCGCCAATGCGCGCTGGGGCAGCCTTTACGATGCCCTCTATGGCACCGACATCATTTCCGAAGCCGATGGTAACGAGCAAGGCGGCAGCTACAACCCCAAGCGCGGCGAGCAGGTCATCGCCCAGGCGGCCGCTTTTCTGGATGAAAATGTACCACTAGCGTCCGGCTCGCACGCAGACGTCGCGGCCTACCGTCTGGAGGGCGGGACGCTAATGGCTGATCTCTCTTCCGGTAGCGCTAACGGGCTAGCCGATCCGGCTCAGTTCGCCGGTTACCTAGGGACCGATGGGCTGACCAACGTCCTGTTGCGCCATAATGGCCTGCATGTGGATATTCAGATCGACCGTAACCATCCCGTGGGCAAGGATAATCCCTCCGGCGTCAAGGACGTCGTGTTGGAGGCGGCACTGACGGCCATTCAGGATTGCGAGGATTCCGTAGCCGCTGTCGATGCAGAGGATAAGGTGGTGGTTTACGGCAATTGGCTGGGGCTGATGAAAGGCGATCTTGTCGATAGCTTCGAAAAAGGCGGCAAAATGGTTGAACGCCGTTTGGCGCCCGACCGAGTGTTTCAAACACCCAATGGCGGCGAACGTACCCTGCATGGTCGCAGCCTATTGCTGGTGCGCAATGTAGGTCATTTAATGACCAACGATGCGATCCTTGATCAGAATGGCAACGAGGTGCCTGAAGGCATCATGGATGCCATGATAACCGGCGCCTGCGCCCTGCATGACATCAAGGGTCTGGGTATCGAGCGCAACAGCCGCACCGGCAGCATGTACGTGGTCAAGCCAAAAATGCATGGTCCCGAGGAAGCCGCCTTCACCAACGAGTTATTTGACCGGGTCGAAGCAGCCCTCGGCATGGCGCCCAACACAATGAAGGTCGGCGTCATGGACGAAGAACGGCGCACCACCGTCAATCTTAAGGAATGCATCCGTGCCGTATCCAGCCGACTGATGTTCATCAACACGGGTTTTCTCGACCGTACGGGCGACGAAATTCATACCTCCATGCTGGCCGGACCGTTTCTGCGTAAGGATCAGATAAAGGTCCAGCCCTGGATCGCCGCGTATGAGGATTGGAACGTGGATATCGGCCTTGCATGCGGCATGCAGGGCAAAGCCCAGATCGGCAAGGGCATGTGGGCCATGCCGGATGAAATGAAAGCGATGATGACGGCCAAGATCGGCCATCCCACGGCGGGCGCGAATACGGCCTGGGTCCCCTCCCCCACCGCCGCGACCCTGCATGCCATTCATTATCATCAGGTTTCCGTTTCGGAGCGTCAGGATGAGCTGTCCACACGTGGCCGCGCCGATCTCGGCGATATCCTGACGGTACCGCTTTCGCGGGGAGAAAATCTATCCGTTGACGAAGTCCAGACCGAACTGGACAACAACGTCCAGGGCCTGTTGGGCTATGTAGTGCGCTGGATTGATCAGGGCGTTGGTTGTTCGAAAGTGCCGGACATCAATGATATTGGCCTGATGGAAGACCGCGCCACCTTGCGTATTTCCAGCCAGCACATCGCCAACTGGCTGCGCCATGGTATCTGCAGTGAAGCCCAGGTGATGAAAACCATGCAGCGCATGGCGGCGGTAGTGGACCGCCAGAATGACGGCGATGGGGACTACCAGGAGATGGCCCCGAATTTCGATGGTAGCGTCGCCTTCCAAGCGGCCTGCGATCTGGTCTTCAAGGGCAAGGAACAGCCAAGCGGTTACACCGAGCCAATCCTGCATGCCCGCCGCCGTGAAGCAAAAGCGAAATTAGCCGCGGGTTAATATCCCCAAAGCGCTTCGCCTGAATTCACTCCCCCTACCTTCCTGCGCCTATCCGTTGTCCTTCCGGGTGCGCACTTCGGCGAAGACCTTGGCCGCACCGGCGCCCGGCAAACCCACCGCCTGGGCCACCGACGCCACGTCCGCGCGCAAGAAAGGATTTGTCGCCTTCTCCTCGCCCAGCAAGGATGGCACCGTTCGTTTGTTGGCGGCGCGCAGGGCGTCGATCTCTGCCGCGCGGTCGACCAATGCCTGGTTGCCCCGCTCTATGGTCACGGCAAAACGCGCGTTTGTCTGGGTATATTCGTGGGCGCAATAGACCTTGGCGGCATCTGGTAGATCGCGCAGTTTGACCAACGAAGCCCACATTTCATCAAAGGTGCCCTCGAACACCCGGCCACAACCCAGGGCAAAAAGGGTATCGCCGCAGAACAGCGCCTCGCCGTCAGCGAACCAAAAGGCGATATGGCCACTGGTATGGCCCGGCGTCTCGTAGACCTGGGCGATGGCGTCGCCGAATTGATAACTCTCGCCGTCGCCGACCTCCACATCGATGCCGGGGATCCGGTCACTATCGACACGGGCGCCAACGACGGTGCAGCCGTATTTTGCCTTTAGCTCCAAATTGCCGCCGGTGTGATCGCCGTGATGATGGGTATTGAGAATATGGGTCAGCGTCCAGCCGCGCAAGTCGAGCTCCGCGATGACCGGCGCCGCGTCCGAAGGGTCGACGACACCGACCAAACCCTGGCCGGGCTCGCGGAGAAGATAGACATAGTTATCGTCGCGGGTGGGAATTTGTACGACTTCCAGGGCGCTCATGGCAGGCTCTCTTGCTAACGGAAAGGGACCCGTAAACTAGCAAGTTCGCGTCCCGGGACCAAGTGTTGCGTGATGCGGATTGCGCGCCCCAAGGACACATGGCGCAGCCAAACGGTTTGACCTGTCCACCAGAACGTCTTCATAGTGACCGCAATAAGAACCAAATTGTACGCGTAACAATTCAGGAAAGTCGGGATCTTGTCCAAAATTCGCCGAATAGGAAGCGATAGAGGCTTATTCCACGGCTACCGTATTGTGGCGGCTTGCAGCATTATTCAGGCGATCAATCTCGGCGGCATCTTCACCTTCGGTGTGCTCTTTCCCGAGCTTGAGCGCGAGTTCGGTTGGTCCCGTGCGGCGATCTCCGGGGCAACATCTTTTTCCTTTCTCATGATCGGGGGCGGCGCGGTATTCATGGGCCAGGCCGTGGACCGGTTCGGCCCCCGTGCCGTTGTTACCCTGGCCGGCATCATATTCGGCCTCGGCTATGGGTTGCTTTTCCGCATGCAGGCGGTTTGGGAACTCTACCTCTATGTCGGCCTGCTAGCGGGCATTGGTCTGGCCGCTCACGATGTATCCACCCTCTCGACTATCGCAAGATGGTTCGTCAGGCGCCGGGGCTTGATGAGCGGCATTACCAAGGCCGGCGGCGGCGGCGGTCAGGTGATTGTGCCAACCTTCATGGCGGCAATGATCGCCGGCCCGGGATGGCGGATTGCCTGCCTGGCATTCGGCATCACGGCCATCGTCGTGTTGGTTGGCGCGGCGCAAACGCTGCACCGCAGTCCTGCTTCACTGGGGCTAAAACCCGATAATGAGACGCCGGACCCCGCCACCAATCCAGCACAACAGGAAGATGGCGCCACCTTCAGGCAGGCACTCGGATCAAAGGCCCTATGGCTCCTCTGCATCGCCAAATTCTGCGACCTCTTTTGTCTATTCACCATCATTGTTCATATCGTGTCTTTTGGCGTGGACCGCGGTTTGCACCCCGCGATCGCGGCTGGCGTATTGTCGACCATTGGCGCCATGAGCATCGCCGGCCGCTTGGTCCTTGGTGGGGCCTATGACCTTTTCGGCGCCCGGCGCTCGCTGCTGGCATGCTTCAGCCTGCTGACAGCAAGCCTGATGTGGTTGCAGTTCGCGGACACGACATGGTCGCTGTTCCTTTTTGCCGCCATCTATGGCCCGGCGCATGGCGGCTTCTTCACGGTCACCTCGCCCTCGGTGGCTGAATTTTTCGGGACCCGCGCCCATGGCACGCTATTCGGCTTGGTGATTTCCTGCGGCACCTTCGGCGCCACCCTGGGCCCCATCGTTGCGGGCAGCCTGTTCGATGTCTGGGGAAGTTATACCGTCGCCTTCGCGCTCTTGCTGGGTTTCAGCCTGACAGGCCTAGCCGTGGCTAGTATGCTGCCCCGGAGCGTTCAAACGTCCGGCGCCCTGGAACCGTAAGCTTTCCATGAATTTCAAAATTGGAAACTAACATTTCCGCGCTGCAAAGGCGTCGATCGCGGCCAGAATTTCCGCCGCTTCCACTTCAAGACTTTTGCCGGCGTCGGTTGGATAAAGGATATCCGCGGCCGCCAGATAGCTGTCCTTGTGTTCGCTCCAAATGCGCGCCAGGTCCTGCGCCTGACTAAGGTCCGCATTGACCCTTGGCCGTTCTTTGCCGCCGGCGCGCGCCGCCAAGACCTTCAAATCTGCCGTAAGCAGGACAATGATACCGCTGTCGGCAAGTTGGTCCATGTTCCAGGCATAGCGCGGCGTGCCGCCGCCAAAGGCCAACACCAAATCATCGTGCCCGGCGCATCGTTTTACGAGATCATATTCCCGCATGCGAAAGTCAAGCCAGCCTTCCGCCGCCACCAGATCATGTAGTGAGTGCCCGGCCTCGGCACAGATTGCTTCGTCTAGATCGATGAAGCGCCGTCCCATGCGTTGCGCCAACAAAGGTCCCAGGCTGGACTTGCCGCTGCCCATAAGGCCGGCTAGATAGATATTGCCAATGCCGGCCCCGCTCATGCCGTCGGGTCGGTCACGATCAGTCGGCAGCAGGGCGCGCCATCGGCCAGGGTTGCCGGCAGTTCCATTTTCAGGCCGTGATATTCCGCCCGGCCCCGATCGCCTTCCATGGCGATATCACACAGAAGGGAGACTTCCCCGGCACTGCAGCCTTCCTCGCGCCACAGATCGACCAGGGGGCAAATTTGCATCTGCTGCTCGTACTGACCCGCGCCACGCACCTGGTTGCTGTCGAAAACGTCGGCCGAGCCCTTGTTCTTGTGATTATCGGCCCATTTGTCCGCATTGAAGCCGGACGCGTCATTGCGGCCCTTGCGGGTGCCAAATTGGCGGATCGCCGCCCGCATGCGCGCCTCCACCTGTTCAGCTGGCAGGATCTCGGAAAAACTGCGGTAGAGATACAACAGCCACAAGCCCCGGTCCTTCACCGCCGCCCGCACCTTCGGCACCCAAATATGGCGGCTTGCCAGTTCGTCTTCATTCATCGGACATTTCCCACGTAATCGTCAAGCTCGATACATTGATACATGATCACGCCTTATCCGAAAGACTTATCTTTGCCAATTGCCCCGCATTTCCGGGCGGTTCTTCAGTTCCGACGGAGTTCCGGGAGAATCTGGAGAAAAGCGTCTTAAGATATCTAAATCTGGATAATTTTCTCTATCTTTCCTTTTTCATTTCGATTTCCTGGCAAAGTACCTTTCTTGTAGCAATGAATAACAATACGAAGAGAGGCTTCGGCAGAGCGCTGAAGCATCGGTTGCGTGATGAGGGATGGTCGGAAGAAAGACTAGATTTCAATAGCACGCCGTTGCTGAACGCTATCCTACGGAAGCACAAACCGGTTGAGCATCTCCTTTTTAATAAGGAAATCTCCAACCATTGCACTTACCTTGAGGCAATGCTGGTCGCAGCGGTGCTGAGCCATTATCTCGACTGGAAAGTACCCGTGCTGCCGATGCACGATGGCGTGATTACAACCGTACGGGAAAGAGATCGATTAAAGAATGTAATGGAATTTGAAGCCGAGCGTCTGCTTACGAGCGCACCGAGTGTTGTAGTGGAATATTAAAAATACAAACAAAATGTTAGTTAATTTTATTTTTCCTTTTTCCTTTTTAAAAAAATTATTAATAAAAAAATAAAAATAAAAAAACACCGCCTTATAGGGATGCGGAGGCGTAACTGGTAACGTTTTGTATGCGCATAAACTGTACACAACAAGACCGTTAATACGCCTTCAAATATCAACAATTGCGATGATATTACACGGCCTGTTCGAACGCCCGTTTAAACGCGATAGGAGCTCCATACAGAGGATGTTTGGTGCATGTGCCCCTCTTTTTATATGGCTATCGCAGAATGCCTCTCCAGTGGACTCCTAGAGTCATGAGCAGGCAATTCGGTGGGGTGGCGCCTCTTCATTGAGAGCCCACAACCCAGATCACTCCTAGAAGTTTACGAGCTTGATCACACTGAATTAGGCTTGCGCGTGGTTCAGTTTGCTCCAGGTAACTATGGTGGCATTTTTGGTGAACTTGGCAGGTCTTGATCTAATTGCGTTGAAGGAACCATGCTGTCTGTAAAGACAT
>PCBT01000039.1 GCA_002731375.1 Rhodospirillaceae bacterium | reverse complement strand
CACCTCGGCCAAAGTGCAGCCGTCCTAGGGGTTTCCAGGTAGGGCCTTGGCATGCAGGGCGAACTGACCGACCTTGATCAAGGGCACGGCAAAAGCGGCTCCCAGAGCTTCATGTTGATGATTTGATCAAGACGGCTTTGAACAGGTCGTCGTGATCGGCTTTTTCGGCTGTTTCCGTTGCATCGAAACCCCTAAAAGCAATGTTTTCGGGGAATCACAATCGAGCCGAAAAGTGAATCAGAAACGCAAGAAGACGATCGCCAACACAGCACTTTCTTGCAATCTCAATTACTTCAAATCGCCGAAAATCAGAGGCATGGCAACGCTGTCCGAGTTCTTAACAGACGACAAATTGATTCCAATTTTATACTGTTTGATCTAGGCGTTTGGCGCCATAAGTGGCTGCTAGTCTACGGCGGTCGCCTCGGCGGCGGGCGCCGCCTTCGCGACGGCGCGTTTCAGGCGGCGTGCCTTGAGGGACAGCTGGCTATCCTTGGCAGCGGTCAAATAGGCGTCCAGGCCGCCCTTTTTTTCCACCGTACGCAGGGCGGATACACAAACCTTCAAACGGATAGCACGGCCCAGGGCATCCGAGTGCAGCGCCATTTCCTGCACATTCGGCAGGAACCGCCGCCGTGTNTTGTTGTGAGCATGTGAAACGTTATTGCCCGTCAACACGCCTTTACCGGTAAGTTCGCAACGCCGCGCCATGATATCAATCGTCCCAATAGATCCGGCGGCGGAAGTACCGGCGGAGCGGCGTTTTTTAGGCAAATCAAAGGCTCGCGTCAAGTACGTTAGCGAGGTGGCGGTGAGAAAAATCGTGGTTGCAGTACAACGCCCAGCCGGGATGCATACACGATATATTTGGCACCGTTCAAGATTATGATCGCCGATTGATTATGTAATTATTTCGTTGCACGAACATAGTCACCCGAAGACACTCGAAATGAGTAATTTCTGTATCTTACGACGCGCGAACCCGCAGCAACCGTGCGGCGGCAACGTATCTGCAAGGGATGAAGCCGTTACTGATCGAAAACGGGCCAACCAAATTGCTATTTCGGTCGTGCTAAACTTTCCTGGCCTCATCCGGATTTTGATAGGGGCGCAAGATGAAGAAGCAGAATTTTACGGCATAGTCGGGCATGGCTGCGTTAACAGTATTATTGTCGGCCTGTTTCGACGACCCTGATGTAGGGCTGCAATCGGTAACAGCAGCCCCGGAAGGCATTATGCCGACTGGGCTCATGATAAAAGACAATGCCACGGGTCCTGCGGCAAGAGGTCAATTTGCACTTATGAGTATGGGCCAGCTCAAGAAAGCACTGCAGGATTAAGGTGGCATCACGATACAGATGCGGTAGCAGATCCAGATCAACCGCCTTTTCAATAAACGCGTCGACGTACTGGCCGAGACCGCCTGCCTCCAACCAACTTCCGATATCGTCCGCCACGGCGTCCCATCCCTTTTGCAGAGGGATTATAGCATATTATGACTTTTTCGCGGCGCTGAAGATGCCGTCAGCCTTCCTGCTATCCAATGGAAGCTTCAATCCGCCCGCTTCAAAAACGCCGCAAGAATTTCCCGTGCCGCCGCCGATGGCGTGATCTCGCCCGCGCCGACCTGTTCCTCGCGCGCCGCGATCAACGGAGCCAGAGCCTCGCCCGATTTCAATTCGGCCATTAGGTCATCCTGAATTTCTTCCCACAGCCAGCGCCGGGCCTGGGCGGCGCGGCTAGCCTGGCCATCGCCTTTTGCCGTCAGAACTGTCTGCAAACGCTGCATGGCCTGCCAGATCTCGGCCAGGCCCTGCCCCCGCAAGGCCGAAGCCAACAGGACCTCGACCTCCCAGCCCGGCGTTTTTGGCCGGATCAGATTGAGGGCATTCCGGTAGTCCGCCGCGGCATGGTTGGCGGCATCGACAAAAGCACCGTCAGCCTTGTTCACCACCAACAGATCTGCCAGTTCCATGATGCCGCGCTTGATGCCCTGCAATTCATCGCCGCCCCCCGGCGCCACCAACAGCAGGAACATATCAACCATGTCAGCGACCGCGTATTCCGACTGTCCCACGCCGACAGTCTCGACGATCGTTACGTCATGGCCGGCCGCCTCCACCAGGGCCATGGCCTCGCGGGTGCGCCGGGCCACGCCGCCCAGGGAACGCCCGGCCGGCGAGGGCCGGATAAAGGCGTTGGGGGCGCGGGATAAATCCTCCATGCGGGTTTTGTCGCCCAGGATGGAGCCGCCGGTGCGTGACGATGACGGATCCACCGCCAGCACCGCGATCCGCAAGCCCAGGGCCGTAAGGTGGCCGCCAAACGCCTCGATAAATGTTGACTTACCGACCCCCGGCGCTCCGGTAATGCCAATGCGGATGGACGTCTTGGTGTTTCCGGGCAAGACCGCCAACAGTGCCTCGGCCTGGCGGCGGTGATCGGGGCGGGTCGATTCCACCAGCGTGATGGCGCGCGCCAGCGTGCGGCGGTCACCCGCGGCAACGGCCGCAGCCATGGCGATAGCATCAAAATCTTGTTTCATACAGTTTCTCGTTCCGGGCGCACCATAGCCAATCAAGGCCATAGCGCCAAGTATTGGGGTGCCAAGCATCGATCCCCTGCCACGGGGAGTGCGGCCAGAAGCGCCGCTTGGAGACAGCCGCAGGGGCACTGAAGCACGATTGTTGTTCATGGGCAGGCTCAGCCATGAAAAAGGTATCGGCAAGCTTTTCGAGGCCCTAAGCAGCGGTGCCCTGGCCAATCTCGACTGGACGGCGGTAATCGCGGGCGATGACAAAAATTACCGCCCGATGATTTCAAACACCCTGGAATTCTGCCCCCATTTGGTGTACCCGATAGAACATGGAGAAGGCAAAGCATCATGAACGATAGTCCGGCAATGCTTAGGCTGTTGGAGCGGTTCCATTTGGCACGGATCATCTGTCTAGGCGATCTGATGCTGGACCGCTATGTCTATGGCACCGTCGAGCGTATCTCGGCGGAGGCGCCGATCCCCATTATTCGGGACGAACGGAACGAGAGCGTGCTGGGCGGCGTCGGCAACGTGGCACGCAATATCGCCGCCGCCGGCGGCCAGGCTCATCTGCTGGCCCTGAACGGTGATGATGCCGCGGGCGCCGAAGTGGCCGCACAGCTTGCGGCCATGGCCGGTGCTGGCGCCGGGATTAGTACCGATCTGGTAACCCGTCCGGGCCGGCCGACGACGGTTAAAACCCGTTATATAGCGGCCGGCCAGCAATTGCTGCGGGCGGACCGGGAAACCACTGATGCCATCAACACCGCCGACGGCGAGACGCTGCTGTCCCATCTGGATGCCGCCCTGACCGGGGCCGAAGTGCTGGTATTGTCGGACTATGGCAAGGGCGTCCTGAGCGATGATCTCCTCGCCGCCGCCATCGCACGTGCCCGCGCCGCTAACGTCACCACGGTCGCCGATCCGAAACGCCATGACCTCTCGGCCTATGGGGGAGTGGATTTCTTAAAGCCGAACCGGGCCGAACTGACCGCTGCCACCGGGCTGCCGTGTGACAGCGACGAACAAGTTACCCGCGCCGCCCGTGCCGTGATGCAACAATGCGATATTGGCGCCATACTGGTCAGCCGCTCGGAACAGGGCATGAGCCTTATCACCAAGGACGGCGATCCGGTGCATCTGCCCGTGCGCGCGCCGGAAGTCTTCGATGTCTCGGGCGCCGGCGATACGGTGGTAGCCATTTTCGCCCTGGCGCTGGCCGCCGGCTCCGCGCCCATGCTGGGCGCGCAACTGGCCAATCTGGCCGGCGCCATCGTCGTGGGCAAGGTCGGCACCGCCGCCGTAAGCCAGGACGAATTGGCCAACGGCGTCCTAAGCGCCGATCTGACCCGGTCCGAAGACAAGGTCGTTTCCGCCGCCATGGCCGGGGCCGATGTGGAACGCTGGCGAGCCAATGGCTTGCGGGTCGGTTTCACCAACGGTTGTTTCGATCTGCTGCATCCCGGCCATATTTCGCTTTTGAATGAGGCCAAGAGCCTTTGCGACCGCCTGATCGTCGCCATCAATGACGATGCCTCGGTGCGGCGCCTGGGAAAGGGTGAAGGCCGCCCGGTACAGGCGGAGGCCGCGCGCGCGCTAGTGCTGGCTTCGCTGGCCACGGTCGACCGGGTTTTGATATTCGCCGAAGACACGCCTATCCCCTTGCTGGAACAGTTGCGCCCGGACGTCCTGATCAAGGGTGGCGACTACGACATCGCGGGTGTGGTCGGGGGCGATATCGTGCAGGCCTATGGCGGCGATGTGAAGCTAGCGGGTTTCCTCGACGGACACAGCTCCACCGCCGTGATAGCGCGCATGGACGCGGGTGCAGGCGACAAAACCGATTCGGGCGGCGGGAATTGACGATGACGGCAGCCGACGTTCGGGTCGACGTCGTCATTATCGGCGGCGGCATCGCCGGCCTTTGGCTACTCGATACATTACAAGACGCCGGCTACTCCGCCCTGGTCCTTAACAAGGGTGCCCTGGGCCAAGGGCAATCCATCGCGGCCCAAGGCATCATTCATGGTGGCACCAAATATTTCGGCGAGTCCGCCGTGCCCGATCTAGCGCCCATGCCGGAACGTTGGCGGGCCAGTCTTACCGGCCAGAAAGGCCCCGACCTTAGCGCGGCGACAGCCTTGGCCGACGCCATGCTGATGTGGGTGCCGCCGCAACCCGCCGGCGCCATATTAACCGGCTTCGCCAAAGGCATGATGCGCCGCAGGATGCGAAAGCGCGCCGCTGGCGACCGCCCCTCGGTATTGCCCCAAGATAGTAGCGGCGATCTGTTGGATGTTGACGAAGCGGTCATCGACGTGCCGTCGGTTCTAACCGCATTGCGAAACCTGCATTCCGAGCGGGTCCGCGCTTTGCCCGCAGGTGACGCCCCACGCCTGGCTGAACATGACGGCGGCATGGAGATCACTGCCGGTCCGGCCAAGATCTATGCACAACGGCTGATCCTGGCAGCGGGCGCGGGTAACGAAAAACTGTTAGCCGCCGCCGGAATGAAGGAAATCGCCTGCCAACGCCGTCCATTGCGGCAAATAATTATTCGTGGCATGGCGCAGCCCATCTATCTCCATTGCATGGGCCTGAACCCGAAACCCTTGGCGACCGTAACCTCGCACCCGGACGGCGCCGGGGGTTATTATTGGTATGTTGGCGGCCTATTGGCGGAGCAGGGGGTGGCCCAGACGCCGGAACAATTGATAGCGACAGCAAAGGGCGAATTGTCCCAGCTATTGCCGGGAGCTGATTTTTCCAAGGCGGCATGGTCAACCTTTCACGTCGACCGCGCGGAACCCACCGGCCATGGCGGTCTGCGGCCCTCATCCGCAATAGCCCGCCGCAAAGGCGCAGTGATCGTCGGATGGCCCACGAAACTGGCCCTGGCACCGGTGCTGGGGGACAAGATCTTGGCTATGTTGCGAGCGGAGGCACTGCATCCCGGCGCCGATGAAATAGGCGGCCTCGCCGCCCTGCCCGCACCCGGTATCGCGCCACCGCCTTGGCGGGAGGCACGGCAATGGAGCTGAGATCGCTTGGCCCAAGAGGTCCCTCGGTCAGTGCCCTGGCCCTGGGCAGCACCAAATTCGGCCGCCGCGAAGGCGTCAAATATCCCAATGATTTTGCCTTGCCCTCCGATGGCCAACTGGCCGATCTATTGGCGCTGGCAAAGGCAGAAGGCGTCAACCTGGTGGATACCGCGCCCGCCTACGGCAGCAGCGAAACGCGCATCGGCGTCCTGATCGGCGCCGACGAACATTGGCGGATCGCCACCAAGGTGGGTGAGACATTCGTTGATGGGTGCTCCCATTTTGATTTCTCACCTAGCGCCATCCGCACCAGCGTGGAACGTAGCCGGCGGCATTTGCGCCGGGACGTGCTTGACATCGTGCTGCTGCATTTGTCCGATAACGACAGCGAAATTCTACGAGACGGCGCCGCTGTCGAGACTTTGTTGGAGCTGCGCGAAAAAGGCGTGATTACCGCCGTTGGGGCATCAACGAAAAATCTCGCGGCGGGGCTGGTGGCCGTGGAACAATGCGATCTGGTGATGATTACCTTGAACCCGGCGGATCAAACGCAGCAGCCGGTGTTGACGACGGCACATGACGCCGGCAAGGGGATCTTAATAAAAAAGCCGTTGGATAGCGGACATCACGACAATATACCCGATGCCTTGGCGGGTTTGGTACAAGAAGCAGGTGTTAGCAGTGTCGTCGTGGGAACGATCAACCCCGCTCACCTGGCCGACAATTGCACGGCCGTTCGACGGGCACTGAGCAGTGAATAAGAAGTCGCCAAAGAAAAAGGTTCGGGCATAGGAACGATGGTAAGGCGGCGGCCGGCCTGGCGCTTGGCTCCCGCCTGTTTTCCCGCCGTCCGGAAGCGGTCAAGGCCCCGGGTCCTCCCAACGCCTGAGACGTTTCGCGGCTGCGCGGGCAAAGCGCAGGGTAACCTCGCGCCGCCGGCTGGCATGCAGCGCCTTGGAGTTGCCAGGCGCCGGACGGGCGATATCGCCAGAATAGGCATCAGCCAGAATTATTCCCGGTTCGTCAGGTAATATCTCTACTGGAAAGTCCAGGGGTACCGCGAAATAGAACAGATCGCAATAGTCGAGATATTCCGGCCATTTCTGATCCGATCTAAAATCCACCACGCTGCACTTGATCTCGACAATAGCGATGCGGCCCTTGCGGTCGATTCCGGCCAGATCGGCCCGGCGGCCGGAGCGCAGGGTAAATTCGGTCAGACTGTCATAACCCAGATGGGTCAACAGCCGGCCCACGCCACGGGCCAATTTCTGTGCCGTGTCATTGCGGGGCGCCGCCATAAAGGATGCTAACCCCGTTGGATCAGGTATTTGGGATTTGCCAGGGCGATCTTGTCCTCGGCGGTCTTGCGCAGATGGTCGAGCACCGCGCCCCGCTTGTCATCCATCTCTCCCGAACGAATGGCTCGTGACAGGGCTGCGTTCATCTCTCCCAGGTCGCTGTCCTGACCCAACAGATCCCGCAAGCGCTCCAACTCGGCAGCATCCATGGGGCCACCTTCCGCCATGGTTCGTTCAACAATCGCCAGGGCATTAATGGCGACCCGGGTGTGAAAGGCCAGCTGCCCTTCAACATTCGGGGTAACATGATCGGCCAGGAATTCGCGCACCGCCTCAACCAGTTCGGCGGCGGTGGGTCTATCGGTCGGCATTCTTAGGTCCTTCCATGCTCAATCAAGCAATTGCAACAGATCGTATTCGGTTTCCGCCGCCCTACGGCCGATGCCGGCATATTCAACGGTGCGCTGCTCCCCATCAAGATGGGTAAAGCAGAGGATCATGCACAGGATGCCCCAGCGCAGGGTGCCAAAGACCTGCCAGAAGTAGATTTCCTCCGCATCAAGACGGCCACCGCCAGCTGCTTCATAACCGTCAATCATATCGGCAACATCGCCAAAACCGCCGACGATGTTGTCGTGATAGCCATAGCGCCAGGAGCGCACGCACATCCAGCCAAGGTCGCTGCCGGGATTGCCCAGATGGGCGGATTCCCAATCCAGCACGCCGATCAGGCCGTCCCGATCGACCAGAATATTGCCATTGCGGAAATCCCCATGGCAGAGCGCATAACGCTCGCCCGCCAATTCCAAACGTTCCTGCAACCAGCGAAAGCCGTATTCAAAACCGGCATGGGGTTGGTGAAAGGAATCCATGATGGCACGGTAATGCAGCAATTCCTCGGCCGCCGGCAAACCCCGCATGGCAGGCAGATTCTCCATAGGAATCGTGTGGAAGCGCCCAGCCGCATGGCCAATTTGATAGGCCAGCTTTGGCCGGGCGCGGGCATAGGCATCGTCCCGTACGATCCGCCGGCCCAGGGCCTCACCCACCAGACGATGGCTAAAGAAGCCTTCAGTGGTACGTTCGGCTTTGTGTAAAAAGAACGGCACCTTGGGCATGGGCACACCGACCTCGCCGGCTAGCTGCAGCAACCGTCCCTCGACCAAGCGCCCCACGTTCAAGCGGCCTTCGGGCACGCCTTCGAACTTCTTTTCTACCTGGCGGTCCATGGGATCGCGCTTCAAGATCAAGGGCTGGCGCGCGCCATCAGGCTTCAGGGCATCAAACGACCAGGTCTCGCGGCTGGCCCCGCCGGACAGACGGGCCAGACCCTCGACCTCGGTGCCCGTACCATATTCCTCGGCCAACCTCTCGCACAAAACCGCCGCTAACTGTTCGCCAGCGCTAAGTTTTGGGTCTTGCACCGCCTCGGCCATCAATCCACCAATTGCAACATATCGTATTCGCCCTCGATAGAACGGCGGCCAATAGAGATTTTTTCGACCGAGCGTTCCCGCCCCTCGATATGGGTAAAGGCCAGCATCATACAAATCACGCCCCAGCGCATGCAGCCAAACACTTCCCAAAAATGTAGCGTCTCCAACGAGATCCGGCCGCCGCCGCCCGCTTCATAGCCATCCAGCAAATCCTGCACCGGACCGAAACCGCCCACCGGGTTGTCGTAATAGCCATAACGCCAAGCCCGGATACAGATCCAGCCCAGATCAGAGACAGGGTTGGCCAGATGGCCCAACTCCCAATCCAGCACCCCACGCAAACCGTCACCATCAACCAGCAGATTACCGTTGCGGTAATCGCCGTGGGAGAGGCCGATCTGATCGCCGGCCAGTTCCAGCCGCTCGCGCAGCCAATGGATGCCGTATTCAAAACCAGCGTGGGGCTGTTTCACCGAATCCATCACGGTGAGGTTATAATCCAGAGCCTCTGCCGGAGTAAATCGGCGCAGCTCCGGCAGGCGCTCTATAGGAATATTGTGAAACCGCGCCGCCGCCTCACCGCATTGAAATGCCAGTTTGGGCCGGGCATTGGCAAATTCATCCTCGCGCACGATGCGCCGGCCCAGAGCCTCGCCTTCTAAACGCTGCATCACGAAGCCCGCCGTAGTGCACTCGTCGGCAGCCAAAAAAAACGGTACTTCCGGCACCGGCACGCCAACTTCGCCGGCCAACTGCATCAGGCGCCCCTCGGTCCAGCGGTCGACGCTAAATTTCGTGTCGGCCCCGCCCAGCTGGTTTTCCAGCTTCTCATCCAGGGGGTCACGTTTCAGGATCAACGGCTTGCGCCCGCCATTGAGCAACAAAGCGTCAAACGACCAGGTCTCCCGGCTAGCCCCGCCTGAGAGGCGCACCAGGCCATCGATTGTGGTGCCGTGGCCATAGACCTCGATCACCCGCTCCTCCAGTACAGCGGCCAGGTTCTGGGTCTGAATTTCGCCCTTGTTTTTTGTTGTGTTAGCCATCACCGTCTGGCATCCGTCCACCCGTAATACTATACAAGTCCATAGGATAGAGGGAGAGAGGGAAGCAAGGCAATTGGCAACAGCGATGATGAACGCCTTTTGCGCCTGTCACCGCAAGACAATGTGGCGGTGCTGGTCCAATCGGTCAGCCAGGGCGAGCGCCTGTTGCTGGGCGGACAAGAACTGGTGCTGCCCTCCGATTTGGCCCTGGGGCACAAGCTGGCTCTCAGGCCACTGGCGGTTGGCGATACGGTAATCAAATACGGCACGCTCATCGGCTCCATCACCCAGGCCGTCGCCGCCGGCGGGCATGTGCATAACCACAATCTGAAAAGTGATTACATCGCCAACCATTCCGAAGATGATCCTTACGAAGCCGACCTTGAAGTGGAGCCCTAGACATGATCAACGGCTATCTGCGCGCCGACGGGCGGAAGGGCATCCGCAACATGGTCCTGGCCGTGGCCCAAGGCACCGAAAGCAATTCGGAAGCCCTGGGCCATCAGGAGTTTTGTATGAAGTACAAACGTTTCGAAGCCATCGGCCCGGAATGTTCGCCGATCTAGCCTAAATCCGCCAATACCTGGTCGGGATGCTCCGCCGGGACGACGGTATCGTAGACCTTGACGATATAGCCGTCGGGACCAATCAGAAAACTAAAGCGGGCCGGAAACGGTTTTTCCGTCTGGATCACGCCATAGGCTTCGCCCGCGACTTTCTCGGGATCGCTCAACAGATCGTAGGGAAAGTTGAACTTCTCCTGAAAGGTGCGATTATCCTCCGGGCTATCGAACGAAGCGCCCAGGATCACGGCATTCTTGGCTGTAAAGTCTTGGATTCGATCACGGAACCCTTTGCCTTCAACGGTTCAGCCAGGCGTGTCGGCCTTTGGATACCACCACAGGACCACATGGTGGCCCTTATACTGTTCCAGGGTGGTGGTTACACCCTGTTGGTTGCGCATGGAAAAGGCTGGTGCCAAATCCCCTACTTTCGGTAATGCCATTTTTCTCCCCTTTTGGTTATGGCCGTCCTAGCTATCGAATGAAAACTTTATGCCGTCACTACACCCTGTTCGCCGCACGCCACTAGGTGAAGCGGATTGAGGTGCCTGGGATTGCGCCGGCTTGGCCGCCTCGGGGCGCTTCCCCGACAGTGCATCTAGGCGCTGCCGGTTCTTGTCCAGCAGCGCATCAAAGGCGGCAGACGAATTCCTATCCCCATCGTTACTCATGCTCCATCCTCTACGCCTGGGCCTTACGGCCTTCATTCCACCAGGTCTCGAATTCCGTACGCGCCGCATCAGAAAAGCCCGACGTGGCCAAGCCGCGCAAATATTCCAACACCGCATTGCCATCAATGACGTCGCCGTATTTGGCGTCGATATCGAACAGATTGGCCTCGTGCGGGCCTTGCGCCCGGTCGCCAACACCATCGCTGACTACGATGGTGTAGTAGGCATATTGCAAGGAATCAACCGCCGAGGCACGCACACAGCCTGACGTGGTACAGCCGGTGATAACCAATGTGTCGACGCCCTGACTGCGCAGATAGCTATCCAGATCGGTGCCGAAAAAAGAAGAGGCATAGTTCTTCGATATGACCAATTCACCCGGCAATGGCTTGATCTGATCGTCCACCACGCAATTGGGCGAGCCCTTGCGCAGAATTCCCAGAGACGGCACTTTTTTGACGAAGACACCACCGTCGGACAGATCCTCCTTGTATTCCACCGTGGTGTAAACGATGGGCAGACCGGATTTTCGGAACGCCGTTTGCAACTGGGCCGTCACCGCCAATTGCGAGGAAAAATCACCACCCAGGGGCGAGCTGGGATCGGTAAAGCCGACAATAAAATCTACCACCAGCAGGGCCGGCTTCCTGCCGAAGCCCGAGGACACGGCAAAGCCCTTGCTCTCATAGCTCGCCCGTGTGTCCTGTTCCCAATCCGCCATGGACCGCCTCCTCGTTTTGCGGCGATTGTAACAGCTATAGGCTTCGCCGCCACCTTTTAACCGCGATGAGCCACTATGGCGGCGACTTCAACGGGGTGGCTCAAGGGCGACATATGCTTGGTTCTGAGGATGAGTAGATAATCGCTGCCAGGTATCTCGCGATGCAGAATTTCCGTTACCCGGCGGTCGGGCTCGCTGGTCTATTCGCCGCAGATGATCAGCGTCGGCGCGGGAATGCCGCGACAATCGCACGGTGTGGTCGGGTTCGAGAGATTAGCCGCGAAATTGGCAATGCCACGGTTGTTGTAACCGGCAGAGCCGAACCGCATGATCTCCGCCACATCCAAGTTGGCCTGAAAGATGAAATCCAGGCTCGGTTCAACGATTTTCATATGCTGTTCCAATCATATACTCAGCATTCATATTGCCCGCAAATGCACGCGGCAGCGATACCCCGTTTACACCCCATCTCATTTTTCGGCTATGTTATCGGCAATTGCTATTTGTATCCGTAGATTAGAAGGGATGTGGCCATGGATATCGCCTTTAATGCCGAGGAATTGGCATTTCGCGACGACGTACGGGAATTTCTCGCCACCAAACTGCCAAGGGAAATCCAGGAACGCACGCGTATCGCGCCATCTTATGTGCCCTCCGATTACACCAGAAGATGGCAGAATATTCTCTACCGGCAAGGCTGGGGCGCACCGAACTGGCCGGTGGACCTTGGCGGCACGGGCTGGAACGCCATGCAAAAATATATTTATGACGCCGAATATCAGGCCGCCGACTGCCCCCGGCAAAGCCCATTTGGCATTTCCATGGTCGGGCCGGTGATCTGCGCCTTTGGCACCGATGCGCAAAAAGAACACCACCTGGGCCCCATCATCCGAGGCGAAAAACAATGGTGCCAGGGTTATTCCGAACCGGGATCAGGCTCGGACCTGGCCTCGTTGGTGACCCGTGCCATCCCTGATGGTGACGACTATGTGGTCAACGGCTCTAAGATCTGGACCTCGCACGCCCATCATGCGGATTGGATTTTTTGTCTGGTGCGCACCAATACGGAAGTGAAGAAGCAGGAAGGGATATCCTTTCTGCTGATGGACATGACCACGCCGGGCATCACGGTGAAGCCGATCATCTCCATGGACGGCCATCATTATCTGAACGAAGTATTTTTCGACGACGTACACGTGCCGATCTCGAACCGCATTGGCGAGGAGAACAAGGGCTGGACCTATGCCAAATTCCTACTGGGTCACGAGCGCACGGGGATCGCCGGGGTCGGCAAGTCAAAGCGCAAGGTGGAGCGCCTGAAGCAGATCGCCGGTATTGAGCGGGCCGACGGCGGCTCGGTGCTGGAAAAGGATTCATTCAGAAGCCGGCTGAGCGAGGCAGAGGTCGCCCTGCAAGCCGTGGAGTTCACCCAATTGCGCATCCTGGCCCAGGAAAGGGCGGGCAAGCCGCCGGGGCCGGAAGCCTCAACCCTGAAAATCGGCGGCACCCAGGTGGAGCAGAGCCTGAACGAATTGATGATCGAGGCCATCGGCCATTACGCGGCACCTTATCCCGCCGACGAGTTGGACCCGGAGCGTAACGAGCCGCCCATCGGGCCCGACTACACCATTGGCCTGATGCAGGAGCGCCTGTTGCGCCGGGCCGCGACGATCTACGGCGGCAGTAACGAAATCCAGCGCGGCATCATCGCCAAGGCGGTACTGGAAATGTAGGACGGCGTGAGGCAGGCGCGGCGTTCTATTTTAGGAACAAAGCAAGCCCTGATCAAACTATTTGCAACTCCGCTCATTGGAACTCGAACGAGTTAAGTCCTCGACGAGTTTTGCCGCCATGTCAGCTTTGCCTCGGGCTCATTCAGGCGGCGCGGTGGGGAAGGCAAATCTGGCGGATCGCCTCGCCGTTCTGCAGCCGATCGAAGCCTTCATTCAAATCGTTGAGTCCAACCTGGCGGCTGATCAGCTTGTCGACCGGCAACCGGCCCTGGCGGTACAAGCTGATGAAGCGCGGAATGTCGCGCACCGGCACGCAAGAGCCCATATAGCTGCCCTTGATAGCCTTCTCCTCCGCGACGAGATTACTCTGGATAAAGGAGAATTCGGCCGTCGAGGGGGACAGGCCAGCCGTCACGACGGTCCCGCCATAGCGCGTGATCTCATAGGCCGTCTTCATCGCCGGAATGACGCCGGCCAGGTCGATCGCGAAATCGACCCCGCCGTTCGTCAGGTCGCGCACCTGTTCGGCATGGCCCGCCTCCGAGGCATCGATCGTATGCGTGGCGCCGAACTGGCGGGCGAGGCCCAGCTTGTCATCGGCGATATCGACGGCAATGATCGTTTCCGCGCCGGCCAGCTTGGCGCCCAGCACGCCGTTCAGCCCGACCCCGCCGAGCCCGATAATTGCAACCGTGTCGCCTGGTAGAATGCGCGCCGTGTTGATCACCGCGCCCACGCCGGTCATCACCGCACAACCGAACAGTGAGGCCTCGTGCAGCGGCAGATCCTTGTCGATGACGACGACCGAGCCGCGGTCGGCGACCGCGTATTCGGCGAAGCAGGACACGCCGGTATGGTGCGCGATACGGTTGCCGTCAGCGTCGGCGATGCGGCGGCCGCCGCCCATCAGATCGCCCGCCGCCTTGGCCTTGGCCCCGACCTCGCAAACTTGTGGCCGCCCCTCCATGCAGCGCCGGCAGCGCCCGCAGCTGGGACTGAACTGGAAGACGATATGGTCGCCTTGGGCTATATCTGTGATGGCGGATCCGACCTCGACGATCGAACCCGCGCCCTCGTGCCCTAGTACCAGTGGCTCCGGCCGCGGGCGCGCGCCGTTCATCACGGAGAGGTCGGAATGGCACAGCCCGGCACCGCCGATCTTGACCAGCACCTCGTTCGGACCGGGAGGATCCAAGGTAACCTCCTCTATACTGATCGGCTTGCTGTCGGTAAACGGCAGCGGCGCATCGAACCGGCGCAGCACGGCGGCCTTCATCTTCATAGCTTCCTCCCTGATCGTCCGGCGCGTCGGGGCGCCCTGGCGGTTATAGTAGCCATGGTACTCTAAGGCCCCGTCCTTCAGACACCACAAAATTCCGGAAAAAGCGAGCTTGTCAAAGGGACGAACGGGACGCAACGCCGGCGCCTTCCCTCCGGCATGGTGAGAGTTTAGCGCTAGGGGCGACGGATCTATCCGCGAAAAATCGGATGGCTCGAATGTCGGGCGTCCATAACCGGGTCGGGGATCATTGAAAATGACCCGTCCTGAAAATGGACTTTCGGTGACGATAGTGGTCTAACCCATCTTGGATATCAGAGGCTTCATGACACCAATTGGGCCACGCTGAAATGGTTGAATTTTAAGAATAGTGGAGACTTTGATGCAAGATGACTTGCTGCATGTAACAACTTGGCGGAATGGCGAGAAGGCTTGGTCGCCGTTTTCCGAACAGGAGCTGCTCAACCGGCAAGAAAAAATCCGAGCCTATGCGGCGGAGCACGATATCGATGCCTGCATTTTCACCTCACATCACAATATCTGCTACTTCTCCGGCTTTTTGTATTGCTATTTTGGCCGCAAATACGCCCTCGTGATTGATGGTGGCGGTGCCACGACAGTGACGGCGGCGATTGATGGCGGGCAGCCGTGGCGCCGCGGCGTTGCCGGCAACATCACTTATACTGACTGGAGCAAGGACAACTATTTCCGCGCCCTTCAACAATTGCTACCCAAGGTCAAGCGCCTTGGCATTGAGTTTGACCACGTCAGCCTGGATCTTCATCGGCAACTGATTGAGGCATTCCCAAATACTGAAATGGTCGATGTTGGGCCACCTACAATGTGGCAGCGGGCCATCAAATCGCCAGATGAACAGGCTTTAATCAAGATAGGGGCCCGGATCTGTGAACTCGGTGGACAAGCATGCGTGGATGCGGTCGAGGCAGGCGTTCCCGAGCACGAGATCGCCATCGCATCGAGCACCACGATGATCCGCGAGATCGCCCGTAGTTTTCCCTTTGTCGAACTGATGGACAGCTGGACGTGGTTTCAATCGGGGATCAATACGGACGGCGCCCATAATCCGGTGACCAATCGAGTGATTGACGCGGGAGACATATTGAGTTTGAACTGTTTCCCCATGATTTTCGGTTACTATACAGCGCTCGAACGCACCCTGTTCTGTGAATTCGCAAGCGATGAACATCTCAGATTGTGGGAAATCAATTGCGAGGTTCATCGCCATGGCTTGGGATTGATCCGGGCCGGCGCCAAATGTAGCGATATTGCCAAGGAGTTGAACAATATCTATCGCCGCCACGATTTACTCAAATATCGCTCTTTTGGATATGGACACTCATTTGGCGTGCTAAGCCACTATTACGGCAGGGAAGCTGGAGTAGAACTTCGAGAAGACGTGGAAACCGTGCTNCGTCCGGGCATGGTGGTCTCCATGGAACCAATGATCATGATACCGGAAGGGCAAATGGGCGCGGGCGGATACCGCGAACACGACATCTTGATTATCGGCGAAGAGAGCACCGAGAACATCACCAAATTCCCATTCGGGCCGAAGTATAATATTATCGAGAAATAGCCTGATCATTGGAATTTCTTGCATGCCGAATGCAACAACCTTGGGGTCGATACCTTGCCCAGGAGGTTCCATCGATTAGTTTTCACGTAACCACATCGGTTGCTGATCAGGGTGCCTGGTGACGATGCTTGAATGACCCTGATCGAATTTTGCCAATTGCGACAGATCGAACAGGTGCGAATTTCCAATCAAAGCATGCCGGCGCTTTGCCATCGTTGGTGGGCTTTGTTTCAAATACGCTGCCATAGTTGTCCAAAAAATGTGCCCACGGGAGGATGGACAAATGATACTTAGCCATCCGCCTCTGCTCGTAATTCAACCCGGCGGATCTTGCCCGAGATGGTTTTGGGCAGGGCCTCGCGGAATTCGATTTCGCGGGGGTACTTATAGGGCGCGGTCAGGTTCTTGACGAAATCCTGGATCTCCACCACCAAATCGTCCGAGGCTTCATAGCCTNCCGACAACACGACAAAGGCCTTGACGATCTCGCCGCGCATTTCGTCTGCCTTGGCAACAACGGCGGATTCCATGACGCCGGGATGCTCCACCAGGGCGCTTTCCACCTCAAACGGCGAGATGCGGTAGCCGGATGAGGAAATAATGTCGTCGGAGCGGCCAACGAACCAGATATAGCCATCCCCATCCCGCGTCGCCGTATCTCCGGTGTAGTACCAGCCGTTGCGGAAGGATTTCGCCGTCGCCTCTGGATCGCGGAAATAACCGTCGAACAAACCGGGAGGATACGGATCGGTGATTTTCACCGCGATATGGCCGACGATATCGTCCGCGACCACATTGCCGTCATCATCGATAATGCCGATATCAATACCAGGCACTGGCTTGCCCATGGAACCGGGCCGGATTTCCATGCCGGGATAGTTGGCGACAATATTGACGGTCTCGGTCTGGCCATAGCCATCGTGGATGTCACAGCCCGTGGCGGCTTTCCAACTGCGCATGGCTTCGGGGTTCAACGGCTCGCCCGCGCCGATGCAATGGCGGATGGAGCTAACGTCGTAAGGTGAAATATCCATGGTCGCGAACAGGCGGTAGACCGTGGGTGGGGCACAGAAAGTAGTCACCTTGTATTTCTCGATCAGCTTCAAGTGCATATCCGCATCGAAACCAGCAGCGTCATATAGCATGATCGCGGCACCGGCGATAATGGGCGGGAAAATAATGCCCCAGGCCGCCTTGGCCCAGCCGGTATCGGTCAGGGTCCAATGGATATCGTCCCGGCGCAAACCCTGCCAATAATTACAGGTAATGGTATGGGCCAGGCCGTAAGCGTGGTCGCGGGCAACCATTTTTGGCAATGACGTAGTGCCGGAGGTGAAATAAATCAGCATCAGATCCGACGCCTTGGTCGGCGGCACCAAGGAACGGTCAAAGGTATCAGGCGCGGTGGCGCAGGCGCTTTCCTTGCAGGTCCAGCCCGCACGCTCCTCACCAATGATGATCAGATGCTCCAACGTGGGGCATTGATCGCGCACGGCCTCAACCTTTTCCGCGTGCTCGGCGGTGACAATGACGATCTTGGCGCCGGAGCGGTTGACCCGGTATTCGATATCATGCGCTGTCAACAGATTGGTGCCCGGCATGGCAACGACGCCCATTTTCATACAACCGAACAGGGCATGATAAAAGGCAGGTATCCGCGTGATCATGACAAAGGCGAAATCGCCTTTCTCGGCGCCAATATCCTTGAGCACATTGGCGAACTGGTTCGAAGCCCTCTCCAGATCACCATAGCTTTGTTCTTCCGCGCTTTCGCCATCGTTAGCCACGGCGATCAGGGCGGTCTTGTCCGCCTTCCCCGCCTGGGTCGCCAGCACATCAAAGGCAAAATTGAAGTCATCCGGAATCTCGAGCTTGAACTCCGCCCGCGCCGCCTCGTAATCGAAAGTTTCTGCTTCGCTAGCCATGACCATGAGCCTCTCGTCCGTCATCAATTTCGTTGGCCGTACATTAATCCGCGTAATGCGCGGAGCCAACCCATCTTTCCTCTTGTGGATTGGGCCGGGTCGGTGAAAACTGGCGTCAACAAAATCCGCGTAAAAGGGAAGCGAGATGAGCCCAATTAATTCAGGAAGACCCGTACGTCCCGGGGACCGCTATAAGCCCAGACCAACGCCCGGCGGCGGCGCTCCAATTGGACGCACTGGGCCGCGCATTAGCACAGGGGGCAAGAAGGAAATTCTCTGCGCCTTTGGCGTTGATGTTGATGCGGTCGCCGGCTGGCTGGGGTCGTACGGCGGTGAGGACAGCCCCTGCGATATCTCGCGTGGTTTGTTCTCTGGCGAAGTCGGCGTGCCGCGCCTGGTCAATCTGTTCGACCGCTACGCCATTCCCACCACCTGGTTCATCCCCGGCCATTCCATCGAAACCTTTCCCGAGCAGTGCAAAATGGTGGTCGATGCGGGCCACGAGATCGGCATGCACGGCTATTCCCACGAAAACCCCATCGCCATGACGCCAGAGCAGGAAATTGCCGTCATGGACAAATGCATTGACCTGATCGAAAAGCTGGCCAAGCGCAGGCCCACCGGCTATGTGGCGCCATGGTGGGAATTCAGCACCGTGACCAACGAACTGCTACTGGCACGCGGCATCAAATACGACCACAGCCTGATGAATGACGATTTTCATCCTTTCTATGTGCGGGTAGGCGATAGCTGGACGCCGATCGATTATTCCAAGCACCCGGATGAATGGATGACGCCCCTGGTACGTGGACAGGAAACGGATCTGATCGATATTCCGGGCAGCTGGTACCTTGATGATCTACCACCGATGATGTTCATCAAATCGGCGCCGAACAGTTTCGGCTTCGTCAATCCACGGGATATCGAGGAGTTGTGGCGCGATCAGTTCGATTGGGTCTACCGGGAAAACGACTATGCCGTCTTTACCATGACCATCCACCCGGACGTCTCGGGCCGGCCGCAGGTTCTGTTGATGCTGGAGAGGATGATCGAATACATCACCTCGCACACCGGCGTGCGGTTCTGCACCTTTGACGAAATTGCCGATGATTTCCGTCAGCGCTGTCCCCGCGAAGGTGCGGCTGCCAGCGTGCCCGCATAATATCATGTGCGCGCTCTGCGGTGTCTTGGGGGGACGCGGCCACTGGACAGAAAGCGCCGCCGCACCGGAAGCCTTTGCCTCCCGCCCCGAACAACACACAAGGGCGCGGGAGCGCCAAGCACGCACCCGCCTGGTTAACCGGGTGCTGGGCCACTACGGACTTAAGCTTGACGACTGGTTGGGCGGCGCCCAAGTGTTGCGCGGGCGCACCGGGCGCACGGCGCTGGTCAATAATCTGTCCGAGATGTGGGCAGCGGCGGACGATCTAAGCCGCCAGGACTGCGATCCCCTGGACCCGGATCTGTTGCAACGTCTGGAAAGAGAATAGCCGTGGGCGAATTTTCCCAACAGACGCCAATCAATATCATCACCGGCTTTCTGGGCAGCGGCAAGACGACGCTGCTGAAGGGCCTGTTGACGGCCCCGAACCTGACCGACACGGCGGTGCTGATCAACGAGTTCGGCACCGTGGGTCTGGACCACGAATTGGTGCAAAACGTCACCGAAAGTACGCTATTACTGGATAACGGCTGTCTCTGCTGCGCCATTCGCGGTGACCTGCAAGGCGCCCTGCGTGATCTGCTGTCGCGGCGGCAAAGCGGCCAGGTGCCGCATTTCAAGCGCGTGGTCATCGAAACATCGGGCCTGGCCGATCCCGCCCCCATTGCCTACACCCTATTGGCGGAGCCGGTGTTGCAGCATCATTTTCGCCTGGGCGGTATCATCACAACGGTGGATGCGGTCAACGGCGGAGAGCAGCTACGGCGCTTTCCCGAATCCGTGAAACAGGTCGCCATGGCCGACCGCCTGATCGTCACCAAGACCGACCTGGCAGAACCGGAACAAATCGGCGTTCTGCATGGTAGCCTGCGGCGTCTGAACAAATCCGCCCAGATCATCGAAGTGGCGGAAGGCGAGATCCAGCCGGCGGCACTATTGACCGACGACATGTATGACGACGAAGGCCGTAGCCGGGAGATTGAACACTGGCTCGCTGCCGAGGCTGGTGCGGACGCCCTTGCCCATGATCATGCCGACGACATCCATTCCTTTGCCCTGAGCTATCCCGCGCCACTGGACTGGAGCGCATTCAGCATCTGGATGAGTATGCTGTTGCACCGCCACGGAAACAATGTCCTGCGCATCAAGGGCTTACTGAATGTCGCGGGCGTGCCCACACCGGTGCTGATCAATGGCGTGCAGCATATCGTGCATCCGCCGTCCCATCTGCCCGCCTGGCCCTCCGAAAACCGGCAATCACGCATTATTTTCATTGTCCGGGGTATGGACAGAGTGGCAATCAAGACCTCGTTGGCTGTCTTCAACAAGCTCGCCAATCCGGACGTGGCGCCGGGACGCGCCGCCTAGGACTGCTTAGACAATTCGGCTGTTCGCCTTGCCCCAATAGCGGTCCTTCAACAAGCGCTTGTATAGCTTGCCGGTTTCAAGCCGAGGCAGTTTGGCTTCGAAGTCGATGGAGCGCGGCACCTTGTAATTCGCCAGATGCTCGCTGGCATAGCCGGAAATCTCAGCCGCCAGGTCATCAGAAGGCGCAATGCCGGGCGCCGGCTGCACCACCGCCTTGACCTCTTCGCCAAAGTCTGGGTTCGGCACGCCAAAGACGGCGACGTCAGCGACTTTCGGATGCATGACGATGCAATCCTCTATCTCCTGTGGATAGATATTCACGCCACCGGAAATAATCATGAAGCTTTCCCGGTCGGTCAGATACAAAAAGCCATCCTCGTCCAGATAACCCACATCGCCCAGCTTGGTCCAAAGCGGATGCTTGGGGTGCTTCGCTGCTTCGGTTTTCTCCGGGTCGCCGTGATACTGGAATGGCATCTCATCACGCTCGAAGTAGATGGTCCCCGTCTCGCCTATCGGCAACTCGTCACCAGCCTCGTCACAAATGTGCAGAACGCCCAATATGGAACTGCCGACGCTGCCGGGATGAGCCAGCCATTGATCGCTGTTGCAAACGGTCATGCCGTTGATTTCGGTGCCGCCATAATATTCCCAGATAATTGGTCCCCACCAGTCAATCATCTGATGCTTTACATCGATCGGACAGGGTGCTGCGGCATGAATGGCAATCTGGTGGCTCGAAAAATCATGGCCGGCCCGCTCTGCCTCATCCAGTTTCAACATGCGGATGAACATGGTCGGCACCCACTGGCTGTGGGTTACCCGGTACTTTTCGATCAGGCGCAGGGATTCGACGGCATCGAATGTCTCCATGACCACGTTCGTTCCGCCAAGGCTGTGCACGGCGGCGGTAAAGCCCAGAGGCGCCGCGTGATAAAGCGGCGCGGGCGAGAGATAAATCGTATCCGGACCAATGCTGTAGAGCTGTTGGACAAGGCCATCAAGCATGGACGGATCGACAAATGGTCCGTCGCTCAACGGGCGTTTGATACCTTTCGGCCGGCCAGTGGTGCCGGAAGAATAATTCATGAAGTCGCCGCGCGGCTCCCCCGCCATTGGTTCAGCCGACTGCTTGGCGATTTCATCCTCATAGCATTCGAAGCCCGCCACCGTGCCATCGACCATGAGACGGACGGGACAATCGTTCAGGGTAGGTAGTACCCCTTCGGCAACGGCGGCCACGCCGGCGGAGGTAACCAGGGCCTTGGAGCCCGAATCGTTGAGGATATAAGTGACCTCCTCGGCGGTCAGAAACTTGTTCACGGCACAGACATACATGCCCGAGCGCACCGCGGCCCAGAACACTTCATGGTAGCGGATATTATTTTCCATGAACAGCGCAACAACATCGCCGGGCCGCAGGCCCACCGCATGCAGATAATGGGACAGGCGAATACTTCTCTCGTTCAACTGGCCATAGGTCAGACTTTTCCCCGACCCGGCCATGATGGTGGCGATCTTGTCAGGGGCCGCGGCGGCATGATCGACGATGGGCATCTTCTACTCCTACAAATTACAGCCGCGGCGCTGGACCAAGCGGCCCTAGTCCGATAATGCGCCACGTTGCGGCGGCGCGCGGCGCGTGGTCCAGCCATCGCGGAAGGCGCGCACCACGTGGTGCAGGAGATAAAACAGGATTGCCAGGATCACCATCACGATGATGGCCAGCAAATGCCCGCCAAATTCCCCACCGATAATGGTGCCGCGGTTAACCAGGTGCTCCCCCAGCATGGCTACGGCCTGCAAGGTGCCGCCGGCGCAAAAGATCACCGCCACCAGGATTGCCACCTGCAAACTGTCAAACACCAGAACTTCCACGCTCGAGGCGCCACCCTCGCGCCCAAACTGGTTGCGGAAGCTCTGCCAATGGGAAATGACGTAGCCAATAATGCCCACCAGGGATGCGAACCAAAACACCACGTTGGAGAAATGGATCTGTGGAATATGGGCCACCAGATAGATTTCAAACGGTTTATAAAAATACAGAAAGATCAGCAAAATGATGATCGCGATCAAGCTGATCCATAATTTTGGCCTCCGCGCTGTTGTATCTTCCGCCATTTCGCCTCAACCCAGCTCTGCTTTGTCGATCGTTCTTATACTGCAGAATGGTACCCGAAACGGTTCCTTTGTCAAAATAGTCAAATCACCCACCAGATAGTGGCGGGAACAAGTTGACCGCAGGCAATGGCACGCTAACATGCAGGATCGAAATTTGGCGGATTTGGAGGAAGAATTCGCTAGGTATTTTGTATAGAGTAGGGGCCATAAAAATGGGGAGGCAGAATGAGTAGTCGGTTAGGCGTGGATGTCGGTGGCACCTTCACTGACCTGTTGCTGTTCAATGAACAGAACAGCGAATTGCGCCTGTTGAAAACACCGTCAACGCCCCAGGACCAATCCATCGGCATCATGAACGGTATTTCGCAATTGATCGCCGACACCGGCATCGCCGCCCCGGAAATCAATGCGCTGCTGCATGGCACCACCATCTCCACCAATACTGTGCTGGAGGAAAAAGGCGCCAAGGTCGGCCTGCTGGTAACCAAGGATTTTGAACAGGTGCTGCATCTGGCCCGCTCCCAAACCCCCGGGCCCCTGGCCGGCTGGATGATCATGGAGAAGCCCGATCCCTTGGCCGATCTAGAACTGACACGCGGCATACCGGAACGGATCAGCGCCCATGGCGATGTGCTCACACCCCTGGACGAGGCCGCAGCGCGCGAAGCGGTACGCGAATTAATAGATGCCGGTGTTGAATCCATAACCGTATCGCTGCTGCATTCCTATGCCAACCCGGACCATGAACGCCGCCTGCGCACGATTATCGATGAGACTGCGCCCGATATCCCGATTTCGCTATCATCCGATATCCTGCCGGAATTCCGTGAGTACGAACGCACTCTAGTGACGGTGATGAACGCCTACGTGGGTCCATCCATGCAGCGCTATCTGGCCAGTTTCGAGGAGAAGCTGAAGACCATTCAGTTCTCGCCACACGTCAATATTGTCCGCTCGGACGGCGGTTTAATGTCCGTGATGCGAGCCTCTGATTCGCCTGTACACACCATGCTCTCGGGGCCTGCGGGTGGCGTATCCGGCGCTGCCTATGTCGCCACCCTGGCGGGACATGGAAATGCCCTAGGCTTCGACATGGGCGGCACCTCGACCGATGTCTCGTTGATCCAGAACGGCGAACCGTTGATTTCGCGGCAGACCTCGTTGGGCCACTATCCCATTAAGATCCCCTCGGTGGAGGTTCATTCGGTCGGAGCCGGTGGTGGTTCCATCGCCCATGTGCCCATGACCGGCGCGCTTCGTGTGGGACCGGAGAGCGCGGGTGCCGCGCCTGGCCCGGCCTGTTACGGACGCGGCGGCGAACAGCCCACGGTGACCGATGCCAACTTGCTGTTGGGCCGCCTGCCGCCGCAGTTGCTGGACGGCCGCATGGTCCTGGATATCAAGGCAGCGGAGGAAGTGGTGGGCAAGATCGCCCGTGCCCTGGGTTTGGATTTGCATCAGGCGGCCAAGGGTATTCTTGATATCGTCAATGAAAACATGTTTGGCGCCCTGCGCCTGGTCAGTGTGCAAAAGGGCCTAGACCCGCGCGATTTCGCGCTGATAGCGTTCGGCGGCGCGGGGCCCTTGCACGGCAACGCTATGGCGATTCTGGGCAATTGTTATCCGGTTATCGTACCGCCCACACCCGGCGTGCTGTCAGCGCTTGGTTTTCTCTATTCCGATGTAAAGAATGAATTCGCGCAAACCTATGTACGCAATATCTCGGACGTGGATGGCAACCAGTTGGGCGAGATCTATGACCGCCTGGGACGGGAGGCGCGCGGCTGGCTGCGCGAGGAAGGCATCGACGATCAACGCCAGGAGCTAAACTTCCAGGCCGATGTGCGCTATTTCCGCCAGGGCTATGAATTTGCCCTGCAAGTCAATCCCGACAGCTTGAGCAACGGCGGCTTGTCGGATCTGGAGGCCCGCTTTGGCGATGCGCACGAGCGCCTTTACGGCTTCCGACTGGAACAGCCGGTGGAATTGGTCAATTTGCGCGCGGTCGGCACCGGCGGGGGGGAAAAGGTGCATCTGCCAAGCTTTGACTTGGAAGGCGCGGACGCCTCGGCGGCGATGGTGGAGCAACACAGGGTTTATTTCGACGGCGGCTTCGTCAACGCCAATATCTATGACCGGAAATCGCTGCGTGCCGGTCACCGCATTACCGGACCGGCCGTTGTCACCCAGGCGGATGCCACGACTGTCATTCATCCCGGCCATATCGCCACGGTTGATAGTTACCTGAATATTCTGATTTCACCCGAGGGTGGGCAACCGGCATGAACGAGCAAAATCCAGAGCGCGGCCGGGTATCCCTCGACGATCTGTTGAAGGCCAACAAGGCGCAATTCGACAAAATCTTCGCCGACCAGATGCAGGCGAGCGGCTTGCTTTCGGTCGATCACCGGCCCGCCACCGCCGACGATCGCGCCTCCGCCAGTGTCGCCAGCACTCAGAGCGCGGATAACGTCACGGCACAATTAAACGCCCAGTATGGCAGCGGCTGGTCGTCGGAAATTCTGGAACATTCCGCCGAACGGGGCGGCGTTTCCGTCCTGGTCAAACTTACGGTCGGCGACGTTTCAAAAATGCAGTTTGGCACCGCGCGGGCCAATGGCGATAAAGGCAAGGCACTGCAACGGGCCACCGACGATGCCCTGGCGAAATGTTACGCCATGCTGGCGAACGGCGAGCCTGCAACCGAGGCCACCGCCTCTGCGCAGAGGCCACGGCAGGCGCTTCACCCCGCCGACGTAGCCCAGCAACCGGCGCCGGTTGGTGACAAGCTGGATGGGGTTACCCTGGATCTGATCGAGAACGCCTTGCGCAACGCCCGTCACGAAATGGACGCGGTACTGTTCCGCTCAGCCATGTCGCCGGTGATCCGCGAGCAGCACGACGAATTTCCCATGATCACCGATCCCAAGGGCCGCATGATCGTCGGGCAGTTCGGATCCTACGTACCAGCGATGTTGAAGACACAGAATTTCGACCTGGAACCGGGTGATGTGATCCTGCAAAGTGATCCGTTTCAGTGCGGCGGCGCCATTAGTCACATAAACGACTGGCTGATTCTGGTGCCTGTGTTCTTTCACGGCAACCTGGTCGGCTTCACCTCCATGTTTGGGCATATGATGGACGTGGGGGGTCCGGTACCGGGCTCCATGCCTACCGCCGCCACGTCGATCTTTGGCGAAGGTCTGCGCATTCCCCCAATCAAGCTGTACGAAGGCGGCGTGCTGAACCGTGCCGCCCTTGACCTGATCATGAATAATACCCGTACACCGGAGATGAACTATTCCGACCTGATGGCCATTCTGGCTGGTTGCCGGGCCGGTGAAAAACGCGTCATCGAACTGTGTGAACGTTTCGGTGGGAACATCTATGCCGATGCCTGCGATGCCCTGTTGGAACGCACCGAGCGCGCCATGCGCCAGTTGATCGTGGCGAACCTACCGACCGAACCGCAGTCGTTCGAGGATTATGTGGACAGCGATGGTTGCGGCAACGGCCCCTTCAAGATGAAGTTGACCGTTTGGCGCGAAGGTGAACATGCCTATTTCGATTGGACCGGGACCGCCGATCAAGCGCCTGGGCCCATCAACTTCTACCTCCACGAAGGTATGTTCAAGATGTTCATCGGGGTCTACATGATCATGGTGTTCGACCCCCAGATCCTGTTCAACGACGGCTTCTACGATCTGATACACGTCACCCTGCCCAAAGGTTCGTTGGTGCATCCAGATTTTCCGGCCTCGCTTGGCTGCCGCACCCATACATTATCGCGGCAGTTCGACGTCATGGGCGGTGCCTTGAGCCACAACGCGCCGGAGCTGGCGACGGCGGCAGGCTATGGCTCGAGCCCGCATTTCCTGTTTTCCGGCACGGATCTGGATGGCCGAGATTTTCAGTTGATGGAGATCCTTTACGGCGGCATTCCGGGTCGGCCTATCGGCGACGGCATGGACGGCCATTCCTGGTGGCCTCTGTTCGAGAACATCCCAACCGAATATCTGGAAACCTATTACCCCATGGTGATCGAAAGCTATGGCAGTATCAAAGACACCGGGGGTGCGGGTTTGCACCGGGGCGGCAACGGGATTGAAAAAATTTACCGGCTGCTGGCCGAGGGCGATGTCTCCATTCACGATGACCGTGATGTCAGCCAGCCTTGGGGTATTCTGGGCGGCAAGCCTGGTGCGGTATCGAAAAAATTCCTGATTCGCAAAGATGGCGAGAAGACGCCCCTGCCCGCGAAAATTGATAATGTGCGGGTCCGGCCTGGCGACCGTATTGTATTCTGCACCGCCGGTGGCGGCGGCTGGGGCGATCCGTTGGAGCGTGATCCGATTTGGGTGCGCAATGACGTGGCGCGAAAACTGGTCAGTATCGAGTTGGCGCACAGTGATTATGGCGTGGTTCTGGAGGGGGCAGAGATTGTCGTTGACCACCGGGCCAGCCAGGATTTGCGCGAAGGTATGAGGCGAAACCGCAAAGCCTTGCCGATGTTTGATTTTGGTGACCGGCGTGGCAGTAAATAGGCTAAGACAGCTAGACTGAATCGAAATTACGAACACTAAGAAAACAAGGGTGCTTGCACGATGTTTGAAGTTGGAATTGCGCTGTTTATCACGGCCATCGTCGTCATCGCGATCCTGTATATTATTTCCATCTGGATCTACAAGCGGGCGCCGTCGAATATGTGCTTCATCCGCACGGGCTTTCGCGGCACCAAGGTTTGCTTGGGCAAGGGCGCCCTGGTCCTACCGGTATTTCACGAGGTCAGCTGGGTCTCCCTAGAAACCTTGAAGTTGATCATCTCCCGCTCCCGCGATCAGGCCATATTGACCTCGGACAATATCCGCATTGATGCGGTGGTCGAACTCTACACCCATGTAGGTCACACTGACGACGCGGTGCTGGTCGCCTCGCGAAGCCTGGGTGAGAAGACCTTCGATTCCGATAAGGTGCGCAGCCTGCTGGAAGCCAAAGTCGTCGGCGCCCTGCGCAGTTACGCCGCGAAAAAGACCTTGAAGGAACTGCATCAAAACCGCGACGCCTTCGCCAACGACATCCGCAACGGCGTGACGGAAAGCTTTACCGCCAACGGTCTGGTCCTCGAAGAGGTCTCCATCGTCACCCTGGAACAGTCAGGCAAAGAGTTTTTCCGCACCGATAATGTTTTCGATGCCGAGGGCCTGAAGGTGATTACCGAGATCACATCCGATGCCAAGCGCAAGGTGCATGAAACGGAAAAACGCACCACGGTTTCTATTCGCCAAAAAGACCTCGACACGCAATTGGAACTGTTGGAGATCGAACGCCACGAGGCCGTGGCCCGGGCCAATCAGGACAAGGAAGTCGCCAACGAACAGGCCAAGCAGCTGGGTGAAAAGCAGATTTACGTACTGGATCAGCGCATGGGCGTGGAAGAGAAAGAAATAGATAACGAAAAATCTCTGGAACGCATGCGTACCGAGCGTGATCTGGCCGTAACCGAGGAAGCCAAGCGCCGGGAAGCAGCGGAAATTCAAAAGGAACTGGCGCTTGAAAAAGAGCGCCGGGACCGCGAGATTGAATTAATCGCCAAGGCGCGGGAAGAAGAACTGGCCAACATCTCCCGCAACCTGACCTTGGAAAAGGCCGAGCGCGACCGTCAAATCGAACTGGTAGCCAAAGCCAAGGAGTCCGAGCTGGCGGAAATCGACCGTACCCTGGCCCGTGAACAGGCGGAAAAGCAGCGCGAAATCGAGTTGTCGCAAAAAGAGAAAGAACGCCAGCAGACCGAAATCAACCGCATTACCGCCGTCATGGCGGAGGAAGAAACTGCCCGCGATGCCCGTCATGCCGCAGCCGAGGAAGCCAGTCTGGCGGTCCGCAAACGCGCCTTGGAAACACGTTTAGAAATGCTGGATCTGGACAAGGCGGAAAGCTTTGCCGCCGCCAAGCAGGAACAGGAAGTGGCCAACGAAAAGGCCAAGGTCTTGAGCGAGCAGCAACGCTTCATCCTTGATCGGCGCTGGGAGGTCGAGCAGGAGGAAATTCAAAAAGCCGAGTCATTGGAAAAAGCACAAATTGAGAAGGACGCCGCCGTGATCCGTCAGGGCGGGGCGACACACGCCGCCGAAATCGCCCGCAGCCTGGCCCGGCAAAAGGCCGAGCGCGATAGCGAGATTGAATTGATCGGCAAGGCGGAGGAACTGGAACGCGCCGAGATCCGCCGCACCCTGGCCCGCGAACAGGAGGAGCGCGACCGCGAAATCGCACTGGTCGCGAAGGCCGAGGAACTGGAAGCGGTCGAGGTCCGCAAGAATCTGGCTGTCGAGATGGAACAGCGGCAACGCGATATTGCCTTGATCGAAAAGGACAAGGAGCGTGAAGCCGCTGATATCAGGCGGTTCCAGGCTCGCGAGACCGAGGAACGCAACCGGGAAATTGCCATGGTCGAAAAGACCAAGGAGCTGGAGGTGGCGGAAGTGCAACGCCTGGCCACTACGGCGGAACGCGAGGGGGCGCAGCATCGGGTCGAATCCGTGCGCCTGGTCGCCGACGCCGAACGCGCCAAGGAGGTTGAGCAGATCGACGCCGAGATGCTGGCGGAAATTCGCCGTATCGACGAAGAGAGCAAGGCTACCATCACGCGCATGCATATGATCACCCAGTCCGAGGCGCGCAAGCTGGCCGCTGAGCAGGAATCGGACGCCACAATGATCCGTGCCCGCGCCTCCGCTGAGGCCCAGAAAATTTCCGCCGAAGGTATCGAGCGGGAGGCCGCCGCCAAGGGCCGGGCCGAGATGGAGGTCGAAGCCCTGCGCGTGGAAAATACCCAGCGCCTGTTGGAAGCAGAGGCTTCCGGCATGGAAGCCAAGGCCGATGCCTTGAAGAAATACAACGATGCCGCGACCTTCCTGGAACTGGCCAAGCTATCCATCGAGGCGGATCGGGATATCCATATTGATCAGGCCAAGGCCATGGGCAATGCCCTGGAAGGGGCGCAGATCCGCATGTACGGCGGCGGCGACGGCACAGTGGATACCATTCGCGGCCTGTTCACCCAGGGCTTTGGCGTCGGCGAGGTGCTGGAAGGATTCGCCCAGTCCATGCCCGAAGGCCTACGCCAGAAATTCACCGCCAACGGCCTACGCGGCCTGTTCGGACGCCCCTACGGCCAAGGCAGCCTGAGGGAAGCCGCCGATCATCTGGCCGCTTTGGTCGATAGTACCTTGAGCACGAAAAAAACTCGCGAGGCCAATTTCCCCGAGGCCTTGGAGAAACTGATTGAAGCCGCCGGCGATGACGAAACCATGAGCCAGACCCTGACCATGATGAAGGAGTTGAACAGCCGGGGTGGCTTTGATGAGGTACCGTTCGAGAGCGTCTGGAATATCATGCGGGCCGTCGCCAAGACAGCTGATTAGGCTGGGTGGGCATGAGGAACCAGGTATTGCCATCATTCCCGCGAAAGCGGGAACCCAAAGCCATTATACAGGGCTTCATGGCAAGCATGGACTGCCGCTTTCGTGGGAGTGACAATGGGATATGGCCGAACTAGACGTTGTCATAGAGCATGTGGATAAGACCTTTCCGGGCGACACCCGGGCGGTCATTGATTTCAATGCCGAGATCGAACATGGCGAGTTCGTCTCCATGCTGGGGCCGTCAGGCTGTGGCAAGACCACCCTGTTGCGCATGATCGGCGGTTTGGAGGAGGTCACGCGGGGCAAGATTTTTATCTCCGGCCAGGATGTCACCGACCTGCCGCCCTCGCACCGCGACACCTCGATGATGTTTCAAAGTTTCGCGCTGTTCCCCCACAGAACAGTTTTCCAGAACGTTGAATTCAGCCTAAAAATGCGTGGCATGGACAAGAACATGCGCGCCGGCAAGGTTTGGGCCATGCTGGAAACCGTGGGCCTGGATCAACTGGCATCGCGCCGGCCGTCCGATCTGTCCGGCGGCCAGCAACAGCGCGTCGCCCTGGCCCGGGCTTTGATTTCGGAACCAACGGTATTGCTGCTGGACGAGCCCTTGGGCGCACTCGACTATAACCTGCGCCAGACCATGATGGTCGAGCTGAAAAAGATACAGCAGGAAACCGGCATTACCTTCATCATGGTCACCCATTCTCAGCAGGAAGCCATGTCCATGGCCGACAAGGTTATCGTGATGAGCGATGCCATGGTGCAGCAGATTGGGTCATCCAGGGAAATTCATGAAAACCCACGCAACCGCTTCGTCGCCGATTTCATCGGCAACAACAATATGTTCAAGGGCACAATCAAATCCCGCAGCGGTTCCATGATTTTTGTAGAGGCGGAGCAGCAGCTCTATTATATTCGTGTACCAGAGCATATTCGCCAGGTGCCTGTTGGTCAGGAGGCTCATTTCTCAGTCCGCGCCGATCTGATGCATACGGGGGACAATCCGGACATGGCCAATAAAGTCGTAGGCAGCTATGTCGCGACGGAATTTCTTGGCACGTTGGAAACCGACGTGTTTGAACTTGAGCCAGGTCAATTCGTACATGTGGAACAGCATCGTAAATTGTCGGACAGTACCTACAAGATTGGCGAGCAAGAGACCTTATGTTTTGCCGCCGATTCCGGCATGCTGTTGGAGAGAACTCGGCGGCCGGAGGATTTGGACCGCTAGACCTTCGTATTCGATGGGTAGACCACAATGGATAAGACCGCCGATGTTGTCGTAATTGGTGCCGGTATCGCCGGCACCGCCACTGCCTACTACTTGGCCAAAGGCGGTGCATCAGTCATTGTTTGCGAGAAGGGCGAAATCGCCGGCGAACAATCCAGCCGCAACTGGGGCTTTGTCCGCCAGCAGGGCCGCGACCCCGCCGAAATCCCGCTGATGATGGAAGCCAACAAGATCTGGCGCGGCCTGGAGCGGGAATTGAACGCCGACCTGGAATGGCTATCCGCCGGCAACTTGGTCACTTTCGATACGGATGAAGAGGCTGCCGGGTGGGAGCAATGACAGAAAACAGCGGCGGAATTTGGCCTTCCTACGCAAATTTTGAGCCGCGCTAAATTGGATGCAATCACGCCAGGCAATGCCTTTGACTGCAAGGGCGCCATTTTCACCGAAAACGACGGCCAGGCGGAACCAACGAAAGTCACCGCCGCCCTGGCCCGCGCCGCCGAGGGCCGGGGCGCGGAATTCTTGACCCATTGCGCGGTGTTCGAGGTCGAGACCACGGGCGGCGTCGCGTCTGGCGTGGTCACGGAACATGGCGTCATCCGCGCGCCGGTGGTGGTCTGCGCCGGCGGTGCCTGGTCGGGGCGGTTCCTCCGTACACTCGGTTTGAAATTGCCACAGATGTGGATCAAGGGCTCGGTCGCGCGGACCACGGCGGCGCCCGTCATCTCGCATACAGCCACCTGGACCGGAGTGGCTTTTCGTCAGCGCCGGGATGGCACCTTCAATATCGCCACCCGCTCGGCGGATCATGACCTGACCCTGGAAAGCGTGCTGAATTTTCCCTCCTTCGCCGGAAGTTTTGTCCGCAACAAGCGGGACATTAAGCTCAACCTGAACCGCCTTGCGTTTGATCTACTTGGCGGCAGCTTCTCGAAATCCGCCCTGACGAAGGAACTGACCACCCACCGCATCCTCGACCCCGAACCCAATCACAAGGTCCTCAACCACGTACTCTCGGAACTGCGCCGTCTGTTGCCGGATACGGCGGCGGTGGAGATCGAGCGTAAATGGGCCGGCTATGTGGACATGGCGCCGGATATGCTGCCGACCTTGGATGCCCTCGACCAACCATCGGGCCTGGTTCTGGCCACAGGCTTTTCAGGCCATGGCTTTGGCATGGGGCCCATCGTGGGCCGGCTAATTTCCGAGCTGATCCTGCGTAGCAAGCCTTCGTTGGATCTGCACGCCTTTCGTTTCAGCCGTTATTCCGACGGCACGAAACTCACGCCCCACAGCGTGGTGTAACCGGAGACATCCCATGAAGACAGTTTTGATTACCGGTGCCGCGGGCGGCATCGGCACGCGTCTGCGCACATTGTTAAAAGGCGTCTATCCGCGTCTAACCCTCTCCGACATGGCCCAGGTCACGGCGTTGCTGCGAGGCGTCGATGACAAGGTCCGCCCCGACAGCCGTTACGGCGTATCCAAAGCCTTTGGCGAGGCCCTGGGTTCATTCTATGCCGAGAAATTCGGCCTCGGCGTCCTTTCCATCCGTATCGGCAACATCGATGACTATCCGGTGGACGAGCGGCGTCTGTCGATCTGGGTCAGCCCACGCGACCTGGTGCAACTGATCCGCATTGGCCTGGAGCACCCGGATCTGGGTTACGAGATTGTCTGGGGCGCCTCCGCCAACGCACGGGCCTGGTGGGACAACGAACCGGCACACCGTCTTGGCTATCGCCCCCAGGACCACGCCGAGGACCACCGGGACCGCGCCCTGGCGGCGGAGACGGAGCGCACACCGAATGCAGTAGCCGACTATTTTCAGGGCGGTGATTTTTGCGCCTTTGATTTCGCTGGTCCCACACCCGAAGGAGACGCATGATCATGGCGACCATCGAAGCCGTTGATTTTTTCTATCTGCGTATGCCGACGGTCGAGGCAATCGCCGACAACAGCCAGGATTCACTGCTGGTGCGCATCGCCTCGGGCGACGAGGCGGGCTGGGTCATGTGAAAAGCACGGCGAAGACGCCCTATGCCTCGCAGCTGTTCGGCAATGACCCGCATGAGACACTGACCAAGGGCGCGGCCCAGCGGAAAGCTGGATTTCGCGCCGTTAAATTCGGCTGGGGCCCATATGGTCAAGGTGATGCGGCAACGGACGCCGCGCACATCGCCGCCGCACGCGAGGGCCTGGGCGAGGACGGTATTCTGTTGGTCGATGCAGGCACGGTCTGGGTCGACGACGTGGAGGCCGCCGCCGCGCGCCTTGACGCGTTAAAAACACACCGGGCCACCTGGCTGGAGGAACCATTCATCTCCGCCGCCCTGGGCGCTTATAAGGCGCTGGCCGAACGGGCCGCACCACTGCGTCTGGCAGGCGGTGAAGGGGCGCATAACTTTCATATGGCACAGCAGATGATCGACCATGCCGGCCTGGGCTATGTGCAGATCGACGCTGGACGCATGGGCATCTCTGACGGCAAGCGGGTGGCCGATTATGCCGCCCAGCGCGATGTCCGTTTCGTCAACCATACCTTTAATTCACACATCGCGCTCAGCGCCTCGCTGCAGGCCTTCGCCGGACACGAAAAGGATGATATTTGCGAATACCCGGTAGAGGCCAAGGCGCTATCAAGGGAGATTACCCAGAGCCTGATTGAACGGGATGGTGATGGCCTGATCAGCGCGCCCGAGGCACCAGGTCTGGGCATGGAGATCGATGCGGACGCCCTGGCCCGCTATCTGGTTCAGGTCGAGATCACGATTGATGGCGAGGTCGGCTACAAAACACCCCAGCTAACGTGAACGGCGGTAGAGAACCGTATAGATCCCCAGGAACACCGAGATCATCGCCAACGAGAATAGCGTCGAGGCGGTGCCCAGCGCGAACAATGTAGGCCGGATACGCTGGGTCATGGAGGCGTTGATATCCAGGGGCAAGGTGTTGTCCGCCCCCGCCAGCAACGTAGTGCGAGCGAATTCATCATAGGAAAGCGTGAAGCCGAACAGGCCGGCGGCAACCACCCCCGGGGTGATTAGGGGCAGGGTAATCTCCTTGAATACGGTCCACTCATCCGCGCCCATGTCGCGGGCAGCCTCCTCCAGGCCGGAATCAAAGCGGTTGAAGACGGCCATCATCACTAGATAGCCGAACGGTAGAGCCCAGATCACATGCACCGCCAGGCCGGATGAATACCAAGCCGGCGACAGGCCCAACTGCCGCATCAGAATCGCCATGCCAAGGCTGAGCAGAACACCTGGCACCATCAGGCCGGTCAAAACTGTGTAGAACAATACATTGGAAAAACGGAACGCCTTGCGAAAAGCCATGGCCAGCATGGTGGAGAACAGCGCGGTGATAACCATGACCATCAAGGCCAGAATGAGGGAGCGGCCCAGAGCCCCCTGCATGTCGCCCACCGTGGACGGTTCCAGCAACTTATTCCACCAATACAGGCTCCAACCCCGCATGGGAAAGGAAGTACCGCCGCGCCGGCCCTGGAAGGACAGGATGAACATGGCGAACATAGGCCCGTAAATGAAAGCCAGGAAGATCATGTAATAGATCGAGAAGCCGGTCTTCACCCGCAACTTGCGCCATCTTTCCGGTGTCCAGCGAGCCATTGGTTTCTAAAGCTCCTTCCGGATATCAACGACACGCAGGATGACGATGATGCCGATCACCATGGCCAGCATCAGCATTAGGGCATTAACGGCGGCAAAGGGATAATTCGCGATGCCATAGTAATTCAGGATCACCGTGCCGGCTGTCGAAGTCTTGCCGCCGTATACAACCACGGCGGTAGCGAATTCACCCATGATCATGACAAAGATGAAGATCATTCCAATGGCGACGCCGGGCAAGGACATGGGCCCGATGATCTCGCGGAAAATTTGGAACGGCGTTGCACCCATATCGGTGGCGGCCTCCAATATGTCCTTATCGATCTTGGCCAGGGAAAAGAAGATCGGCCCGATACCTAGCACCACATAGATTTGCACCAAGGCCATGGTGTAGCCGAATTCGGAATAGAACAAAAAGCTGACCGGCTTATCCACGATACCCATTCCCAATAGCGCCTGATTGATCAGGCCACGCCGGCCCAGCATGGGCAACCAGGCCACGGCACGGATCAGATACGAGGTCCAGAACGGCACCATGCACAATAGGAACAAAGCCAGCTGCCATTTGAATTCCTGCACCTGCATGGCCAGGAAATAGGCTATCGGGTAACCAACAATCAGGCATAGAAGCATAGTGACCAGGGTGAAATAGACAGTGGAGCCGAGGGTGCGAATAAAGACCGAGGGCAGAAGAAAGCGGTCGGAATCAGGGTCGAAGAAACCTTTGGTGTAAAAATACTCGCCATAGAATTCCAACGAGAAGGCCGGGCTCAAACCTTGCGGGGTGTTCTCCCAGAAACTGAAGACAACGATGGATACCAGCGGAATAACCAGAAACAGGATCAGCCAAAGGCTCGCCGGCGCGATCAGCCAGGCGGTGGAAAAGCCTTCCTCGGCATAGCTGATCTTGCCCTGGACGGAACCATCCGGCTGGGGCTGGCTGCCGATCAAACCTGTATGATGCTGGTCACTGGCTTTTGACATTTCGATACGGCAAAAAATTAAAAGAATGGGGCCGGCACGGAGAATGCCGCACCGGCCCAGTATTATCGCATGATGTTATTCCAAGTCTGTTATCACGCGGTCAGGAATTCCGTCCACCGTTTCACCAGATAGTCGTTCTCGCTCATGATAGAGTTCCAAACGGCAATCTTCTTGAAGCGCTGTTCGTACGAGCCGCCGTCACGCACCACGCCTTTTTCCACCAGGGGCGAGCCAAACGGATCCGGTAGTTCCTTGGCCGCGGGCTTGCCTTCGTACCAGAAGTCCCACTCGTCGGCGGGCAGATGCTTCTTCGTATTGGCGGGGGTAGACATGTAATAACCCTGACGGGCGACAAAGGCGCCGGCCCAGCCATCCAGCCACCAGTTGATGTAGTCGTAGGCCTGATCCAGCTTCTTGCCCGAAGCCTTGGCCGAGATCGCCAGGGCGCCATGCCAGCCCCGCATGCCTTCCTTAGGCGAGGCGTAGATGCAGGGCACGCCCTCGGCGTTCACCGCCGTCACTGCCGGCGACCACATGCTTTGCAGGGCCACCTCGCCACTGACCATCAGATTGACGGACTGGCCAAAGGTTTCCCAAAAGGCGCGGAAATGGCCTTCTTTTTTCTTCTTGATAAGAAAGTCTACCAGGAAGTCGATTTCCTTTTTCGTCATATTGCCCTTGTCGCCAAACTTGATCAGGCCAAGCGCTTCGACGCCCATAGCCGCATCCATAGCACCGATCTGCGGCACGTTGAGGAGTGCCACCCGGCCCTTGAAGTCGGAGCTGAACAATTCCGCCCAGCTTTCAATAGGCCGGCCGGTATCCTCGGGGTTGTAACCGAGAGAATCCGCATTGTGCCAACCGGGCACGGCGGAGATATAACGCGACGGCCCCTTGGTTCGATTGCCGTCCTTGTCGACCCAGATTTGCCGCACCGGCGCATCGCCCTGGCCAACACTTGAACCTGGCGTCAACATGCCGGTCTTGGTCAAGTTCGAGACCTTGTCCCAATCCTTGATCCGCTTGGTATCAATGGGCTGGAACACTTTTGAAGGAATCATCACATCGAACATGTCGAAATAGCATTCCGAGACTTCGTATTGATCATTCTGGTTCAAGGTCTTGCCAAACAAGGCGCCATAGCCGAGCGCCTGGCCACGGATCTTAAAGCCCACGTCCTTGGCCGCCTTGCCTTGGATTTCGTTGATGATGCTAACGCCCAGGCCGATGGTCCGAATTGGATCGGCGGCTTGTACAATATTGGGGAAACCGGTGATACCACCAGCCGCCGCAACCGTCGCCGCGGTTCCCATGAATTTACGGCGGCTCATCCGCAACGATGCGCCACCACTTTTCCTGTTGCCCTTTTTCACAGTCATTTCTTGCCTCCCATTGGCTTTTCAATTGCGCGGCGATCATCTGGCGATATTCAGCGGCACCGCACGCCTCATCCATCCCTTGCCCCAGCCACTCGCCTACCGCCTAGCGCAAAGCTGGTTTAATGATACATTAGGCACAGATTCTGCAAAGCTTAAAGTAACGAATATATTTCGGGGAGAGGGGCGTGACGGTTCTCATTAAGAACGGCCGCATCATAACGGCGGTGGATGATTACCATGCCGATATCTTCATTGGCACCGATACGGTCTCGCTGATCGGGCTCAATCTGGAGATTGATGCGGATCATGTTATCGATGCCGCCGGCAAGCTGGTGATACCGGGCGGTGTCGATCCCCACACCCATATGGAGATGCCGTTTGGCGGCACCACCACATCGGACACCTTCGAGACCGGCACCAGGGCAGCGGCCTATGGCGGCACCACGACCATTGTCGATTTCGCCATTCAGACCAAGGGCACCTCAACCCTTGCCGCGCTGGATGCCTGGCACGAAAAGGCGGCGGGACGCACCGCCATCGACTATGGCTTTCACATGGTCATCACCGACATGCCGGATGAACGCCTGCCAGAGATGCGCCGATTATCAGAGGAAGGCGTCACATCCTACAAATTGTTCATGGCCTATCCCGGCGTGCTGCTATCCGATGACGGTACCATATTCAGGGCCATGCGCAAGGCCGGCGAGGATGGCACCCTGGTCTGCATGCATGCGGAAAACGGTATCGTCATCGACGAGTTGGTCAAGATCGCATTATCGGAAGGCCATATCGAACCAAAATATCATGCCCTGACCCGCCCCACGCGGCTGGAGGCGGAGGGCGCGCACCGGGCCCTGGCCATTGCCGAGGTGGCCCAGGCGCCGGTCTATCTGGTGCATCTCAGCTGCTTTGACGCCTTGGAGCAATTGCGCATGGCGCAAGCCAGGGGCGTCATGGCGCATGCGGAGACCTGCCCGCAATATCTGTTACTGGATATCGACTGCTATGACGAACCGGGTTTCGATGGCGCCAAATATGTACTGACCCCGCCCTTGCGTGAAAAATGGAATCAGGACGAACTATGGGGCGGCCTGCGCAATTCAGCCCTGGACGTGATCTCGACGGATCATTGTCCGTTCTGCATCCGCGACCAGAAAGAGATCGGCCGCGATGATTTCTCCCAGATCCCCAACGGCGGCCCCGGCGTAGAAAACCGCATGAGCCTGATTTATCACAAGGGCGTCAACCACGGGAACATCTCACTGAACCGCTTCGTCGAGCTGACCTCGACCTCGCCCGCCAAGATTTTTGGGCTGTTCCCCAAAAAGGGAACAATCGCCGTGGGCAGCGACGCCGACATTGTTATTTTCAATCCCGACCGGGAAGAAATAATCTCGCTACACAACGCCCACACCCACCACATGAACATCGATTACAACGCCTATGAAGGCACCAAGGTGCGCGGCTTTACTGAAACCGTGCTGTCACGAGGCCAAGTGATTATCGACAAGGGCCAATATCTGGGCCAGCCCGGCGACGGCGCCTTCGTCAAGCGCGGTCCCTACGGGGGCCTGCACGCCAACAGCCGAGGTGCTGCTGCACGCACGGCACTGACAACTTCGGCCCGCCTGGGCGCCCCGGGAGCGCATCGATAGCCCTGGCGGCGTAGCGGGAGTTCCCGTTTGATTGGAGGAGCTGAAGCTAACGACTTTGGGCGTCTAGTGGAGAGCTTCATGCGCAACTGCATCCTGACGACCAGAAACTCGATCACGGCGAAGATCGCGCCGTATTTGAGGAGATCCTCCGCTCCGTGAACCTGCATTTGTTCGTGTTTGAAGATAGGGACATGATTATCCAAGCGACCTGCTACCTGAATATTATTCTCAATATTACGCGCTGCATCTCACTAGGGAAGCATTGAAAACGTCGTGACGGAAGAGACCTTGCACTACATGGGTATCAGCAAAGAAATCATCAGGCACACGCTACGATTTGCTTGGAACAAGGGTTGCTACAAGATATGTTGCAAACAGGGACAAAACGGGAAGTGACACGCAACTTCGATACACCCTTCGGCTTTCGCGGCGACGAGAAATTTGGATTTTTCGCACAGCCTCCCGGCGGCAATAGCTAGAACACGTTCTAAAATTGAAAAATAATCGAGTATGGAGTTTCCAGATTGAGACGCGCAACCGGCTCACACACCATCGTCGATCAGTTAGTCATTGGTCTGATCGAGGGCATCATGACTGTATTTGGCCTTATCGTTCTTGTCTTTCCTTTGGCGTTGTGGGCGGTGCCCCAGCACGGCGCACTGGCCAACACGGTTTTCTATATTGTCTTGTTGGCAGGCGGTGGGTCCTTGATTTCCCTGATTGCCCTGGCATATTTGAAAGGCCTGTTATTTCCCAGCCGTTTGGATCAAGACGCACCAATGGGCGGGAAAGCTCGTCTGGAAGCCTACAAGGCTTGGGGGCAGACACAGGACGATGCCCGCAGGGTGGAAAAGCAAATACGGTCCATGAAGGGGGGGGCCCTGCACAATTTCGGCTATATGGTTCGCATCGCCACCCTACTGAGCACGGTCGTCGCGTCCCTGTATCTCGGCACCTGGGCCTTCATGGATTTTTACTACGGCTCCACGGAGGTTTTATCCGCCGATGCGAGGTGGGAGCTACTCCATCCAGATGCTTGGGAGTGGGGGAAATAGGGCACGTTCGGAGTATTCCGGCTCAATCTCCGTCCTCGATAAATTCAAAATCCTGCCGCCTTTCCACCGGCATGGCGGCGAGGAAATCCTTGGCATCGCTGGCCGACATTGCTTCGACACTGCCATCTTCGTGCTGGACGACCACGCCGCCCTGCTGCAAGGAAGTGATACGGCGGTCACGCTCGGCCCGTTCCGGGTCGCAGACCAGGGCGCAATTGCCACAGGTTGTGGATAAATCACGGCCGCCGAAACCGAACACCATGGGCTGCTTGTTGGTCACGCCGTCCGGCGCGGGACGGCGGTTGAAAGGCGGGATGGCCTGACGGTAGGCGCCCTTCAACTCCTTATCATCATTGGGGATGGGGAAACGGCCCGGCGACCAAGTCGACCAGCGGCGATTCTTGGCTAGGCCGTTGTAGCCGGCGCAGACATAGGTACAGCGGGCATAGTCGCGCCGTTCCGTATAGGTGAATTCGCGCCCGCCCATGGTGACCGTAACCTTGTCCTTTTTGCCAAAGCGGAAAAAGCCGGATGGACACGAGGCATTGCAGGCTTGGCACTCGTCGCAATAGTTATCCTCTTCCGCCAGGGGCTGGTCGGCGGTCAGGGGCACATCGGAAACAGCGGTGGCGAAGACCACATTGGGGCCATGCTCCGGCGTCAGCACATTACCGGAGAAACCGAACCAGCCAAGGCCGCTGCGGATCGCCAGATAACGGTGCGACAGATCGGGCTGTTGTTCGATGTACCTGACGTCGTTACCGGCGCGGTAGACCGAATTCGACATTACAGCCACCGCCTCGGCCCCAAACTGGCCCAGATAGCTGGCCACCTGTCCGGCGATGCCGCTTGCCATAGTGTTGGAATGGTTCTGATCCCGCTGATGGCCGTGCCGGTCTTTCTTGGAGAGATAGGCGCGGATATTGTCCGCATCATAGGGCACGGCAAAGGTTATCGCGGACCTGGCGCTACCCAGAATATGGTTGAGATCGGTCGAGGGCGGGCCACCAGCCAGGGAGTCCAGATCATTGATACCGACCGAAGTAGCGCCGTAGGCCAACGCTACCTCCTTGATTTTCTTCCGCATGTCCTTGATGAAAACCGTGCCCGCGGCACCATGCATCATGCCATCGGCATATTTCTCAACCATTCTAAATACCCCTGATCCAATCCATGACAACTAAACCATCAATTGTACAGCCACACAAAGCGCAAGAGTTAATTATATTAAATTAAGAATTGCGTCCCCATAACTAGGTCCGATCAAGAAAGCCTAAGATCCAGGCAGCAGCAGCGGCTTCATCGGTTGGCGTGGACATACTATCAAGGGCGGCATCGGCCGTGACGGGGCCGATAATATCCCGGCGCACCCGGAGCAATTCGCTGGCGAAGTCCCTGGTCAATTCCGGGTGGTTTTGGATGCTCAGTACGTTCGCTCCAATGGTCATGATGCCAATAGGACAAAAGTCGCTGCCGCCGTGCACTTCCGCGCCTGGTGGCGGCGTTACGACCTGGTCCTGATGAGAGGCCAACAGGGACAGGCTTTGTAGTGGCGGCACCATCCAATCCGCCGTGTTCGTAACTTCATGGCTGTGCACGCCAACGCCCCAACCGGACGCATTTTTCACCTCGCCGCCAAAGGCTTGGGCGATCAACTGGTGGCCAAAACAAATGCCGACGACGGGCCGGGTTTCTGACGCCGTCCGCGTAAAAGCCTCCAACAAAGGGAACCAGGCATCGCCGTCGTAGACCGCGGCCGCAGCGCCGGTGATCAGCCAGCCGTCGCATTCTTCCGCAGCCTGGGGAAATTCACCATCATAACAGAGATAGGAGCGTAACTTCGGCCCCTCACCGGTGGAATCCAGGAAATTCTGAAAGGCATCCGAGAAAGATGTCAAATAGCCGTGAAATTCTGGCGCTACCGCGCCCGCTTCAAGTATGCCGATGGTCAAGGCCATGGCTACTAATCGACTAGATTGCCCTTTTCATCACGGACCTCAGGCCCGCGGACACGGGCGCGGCCATCACCGAAACCTTCGTCACGGCCCGCTAGCGCGGCCTTGAGACCATCGGCACGGGCGACCTTGCGGAAACTGCGTGTGCCGGGCGCCAAATGGGCGCGGGCATCGTTCTCAGCCGCCAGCCGTTGCAGGGTCCTCGCACCCATCAGTTCAAGCCCCAAATTGACGATACGTTTGTTGGCGGTCAGCAGATCGGGATCAATCTTGGCCAGGCGGCTGGCCAGGCCCTCGACCTCAGCCTCCAGCAAATCGCTAGGCACGGATTTCATCACCAGGCCGATCTCCACCGCCTCTGCGCCTGTAATGGTATCGCCGGTCAGTACCAGGCGCTTGGCCCATTGCGGCCCACAATGATAAACCCACATCTGGTTCGGCAACGATCCGAGGTCGCGGGCGGGGGGAAAGCCGATCACCGCATCATCCGCCGCAATCACCATGTCGCACAGCAAGGCAATATCGGTGCCACCCGCCAGACAATGACCATGGATTTGCGCAATGGTGGGTTTGTGCATATCAAACAGCACCATGCGCAGGCGCTGGCTGTATTCCAGGCGCCAGATATCATCATCAATGGTGGGATCGGCATAGATGCCGCCGTCGCGATAACTGCGTCCGGGACGGCCACCGGCGGGTGGGTTGTTCAGGCCCGGTGTAAGATCATAGCCGGCGCTAAACGAGGGTCCCGCGCCGCGAATGATAATGCCATGGACCTCCTTGTCGTTGTCCGCCTCCCACAGGGCCTCGTTAAACTCTTCCAGCAGCGGCACAGAGAGGGCATTACGCTTTTCCGGCCGGTTCAGAGTAATACAGGCGCGACCGTCGACGGCCTCGTAAAGGATATGCTCAAACTGATTCATTTCCGAAGCCTAATGCTCTTGTGCCCGACCTCTACGTCCAACCGGGCGCATGACCTTCAATAGCCAGAATATGATGCAAAAAACACCGGTTAAAATGACCAAAGCAACCACCGCCGCCAGGCGTTTGCCAAAGGCCTCATCCAGGCTGTAGCCGGGCGCCAACAGGTAAACACAAAGGATCTGCACCGCCTGCAAGGCAGCACCTGCCGAAAACAGAATGGCGATGAAGGTGGAACCGCGCAACGAGGTCAGCACCATGCTCTCAACACTGCGCTGCTGGACAATGTGGGATTGATAGGCCCGCCAATGGTAACCGCAGAAACCGGCTATACCGACAATGACAACAGCCCACAGAATAGAATTTTCATAACTCAAACCGTTCAGGACCAGATTGAACAGATCCTCAAACGGTTTGTAGAAATACAAAAAGATCAGAACGACGATATAGATAATAAAGCCCACAAGGGTCCAGAACCACTGCCACCCATTCATATGCCGTCCCCTTTGAACCTTATCCTGTGCCGCATTTTAGCCGTCACGATGGCCGCGCGATAGGGTCAAATGCCGGCAATTATTCACTTCAATGCATCCGAGATCAAACGGCCAAAGATAACCATCTCCGGACTGGTCCCACGATAGGTATCAAGGGCAGAAAGAATGGCCGGAATTTCCGCCATGTCAGGCATCGCGGCATCCGGTATCGGTGGCAGTTGAGCAAACAGCTCCACCACCGCTCCGTCCACACCCGCCAACAACGCCACCCGTGCGGCGTCGGTTCCGGGCGCGGTGAACAGCGGTACCAGGACCCGGGCCAGGTGCGAAAAATAGGCCGGCCAACGGGCCAAAATGCGATAGAGTCCGGGCACGAATGGCGTGCCATCCACATCCGTTCCCAATTTCAACAAGGACGTACGAGTGTCCTCATCCGCCAAGGCCGGATCGAGCATTGTGGGCAGGACCGGCAGGGCCTCGGGCGGTTGCCAGCCGGCGCCGGGCCAGCCGGCGCCTTGGGGCCGCTCCTCCGCCAGCAGATGACGCAGTAGACCGGCGAACATCAGATTGACCGGCGCCACCCGGACAAAGCCGGCGCAGACCTGGGCCACCAGCCGCAGATCACCTCCGGAAAGACCAAATTCCCGTGCATCGAACGACGCCAGAGGCGGCAGTGGTAAATCGGTGGCGACCCGCCAACCGGCGTCTTGTGCCTGCCCGGACCGAAAGGCCGGGTTCAACGCGGCCCAGCTCCACTCCAGCCAGCCCGGCTTGGTCGCCAGATGGCGCTGCAATGACGAGACATAGGGCACGGCCCAAAGCTGGCGGATTTCTTCGTAGATCCCCGCGATCTCACCCGTGGCCGCGTCTTCCGGCAGCTCCACCAGCATCTGATCAGCCACCGTCAGACCGTCAGCGGTGGGCGGCGCAGATGCCACTCCGTGGCTTGCTCGTAAGCATAGGCGACCTGCAATAGCAACGGCTCTTCGAACCAAGGGCCCAACAGTTGCAAGCCAATCGGCAGGCCGGCTTTCGTAAAGCCGCAGGGAATGGAGATCGCTGGCTGGCCGGTAAAGGCCGCCAGCCGGGTCAATTGCCCCAGCGCCTTCCAGCCGATGACTTCCCGCTCACCCACCATAGTCTTGCCCGTGGCGATAGGCACCGAGGGGATCACCGCCGTCGGCATGGCCAGAATAGGTGTTTGCGACAAAACCCCGGCCATTTCCTGACGCACCCGTGTTTGAGTTTGCCGCGCCCTGATGTAATCCGTAGCGCTCAAACCTTCGCCCAGGCGCAGGCGCTCGTTGACATCCGGCGACAGCTGGTCGGCATAATCACGCAGATGGCCATCGTGCACCGTGTGGGCCTCGCCCATGGCCACGACATTCCAGCCCTGAGTGGCATCCCGATTAAAGGACAGCACCGCCTCCTCCACTGCCGCGCCCAGGTCCTGCAGCACGCCCAGGGCAACGTGCACGGCGGCCTCGACCTCCCCATCCAGGCGATCAAAGAAGAAGTCGCGCGGCACGCCGATACGCAGGCCATCCAGGGGCCGGCCCAGCAGCGCGGTATAGTCGTCGGCCACCCTGGCATTCGCGGTCGACGGATCGGCCGGGTCGGCGCCGGCGATGGCGGTCAGTACCAAAGCGGCGTCGCGCACTGTACGCGTCAGGGGGCCGCCGTGATCAAGGCTTTCACACAATGGATAGATGCCGGAGCGGGAAGCCAGGCCATAGGTCTGCTTCAAGCCAACGACGCCACACAGGGAGGCTGGAATACGGATTGATCCGCCGGTATCACTGCCCAGGGTGGCCATGGCCAGGGCGGCGGAGGTGGCGCAACCGGACCCCGATGAGGAACCGCCGGAGACATAATCTATGTTCCATGGGTTCCGCGCGGTGCCTACGTGTGGGTTGATACCCGTGGGGCCAAAGGCGAATTCATGCAGGTTCAACATCCCCACCATGACGGCNCCGGCCTCNCGCAGGCGAGCAACGGATGTGGCGTCCGTATTGGCGATGTCTTCGGACAGCAGTTTCGAACCACAGGTGCGTTCCATGCCCGCGACCTGAAACAGATCCTTAACGGCCATGGGAATGCCATGCAACGGCCCGCGATAGTTACCGGCGGCGATTTCGGCCTCCGCCTCCTTAGCCGCCGCTATTGCGGCATCGGGATAGAGGGAGATATAGGCATTCAAATCTGGGTTCAACGCCTCGATCCGGGCCAGTTGACTTTGCATCACCTCGACGGGGGAGACCTCACGCGCGGCAATCATCGTGGCTAACGATGCGATATCCATTTGGGCCAATTCGTCGATACTCATTCCACAGCCTCCGGGATCGCAACGATTAACAAAATACCGTAAATGGCAACGAAGATCGTGTCTTTGACCGCGCCCAAGCCCTGCTTGCCTTCGTTGCCCTGGATCAACATGACGATGATCTCTAAAACGAAGGCGATGATGGCCAGAAAGAAGAACGGCCAGACCGTGCTCCACCACGAGATCTCCGGTAGGGGCGCGGCGCCCTCGGGCACAGTCTTCATGGCGCGCCAGATCAGCAACAGGATCGGCAGGGCGATGAGATAAGCATGCGCCAGCAGAAAACGCAGCCGCGTGCGGGTCCGATCCAACACCCAAAAGACCAGAAAAAACAGCGCCACATAAAGTANATCCCAGAACATCGCGGCGTATTCTTCGCCTCCGGGGTCTTGCCGCAGGTTGAGGAAAGCCAGGATCAACAGGATTGTAATGGCATCACAGAGCAGCCATTCCCGGAAGTTCTCCGCCACGTCCTTGACGTTCCAGCCCCGCGAGGCCTTGTCGAACAGCAACACCAGAGCTACCGCCAGAGAGGCCGGATAGATCAGGCCCAGAACCAGTGAATACTGCTCGGCCCGGGGCAGATAAATCCAATTCAACAGCAAGAACGCGGCCAGCAGGCCCAACAGACCCAACAGGCGCAGTCCCGCCGGCGTTGGCTGGGTCGCCGCATCGGGAACGGCGGCCGCGGTCTCCGCCGGCGCCGAAGCGGCGCCGATTGACGGTGCCGCCGGCGCGGCACTTTGCCCTGATCTCTGGGCCACCAGAAAAATCAGGAAGCCGATCAGGCCCAGACCGCCGACAACCAGCATAATGACGACAAAGGTGATGGCCCGGCCATCGGCCCGCCAGTCCGCCGCCTGGCCCAACAGGCCCTCAGTGGAAAATTGCCAGATTGCGAGCACCGCAATGACCAACAGCAACAGCGCGGCCAAGAGGTATTGATACCATCGGTTGGCGCCGCCGCCGCCGTCCTTCGATTGAGCAACCGTCCGGCCAATGAGAAAGACCAAGAACGCCAGCATGCCGACAACGGCGATGGCGATCATGACCTCCAGAAATATAATTGACCGACTATCCACCGTGCCCCAAATCCTGCGTTAGTTTCTTAAATCCAATCACTTCGACGGCTATGCCCGCAGCGTTACGTCAAAGCGATCCTTGAAGGCTTGGCGTAGGGTCTCGAACCGCACGCCAGCCCGGATCACCGAGAAATCTCGAAAGTCTATGATAGTTGATGATCGGCCCTGGTGGTTAGCATATTGCGACAGGCCGTAATCGAAACTGAGATCCGCCGCTGCCCGCACCGCTTCGTCAATGTCGTCCAGACGGTACTTGCTGCCCGACAAAGAAAGATTGGCAGAGGAACCGAACACCGGCATTTCACGGTCCCAAGCCTGGCGGGCGATTTCGTCGTGCACCTGCCCAGCGTTCAACAGCATATCCAGGGTACCGGCCTTGGATGATGATTCCAGAACAAACGGATCCACTCTGGCCAAAATGGGATGATCTTCGCGAAACGGCGCCACCACGGAAAATGGCAGACCGACCTGTTCGACCATTTCCCTCACCATGCCGTGCCGGTCCGCCGCCATGATATGCAACTCCGCGCTCATGGCATAATTGCCAAACATGCCGGAGGGTTTTTCGTAGCTCCGTTGCTTGGCATCAAAAATGCGGCGGATACCCTGGGGCGTGGCGGCCAGGATAGCATATGCCACATCCAGGGGGGCAATGGCGACACCGCCCGCCGCTAGACAATCCAGCAGGGCGCCCACTTCGGCGGAGAGTTGTTCGGGTCCCACCGCATCCTGGGTCCGCCGCTCGTCCGGGGCGCCAGGCTCTATCGTTGTTTCGGCCTCGATCATGCTACTTACCACCATGCTATTTCGTGCCATAGAGGCGGTCGCCCGCATCGCCCAGGCCCGGCAGGATATAGCCGATATCACTCAATTGCCGGTCGATGGCGGCGGTCAGAATGGGAATCTCTGGATGTGCGGCGGCAAATGCCTTGACGCCTTCGGGGGCGGCGACCAGGGCAACAAATCGTATCTGTTTGGCGCCGGCCTCTTTCAGGCGCGTGACAGCAGCAGCGGAGGAATTGCCCGTAGCCAGCATGGGATCGACCACAATGACCTGCCGCTCGCCGATGGAATAGGGCAGCTTGAGATAGTATTCCACCGCCTCCAGGGTATCATGATCACGGTACATACCGATGTGGCCAACACGGGCCGAGGGGATCAGATCCAGCATACCTTCCAGCAAACCATTGCCGGCACGGAGGATGGAGACTAGGCAGAGTTTCTTGCCGTCCAGGGCGGGTGCCTGCATGACCTCGAGCGGGGTTTCGATTTCGACCTGCTTCAAGGCCAGATCGCGCGTTGCTTCAAACGCCAGCAGCAAGGCGATTTCCCGCAACAACTGCCGGAATTCGGCTGTGGAGGTTTCCTTGCGCCGCAGCAAGGTCAATTTGTGCTGGATCAGGGGATGATCCGCCACTGTCACGTTTGCTGCCGCCATTGCGCCAAGCCTCTCTGTTTATTCCCGGCACAGTGTAACCAAGGGACCCGAAAGGACATAGCCCCTTCGCGGAATTGATATTCATGAGCGCTTTGATTGGTAGCCAAAGTATGGCTGTCGCGGAAGCCGAAAGCGGTTGCCGCCACATCAAATGCTTCGCCGCAGGAAGCATGGGAACACGATCAGAATACGGCTACTTTCTTGCTAAATCTGTTTTCATCTATGTCATATTAAATTTGAATATAAAATTGGGTTCCGGTTGGCGATTGACATAACGGGCGTATTTGACGAACCTTCGAACAATGGTCGAAGTGTACAAGGTCTAGACTTTCTGCCTTCGGACATATGCCTTCGTCCGGCGCCGACGTGATCGGCGTACATCTGGTTAACCGGCGCGCCGCCGACGATCACCTTCACATCATCGCGCAGTCCGGCTTCCGCCAAGGCGTCGATAATCTCCTTCATCTGCGGCATGGTCGTCGTGAGCAGCGCCGATAGGGCGACGATGTCGGGGCGGTGTTCGCGTACCTGTTCCACCACCTCCTTGGTCGAGACGTTCACACCCATGTCGATGACCTCGAAACCGGTGCCCTTCATCATGGAAAGCACCATGTTCTTGCCGATATCGTGCAGGTCCCCCAACACCGTGCCGATCAGTACCCGCCCGCCACGCTTGACGTTGGAGGTCGCCAGATGCGGCTCCAGCAACTTCAGGCCGTCATTCATGGCCCGGGCCGAGAGCAGTACCTCGGGAATAAAAACCGTGCCATCGGAAAAACGGCCGCCGATCACGTCCATGGCCGGCAGCATGCCCTTATTCAGGATATCCTGGGCTGGATAGCCCTGGTCCAGCAATTCCTGGGCATGTACCAGGATGTCTTCCTCCTCGCCTTCCAGAACATCGTTGGTGACCTGCCCGAAGGCTTCGCCGACATCCATCTCAGCGATGGTTTCTTCAGTCGTTTTCGTGGGCGATTTGGGCGTCACCGCTGCCTTGGCTGCGTCAAGACTAGCCTCTGTAACCGGGCGGTAGCTGCCAGCGGTAAGCGGCAAACCACCCTCCTTCTCGATCCGGTCACCAATGTAGAGCAAGCGGTCGAAATCAGCATCGGGCGGCGTGGTATCGCCGATCGAGGCGATGAAGCGGGTACCCGGCGCAATGGTCTTGAACATGTTGTCCATGAAGTCCTTGAGGTCTTCATGGGTCGAGGATTTCTCCAGCAACAACATCTCGGGAATGCCACCATGGATGGTCAGGTGAAGCTAGCCAACCTGTAGGCGCGCCAATTTTATGGTGATAATCTTACACTATATCCGCTTAAATTGTGATCAATATCAAGTAAATCGGCTCGGAAAATCGGGGCGGAATATGTTAGTGTCCTGGATCGAAAATACGGGTAACCAGAGTTAGCGGTCAGGCACCGCAGCAGGGGAAATGATGTCGTTGGACAAGACGGAAATCGAAGCGCGGATTGTCGCCTTGCAACAGGAACACCGGGACCTAGATGGCGCCATCGATGCCATGGTGGAAAAAGGCGCCTTCGATCAGCTACAGCTGCAACGCATGAAAAAGCGCAAGCTGGCCCTGCGCGATCTGATCAGACGGCTGGAGGCGCAGTTGGTGCCCGATATTATCGCCTAACGGAGACCCTTCAGACGGCGCGGCGAAACGCGCGGATATTATTGTTGCTTGGCGGCCTGCGACGCGGGTTTTTTCAGGGCGTTCTTTTGCACATACATGGCCCGGTCGGCGGCATCCATGGCTTGCTGGGCCGATTGGCCCTTTTTGAAGGTCGTAATGCCATATGAGGCGCTCATGGTGAATTTCGCCCCGCCATGTTCCACCGGCGTAGCCATGATCGCCTGGGCCAACTGGCGGCCCTTGACCAAGGCCTGTNCGGCATTGGTATGNCTCAGGATAACACCGAATTCATCACCGCCCAGACGGCCCAGCATATCGGATTCGCGCAGATTGTCGGAAAGGGCGTTGGCCACGTGTAACAGGGCGGCATCGCCGGCGGCATGGCCGTATTCGTCATTGATCCGCTTGAAATCATTCAGATCGAAATAAACCAGGCTGGAAACGGCGGCGTAACGTTCGTTGTAGGAGATCGCCCGGCCCATTTCCCGCANNAAGGCACGGCGGTTCGGGATCAACACCAGGGTATCCTCGTCCGCCAGGCGCTCCATATNGGCCAGACGGCTGTTCACACGCTCCACCTCCGCCNGCANACCNTCGACCTCCTGCATCAGGGTCANGATGGCCTGGCGCACCTTTGGCGTCAGTTCCGGCTCTGGAATGCCCATGACGGTGGCGCTGTCCGTCGNNGCGGCCNCGCCAANATCCGAGGACGAAGCATAGGNNCCCGTCGCCGACGCCGGGTTTCGGCGCTGCGCCGCGGTGGGCCGCACGGGNCGTGTTTCAGGAATCTTCATACTTTCAGCGTCTGCTTTCCATGGCGAATACTACCCGACACGACAGGAAACGTGCTGTAATCTCGCGGGAGTCTTCCTCATATTACGCAAAAACTAGCAAAGCAAAGGTTAACAAAGCTTTTGGAAGCGCCCGTAACTCAATCTCGACCCTATTATTTAGCGATTGTCCACCAAAATTGCTAGAAAAAGCAAAATTCCAGGTGGGTTGGCGCCGGGCAAGAGCCTATAATCCCGGCCCGAATTGGCCCAGCCTTCAGGCTATACCGGCGTCCAGTAATACCAAGTTGCGGTGATAAAGAGCTTGGGCGAGTGTTTTGCACGGAGAGTGAATATGACGAAAACAGAAGCCAAGGTCGGCGTTATCATGGGAAGCCGCTCTGACTGGCCGACCATGCGCCATGCGGTTGAGGTTCTCGAGGAACTGGGCGTAACGGTGGAAAGCCGGGTCGTCTCCGCCCACCGTACGCCGCAGCGCCTCTATGATTATGCCGCCGCCGCCGCTGGGCGCGGCCTTTCGGTGATCATCGCCGGTGCCGGTGGTGCGGCCCATCTTCCGGGCATGGCGGCGTCCATGACCAACCTGCCAGTGCTGGGCGTACCGGTGGAAAGCAAGGCATTGCAAGGCATGGACAGCCTGCTCTCCATCGTGCAGATGCCCAAGGGCGTACCGGTGGGCACCCTGGCCATTGGCCACTCGGGCGCCGTCAACGCGGGCCTGATGGCCGCCTCCATCGTCGCCTTGCAGGACGAGGCCGTGGCTCAGGCGCTGGCCGCCTGGCGGGCCCGGCAGACCGACGCCGTACCTGACAATCCAGATGAAGACTAGCCCCGATGAGGATTGGCGTCATATGATCCCCCTTCCCTCCGGCAGCCGGATTGGCATTCTGGGTGGAGGCCAGCTGGGCCGGATGCTGGCTCTGGCGGCCGCACCCCTTGGCTACCGATGTCATATCTTCGGGCCTGAAGCGGCGCCGCCGGCGAGCCAGGTGGCGGACGCCGTAACCATCGCGGACTATCTGGATGAGGCGGCATTGAACAGATTCGCCGAATCAGTCGATGTGGTCACCCTGGAATTCGAGAATGTGCCCGCCGCCGCCCTTGAATTCCTGGCCGATCGCGTTCCCGTGCGACCCGGCGCCAAGGCCTTGGCCACGGCCCAGGACCGCCTGGTTGAAAAGGACTTCGCCAACAGCGTCGGCGCGGCAACGGCACCCTACGCCACGGTGGACGGCCTGGCGGATTTAAAGGCGGCGATAGCNGAAATCGGACCCCGGGCGGTATTGAAAACCCGGCGCATGGGCTATGACGGCAAGGGCCAGGTGATGCTGGGCCCGGATTCGGATTTGGTGCAGGCATGGGCGGCCATGGCCGGTGCGCCATCCATTTTGGAGGGTTTTATTCCCTTTGACGGCGAAGTCTCGGTGATCGCGGCCCGCAGCCTGGACGGCAGGGTCAGCGCCTATCCCCCAATAGCCAACCGGCACCGCGATCATATTCTGGATATATCGGAGGTGCCCGCGGACTTGAATCCGATCCAGACCAAACGTGCCATCGCCATCGCCACGGATCTGATCAGCACCCTGGAATATGTTGGCATCATGGCAGTGGAGATGTTTGTTACCGGCGATAATATGTTGGTCAACGAGATGGCGCCACGGGTGCATAATTCCGGCCATTGGAGCATCGAGGGTGCGGAGACCAGCCAATTCGAACAGCATATCCGGGCTATCTGCGGCCTACCCCTGGGCGCCACGGACTTGCGCGGCCGGGTGGAGATGCGCAATCTGATCGGCGATGATGTGGACCAGGTGCCGGCGCTGCTGGCCGAGCCGGGCGCGCATCTGCACCTGTATGGCAAGGTCGAGGTGCGCGCGGGCCGCAAGATGGGCCATGTCACCTATGTGCGGCCGGATTCCGNGGCAAAGGACAGCGCCCCGTGATTTGGAATTTGGGCCTACGGCTGCTGCATCTGCTCGACCCCGAGGATGCCCACCGCCTGACCATCCGAGCCCTGCGCCTCGGGCTGGGCCCCAATGTTTCCGCCAATCCCGATCCCATCCTTGCCAGCCGCCATTGGGGCCTGGATTTTCCCACCCCNTTGGGTGTCGCCGCTGGCTTCGACAAGAATGCCGAGGTGCCGGTGCAGGCCGCGGCCATGGGCTTCAGCTTTGTCGAAATCGGCTCCGTCACGCCGCAACCGCAGGCTGGCAATCCCCGGCCCCGGCTGTTCCGCCTGTCGGACGATAGCGCGGTGATCAACCGCAACGGCTTTAACAACGAAGGCCTGGGTACGGTGGCCCGGCGCCTCGCGCCATTGGGCGGCCGCCACTTTATTCTGGGCGCTAATCTAGGCGCCAATAAGGACAGCGAGGACCGCATCGCCGATTATGCTGCCGGAATGGCAGCCCTGGGGCCCTTGGCTGACTATGTGGTCGTCAACGTCTCCTCCCCCAACACGCCAGGCTTGCGTGATTTGCAGACCCACGAGGCACTGGAGGCATTGTTGACCGGTGTCCGCCAGGCCTGCCCCGAACCGCCGCCCGTACTGGTCAAGATAGCACCTGATTTCGACGGCGAAGGCCTGGCCACGCTGGCCAGGACCCTGCTGGCCCTGTCCGTGGACGGTGTGATCCTCGGCAACACAACCATTGGCTTGCGCGACGGCTTGAAAAGCCGCCATCGGGGTGAAACCGGCGGCCTGAGCGGTCAACCGCTGTTCGAATTCTCGACCCAGCAGTTGGCAGCCTTTCATCGCCACAGCGGCGGCAAGATTCCTCTTATCGGCGTTGGCGGAATCGATAGCGCCGAAACCGCCTATGCCAAGATCCGCAATGGCGCCTCGTTGATCCAGCTTTACACCGGGCTGATCTATAAAGGCCCCGGTCTGATCCCCGCCATCACTAACGGCCTAGCCCACCTATTGCGCCAGGACGGTTTCGGTAATATCACCGAGGCGGTCGGGGTGGACGCTACTCACTGACGCAGGATCAGCTTGCGGCCGTGAATTTCGAACGAACCCAGGCGGTCCAGGAATGACATGCCCAGCAAGGATGCGCTCATCTCTGCCTCATTGACCGATACGGCCACCTTATTGAATTGAATGGGCCCGATGGACAAGGTATCGAGGACGTAAGGCGCACCGCGGCCCCGGCCATTGGCGGTCTGATAGATTTTTGTATAGTGCAGGGCCCCGAGATCGACACCAAGGCGTTTTGCGTCCGACGGCGTGAGGACGATATCCGAGGCGCCGGTGTCGATCATGAAACGGATGCGCGCGCCATGGGCTTGTCCCATGGCATAGAAATGCCCATCAGACCCTTGGGTCAGGCTAAGGACACCGTCCTGGTCCACCGTGGGGTCGCTGGGGAACAGCTCCGCCCCGACGCGGGCGCCAACCGCGGAAAGCTCGTCCTGGTAAGTGTAGATCAGGACCAGAACCGCCGCAGCGCCGGTCCAGATCGCGATATTGCGCACTATCTCGCCAAGATTTATCCGTCTAGCCACCAACAACCCGCTGGAAACCAAGGCCAATATGGTCACCAGGCGCACCAGATCAATTTTATCGTCGTCCGAGGAGAGGCGGCCCGAGAAATGGCCAGACAGCCACCAGACGGCAAGGCCGGCGGTGCATAACAGCGCCAGCCACAACAACACGCCGAACGGAAAGCCAGAACGCTTACGTCCCGGCGACAGCGCCCATGGCCCCGGCTTGTCAGGCATCGTTACCGGCGCGCGGCCTCGTGCGCGGCCAGGGCGGCCATGTTTACCAGATCGCCCACCGAGGCACCCATGGCGGCGATCTGCACCGGCTTCTCCAGACCCACAAGGATCGGGCCGATCACCGTGCCGCCGCCCAATTCCTGCAACAGCTTGGACGAGATATTGGCCGAATGCAGCGCCGGCATGACCAGTACGTTTGCTGGGCCCGACAGACGGGAGAAGGGATAAAGCTCCTTCAAATCCGGGTTCAGGGCCACGTCCGCCGACATCTCGCCGTCGTATTCAAAATCCGTGACCCGGCTGTCCATCAAGGCCACTGCCTCGCGCACCCGATCGGCGGTGGGCCAGCCGGGATCGCCGAAGTTCGAATAAGACAGCATGGCGACGCGTGGTTCGTGGCCCAGGCGGCGGGCGACTTCCGCCGTCTGCACGGCGATATCCGCCATTTCGACCGAGGAGGGCAATTCATGTACCGTGGTATCCGCCACGAATACAGTCTGCCCCCGGGCCAGCACCATGGATAGACCGAACACCCGCTTGCCCCGCTGGGCATCGATCACCCGGCGCACATCGTCATAGGCGGCGTTATAACTGCGCGTCACGCCGGTGACCATTGCATCCACCTCGTCCAGCGCCAGCATGCAGGAGGCATAAATATTGCGGTCCTGATTAACCAGGCGTTGGCAGTCGCGATACAAAAAACCATTGCGCTGCAAACGCTGGTACAGGAAATCGGCGTAGGGTTCATTGCTTTCCTGGCTCAGCGCGGCGTTGAGTATCTCAACGCCTTCCAGGCTTTCAATACCCAGACGCTCCATGCTCTCGGCGATCCGTTCCTCGCGNCCGATCAGGATCGGGTCGCCATAGCCTGATTCATAAAANCTTAGCGCGGCGCGGATCACCCGCTCTTCCTCGCCCTCGGCGAAGACCACGCGTTTGTGTTCGGCCCTGACCTGATCAAAGATCAACTGCAAGGTACCCGCCGTTGGATCAAGGCGGCGGCGCAGCTCCAGGGCATAGGCCGCCTCGTCATCGATATCGCGGCGCGCCACACCGGTACGGATCGCGGCCTTGGCCACGGCCATGGGGATGTCCGTCATCAGACGGGGATCGAACGGTGCGGGAATGATGTATTCCGGGCCATAGCGCAGGGACGCCTTGCCATAGGCCTGGGCCACCTCGTCGGGCACGTCCTGGCGGGCCAGATCGGCCAAGGCCTGGGCGGCAGCGATCTTCATCTCGTCATTGATGGATATCGCGCGCACATCCAGGGCACCGCGGAAGATATAGGGGAAACCCAGAACATTGTTGACCTGGTTTGGATAATCGGAACGGCCGGTGGCCACGATGGCATCACCGCGCACCTCGGCGACCTCCTCNGGCGTGACCTCAGGATCCGGATTGGCCATGGCGAAGATGATCGGCTTGGGCGCCATGGAGGCGATCATTTCCTGCGGGAAGGCGCCACGTGCGGAGAGGCCGAAGACCGCATCGGCGCCGTCCATGGCCTCGGCCAGGCTGCGCTTGGAGGTATCCACCGCGTGGGCCGATTTCCATTGGTTCATACCATCTTCCCGGCCCTGATAGATCACCCCCCGGGTATCGCAGACGACAACATTCTCGCTTGGCATACCCATGGATTTGACCAGTTCGACGCAGGCGATGCCGGCGGAACCGGCGCCGTTCACCACCAGCTTGGTCTCTGCCATGCTGCGTCCGGTAAGATCTACCGCGTTGATCAGGCCGGCGGCGGCGATGATCGCGGTGCCGTGCTGATCATCATGAAACACGGGGATATCCATCATCTCGCGCAACCGCTGTTCGATGATGAAGCAATCAGGGGCGCGGATGTCTTCCAGATTTATACCGCCAAAGCCCTTGCCCAAGAAGCGCACGCAGTTGATGAATTCGTCCACGTCCTCGGTATCGACCTCGATATCGATAGAATCCACATCGGCGAAGCGCTTGAACAATACCGCCTTGCCCTCCATCACCGGCTTGGCGCCCAGAGGTCCCAGATTGCCCAGGCCAAGCACGGCGGTACCGTTGGAGATGACGGCGACCAGATTACCCTTGGAGGTATAGTCATAGGCCAAGTCAGGATTATCCGTAATGCGCAAACAGGGCGCGGCCACGCCGGGGGAATAGGCCAGGCTCAAGTCCCTTTGCGTGGCCATGGGTTTGGTCGCGGTGATAGACAGCTTGCCGGGTCGGCCTTCGGAATGAAAGCGCAAGGCTTCATCATTTTGATAAGTGTTATCCATTGTCTTAAGCCATTCCCTGGTTGTGGCAGCCTGATGCCGCTCCAATCCGCACGCAATTTTCCTGGCGCGCATAAACGATACAGTATTTTCCGCTTGCTATCACAGCACATTCAGGCATGCCAATATTTTCAACACGGCCTGGTCCAGAACCTAGAAAAGCCTTCTCAGGGCTTTCGCTATTGACTACGTTCGGCAAATACCATCGAGATCAAGGCGTCAGGACCCCTGTGTAAGAGAGATGTGTGAGCAAGAGTAACGCCCCCGTATCACCACAAGTCGGCTATGTCCTGCTCGTCGCGACCTGGCTATGCTGGGGCTTCAGCTATCCGGCGACCGCCTTCGTGCTGGACAGCATGGATGTGTGGAGCAGCCGCGTTCTGGTCATGACCGCTGCCGCCACCGTCCTGCTGGTCCTGGGCTGGATGCAAGGGGCGTCTTTGGCGGTACCGCGCAGCTATTGGCGGGATCTAACAATCGCGGCGATTTGCAATATGGCGGTCTTCCAGATCTGCATGACCTATGGCGTGCAGCTGCTCAGTGCCGGGCGAACCTCAGTCATCGTCTATACCATGCCGTTATGGGCAAGCATTTTTGCCCACTTTCTGCTGGGCGAGCGCCTGACCAGGGCCCGGTTCGCGGCCCTGTGTCTGGGCCTTGTGGGCCTGGTGGTGCTGATCTGGCAGGATCTATCGCACTTGCGAAATGCGCCGGTAGGTGCTGGACTGACCTTGTTCGCTGCCATCCTTTTCGCTCTCGGCGTGGTCTGGATGAAACGGCGGGCCTGGCAAAACGACCCAACCGTACTGGCGGGCTGGCAGCTATTAATCGGCGCCGTCCCGGTGACAATAATCTGGAGCCTGAGTGATGCCACGCTGTCCCTGTCCAGCCTCAGCAGGGAAAGCTGGACTGCTATCGTTTATCTGGTCGTGATCGCTAATGCCCTGGCCTATTTCTCCTGGTTCCGGGTGATCGCCGCCTTCCCGGCCACGGTCACGGGCATTGGCGCCATGGCGGTGCCCATCGTCGGCGTGATGGCCAGCGCCTGGTTGCTGGACGAGAAACTGGGCTGGCGCGAATGGCTGGCCCTGGCCTTGATCATCAGCGCCCTGGCGGCCAATCTGGTCCCGACCCTGCAGAGGCGGACACGCTAACGTGGCTTTAAGTAGTGCCGCTCATCGCCGGTCCAACCGACACCGGCGGGGACCGTATAATAGAACTCGATGGTCATCTCGCTGAACAGCCATTTGCCATTCACCTTGGCATAGCGATCATCATAGCGGCCCGAAACCAGGTACGAGACGCCAAACCGGCCATAGCGCGCCTCCAGATACGAGGTACCGGCGCCCGCATCACCATTAATATTGATGATATGGCTGTGGATGAACTGTTTGATATAAAAGCGTTCCCGCTCCCCCATGCTGCGAAAACCCGCATCAATCGCCGCGCGGCCTTCATAGCGGGCCAGATAACCCAGCTCCACCAACGCATCCTCGGTGCACAGATCGGCGATTTCACCGTAGCGGCCATCGTTGATGCAGCTGTGATAGCTGTCCCGCAAGATGCGGATTGCCTCTCTGTCCTCCAAAAGAGTGAGGCGCTCTTCCAGCGCAGCGATACGTTCAGCATCGGTCATTGCAATAGCTCCCATTGTCATACGCCGTCAGTGCGAGGCACCACTATTCTAGCAAACGGTCCGAGACCGGGTCTGGAAAAACCATCGCGGCTTTGCTAGCCTCCCTTGGCAAGTAGTGTCGCCGGCGTTTGGTGAATTTTTCGGATTTTCGAGTCATTCATGAACAAATCTTCCACGGTGGGAACCGAGAAACTCACGCCCATGATGGAACAGTTCCTGTCGATCAAGGGGCAGTATGACGATTGTCTGCTGTTCTACCGCATGGGCGATTTTTATGAATTGTTCTTTGATGACGCGGCCGCCGCCGCCGCCGCGCTGGACATCACCCTGACCAAACGGGGCAAGCACCTAGGCGAGGATATCCCTATGTGCGGGGTGCCCGTGCATGCCGCCGACACCTATCTTTCGCGGCTGATCCGCAAGNGCTTCCGCGTCGCNGTNTGCGAACAGATNGAAGATCCGGCGGANGCCAAGAAACGCGGCGGCAAATCCGTGGTCCAGCGNGCCGTGGTCCGCCTGGTCACGCCCGGCACTCTGACNGAGGANGCCCTGCTTGATGCCCGCTCCAACAATTATCTCGCCACNCTNGCCAANGTGCGNGGCNNCCATGCCCTGGCCTGGCTTGATCTATCCACCNGCGAATTCCTGACCTCGNAGATCGAGGAAGAAACCATCGGGGCGGAGCTGGCGCGGCTGGCGCCCGGCGAACTGGTGCTCTCGGATGGCATGCTGGCGGAGGTTTCCGAGGCTGAATGGCGCCATGATTGGTCCGAGCGGATCACCCCCTATGCCGCCGCACGGTTTGACTCTGGCTCCGGTGAGCGGCGCCTGGCCGCGCTGTATAAGGTTTCCGCCCTGGACGCCTTTGGCGACTTCAGCCGAGCCGAACTGGCCGCCTGCGGCGCCCTGGTGGAATATCTGGAGATGACCCAGGTCGGCCGCCTGCCGCGCCTGGCGCCGCCGCACCAGGTCTCGGGCCGGGAGACCATGGCGATTGACCCCGCCACCCGGCGCAATCTGGAACTGACCCGCACCTTGTCGGGCGAGGTTCGTGGCAGCCTGCTGGCCACCATCGACCGCACGGTGACGGGTGCAGGCGCCCGGTTGCTGGCGCGGCATATCGCGGCGCCGCTGATGGCGCCCGAGGCGATCAACCGCCGCCTGGACATGGTGGACTATTTCATCGCCGCCGAACGTCTACGCCAGGATCTGCGCGCCACCCTGCGGCAATCACCCGACATGGCGCGCGCCCTGGCGCGGCTGTGTCTGGAGCGCGGCGGCCCGCGCGATCTGGCCGCTATTCGTGACGGCCTCTCGGCGGCGCATGCACTGGGCGGCCTATTGGCCACGTCGGAACTGCCTTTGCCCCCTGATGGCATCGCGCAGGCAGCTCAGGATCTGGGCCGCCATGATGAGCTGGTGGACGAACTGGCCAGGGCCCTGGCGCTGGAACCGCCGATTTCAAACCGAGACGGCGGATTCATTGCATCCGGTTACCGCCCCGATCTGGACGAACTGCGCCAGCTACGTGATGCCTCACGCAAGCTGATCGTCGGGTTGGAGGGCGATTACCGGAAACAGGCGGGCATCGACAATCTGAAGATCAAGCACAACCGGGTCCTGGGCTATTTCATCGAGGTCGCGGCGCGGCGCGCCGACGGCCTGATGGCCGCGCCCTTGAACGAGGTCTTTATCCACCGCCAGACCATGGCCAACGTGGTGCGCTTTTCCACCGTCGCGCTGGGCGATCTGGAACGCCGGATTGCCGAGAGCGCGGACAAGGCCCTGGCCCTGGAACTGGAATTATTCGCCGAACTGGCGGCGGCGGTGTTAGGGGAGGCCGAGGCTATCGGCCTGGCCGGCGACGCCATGGCGGCCCTGGACGTGGCCGCCGGCAACGGCGAGATGGCCGTTGCGGGACGTTTCTGCCGGGCCGTGGTGGACGACAGCCAGGCTTTCCATATCGAGGGCGGCCGCCATCCGGTGGTCGAGGCGTCCCTGGCGGCGCGCAACGAAGGCGCTTTTATCGCCAACGATTGCCGCCTGGGTGGCGAAGCAGGCGGGGGGATGGATGGCGAGGCCCGAATCTGGCTGGTCACCGGCCCCAACATGGCGGGCAAAAGCACCTTTTTGCGGCAGAACGCGCTGATCGCCATTCTGGCCCAGATGGGCAGCTATGTCCCCGCCGCCCGGGTTCGCATAGGCGCCGTGGACCGCCTGTTCAGCCGGGTCGGCGCGGCGGACGATCTGGCGCGGGGGCGCTCCACCTTCATGGTGGAGATGGTGGAGGCCGCCGCCATTCTGAACCAGGCCACGCCCCGCTCCCTGGTGATCCTGGACGAGATTGGCCGGGGCACGGCGACCTATGACGGCCTGTCCATCGCCTGGGCGGCGGTGGAGCATCTGCACGAAGTGAACCGTTGCCGGGCCCTGTTCGCCACCCATTATCACGAGCTGACCGCGCTGTCGGGCAAGTTGGACGGCCTGGCCAACGTCACCATGCGGGTCAAGGAATGGCAGGGCGATGTGGTCTTCCTGCACGAGGTCGCGCCGGGTGCGGCAGACCGTTCCTATGGCATTCAGGTGGCCAGGCTGGCGGGACTGCCCGCCTCGGTGATCGGGCGGGCCGAGGTCGTGCTGGCCGGCCTGGAAGATAGCGAGAACCTAGGCCGCGAAGGCGCGGCCCATCTGGCCGACGACCTGCCCCTGTTCGCCGCCCGCCGGCCAATCTCGGGCGGCGGTAGGAGCCGCAACGAGCCATCGGCGGTGGAAGCCGCCCTGGCCAAGATTTTGCCCGACAGCCTCAGCCCCCGCGAGGCCCTGGACCTGATCTATCACTTGAAGGCGCAGGCGGACGAAGATTAAGGATCTCACACCGCCGTGATGCCGCCATCGACGACCAGTTCGGCGCCGGTGACGTGGCGGGCTTCGTCCGAGGCCAGGAACAGGATGCAGTTGGCCACGTCAACCGCCTGGGCCGGCTCGTCCATGGGAATGCGCCGGATCGAGGCGGCCAGGGCCTTTTCCGGATCGCCGCCGCCCATGCGCATGACCTGATCGCCCATGTCGGTCCGTATGGTGCCCGGATGCACCGAATTGCAGCGGATGCCCAGGCCCTTGCGGGCGCAATCGATGGCCACGGTTTTGCTGATCTGACGCACCGCGCCTTTCGAGGCGCCATAGGCCACGGCGCCCGGGGTACCGATCAGGCCGGCGATCGAAGACAGGTTGACGATGGAACCGCCGCCCGCGCCGCCCTTGGGCCGGCCACCGGCGGACATGGCGGCAACACCGTACTTGCAGCCCAGAAAGACGCCTTCGACGTTGACCGCCTGTATGGCGCGCCATTGCTCCAGGTCCGTCTGGTCCAGGAACTGGTAGGGCGTGGTGGCCAGAATACCGGCGTTGTTGACCAATATATCCGGGCGGCCATGCTGCGCCGCCACCGCCTCCATGAGACGCTGCCAATCCGCCTCCTCCCGCACATCCTGTTGCAGGAAGACCGCATCGCCGCCCAGTTCCTCGGCAACCGCCTGGCCGGCTTCCGTGTTCACATCCGTGATGGTGACCTTGGCGCCCTCTGCCGCCAAACGCTGGGCGGTGGCACGGCCAATGCCGGTGCCGCCGCCCGTTACAATGGCAACCTTGCCTTCCACGCGGCCCATGCCAAATCTCCTCAGATCGCCGTCATGCCGCCATCGACGACCAGTTCGGCGCCGGTGACGTGGCGGGCCTCGTCCGAGGCCAGAAACAGGATGCAATTGGCCACGTCCACCGCCTGACCCGGCTCGCCCATGGGGATGATCTTGATCCGGGCGGCCCAGTTGGCTTCCGGATCGTTGCTGCCCAGGCTCATGACCTGGTTGCCCATGTTGGTGACGATGACGCCCGGGTGCACGGAATTACAGCGGATGCCCAGGCCCTTGCGGGCGCAATCGATGGCCACGGACTTGGTCAACTGGCGCACCGCGCCCTTGGAGGCGCCATAGGCCACCAGATGCGGCGTGCTGATCAGGCCGGCGACCGAGGACATATTGACGATGGCGCCGCCGCCATCACCGCCCTTGGTGCGGCCGCCATCCGCGGTCATCGCCGCCACGCCGTACTTGCAGCCCAGAAAAACGCCTTCGACGTTGACCCTCTGCACCGCCCGCCATTGCTCCATGTCCGTATCGGCCAGTTCCTGAGTATTCGTGGTGGCCAGAATGCCGGCATTGTTGACCAGAATGTCCGGGCGGCCATGGCGGGCGGCGACCGCTTCCATCAGGCTCCGCCAACTCGCCTCTTCGCCCACATCGTGCTGCACAAAGGCGGCATCGCCGCCCAATTCCCCAGCCACCGCCTGGCCGCTTTCCCCATCAAATTCGGCAATGGTGACAATAGCGCCCTCTTCGGCCAACCGGGTTGCGGCGGCCCGGCCAATGCCCGTACCACCGCCCGTGACGATAGCGATCTTTCCCTCTACGCGGCCCATGATGCTTCCTCCCTTTCTTTTCTTTACCTCTAGAAATTAGACGCCCAATAGCGGCCCGTGGCGCCCAACAATATGGTGATCAGCCCCAACACCAGGTTTATTCCGACGAACTTGCGGATTTTGGCCTGTTGCACGCCAGCGCCGGCGAAGTCCTGTTCGTTCAAACGTTCCTTGAGCCGGCGATAGGGGCCAAAATAGACATGCAGATACAGCCCGATCATGATCCAACCGGTGGCTTGCATCACATGCACATGCAAGCCCAGGCTGGCAAAGCCCCCCAGATAGATGAAGACCATCATATAGCCGCTGATCAACAGCGCGGCGATCGCCATCCACACCCGCGAGAAAAAGCGCCGCAAGACACCACGCCACAGCACCAGGCGCTGTTCGGGCGGTAAATGCAATTCCGCCGCCGGACGCAAACATTGGTGGGCGAAATACATCCCCCCCACCCAGAACACCGCCGCCAGAATATGTACGGCAATCCATAGTCCCATAGGTATCCCCCTCGTTGCCTTGCAATCCTAGACCATGGTGGTGACAAATTCACTCGTTTTGCCCGCGCACCCGCCGAACGGATCGGTTATGCTGCGGGCCAAATTCGTTCCAGTCCCTGAAAGGAAAATAAATCGTGGCCATGAACTTGTTTGATTTGACTGGTAAAGTCGCCATCGTCACCGGCTCCTCTAAAGGTATTGGCCGGGCCATGGCCGAAGCCATGGCCGAGCACGGCGCCAAGGTGGTGATTACCTCGCGCAAGGCGGATATTTGCGATGAAGTCGCCGCCGGCATCAACGCCTCGGGCGGCGAGGCAATCGCGGTGCCGTGTAATGTTTCGCGCCAGGATGAGAGGGACAATCTGTTGGCTACGACGCGGGAAACCTGGGGCCGGATCGATATTCTGATTCTGAATGCCGCCGTCAATCCCTGGCACGGCTCGGCCCTGGACATCCCCGATTCCGCCTTCGACAAGACCATGGAAGTCAATATCAAGTGCAACATGGCCTTTTGCCGCGCGGTCATCCCTGAAATGCAGGAACGCAAGGACGGCGCTATCATGATCGTCTCGTCCGTGGGCGGCCTGCGCGGCAGCACCGTTCTGGGCGCCTACTGCATTTCCAAGGCGGCCGATATGCAAATCGTGCGCAATCTGGCGGTTGAATTCGGCAAGGACAACATCCGCGTCAACTGCATCGCGCCGGGCCTGGTCAAGACCAACTTTGCCCGCGTTCTGTACGAGGATCCGGAAACCGCCGCCAGAAAATCCGCCGCCACGCCCATGCGCCGCCTGGGCGAGGGCGAGGATCTTGCCGGCATTGCCGTGTATCTGGCATCGAAAGCGGGCGCCTGGACCACGGGCCAGACCTTTTGCATCGATGGTGGCGTGACCATCGCGGGCAACGACTAGGCGGGAAGGGTTTAGGGACCGGCGGCATGGCGCAAAGAGATGCCTTCACCAAACGGCGCAAGGTCATCGACCGCGCGGCCTTGAGCCATGCCTTGAGCGAACTGGCCGAACAGCATGCCCCGGATTCCACCGCCCTGCGGGCGGAGGTTTTGCAACAGCTGAAGGCGGCGCTGGCCGCCGGCCGGGCGGAAGTGCACCGCCGTTTTGAAGCCGGGGCCAGTGGCAATCTGGTGCTGGTGGCCAACTGTTATCTGTTGGATCAACTGATCCGGGCGCTGTATGACTTCACCACGGGCGTGGTTTTCCGCGCCACCAACCCGACCGCCTCGGAACGCATTGGCCTGGTCGCCATCGGCGGTTATGGCCGCGGTGAACTGGCGCCGCAGTCGGATATCGATCTGCTGTTTCTGCTGCCTTACAAACAGACCCCCTGGGGCGAACAGGTGGTGGAGTTTATCCTGTACATGCTGTGGGACCTGCGCCTGAAAGTGGGCCATGCCACCCGCACGGTGAATGAGTGCATACGGCTATCCCATAGTGACATGACCATCCGCACCACCTTGCTGGAGGCGCGTTATCTGTGGGGTGACGAGGCGCTGTTCCAGGAATTGAAAACCCGTTTCGACAGGGAGGTCGTGGCCGATACAGGCCCGGATTTCATAGACGCCAAATTGGCCGAGCGGAACGAGCGTCACCAGCGCATGGGCGACAGCCGCTATCTGCTGGAACCCAACGTCAAGGACGGCAAAGGCGGCCTGCGCGATCTGCATACCTTGTTCTGGATCGCCAAATATCTGTACCGGGTCGATGACGTGGCGCAATTGATCGAACAGGGCGTCTTCACCAAGGCGGAATACCGCCTGTTCGCCAAGGCGGAAACCTTCCTGCGCACGGTACGCTGCCAATTGCATTATCTGGCGAACCGGCCGGAAGAACGCCTGACCTTCGATGTGCAGCCGGAACTGGCCGCCCACCTGGGCTATCGGGATCATGCGGGCGCCACCGGCGTGGAACGCTTCATGAAACATTATTTCCTGGTCGCCAAGGATGTCGGCGATCTGACCCGCATTTTTTGCGCCGCCCTGGAGGATCAGCACAAACGGCAACCCCGCTTTCGCCTGCCCCGTTTCGGTTTGCGCAAGCGCGAGATCGATGGCTTTCTGGTCGAAGGCGACCGCATTGGTTTGCTGCACGAGGATGACTTTCGCCGCGACCCGGTGAAACTGATCCGATTGTTTCATGTGGCCCATGAAAATGATCTGGATATTCACCCCCAGGCCCTGCGCCTGATCACCCGCAATTTGCGCCTGATCAATGACGAATTGCGCCGTGATGAAGAGGCGAACCGCCTGTGCCTGGAAATTTTCACCTCCCAGAAAAACCCGGAAACCAGCCTGCGGCGCATGAACGAGGCCGGCGTGTTCGGCCGTTTCATCCCCGATTTCGGACGGGTCGTGGGGCAGATGCAGCACGATATGTACCATGTCTATACGGTGGACGAGCATACCATCCGGGCCACGGGCATCCTGGCGCGGATCGAAGACGGCAGCCTAAGCGCGGATCATCCGCTCTCCAGCGAGGTGATCGGCAAAATAAAGCTGCGCCGGGTGCTGTACGTGGCGCTGCTGTTGCATGATATCGCCAAGGGCCGGGGTGGCAATCATTCCGTGCTGGGGGCGGAAGTAGCGGAACAATTATGCCCGCGCCTGGGCATGGACCCAGCCGAGACCGAGACCGTGGCCTGGCTGGTGCGCTGGCATCTGGCCATGGCCAATACCGCCTTCAAACGCGATCTGGACGACCCTAAAAGCGTCAGCGACTTTGTCGAAGTGGTACAAAGCCCGGAGCGGTTGAAGCTGCTGGTGGTGCTGACCGTTTGCGACATTCGCGCGGTTGGGCCAGGCATCTGGAACGGCTGGAAAGGGCAATTGCTACGCGATCTGTACAGCCGGGCCGAGGAATACATGCTGGGCGGCCAGCCCGTGGCGAACCAGGAAGAACGCGCGGCGGCGGTAAAGGACGCCTTGCGCGGGAAACTGGCGGATTGGCCGGCGGCGGCGCTGGAGAAGCAATTGGAACGCGGCGTTCCCGCTTTCTGGTTGTCGGCTGATCTGTCCGACCATGAATATTGGGCCCGTCTAATGCGGGCGGCGGACGAGGCCGGGCAGGACATCGCGGTCGATACCCGGGTTCACCCCTTTGAATCCTTTACCGAACTCACCGTCTATACCGCCGATCATCCGGGCCTGTTCTCCCGTTTGGCGGGCGCCATTACGCTCGGCGGCGCCTCCATCGCCGGGGCGCGGATTTTTACCACCACGGACGGCATGGCACTGGATGTTTTTTCGATCCAGGACATCGACGGCCGGCCCATCTCACGTCCGGAAAGCATCGCGCGCTTGCGCCGCTCCATTGACAGAATCCTGAGCGGTGAGCTGCTGTTGTCGGTGGCGCTGGGTGAGAGGCGCGGCCGTCTGCCGGGCCGGGCCAGCGTCTTCACCGTACAGCCCGCGGTGATCATCGACAACGACGCCTCCCGCACCCATACGGTGATAGAGGTTAACGGCCGCGACCGCCCGGCCCTGCTGCATGATTTGACCCTGGCCTTTTACGAGCTGTCCCTGACCATCGCCAATGCCCGCATCGCGACCTATGGCGAACGGGCCGTGGACGTCTTTTACGTCAAGGATCTGTTCGGCCTGAAAGTCACCTCCGCCCCCCGGCTCGAAACCATTCGCCGCCGCCTGCTATCCGCCCTGGCGGAACCCGACGAAGCAGCCGCCGCCCCGGACGCCGACCCGGACGCCCCGACGGACTCCGCGGACAACGTCGCCACCGCCTGATTCCAAGCTGATATAAGTATTGCGCCCCATAATGACACCGAGGCAATGAAGAGCCTTTTTCCCGCCCCATAATTCCGCTATGCAATCGCGATGAATTTGTTCCGCGCCTTCGCCACGGTCGGTGGCTACACCATGTTGAGCCGCGTTCTGGGTTTCGTCCGCGATATCCTGATCGCCGGCACATTGGGCGCCGGTCCAGTGGCGGATGCCTTCTTCGTGGCCTTCAAGCTGCCTAATTTTTTCCGCCGCCTGTTCGCCGAAGGCGCCTTCAACGCCGGCTTTGTCCCCCTGTTCTCGGACCTATTGGCGACCAGGGGACGGGAGCCGGCCCGCGCCTTCGCCGAACAGGCCTTAAGCGTGCTGTTATTGACCCTGTTCATCTTTGTCACCCTGGCCCAGGTCGCGATGCCGTGGGTGATGCAGGTTTTGGCGCCGGGCTTTGTCGGCGATCCGGAGCGGTTCGATCTGGCGGTGGCCTTTACCCGCATCACCTTTCCCTATCTGTTGCTGATTTCCCTGGTATCGCTGATGGGAGGGGTGCTGAACTCCTTGCAGCGCTTCGCCGCCGTGGCGGCAACACCGGTGCTGCTGAACATTTGCCTGATCGCCGCCATCACCCTGTTGGCGCCCCATATGCCCAGCCCGGGGCATGCCCTGGCCTGGGGCGTGGCGGTGGCCGGCGTGGCGCAGTTGATCTGGTTGTCCGTGGCCTGTCAAAAGGCCGGCATGGGCCTGACCCTGCCGCGCCCGCGCCTGACCCCAAAGGTGCGGGAGCTATTACGCCTGATACTACCGGCGGCCCTGGGCGCGGGCGTGGTGCAGGTTAATCTGGTGATCGATATCATCCTGGCCTCCCTGTTGCCCAAGGGTTCGGTCTCGTTCCTGTTCTACGCCGACCGCTTGAACCAACTGCCCATCGGGGTGGTCGGGGTTGCCGTCGGCACCGCCATTCTGCCCATGCTATCGCGTCTGGTGGCGCAAAAGGATCAACCAGGCGCCGTGGCGGCCCTGAACCGGGCCGTGGAATTAACCTTGTTTCTGGCCCTGCCGGCGATGATGGCGTTTCTGCTGCTGGCGCACGAGCTGATCCTGACCTTGTTTCAACGGGGCCAGTTCGATGTTGCCGCGGCGCAGGCCACGGCCTTTGCCCTGATGGCCTATGCGGTGGGCTTGCCCGGCTATGTTTTGGTCAAGGTTTTGACACCGGCCTTTTTCGCCCGCCGCGATACCCGCACTCCGGTGCTGGTGGGCACGGTGGCCGTGGTGGCCAACCTGATTTTGAATTTGATCCTGATGCGATACCTCGCCCACGCCGGCCTGGCCCTGGCCACCGCCATCGCGGCCTGGCTGAATGTGGCCCTGTTGTCCTGGATATTGTACCGCCGCGGCGATCTGCGCCCCGATACCCGCCTGATACAACGGCTGGGCCGGACCCTGGCGGCGGCCCTGGCCATGGCGGCGGGCCTGTGGTGGCTGAAAGGCATTTTGGCGGCGCAGTTCCTGGGCGGCGAGGTGCAGCGCATCCTGGCCCTGCTGGTCCTGGTGGCGGCGGGCATGCTTGGCTTTGCCGTGGCGGCGATCGTTTTTCGCGCTGTCCAGGGGAGCGAAATCCGCGGCCTATTGTCCCGCCGGCGCTAGCACTCTATGCATGGGCAAAAGATCAAAGCGTTAACAGCGATTATGGAATGACAGACCGCAAACCGCTTTCCGGCGTCAAGGTGTTCGATGCCACCCAGGGTGTCGCCGGGCCTCACGCCACCTTGCTGTTGGCCCAGCATGGCGCCAACGTCATCAAGGTGGAGCCGCTGGAGGGCGATTGGGGCCGCAGCCTGGGCAAGGTTTATGGCGATTTGTGCGCCCATGCGGTGACCTTCAACCGGGGCAAGCGCTCCATCGCCCTGGACCTGAAAACCGACGCGGGCCGCGCGGTGGCCGGGACACTGGCCTCTGACTCCGATATCGCGCCGAAAATGCTATTGCTGTACACGGAGTTGCCCTCGCTAGTTTCAAGTCTCGATAACCTGAGGCTAGCCATAAACAAGGGCAACTCTACCCTTTTCAGCCAAGGCATGACATTTTCCCGGACACCAGTGCGCGAAAGCGGGAATCCATAGCTTGGTATCGGTGCTTCGTAAACACGTGAAATTATGCAGTAATTTTTAACTCTGCCTGGATTCCCGCCTTCGCGGGAATGACGAAATATTGGATCGTCACCGCTAATTCCGACTTTTTCAACAGGCCCACTGTCAACATAATGCAAACAATCAGTCGGATACTGCGCCGATTTGGATTTAATGCGCTGTCACTGCAACTCGATACCTCTCATTTTGTCTCTACAAGAACAACAATGCGTAACCAAATATCGACAGGAGCAATGACGGTATACAAAATAGTGCCACAGTTCCGAAAAAATCTCCCCAGCCAAACCATGGGGTGATTACGCGACGTTCAAGATTTCGTGACCACCGATTTTCGATCTCCGAGGGAAGGGGAAATTTCTGTTTCAGAGAGTATTCCCATGCTTCTCTGTAAGCATCCCAAAAAATCTCATAAATAGATCTGGAAGCTGTTTTCTCTTCAAACATACCCAAAGGGATTCTTAATCGAAATTCCTTGATGGATTTCAACAAACTCCCATCTATTTCAGATAATTCAGACTGTAACTCCCTATCTATTCGATCGCGTTGCTCATCTTCCGCTTGCTTTTCTTCCGGATCCTCAAAACGGCTATAGTCTCTACTTTGTTTTTCCAAAACGAGATTCCTTGCGCCGACTAAAAAGTAGATGGCGAATATCGGTGCTTGCGCCAAAAATAAAATTCCAAGTCCTTGCGCTAGCCAAACACTCTTCAATTTCCCCAAATTGTATCTGTAGACACGGTTCTAAACCCTCGGATGAAAGAAATCGCCCCTCCGATTATCGGATTTCCGACCACTCGCGCTGTGGGTTCGCGTTCGCCAGAGTATAAAAGCGAAAAGTTTGCTGTTTCACCCGGATTAAGGTGTCGAATGTCAATTTTGAGTGCAGTCATTTCGCCCCTATCCTGCATTTTAATAGTCAACGGAGACGCAGAGGCATCAGCGAGTTGGACAGAAAGAATACCTATTCCGGAGGCCTCTCTGATCGGTGCCGATACTTCCAAATTAAGCGCAGAAACCAAATTGTAAAAGCCACTATTTTGGATGGAGCTGAGAGGAACGTTACCTTCATTCTTGATACTAAAAGGTAATGCGCCAAGGTGTCTTATTGGTTTTTCGTTTACTGTGAGCTCGACTTTTCCAACTCCAACAAAAGGCTTTGTCGTCACGTATGTGACCGACTCGTGTTGTTCAACAGCAAGCATGGGTCTATCTTTAGAGGCGTAGAAGATATAAACCCCCATTTCCCAGATGAACTCGTTAATCGATGCCCTGAGATGGAGATTATGCTA
>PCBT01000038.1 GCA_002731375.1 Rhodospirillaceae bacterium | reverse complement strand
TCAGCTAGCATTTCAACCAGTTCTCGGCCTTCGACACCCGCGGTCATGCCGTGTTCACCAAGCAGTTCATCGACCGCTAGCCGAACGGCGACGGCGCAGATGTCACCGACGGCGTCGTGGGCATCCTCGATGCATTCACGGAATAGCCGGGCCCGGTTTTCCAGGCTGCCGCCATATTCATCGCTGCGCTGGTTGTACTGGCGCGAGAGAAAGAACATCAACAAGGTGATCGCATGCCCGGCATAGACGTAGACAATATCAAAGCCCGCCTGTCGAGAGAGCAGGGCGGCGCGGCGGTGCCATTTTCGAAAATCCGCTATGTCCTGGCGGTCCATGGCCCTGGCCTGTCCAGGGAAGGGGGCGCGGACAGGGATCGGGCTGGGCGCAATTGGTGTTTCGCGGGCATAATAGCTCGTCGAATAATGCCCGGGGTGACAAAGCTCGATGGCGGCCAGGCTGCCGTGGTGGTGTACAAGTTCGGTCATCCGGGCATGGGTCGGAATGTCTTTTTCGTCCCACAGACGGATTTGTGTGCGGACATCGCCGGTGGGATGAATATCGCATTGTTCGGTCGAAATGACGGCCCAGCCGCCTTCCGCCTTGATCCCCCGCATCACCGCTGACGAAGTGGGGAAATGCCGCCCCATTCCCGTGCAGTGGGGCACCTGGTAGAAGCGGTTACGGGCGGTTACCGGACCGATCTTCACCGGCTCGAACAAAACATCGTAACGGCTATCGCGGACCATAGATATCTCCATCGAAAAATTCAACCCTGCCAGAGAGTCCGGGCCAGCTCAAGTTGGATACCGACTTTGACCGACCCGTTATTGGCGAAGCAGGCGGCCCAGGCCAGGCAGGGCTGGGTTCAATCCGGCGGCTGACATGGCGGCCCACAGGGTGGCTTGACTGGACGTCACCACCGCCTTGCCCAAGGTCTGCTCCAGCTCCTCGATAATGCCGAAGGTCGGCAGATCGGTGCAGCTGATCAACAGGCCATTGGCGCCGGGATCATCGACCCTGCGTGCCAGCTCAAGCACGTCTCGCCTGGGTACCTTATGCATCAGCGCATATTCGTGGGGGCCGTTGGCGCCAAAGCCCAAGCCCTCTATAGCCCGCACCCTTATGCCCTGGCTGTTCAGGAACTCGGCTTCATGGTTGTTCAAACTCTTGTCATAGGGCGTGGCCACGGAGACGCTGGTTACCTCCAGCGAAAGCAGTGCATCGACGATTGCAGCTCCGGCGGTGACGCAGGGTAGGTCACAGACTTCCGTCATGAAATCCGCCAATCCATGGCGCGGCGTCATAAGCGAGCCGGCGGTGCAGCCATAGGCGATGGCATCCAGGCCGGCGGGGGCCAGGCTGTTAACGGCCTGGCGCAGGTCTTCCTTTGATGACGCCTTGCCCGCCTCAGATGTGACATCGGTGTGCAGCACGATACGGGCGCCGTGAATGGAGACCCCGTCGGGCGCGGCCATGTTCCATTCCGCCTCGTTCACGGTATTGGTGGTCGGTACGATCAGGCCGAGCTTGCCGCGCCAGCCGTATGTCGAACGCTGTCCCATCACATAAAGACCGTGTCGGCTTCATGACCCAGCATGTAGCGACCTACGGTTTCGTAGTTGGTATGTCTGGCCTGGACCTGTTGCGAGACCGCGTGGATATCGCGGAAGCGCCGCTCGAACGGTTCGTTTTCAAAAATTGCGGTGGAACCGGCCAGATGATAGACCTGCTCGGATACCGCCGTAGCCTGGTTGATGGCGTAGGTTGTGCACAGACGGATGCGGGCCCGGTCGTCCATGCTCAATTCACCCGTGGCATCTACCGTCTCCCAGATCTCGCTCAAGATTGCGTGCTTGTAGGCCCTCGGTGAGCCGAGCTGGGCTTCCAATTCCGCCAGCTTGGTCTGGAACACCGGGCTGTCGCGCAGGGCATTACGGGCGCCGCGAGGTGTTTTTTTCCGCGCCAGGGCCACTAGATCGTCGAACATGCTTTGCGCGATGCCCAGTGCGACGGAGGAAAACAAGGAGGCATAGACGGCGGTGGTGGGAAAAAGAAACAACGTGCTCTCAACCCGGCGCTCGGCTTCGGTTTCGCGATCCGAGGTCAGGCCCTCGGGGATGAACAGATTTTCCACAGTGTAGGCCTCGCTACGGGTGCCGCGCAGACCCATGACGTGCCAGTCGTCCGCCATCTCGGCCTGGGCGCGGGGAAACAGGGCGGTGCGGTTGGCCTGCTTTCCATTCTTATCCAGGCGGGGAGAGCCATCGGCCTCGAAAACCTTTGAATGGCCGCCCAGCCAGGTGGCGTTGTGACTGCCGGAGGCAAAGCGCCAGGTGCCGGATGCCAGATAACCGCCTTCGGCCACAGTGAGCTTGCCTTGTATGCCCGCACCCCAGGCCAGTACCGCGTCCGCTGGATCGAACACTTCGCGCGCCGGTTTCTCATCCATGAAGGCGGCGGTCATGGCGCAGCCCAGGGCCTGGCCCAGGCACCAGGCGGCGGAGGCATCGGCACCGCCGATAATCTCGGCCGCTTGCGCCAATTGCGGCAGAGGCAGCTCTGCCCCCCCGTGCCGGCGGGGCAGGCTAAGGCGAAACAGCTGGCCTTCATGCATAGCGGCCAGGGCCTCGGGCGTAAGAGCGCGGGCGACTTCTATCCTGCTCCCCTCGGCGCGCAGCACCGGTGCCACCGCGCGGGCGTTCTCCAATGCCGAACCTGCCAGCATCTCACCCGCCTCTGATCTTGCTGTCATTTCCCCGCCCATTCGTTTCAAACTCGCCTGTGCGTATCATAGCTTAGCCTGTTATCGCATCCAGAGGCGAGTATGATAGGCTAAGCGAAGAACATGGCATCGGTGGGGAGGAAAACGCAATGGATCCGGAAATCAAGGCGGCGCTCAATAAGCTTTTTACAAACGACAGCGCTCTTTATCAGGAGCGCGGCTTCCAACGGCGCGTCGGATGGGGCAAGAAACCGGCCCTGGTCGTGATCGACATGGCCAATGCCTGGACCAGGGAAGACAATGCCTTCACTTGCGAGGGTATGGAGACGGTGATCCCGGCCCTGAACGAGGTACTTGCCGCATTCCGCGCCAAGGGTCTGCCGATCATCTTCACCACCACGGCCTATGAAATTATTGAGGGTGAGCATTCCGACATGGGCCTGTGGGGCAGGAAAATCCCCGCCGAGGTTCTATGCGCGGGCTCCGAAGCGGTGGAAATCGATACCCGCCTGGAACGTCGGGACGACGAAATGCTGATCGTCAAGAAACAGGCCTCCGCCTTTCGCGGCACCAATCTGCAGAGTTACCTCACGGCCTGCGGCGTCGATACGGTGGTCGTCACCGGCGCCACGGCCTCGGCCTGTGTTCGCGCCACGGTGGAAGACGCCATCGCGGATGGCTTCCGTCCGATCATCGTGCGCGAATGCATCGGCGACCGCATCGCCGGCGCGGTAGAATGGAATCTGTATGATATGGACGCCAAGTTCGGCGATGTGGAACCGCTTGAAGCGGTGCTCGATCACATGCGGCGGAATACCTGAACATGGAGCGTATCGATCCGTTTGAAACGCCCATTGGAACCTGGTGCCGGGCCGGACGGCGGTTGTGGTGATCGACGCGCAGAATGACTTTCTCTATCCCGACGGCTGGTATGGCAAAGGCAACATCGATATCAGCCAATTGCGGCGCGTGATCGAGCCAATGATAAAATTGCTCGACGCCGCCCCCGCCTAGGATATCCCGATCATCTGGACGCGGCATGGTTTTCGAAACGAGCACGATGTGGGCGCCTTCTTCAAGCTGTGGCCTTTCTTGAAGGACGGCGGCTTGCGCCAGGACACATGGGGTTATGAGCACGGTATCGGTGTTCAACCTGCACAGGATCGTTTCAAACATTGGTGCTGAAAAAGGCGTTGAGGCGGCTTTTCTCTTCATACCAATCCTCTTCCTGCGCGCTTAAATCGTGAAACGGACGCGATGGCAAACGCCGAGCTTGCGGAATGTCTAGGATGGCACTCAGTAGAACACTATCGTATCCTTCCATCAGGTCCGCTAACAGGCGCCCAGATGCGGCGCCGCAGGTCATTGGTGAGACGTCATGAGTGAGTACCGCATAAATGCCCTGTTCCGATTTTATAGCTAACCATCCTTCACCGCATAATCCTTGATCACGTCCAAATTGGGATCCAAACCTAGGCCTGGACCCGTCGGCACTGTGATGTTGCCGTCCTTAGCCACGATGGCGTCGCCGTATAGGCTCGCTTCTAGAGTCTTGAAGTAGAAGGTCTCGGCCAGGCATTCGTCGGGCATGGTTGCCAGCAGCTGCAAGGTGGCCAACAGTCCCGGCGCGAAATAGGGGGCATGGGGCATCACCGTGGTACCGCCCAGCTCGCCCAGGGTGATGATCTTGCGGAATTCCGTTATGCCGCCAACCTTGGTGACGCTGGGTTGGACGTAGGTCACCGCCTCCGCCTCGATCATCTGCTTAAATTCGAACGCGGTGCAGGCGTTTTCGCCCGCCGCCAGGGGAATATCCACCTCTATGCCAAGGCGATTGAGGCTGTTAAAATCCTCGGGCGGGAAGATCGGCTCTTCCAGCCAATGCAGATCGTAAGGTTTGAACGACAGGGCCGCTTCCTTGGCCTGCCACGGTGTCCAAGGGCAGTTGGTATCGACCATCAAGGGCACGCCGTCGCCCATGGCCAGGCGGGCGGCGCGGACCGCTGGCTCGGTGGTTTCATGCAGTTTGACGGATCCGTAGCCTTCACTCATGGCGCGCTGGCAATGTTCGGCGACCTGATCGGGGTCGGTGTAGTTGAACAGGGAGGCATAGGCGGGAATTTCCGTCCGCCGGGCCCCACCCAATAAGGTCGAAACCGGCACGCCCGCGGCCTTGCCCGCCAGATCCCAAAGCGCGATATCGATCCCGGAAATGGCGAACATCGTAACGCCATAACGTCCAAGAAGGTGGTTGCCCTGTTGCAGGAAATAAGACAGTTGCGTGACGGCCGAGGCATTCTTGCCGATCAGCGAGGGGGCGATCCTGTGATCCACCATCGCCTTGACGGCAGGTGCGATGCCGCCATAGCCAAAGGCATCGCCCCAACCGACCATGCCGTCTTCGGTCTCTATGCGGATCAGGACATAGTCCAGCATGGACCAATCCATATTGCCGATATTACCTCTCCCGCCGGTGCTGTAAGGCAGTTTCACAATAGTCGTATCCACTTTACCGATTTTCATTGGCCATACTCCTCTCAATCAGTGACGCGGTAACGCGCCAATTAGCTCGGCACGTGGTATCGCGCGATGGCGTCCGCATTGAATGTGAAGCCCAGGCCCGGCCGGTCGGGGATCAACAAATCGCCGTCCTCCAGCTCGGTCGCCTCGTTATAGAGCGGCGCGAACCAGGGCATCATCTCGCTGTATTCGATATTGTTCAAGGCACCGCAGAGCTGCAGGCTTTGTTCGGTATAGACATGGGGCGAGACGGGAATATCAAAGGCATCCGCCATATGTGCCACTTTGACGAATTCCGTGATGCCGCCGACCCGTTCCAGATCTGGCATCAGCACATCGGCCGAGCCCCGCTCGATCATGTCGCGGAAGCCATAGCGGGCATATTCGGTCTCGCCGCTGGCAATGGGTGTGTCGATCTCCGCCGCGACCCGGGCCGAACCGGCCAGGTCATGGGCCTGCACCGGTTCTTCGTACCAGACCAGATTGTACGGCTCCAACGCCCGGCCCATGCGGATGGCGTGATTAACGCTGAAGCCCTGGTTTGCGTCGGCCATCAGGTCGATATCGGGTCCGATCGCCTCGCGCACGGCGGCCACCCGTTCGATATCTTCCGTCACGGACGATTTGCCCAGGCGCATCTTCATGGCGCGATAACCCTGGCTCAGATAATCCTTGGCCTGGGCCTGTAATTCGTCCGGGGTGAGCGAGACCCAAAGGCCGCCCGAATGATAGGCCCGCACCCGGTCCCGGCTTTGCCCTAGTAAATGGCAAACGGACATATCGTGGGCTTTGCCCACCAGATCCCACAGCGCCATGTCGATGGCGGCGATACCGAACAGGCTGATGCCCTTGGCGCCAAAGAAATTGACGTCGGCCCACATTTCCGACCACAGGGCGGCATGTTCATGCGGATCACAGCCAACGACCCTGGGGCGAAGGCTGTGGATCACGGCGTCGAGCACGGGCAGACGCGCGGCGTTCATGCACCAGACCAGGCCTTGACCCTCAATTCCTTCGTCCGTATCCACCCGCAACAGGACGCAGCAGACGGCCTCGACATGGTGAATCGCGGTGCGGATCGGTGTTTCGAATGGAATCCGGACCGCTTCGGTGCGTAGTCCCGTTATTTTCATGACAGGTTTCTTTCAAGTTTCCGCGCCGCGCCGTCGAACAGCGGCAGCAACAGATAGCCGGTCAGGAAGCCGCCGATATGGGCCTCCCAGGCTATCGCCCGGACGGTACCGGCACCGGGCAGGCCGGTATAGCCGATGATCATGTTGCTGAGAATGAAGATGGCGATGGCGGCCCAGGCCCGGCGCGTGGTTACGCGCAAAACCGCCCCGAACAGGCCCGAGACGGCGCCTGAGGCACCAACGATGATGGTCTGCTCCTGACTGTAATAGAACAATGCGACGGAGGCGGCAGCGGCACCCAGACCGCAAATCAGATAAAGGGCGACAAAACGCAGCCGCCCCAGACGTCGCTCTATTGCCGTGCCAAAGGCCAGCAGAAAGGCCATGTTGATGGTCAGATGCAATAGATCCGCATGCAAAAACGCATAGGTTAGGGGCGAGAGTAGCTGGAAAATAATGTAATCCGGCTGCATCCCCATCACCGTTGCAACAAACCACGGCGCAGAGAAGCCTCCCAAGGTGGCGGCGATGTCCGACCATTGCGCGGGTAATAGCAGGCGTATTGCGTGGACGGCAACGTTAACGGCGATCAGGGCAAGCACCACGGGCGTGGCGTTGATCATGGGTTGGCTGGTTTGCGACAATGGGATCTCGTTTGATTGGCGGCTATGAGATTGGCTGCTAAGGATATCGGTTCAGCATAAGCGCTGGACGGGTTCAATCAAGGCTGGTGAAGGAGCATCAGGCGGGTTATCTATCAAAACTTGTAGATCAGGGAAGAGGGAAGATCATGAACGATATTGATTATCGGGCGATCCTGCCCGAGGGGTGGAACCGGGCTCTAGGCTTTTCCTATGGGGTGGTTGCTACCGGCTCAAAGATCTTGCGTATAGCCGGTCAGATCGCTGCCACCGACGGCAACAAGGCGGTAGATCCAGCCCTGGATTTCGGCGGCCAGTGGGATCGTGCCATGGGAAATCTGGTCACCGTCCTGCGGGCGGCGGGTGGGGAACCAGCCAATCTGGTCATGATGCGGGCCTTCGTCACGGATATCGATGCCTTTAACAGCGCCGGCGCCGCCGTGGGTGCGGCCTGGGGAACCCACCTGGGCAAGCATTTTCCAGCTATGACCCTGGTCGAGGTCAGCCGTCTAATCGACCCCAACGCCATGGTTGAAATTGAAGGAGAAGCCGTCCTGTCCTAGGGCGGACCGGATCAGCCTGGCGATAACGGATATTGCGCCGCAATTCCTAATGCTTATGCTCATGGCTGAAGCATGCGGCACGGAAGAAATTTAATGGCCGATCTTAACCGCGAAACATTTGAGCGCCGGACGGGGATTCGCTCGTCCGATTATGATCAGCTCAAACAGAACCCTCTGTTCGCCGGAATGGCGGATGACGCGGCCATGAAATTGTTGCTGGATGCCTCGGTACGGCGCTATCCGCGCGGTACCTCGCTATTCGTGCAAGGGGAGCAGGCGGACCGTTTTTTCATCATCATGGAAGGCTGGGTAAAGGGCTTTCGTCAGGCCCCGGACGGTCACGAAAGCATCATAGCCGTTTTCGGCCCCGGCGAATCGTTCGCGGAAGCCGCCATGTTCGTCTCCGGCAATTTTCCCATCACCACCGAAATTGTCGTCGATACGCGGCTTTTGGTGATCCCGCGTAGCGGCATTTTGAAGCAGTTGCGCGACGATCCGGATATCGCCCTGATAATGTTGGCGTCTATGTCCCGCCGCCTGCGCGGTTTCGTGCAGCAGGTGGAACAGTTGACGGTGAAATCGGCAACCCAACGCCTGGCTTCATTCCTGGAAAAATTGGTGGGTGTGGACGAGGGGTCCGACGAATTCGAACTACCTCTGGACAAGATGCTGATCGCCGGCCGTCTGGGTATGCAGCCCGAAACCTTGTCCCGCGCGCTGTTGAAGTTGCGCTCCATTGGCGTTGCTACCGAGGGGCATAAGGTGAGCATCAAGGATGTCGCCGCGCTACACGCCATCAACGATGATGAGGAATGAACTCCAGACGTAAAATGGCCTTTGATATCATTTGTTGTCCGGGCTAATAGTTTTGTTTATATATTGTTGGGTAGGCAAACAATTGATTAGGTGACGGAAATGACCACCTCTCGCAAGGTGCCGCAGTATTGTTATCAATGCGTCGCAGGGCCGGATTTCCTAACTGTCAAGGTCGAGGATGGCGTCGCCACCGAGGTAGAGCCGAACTTCGCTCTCGCCGATGTTCACCCTGGCGCCGGCAAGGCCTGCGTCAAAGCCTATGGCCTGGTACAGAAAACCTACAATCCCAACCGTCTATTGACGCCCATGAAGCGGACCAATCCGAAAAAGGGCCGTGACGAGGATCCCGGTTTTGTGCCGATTTCCTGGGACGAGGCGCTGGATCTGGTGGGCGGCAAGCTTAACGAGATCAAGGCCAAGGGCCAGCGTGACGAACTGGGCTACCCACGGGTCGCGGCATCGTTTGGTGGTGGCGGTTCGCCGACCTATTACATGGGCAGTTTCCCGGCATTTTTGTCAGCCTGGGGCGCGGTGGATTTCAGCTTCGGATCGGGGCAGGGGGTGAAATGCACCCATTCGGAACATCTGTATGGCGAACTATGGCACCGGGCCTTTACCGTCGCCTCGGACACTCCAACCACCAACTATATCCTCTCGTTTGGGGGCAATCCGGAAGCCTCCGGCGGCGTCATGGGCGTGACCCGCCATGCCAACGCGCGGGAGCGCGGCGTCAAGCGGGTGCAGATCGAACCGCATCTGTCGGTCACCGGGGCCTGCTCTGCCGAATGGGTGCCGATCCGCCCAAAAACCGATCCCGCCTTTATGTATGGCCTGATGCACGTCATGCTACACGAGATGCCACGTGAACGGCTGGATTTGGAATTTTTGACCGATCACACGGGCTCACCCTATCTGGTGGCGCCGAACGGCTACTTCCTGCGCGATCCCATCAGCCACAAGCCATTGATGTGGGACACCCGTACAGGCGCGGCATTGCCCTTCGATACTGATGGTGTCGTGCCGGCCCTGGAGGGTAGTTTTACCGCCTCCGGTATCGAAGTCGGTGCCGACGACGAAGAATGGCGGCATGAAGACGTCCAAGTAGAGACTGCTTTTAGCGCCTTGGTAAAGCAGATGGCACAGTACACCCCGGAATGGGCCGAGGATATCTGTCAGGTAGCAGATGGCTGCATCCGGCGTATTGCGGATGAATATGTCAGCCATGCCCAGATTGGTGCCACCACAGTGATTGATGGCGAAACCCTACCCCTGCGCCCTGTTTCGGTGGTTCTGGGCAAAACCGTCAACAATGGCTGGGGTGGTTACGAATGTTGCTGGGGCCGCACTCTTTTGGCCTGTCTGGTCGGCGCCCTGGAAGTCCCCGGCGGCACGCTGGGCACCACGGTACGTCTGAACCGGCCCGCCACTACGCGTCAGGCATCGGTGATCGGCGGCCCGGACGGCTTCATGCAATTTCCCATGAATCCCACCGACAAGGACGGCTGGCACGAGACCCCCTCGGTCCGCAATGCCCATGATACCCTGGTGCCCCTGTCGGCCAACTCGCCGTGGAGCCAAGCCCTGGGTCCCACCCATTTGGCCTGGATGTTCCGGAAGGAGAGCCCGGAAAATTGGCCGGAGGTCTCAGCCCCTGATCTGTGGTTCGTCTACCGCACCAACCCCGCTATTTCATTCTGGGATACCAAATCGGTGACAGAGCGGATCTCCGAATTCCCCTTCATTGTGTCGTTCTGCTATATCCGGGATGAAACCAATCACATGGCCGATGTGCTGTTGCCCGAGCGCACGGATTTTGAAAGCACGCAATTGATCCGCGTTGGCGGCACCAAGTTTTCCGAGGCCTATTGGGATCACGAGGGCGTGGCGCTGCGTCAACCGGCCATCGAGCCCCTGGGCGATACCATGGACTTCACCGATATCGCCACCGCCCTGGCGGAGCGCGCCGGCATTCTGGAAAATTACAATAACGCCATCAACCGTGGCGCGGCGGGCGTACCCTTGAAGGGTAGTAATTACGATTTCAGCCTGAATACGGTGCAAAACCACGCCACGGAAAGTATCTGGCAGGCCATGTGCCAGGCAGCCTCCGCCGAGTTGACCGGCGGGGCTGAAAGTGACGGCTTGGATTGGTACAAGGAACATGGCATCCGCACCAAGCCGATCTCGCGCCTGATCTGGTATCTGTTCCCGGAAATGCGAAAAAAGGGCCTGCGCTTCGAAATGCCCTATCAGGAACAACTCTACCGGATCGGCAAGCAACTGGGTAACCGGCTGCATGAAAAAGGCATCGAATGGTGGAATGAACAGCTCAAAGAATACGAGGCATTGCCGCCGTGGAAAGATTTCCCCGGAATCTGGGAGCAGGCTACAGTGAATTCCGGCGGTGACCTGGATGAATATCCGTTCTGGCTGTTAACTTCGCGCAGCATGCAGCTGGCCTGGGGCGCCAACAGCTCCATTCAGATGATCGACGAAGTAGCCAAGAACATGCGCGGTCACCGCGCCGTGGTGATGAACGCGGGCCGGGCGGTAGAGATGGGCATTGAGGACGGCGATCTGGTGGAGATCAAGTCGACCCTGCGCGGCACCAAAGGCCGGGTCGTCTTGAAACAGGGCATCCGCCCGGACACTATTCTAATTCAGGGTCAGTTCGACCATTGGGTCACGCCCTATTCGGTGGATCATCCTGCCCCGTCAATGAACACCGTGGTGCCCATGTCTCTGGCGTTGACGGATTCCACCGGCTCGTCCGCGGATATTGTTCGGGTCGCGGTAAACCGCCTAGAGGACCGGGCATGACCCGCTTTGTGATGGTCGCCGACCTGCGGCGCTGTGTCGGCTGCCAAACCTGTACGGCGGCTTGCAAGCATGCCAACGCCACCCCGCCAGGGGTGCAGTGGCGCCAAGTACTCGATATGGAGACTGGCAGCTATCCCCAGGTGCAACGTACTTTTGTGCCGGTGGGCTGCATGCACTGCGCCAATCCGCCCTGCGAGGATGTCTGTCCCTCAACCGCTACCAAGATCCGGTTGGATGGCATTGTTGAGATCGATTACGATCTCTGCATCGGTTGTGGCTATTGCGCCGTGGCCTGCCCCTACCAGGCCCGCCATATCGTCTACAAGCGCGATCTGGCCTATGGAGAAAAGGGCGCCATGCGGCACGAAGAGGCACGCTTTGATGAAAGCCGTATGTCCGTGGCCATGAAATGTAATTTTTGCCAAGATCGCATCGACAGCGCCAAGGAAACCAGACAAACCCCGGGCGTCGATCCTGAGGTGACGCCGGCCTGCGTCAATTCCTGCATCGCCGGCGCCTTGAATTTCGGTGACCGGGATGATTCCGGCAGCAATGTCTCGGCCCTGTTGGCGGAGAATCAGACCTTCCGCATGCATGAGGAACTGGGTGCTGATCCGGGCTTCTATTACATCTGGGACAAGAACCATGAGCCAGATTGAACCGCGCCATCAAATTAACTGGGATTGGCGCGCCGCCGGCAACTTTATCTGCGGCGGTAGCGGTAGCGGCCTGGTGATCTTGGCGGCGCTGGCTTCGAGTAGCGGGGTGCCCTATTGGCCACTTGGTTTCGCCGGCGCGGTTTTGGTCGGTATGGGGCTGTTCAGCGTGTGGCTGGAAATTGGCCGGCCCTGGCGTGCTTTGCATGTGTTCTTCCATCCGCAATCCTCGTGGATGACGCGGGAAGCCTTTGTCTCAGCCTTGTTGCTGCCCATGACATTGCTGGCGGCGTTGGCTGCGGCACCTTTTGTTTATCTGCCTGATATTGCCGCCGGCGCAATCTCGTTGGCGGCATTGTTGGCGGCGGCTTATCTCTATTGCCAGGCCCGCATACTGCTTGCCTCCAAGGGTATCCCCGCTTGGCGCCATGCGGCGCTACGGCCGGTGATCCTCGTCACCGGGTTGGCGGAAGGCTGCGGCTTCCTATTGCTCGCGATGGCATTGTTTGGCGGCGCGGCCGTCTCGCCACTGGTCTTGTTGCTGCTCTTGCTGCTGGGCCGTTGGCTGGCCTGGCGACGTTATTTAAGTGGGCTGAAGGCGGCGGGCGCGCCGGTCAAGGCGCTGGCGGTATTGAGCGAGGCCACGCCGATGATCAATGGCCTGGGTCATTATGCTGCCGCTGTTCTGGTTTTGCTGGCGCTTGTTATGGCGGATTTAGGGTCCTGGCTTGGCGCCTTGGCGGGGCTGGTGACCATCGCCAGCGGCTGGCGCTTGAAATTCGTCGTGGTGGCCCGCGCCGCCTTTAACCAGGGCTTTGCCCTGCCGCTAACCCCCGTGCGTGGCGCCGGCGTGCCGGGGCCGGGCGACAAACCCGGTTGGACAAAGAGCGGATATTGAGATGGCAGCGGAACTGACCGCGCCCCATTGGCAGGCCAGTGACGGCAAACATATCGACGTCCGTGATTTACCGCCACCCGAGCCCATGCTGCAAATTCTGGCTCTTCTGGAGACGGTGGAAACAGGCGACATAATCGTGCATCACCACCGCGAGCCTATCTATCTCTATCCGGAATTGGCGGAGCGGGGCTGGAACCATGAAGTCATGGAAGATGCCCTTGCCGAGGGTGGTGAATTCCGTTTGCGTATTTGGCGCGGCAGCCGCTAATGGCATCAGGCGCGACCGCATTCCTGGGCAGCGCCTCGGAGCGTTTGCTGCCCCTGTCCCTGCCGTTCCGTTTTTTTGCCGCGGCAGTGGTGTTCCATATGGCTGCCTGGGTCGTACTGGCGCTTGGCGCAAATGACTTGCCGGACTACGCGGGCGGCGGCGGGCCGGTGCTGGCCGCCATTCATTTGCTGACCTTGGGGGTCTTTACCATGTCCGCAATGGGCGCCAGCCTGCAATTGCTGCCTGTGGCGACCCTGCAGGGCTTTGCCGCGCCGCGTTTGATCGCTGGCATTTGGTGGCTATTCAATCTGGGCAGCTTGATTTTGGCCCTGGGCATGTACTTCTTTTGGCATCGTGCAATGGCGGCGGGCGGCACCTTGGCCGGATTGGCCATTCTGCTCTATCTATGGCTGCTGCTTGGCAATCTGCGCCGGGGCGGCGCTTTGGTTGCCGTGGTGGCCCATGGCTGGTTGGCGGTGGCAGCGCTGCTGGGGTTGTTGGCCGTGGGGCTGGCGCTGATCGTCACTCAGGAATATGGCATTTTCGCCGACGCCCAGCGCAGCGCGGTCAGCCATATGTTGGTCGCCGCCTATGGCTTCATGGGGCTTTTGGCGTTTGGTTTTTCCTACGTTCTGGTGCCCATGTTCGCATTGACGCAGGTACCGGGACAGAAATGGGCCTTGGCTTCCCTTGGCATCGGCGCGATAGGCCTGGTGATAGGATTATTTGGCGCCTGGTTCGGCATGGATCTCTGTGCCGCAATAGGCGGCTGCGTCGGTCTGCTGGCCGCGATGATCCATTTGGGCCTGATGGTGCAAGCCTTGCGAGAACGTATGCGCAAACGGTTGGGCCCGGCCTTTATCCTGATCCGTCTGGCCTGGGGCCTGCTGCCCTTGAGCCTGCTAGCCGGCATCGCCTGGGCCCTGGATCTGCTGGGCGCGCGGGGTGGGGTGATTTTCAGCCTGTCACTGCTGGCCTGGTTGCTGACGTTTTTGTTAGCGATCCTGCAACGGATCGTCCCGTTCCTGGCGTCCATGCATGCCGCCATCGCTATAAAGCACCGCCCGCCAACAGTCACGGCGCTAACGGCACAGATGCCGTTGAACATCCATATGTACTGCCATTGTGCCTCGCTATTATTGCTTGGCGTCGGAATAATCTGGTCCCAAACCCTGATAATTGTCGTGGCGGCTCTGATTGGCCTTGTTGGTGCGGGTGCGTTCGCCTGGTTTTTTCTGGCGGCGGTTCGGAGATACCTTGCCGCAGTAGTTTCCGCTTGATCAGGGTCAATGATACTGGTATCGCGCTACCATTATTCTGTGCATAACAAATGCTCATAAGGAATTTAGGATGGCCGCATGTATTTAGATAGCAAGATTGCCCAATTGCTGCACGACGAGCATCAACGGACTGTTGACCTGATGAACCGCCTGGAAGAGGCGGTGACGGGCCGCCAGACCAAGACGGCGCCGGCCAATGATGATGCGGCGACGACGGCTTTGTTGGCGGACATGAACGCGGAATTGCAGGCGACAACGGGGCATCACTTCAATTTCGAGGAAGACAATATCTTTCCCGCTCTGACCGCCATTGGCGACGTCGCGATCCCGTATATTTTGCGCCAGGAACATGATCTGTTGCGCAATCTTTCCGAATACCTGCTGCCCGTCGTGGAAAAGGCCCGCGCGAACGGCTTTACAGCGGAAAGCTGGGCGGAGTTTTGCGAGCTGGCGCTTGAATTGGTCGAACGTCAGATCAGCCATATCCAAAAAGAGGAAATGGGCCTGCTGCCGACCTTGAGCGGCCTGTTCGAGGATGACCGCGATGGCGAACTGGTCATGCTCTACGCCGAAGCCTCCTGAAGCCAAAGGCGCGTTTTTGTGGTCGGCTGCGCCTGCTCTTTGCATATTGCCGGACTCTATTGCTAAGCTTGTAGAAGTTTCAGCAACAGTGAGGATAGGCCGGATGAGTTACGAGAACATCATTTACGAGAAGCGCGGGCCAATCGCGTATATCACCTTGAACCGGCCGGACAAGCTAAACGCCCTGTCCGACGACTTGCAGTTCGAAGTCCGCGAAGCCCTGGAGGATGCGGGTTGGGCCGATGATGGGATCCGGGTCATCGTGCTGAAAGCTGCAGGGCGCGCCTTCAGTGCCGGCTTCGACATCACGTCTTCAAGCAAGACCAACGCTGTCCAGCTACGGGCCCGTTTTCTCAAGGGCAAGACCTTCAGCGGTTCGGCCTGGTGGGATGTGTTCTGGAACAATCCAAAGCCGATCATTGCCCAGATCCATGGATTTTGTATCGCCGGTGGGCTTGCCACCGCGACCTTTTGCGACCTGCGAATCTGCTCGGAAGATGCCAAATTCGGCGCCCCCGAAATACGCACCGGCGGGCCATACATACCCGCCGTCTGGCCCTGGGTGGTAGGCATGTCGAAAGCACGTGAGTTGCTTTACACCGGCAACCTGATCGACGCGGATGAGGCGAAACGGCTGGATCTGGTAAACGAAGTGGTTCCGGCGGATGAGTTGGATGCGGCGGTGGAACGCCATGCCCTGACCATCGCCAAGTTGCCCGCCGTCACCGTCGAGTACAACAAGAAACTGATCAATATGTCCTATGAACTTATGGGTGTGCGCCAGGTGGTGGAGCGTTCCATGGAACTTGAAGCCGCGGCATTGGCGAGTAAGGAATCCTCGCCCGAGATAGACGAATTCAACGAAATTCGGGCGAAAGATGGCCTAAAGGCTGCGCTTAGCTGGAATGCGGCCCGCTTCACCGAGGAGGATGCTTGGTTCAAGAAATCCCGTGAACGCGGCTAATGCCACCAAGCGCTCATAGGAATTATTTGCCCGGCCTCCTGCGTCAGATCGAGCATGATGCTGCACTTGTTGCGGTTGGAAGCCAGATACATGGAGGCCAAGTCCTCATTCTTACACGGGCCCAGATTCCGTGTGGCGTTACCGGCCGGCGTCTCGATCTTGATTATATCGGCACCCATGTCGCCCAGTATTTGGGTGGCCAGGGACCCAGAATGACGGTGGTCAAATCGACAATGCGGTTGCCATCCAATGCTCCAGCCAGGTTATGCTAACTCCTCGATCTGTTGCACCACGGCCATCACGTTGCGGGCCTGTTTCAGGTGCGGCATATCCAACATCTTACCGTCCAAACCAACCGTGCCCAGGCCTGGATTTTGCTCGAACACATCAATTACGCGCTGGGCATGGGCGACCTCTTCCACCGACGGCGTGAAGGTGCGGTTGATGACTTCCGCCTGGGCTGGATGAATGGCGATTTTGCCGAAGAAACCGGCCCGGCGGTCGCGCAGACACTCCGCCTCCAGGCCTTCCAGATCACGGAAGTCCACGAAGACCACGCCGACCGGTTGCGCGTCTATGGCCCGTGCTGTGGCTAGGCACAAGGACTTGGCCATAAGATAGGGGTCGTCATAGTCGCCTGTGCGCGGATTGCGATTGTCGGTGGCGCCAAGGGCAGCGGCTAGGTCCTCGCCGCCCCAGGTCAGGGCAACCAAGCGGTCCGTGACATTTTCCAAGTATGTGTGGAAGGTCAGCAACGAAGCGGCGGTCTCGGTCGAGACGCAATGGATCTTAGTCGATCCCAGCGCTAGGCCTTCGCGTGCCTCCAAGGCGGAGAGATAGTTCGCCATGGTGTTCACATCGTCGGCTGAATAGACCTTCGGCAGGACGATGCCGTCCGGCGCACCGGGCATGACGGCGGCCAGATCGGGCAACGATAGGTCCGTATCCAGCGGATTGACGCGGACCCAAAGCTGCTGATGGCTACGGTCGGAATGGGCCAGAAGATAGTTGCGGACCATGTCTCGGGCGATCTCCTGACGTGCATCGGCGACCGAGTCCTCCAGATCCAAGATCAAGGCGTCGGCGGGATTCTCTCCCCCCTTGGCAAGTTTGCGTTCGCTATCTCCCGGCACGAACAGCCAGCTGCGGATAATCATGCCGGTCGCTTCATGATCAGGCCGGTACGGACACAAAAGGCGACTTCCTTGTTGTCTTGATTGAAGCCGTAATGCTCGAACGTTACGATACCCGTGGTCGGGCGCGACTTGCTTTCGCGCTTGGCGGTTATTTTGGTGACCACATGAATGGTATCGCCATGAAACACCGGATTGATGAAGCGCACATCGGTCATGCCCAGATTGCCCAATGTGGTGCCTAGGGTGGTATCAGAGACGGTGACGCCTATCACTAGGCCCAGGGTGAACAAGCTATTGACGATGCGCTGGCCAAACATGGTGTTCTTGGAGAACTCCTCGTCCAGATGCAAGGGCTGGGGGTTATGGGTCATGGCGCAGAACATGATGTTGTCCATCTCCGTAACCGTGCGGGTCAGGGAATGGTTGAATTCCATTCCCTCCTCGAAGTCTTCGAAATAAAGGCCGGCCATTTTAAAAATTCCTTTCAGGTACCCAGTCTTAGGCTGGACGGAAGACGGGAATTGATTGTCCGCCATCCGCTTCGCGGAAAGTCACTTCGACGGCCTGGCCAATCGCCAGGTTGTCGTAGTCGCAATCGACAATGTTGGACATCATGGTAATGCCTTCATCGACGGTGATGTATGCAAGGGCATAGGGCGTGTCGCTACGGCGCATCACGGAATAGCTGTAGATCACACCCTTGCCAGAGGCCTCGTACCATTCCGTGTCCGAGCTTTGGCAATGGGGGCAAATGGCGCGGGGATAGAAGTGCGTCTTGCCGCAGCCCTTACATCTCTTCATCAGCAGCTTGCCGTCGTTGGCGGCGGCCCAATAAGCCTCGGATTCCATATTCATGGAGGGTGCGGTCAGTTTGCGTTCATTCGGGCTCATGCGTCGTTCCTTCCCAGAATAACTGTTGAACTGCCCATGCGAGTGCCGATGGAACCACCGGTTCCGTGCGCCAGGGCTATGGTGCAATCGGGCACCTGTACTTTCGGGTGGGCTTCGCCACGCAGCTGACGTGTCGCTTCGATGACCTTGGTCATGCCGCCGCGGTTGGAAGGATGGTTGTTGCACAACCCACCGCCGTCTGTGTTGAAAGGCAGCTTGCCGACGCCGGAGATCAGATTGCCATCGGAAACGAATTTGCCGCCTTCGCCCTTCTCGCAAAAGCCCAGATCTTCCAATGTTTCAAGCACGGTGATGGTGAAGCTGTCATAGATCGAGACGTAATCTATGTCAGCCGGCGCTACTTTTGCCTCTTCAAAGGCCATGGGCCCCGATACCACGCCGCCGGTATAGGTAATATCCACGTCGCCGGCGTTCAAATGCTTGATGGCCTCGCCATAACCAAGGATCTTAACGCAGCGGCCATCTAGGGTCTTGGCGACTTCCGGGCTGACGATCACCAGTGCGCCACCGCCGTCGCTGATGACGCAGCAATCAAGGCGATGTAGGGGATCGGCGATAATGGGGGAATTGACTACATCCTCAACCGTGACCACGTCCCGCAGCATGGCATGTTCGTTATGCTGGGCGTGGTACGAGGCCGCGACCTTGATCCAAGCCAGTTGTTCAGATGTCGTGCCGTACTGGTACATGTGGCGCATGGCCGCCATGCCGTACATATTCGTGATCACCGGTCCATAGGGATTTTCGAAGCCCAGCTCCGGCAAGGTACTGCCGTAATCGCGCGCGGGTAGGGTCGCGAAACCTTCGGCGCGAGGCCGGCCGGCCAAAGTCACCAGGGCGACGGAACATCTCCCCATGGCGATGGCATTCATGGCATGGCCCACATGGATTACGTATGACGAACCGCCGGTCTCCGTTGTGTCCGTATGTTTGATATTTAAGCCCATGTATTCGGCCATGGAAATGCCGCCCAGACCAGGCGCATCGCCAGCACAGAAATAGCCGTCCACGTCAGCCATGGTCAGCCCAGCGTCCATCAGGGCGCCAATGGCGACCTCGGCATGCAGTTGAGGGATGGTCTTGTCGACCGCCTTGCGCGTGGGGTGTTCGTAGGCCCCCGCGATATACGCTTTGCTACTTCGTCTCATGATTTAGTCCCTATTTGATGTTTGGTTTTCGTTTAGTAGGATTTTGGTAGATTCAGGGCCTTTTCGGCCAGGAAGCTCAGGATCAGTTGCGGGCTGACGGGGGCCAGGCGATGGATGAGGCACTCCCGCAGATAGCGTTCTACGTGGAATTCCTTGGCATAACCCATGCCGCCGTGGGTCATCACCGCATTGGTGCAGGCCTTGAAAGTGGCCTCGGCGGCAAGATATTTACCGGCGTTGGCCTGCAGGCCGCAGTCCTCGCCCGCGTCGTACATGCCGGCGGCTTGAAATGCCATCAGATGCGCCGCTTCCAACTCGGCCCAGGATTCAGCCAGGGGATGCTGGATGCCCTGGTTCATACCGATGGGCCGGTCGAAAACCACGCGTTCACGGGCATAGTTTGCGGCATGACGCAGGGCGCAACGGCCCAACCCCACCATGGAGGCCGAAATCAGGATGCGTTCCGCGTTCAGGCCGTGCAGGAGATAGCGGAACCCTTTACCTTCCTCGCCGATCAGGTCCTCCTTGGGGATGCGTAGGTCGTCGATAAACATCTCATTGGAATCAACACACTTACGGCCCATCTTGTCGATCATCCGGATATCTACGTGGTTGCGGTCTAGATCTGTATAGAACAATGACAGTCCATCAATGGGCTTCTTAGTCTCGGACTCGTCCTTGGTGCGTGCGATGATCAACATCTTGTTGGAGACCTGGGCGGTTGAGGTCCAGATCTTCTCGCCGTTGACCAGATAGTGATCGCCCTTGTCCACGGCGCGGGTTTTCAGGCGGGTGGTGTCCAGGCCGGTGTTGGGCTCGGTCACGGCGAAACACGCAATATCTTGGCGCTTGATAATTGGTGGCAGCCAGCGCCGTTTCTGCTCGTCCGTGCCGAATACGACGACCGGATTCAGGCCGAAAATGCCAATGGCGATGGCGGCGAAGCCCGCATTACCGGCGCCTGTTTCCGTGATTGCCTGGGCCATGATCGCGGCTTCCGTAATACCGAGGCCGCTGCCGCCATATTCCTGCGGCATGGCGATGCCCATCCAGCCATCATCAACCAGGGCTTGGCAGAAATCTTCCGGGAAGACGCCGTCGCTGTCGCGGTCCAGCCAATATTGATCATCAAAGCGTTGGCACAGCTTCATCACGCTGTCCCTGATTTGCTGCTGTTCCGTGCTGAAGGTTAGGCTCATGGTCGGGTGTCTCCTGAAAATAACTCGATTATTCCTTGGGTTGGATGGTCATGGGTACGCCGCCCATGGCCAGGGTACATGCAGCGGCGGCCTGTCTGACCGCCTGTTCGTTACTTTCGCCGTTGGCGCGCATGCGTTCCGAGGGACCGGCAATCAGCAGCACGGCGATAACCGTGCCATCGGAAGCGAAAACTGGTGCGGCCAGGCCGGAAGCGCCCGGTATCCTCTCGTCGTTGGTCCTTGAAATGCCGCTGGCATGGATATGGGCTAAGTCGGCTTCCAATTCGGAGCTTGCGGTCATGGTCGTCGCCGTGAATTGTTCCCGCTGCGTGGTCTCCAGATAACGCTGCAGACGTGCTGGTTCGAAATGAGCGAGTAGAACCTTACCCAGTGCAGTGCAATATAACTCCCGACGTTCCCCTACTGTGACCGCATAACGGATTGGATTGCTGCTTTCGACCTTGTCCAGATAAATCGCCAGATCCGCGCCGGGGTCCGCATCGGGGTCCGTTTCAGGTGCGAGGGCGCCAAGCACGGCGGTTTCTTCCGTTGCCGTGGCCAGGTCAGCCAGGATCGGCCGGGCCAGCGCGATTAATTCGCGCCCGGCGATGGCCTGCATGGCCAGGGAAAGAAATCTCGGGCCCAGGAAATACCTCCCCGCTTGGTCACGGGCCAAACAGCCTTCGGCGGTCAGGCCCGCCAGCAACCCAACCAGGCTGGTCTTGGGTGCGCCGGTACCAAGGGCCAGATCCGAAAGCGTGGCGCCGTTCTCGGTTTTTGTCAGCGTTTCGAGCATGGTCAGAATGCGGCCAACCGATTGCGGACCGCTTCGCGCAACGGTCTGTGCGTTGGTACCAGTGTTGGGAGAAGATGATTTTGCCGCTTGATTTGCTTTCGTCATGCCTTCTTTCAATACCGCGTCAAGCGCGGAATTTTGCTTTTCGTATATTCGTATGCAGTACGAATATTGATACTTCTCGTATGTGGCGGTGTCAATAATGATGCTGGTATCGCGGAAACTGCTTGCAAACTCCCGACCAATAGTTTGGGAGATGCGCGAATTGAAGCGAATCGGCAGATGTCGCCGATGACATATGATTGAGACCGATGCTTTTACAGGGCAGTCGTTTGGGATCGCGAATTACTGCGACAGCGGACTGTACAAGGTAAAAAAAGCCCGGAAATCTAGGATTTCCGGGCTAGTCTAACAGGGAGGATTCACGTCTTGGTAGACGCTAGGCAAACCAACTCTCCACGGGGGGTATGTGAGCGGATTCGCCTAGAATGCTGCATCGCAACATTCTAGTATTGAATTTAAGGATTAGAGGAAATTTTTGCTATTGAAAGTTCCGCATGTTAGGCATGCGCCATACGCATAGCTCAGCGGACATCAGAACTGCCACTGTCGGACCTGTTCTTCAAGAAATTCTCGAAACACACTGATTCTCTTTGTGTTTCGCATTTCTTCAGGATAAACGAAAAAAGCATCCGTGGAGGGCCCATCTACCTCCGGTAGAATGCGTTGCAGGGGTCTATCGGGGGTTATCATATAGTCGGGGAGGGCGCCGATACCCACGCCACTTTCAATCGCCAGAAGCAGGCCGTAAATATTATTGACTTGCAAAATCGTGCTGCGTGGCCGTCCGTGGGGCTTGAGGCCAACCGTACAGGGCCAGTTGATATTTCGTAAGGTGGTTGGGGCATGGTCGCCATAGGCGATCAAGGGGCAGTCGTCCAGATCGTCGATGCTGTGGGGCGTGCCGTGGCGGGCCAGATACTTCGGCGAGGCATAGAGGTGCGACTGTACCGTGAACAGCCGCTTCTTGATCAGATCCGGTTGCCGTGGCTCGGTTATGCGGATGGCCACGTCGGCCTCGCGCATGCCAAGGTCCAGTTCCCCGTCATCACAGATGATGGAGAGGCGGATATCGGGGTATAGTTTCAAAAAATCATGGGTCCGCGGTGTCAGCCAGGTGGAGCCCAGGCCCACGGTTGTGGTAATGCGCAGATCGCCGGCTGGAATATTCTTACTATCCGTCAGGCGGGCACGGACGGCAGCCAGTTTGTCGAAAACATCGTGCGCGGCACGGTACAGCAGATCACCATGTTCGGTGGATTCCAGGCCGCGGGCGTGGCGGTGAAACAGCTGCACGCCAAGCTCTTCCTCCAGGGCCGAGATCTGCCGGCTGACTGCTGACTGACTGAGGTTCAGATCTTCACCGGCATGGGTGAAGCTACCGGCCAAGGCAACGGCATGAAAAACCCTCAGCTTATCCCAATCCATGCTCTAGTCAGCCGCCTCGGCTGCTCCATCATCCCCATCCGCTTGGGCGCCCAAGAACCGTTCGACCTCCAATGCCGCCATGCAGCCGGTTCCAGCGGCGGTGACGGCCTGGCGATAAATCTTGTCCTGCACATCGCCGGCGGCGAATACGCCGGGTACTTCGGTGGCGGTACTGTCGGGCGCGGTCAGCAGATAACCTTCGTCATCCATGGCCAGCTTGCCCTTGAACAGGTCGGTCTGGGGAACATGGCCGATGGCGACGAAGACGCCGTTGACGGGCAGATCACTGACAGCGTCGGTCTTCACGTTGCGGACCCGGGCGCCGGTTACGCCGGGGGGCATGTCATCGCCCAGAACTTCTTCCAGGACATGATCCCAAAGCACCTCGATCTTTTCGTGGTGCAGCAGGCGTTCCTGCAGGATTTTTTCAGCTCGCAGACTATCACGGCGATGGATCAGCGTGACCTTGGAGGCGAAATTGGTCAGATATAGCGCCTCTTCCACCGCAGTATTGCCACCACCGATCACGCAAACTTCCTGGTCACGGTAGAAAAAACCGTCACAGGTGGCACAGGCCGAAACGCCGAAGCCCTGGAATTTCTGCTCCGTCTCCAGTCCCAGCCAGCGCGCTTGGGCGCCGGTGGATATCACCAGAGTGTCAGCGGTATAGATATCGCCACCATCGCCTGTGCAACGTAGGGGCCGGGCCGTCAGGTCCACATCGGTAATGATATCGTGAATGATATTGGTGCCGACCGATTTTGCCTGCTCTTCCATCTGCTGCATCAGCCAGGGGCCCTGGATGACCTCGGCAAAACCTGGATAGTTTTCCACTTCCGTGGTGATGGTCATCTGTCCGCCTGGTTGCAGGCCATGCACCATCATCGGCTTCAGACCCGCGCGCGCAGCGTAGATGGCAGCGGTACAGCCCGCTGGGCCGGAACCTAATATCATGATGCGGCTATGATGGGTTTGCGACATTCCGCACTCCTCACTCTTCGACACTGAATTTACGAATTGAACCGTCCCGTTGGTGGCGTGGTTCTCATGCTATGTATAGTGCCAACCGGACAGCTTCAAGTCAGGCAACTGAATTACTCTTTAGCCTGAGCAATTGATGAATCTTGTTTGCGATCTTAGCAACGTCATCGGCGGGCTGGTACCGCCAATCTTCCAGCTTGCCCAGAAATGGCCGGGTATAGCCGGCGTCCCGCATGCTGGCGTGGAATTCGTTAAATTTTCGGTTTCCCCCTTTCAGGTGAACCACGTGCACAGGTTTGCCGGTAGCGCAGGCCTCGGTGACCATATTGACCGAATCACAGGTCACTATGATGGAATCGGCCAGGCCCAGATAGCCAAAATAGGGGTTGGCGTCCTCGAAATTCCAGACCACCGCCGGCAGATCAGCCAGTGCCGCGCGCAAGGTCTTGATATTCTCCGGCCCGGTGCGCCGGGACGGGGTCACCGCTAGACCAACGCCGTGTTCAAGGCATATGTTTCGTAGCTGCCCGGCCAAGGTCGTGATGATTTCCGGCGTCAGCTCAAAACAGGAATTGCTGCCGCCAATCAGCACCGCCACCAGGGGGCGGGGCAGATGCTCCAGTTGCGGCGCAAACTCCGCCGCCGCCTCCGCCAGACGAAGGGCTGTGATACGGTGCAGGGAGGCCTCGCTCTCCACCACATTGGGGCCCTGCAAATGGTCATGGCGGGGCGGGGCCACCAGGTCAAAGGCGGACAGGCGCGTTTGCGGGTTTTGCACATGCACGGTTGTTGTGGCACCGCCGCTTTGCCGCTTGACCCACAGCGCATAGGGCACGGCGCGGCGGCCGCAGGAGATCAACAGATCCGGCCAAGGGGCGGCAATGGCATCGCTATCATCACCCAAAGCAGCCAAGGGCAGGGGCCACCAGCCCGGCGGCAGCCAGGTCCAAGGCACCCGTGGTCGCACCCGTTTGATCTGGAACGGCAGGCCCACGGCCTCCGCCAAGGCAACCGCTTGGTTCTCCATGCCGGCATGGCCCGGGGTTACGACCCAGCAGTTTCGGGCATCATTGGAATTGTGCGTTGCCATGGCTTTCTTTGCGACAGGTTGGAACCGGTATTGTGAAATATTGTTGCGTGGGTAATATTATTGCGCGGACCACCCTAATAGCACATGTGGTCCGGATGGAGGATATTCCGCCTGTGTCAAAGGTAAAGCTGGACGCAATCGACCGCCACATATTGGAGCAACTGCGCGATGATGGCCGCATCACCAATGTGGAACTGGCGCGCCGCGTCGGCATCTCGGCGCCACCCTGCCTTCGCCGGGTCAGGGCCCTGGAACAGGCCGGCCTGATCCGTGGCTACCACGCGGACCTGAATGGCGAGGAACTGGGCTATGGCCTGGCAGTGTTCGTCTGGATCGGCCTGGACAGCCAGCACGAGGATGATCTCTCCGCCTTCGAGGCGCGCATGGCGAAACTGCCCATGATCCGGGAATGCCACATGCTGACAGGCGAGGCTGATTTCATCCTGAAAGTCGTGGCGCAGGACTGGGATGCCTGGCAAAGCTTTCTGACCACGGAACTGATCGCGGCGCCCAATGTAGCCTCCGTTAAGACCGCGCCGGTGCTCCGGCGCTCGAAAGTTGAATTCGGCGTGCCCTTGGATGGCATCGGCGAAGCGTAGGGCGGTCGACGGATTATTCATCCGATTGCCGAATTATAGGGATCATGACAATGGATCATCCCATTCCAACCGTACGACAACGGGCAGTGCTGCCCGTGTTAGGACGCTCGGCGCGCCATTTGATGCTCCTGTTGGGTTTCGTCTGCACGGCGGTGGGCATTGCCGGACTTATTCTGCCCCTGTTGCCGGGCACGGTGTTTCTGTTAATCGCGGCCTGGGCTTTTTCCCGTTCGTCGGAGCGGCTGCACCTGTGGCTGTTCCACCATCCTCGCTTTGGCCGGACTATACGTGATTGGCATTATTACCGGGCTATCCCGACAGGGGCCAAGCTGTTGGCCATCGTCATGATGTTGGGCTCATTTATTTATGTTGCAATCACCTGTCGCGATGACTGGCTGATCACCGCCCTGGTCGGCGCCACCCTGGCGCTCGTCGCCATTTGGATCGCCACCCGTCCCAATGCTGGGCAAGGACGCGGAGTATCGTAGGCGGCCGAAACCGAGTTAGGCTATTTCTCCAAATCCGGTGCGATGTTGCGCAGCGGCGGGCGTTCGCCATCGAATGAAATCGGCAGGCCGGTCAAGGCCATGCCCTGGCCCGTATCCTGCATGATTCCCAGGGCTTTGGTTTGCGGATGGGCGATAACCTCCCCGGCATCCTGGATCGGCGCGTTGGGCACGCCGACATGGTCCAGGCGCTGCTGCCAATGGCTCCGCGTCTCGGCCTTGAAAATCGGCATCAGCATGGCGTTCAATGCTTCCCGGTTGTCGGAGCGCGAAGGATTGTCGGCAAAGCGCGGATCGTCCAGCCATTCGTCATGCTGCAATTCCCGCGCCAGATTGGCAAACAGCCGGTCGTTGGAGGCAGCGACGATGAGATAGCCATCGGCGCAATTATAGGCCTGATAGGGCGCGATGCCGCGCACGCCTGAGCCGCAGCGTTTCGGCGATACCCCGGTGACCTGCACATCCACGGTGTAATAGGCGCTCCAACCCAGCGCCGTTTCATACAACGAGGTATCTATGACGCCGCCCTTGCCGGTAAGATTGCGCCGGTTCAAGGCGGCCAAGATGCCGATCGCGCACCACATGCCCGTACCCATGTCGATGATCGAAACGCCCGCCCGGACCGGCGCTTGGCCTTCTTCCCCCGTCACCGCCATGATGCCGCCAAAAGCCTGCATCAGGGCATCAAAACCAGGCCGGTCCGACAATGGTCCCTTGGCGCCAAAGGCCCAGAGGTTGCAGTAGATCAGCGCTGGATTATCCCGGCACATATCCTCGGCGCCGAGGCCGAGCTTGTCCGCCACGCCGGGGCGCAGGTTTTGCAGCACCACATCCGCGTCTTCATTGACCCGCCGGCGCAATGCGGCCAGGGACTCCGCGTCCTTGTAATCCACGGTGATCGAGGATTTGTCCCGGTTGATGGCCTGAAACACCGTCGCCGCCTCGCGCCAGAACGGCGGGCCCCAGTGCCGGGCATCATCGCCGCCATCCGGCCGTTCCACCTTGATCACCTCGGCGCCCAAAGCGGCCAGAATCCAGGTGCCATAGGGCCCAGAGACATTACTGCCCAATTCGATCACCCGAATACCTGCCAAGGGAAGTGGCTGGACGGGAATTGGTTGGTTCATACTCTCTCTTCCAGGGGCAGTATAATGGTGTCTAATCCCGCCCGGTGGGCAGGTCCCGGAAGGCGCCTTCCTTGTCCAGGCGCACATCCTGGGGCAGGCCCAGGACCCGTTCGGCGATGATGTTACGCAAAATCTCGTCGGTACCGCCCGCGATGCGGTAACCGGGCGATGACATGGCGCCTGTCTGGAACAGACTGTCCATGGCGACTTCCTCGGGATCGGTCATGATGCCGGCCATTTCCTGCATCTCCATACCAAAGAAGGAAATGTCCTGATACTTGGTGGCCGATACCACTTTGTTGATGGAGCTTTCCGGTCCCGGCGTCTCGCCCCGCGACATCGCGGTCATTGTGCGAAAATGGGAGTTCTTCAGTCCCTGCTGGCGCACATACCAATCCGCTAACCGGTCGCGGACCATGGCATTGTCCAAGGCGGGGCCGTCTTCCAGTTCGGTTTCGCGGACCAAATTGAAAATCTCATCGAAATCAGGCGGCGGCGCGATGCCCACTGCAAACCGCTCATTCATCAACGTGGTCAGTGATACTTTCCAGCCGTTGCCCACGGCGCCCAGGCGCTGGCTGTCGGGGATATGCACGTCGGTGAAATAGACCTCGTTGAAATTGGAGGCACCGGACATCTGTTTGATGGGACGGACCTCGACACCGGGTGATTTCATGTCCAGGAAAAAGAAAGTCAGGCCTTTGTGCTTGGGCACGTCGAAATCACTGCGGGTGACCAGGATGGCGTAGTCGGAGAACTGCGCGCCCGAGGTCCAGATTTTCTGTCCGTTGATGATCCAGTCGTCGCCGTCTTTTTCCGCCCGCGTGCGCAGGCCGGCCAGATCGGAGCCGCCGGCAGGCTCCGAGAATAGCTGGCACCAGATTTCCTCGCCGCGAAGCGCTGGGGCGGCATAGCGCTGTTTCTGCTCTTCCGTGGCATAGGCCAGCATGGTCGGAATGCACATGCCCAAGCCGATTTCGTATACCCCCCGCGGGGCAATGAAATTGCCTTCCTCGAGGTTGTAAATCACTTGCATGATGGGTGATAGGCCCTGCCCGCCATATTCCTTCGGCATGGTGATGCCGGCAAAACCGGTCGCCGCTTTCTTGGCCTGCCAGGCCCGGGCCGCGGTCAGGATCGCGTCCTTGTTGGCGCCGCCGGCCATGTTGAGGTTGCCGTCGCTCTTGGGCTCGGCATTCTCGGTTAAGAACGCGCGCGCCTTGGCGCGGAATGCAGCTTCTTCGGGGGTGTCGTTGAAATCCATGATGTCTATTCCTTACGCTACATTCCGTCGTTCCAGGGCTCTGATCAGGCGGTCTTTCCAGCGCCTCTGCGTGCCTAGAACCATGGTCAGTTGCCGCGAGCGGCGATAGTAGAGATGGCAATTAAATTCCCAGGTGAAGCCCATGCCGCCATGGATCTGGATGTTCTCCTTGGCCGCAAAATGATAGGCCTCGTTACCAGAGACCCGCGCCGTCGCCGCCGCCACCGACAGTTCGGCGGCATCCGTCGAGAGCGCCCAGGCGCCGTAATAGCTGTTCGAGCGGGCCAGTTCGATCTGAATATACATATCCGCCAACCGGTGCTTGATGGCCTGATAACCGGCGATGGGCCGGCCAAAGGCAAAGCGGCCCATGGCATATTCCTTGGCCATTTCCAAACAAGCCTGGGCGCCGCCGACCTGTTCGAAGGCGATCAGCACGGCGGCCCGGTCTTGGATCCGCTCCAACAGGGGCCAGCCTTCGTCGCCAAGCTTCTCTGCTGCCGCGTCCGCGAAGGTCAATTTGGCCTGGCTGCGCGTCGGGTCCATGGTCTGGACCATTTCGCGGCTGACGCCGTCGCCATTCAGATCGACGATATACAAGCCGGCAGTGCTGCCATCGCGGGCCACCACAATGGCCCGGTCGGCGATATCACCGTCGGCGACGGGAATTTTCGCCCCCGACAGCTTGCCATTCGTTACCGTCACAGTGGTGTTCTTTTCCGTGGCCGGTTGCGGACCTTCCGATATGGCTAGGCACCAGATCGCTTGACCCGTGGCCAGATCCGGCAGATAGCCTTGTTTCTGCTCCTCCGTGCCCGCCGTCAGCAATGCCTCGGCACCGAGATAGACGGAGGAGGCGAATGGCGTCGGTGCCAGGGAGCGGCCAAGTTCTTCGGCCAGGACGCAGAGTTCCAGGTGGCCCATGCCGCTGCCGCCGTATTCCTCGGGGATGGCGGCGCCAATCCAGCCCATATCGCCGAATTGCTTCCACAGATCCCGGTCAAAGGGCTGATCGCCTTCCAGGGTTTGACGGACGATTTCGGGAGGGGATTTATCCAGTAAAAACCGCCGTGCCTGATCTCGTAACATGCGTTGATCATCGTCGAATTCAAAATTCATGACGCCCGTCCATTCCTAACCAAAGCTACAAAATCAGCCTATCAAATCGGAGTTTCCCCCCACCCGTCAAGCCGCTTTAACAAGCACTGGATTTTGGGATGGTTAACCATAGGGACCTAAAACGGTACGATGCAACAAATTGACCCACAGGTGCAGTTCGAGGGCGGCGACACTGTCCTGGCGCAAGGCCGGCCTGGCGATGCCGTGGTGCATTGGCGGAGCTGAAGGCGCGCCTGGCGCCAATTTGGACATGGTACCCCTGTTTGATACCCCTCGTCTGGCCCGGCATCTGGAGGTAGTCTTTAGGGAAATGGTACGCTGCTCCAGCGCGGGCGGAGGCGATAGGTTCCTTTCATGCCGCCCAAGTTCTATGATATCGGCAAATTTATCGGTAGAAGGTCAGCTAAAGGGTTGTGATCATGGATTTGACAGAACGTCTGGAAAAACTCTACGCCAGCGCAGTGTACGATGTGATGAACGCCATGGGACATGCCAATTGCGCACTGCCCCACGGCATCAATGCGCTGGATCCCAGCCACCGCCTGGCAGGCGAGGTGGAAACCATGAACGGCGACTACTGCGAGGGCAAGGACGAGGGCGAGACCTTGCTGGCCTGGGCCACGGTGCTGTCCAAGGCGCCCTCGGGCAAGGTTCTAATGTGCCAGCCGAATACGTACGAAGTAGCCCTGATGGGTGAATTATCGGCGGAAACGCTGAATTACCGCGGAGTGCGCGGTTATATCGTCGATGGTGGCTGCCGTGATGTGCCGTTCCTTTTGCAAAATGATTTCCCGGTGTTCTGCCGCTTCAACACGCCCAAGGATATCTGCCGCCGCTGGGTCGCCGAAAGCATGGGGGAACCCATCGATATCGGTGGCGTGGCAATTTCCAGGGGTGATTATGTGCTGGCCGATATCGATGGCGTGGTGATTATTCCGAAAGATATGGCGGAAGAGGTCGTAGCCAAAACGGAAGCCGTCGCCTCCACGGAAACCGCCATGCGCGACGCTATCCTGAGCGGCATGGACCCGGTCGATGCCTACAAAAAATTCGATACATTTTGAGTATTGATGAACTTGAGGGTAGGTGAACGGCCGCCTCGCGATCCCGACCATTTGCAACCGCGTCTTGTCGGCATCATCAATTGGCGCGGTATCTGGACCCTGTATGCCAAGGGAATACAGCGTCTCCTGAGGATCACCATGCAGTCCATCGTGGCCCCCGTGGCAACCACGCTGTTGTTGTTGGGGCTTGTCGTCGTGGTGCAGCGGCGGCGCAATGGCGTGGCCGCCGAAACCGTTTCCGCATCGGCAACCTGAGGGGATATTCAACCATTTACAGACACATCCTTTTTGCCGTTGATCTGGAGCATGACAAGACCTGGGCGAAGTCACTGCCGACCTCCGTGGAATATGCCCAGGCCTTTGCTTCAACTCTGCATGTCATGACTGTGGTGCCGGATTTCGACATGAGCGTCGTCGGCTCCTTCTTTCCCAAGGAGTATGAAAAAAAAGGTCCTCGATCTGGCCATGGATCAATTTCATGCGCGGGCCGCCGCCAATGTGCCGAAGGAGGTCACCGTGTAGCATATCGTTGGCCACGGCACCGCCCATGAGGAAATCTTGCGGTTGGCGGGCGAAGTCGGCGTCGACTTGATCGTCATGGGATCGCACCGCTCAAACATGGAAGACTATCTGCTAGGCCCGAACGCGGCCCATGTCGTCAGCCACGGCAACTGTTCCGTTCTGGTGGTACGCGAATGGGCGAAGCGGTCAGGCCAGCGTTGACCCGGTGAAGCTGATTTCGACGACCTCGATTTCCTCGATACCCGATGGCGTGCGTAGCTTGACGATATCGCCTTCCGCGGCCTTGTGTAGGGCGCGGGCGATGGGAGAGACCCAACTTACCTCGCCATGTTCCTGGCGCGCCTCGTCCGCGCCGACGATGCGCACTGTGCGTTCAGTGTGTTCTGGGTCGTTGCTGTCGGCATAGGTCACTGTGGCACCAAAGAAAACCTGCTCACGGTTCTTTTGTTTTTCCAGATGCACCACCTCCGCAATTTCCAGGCGTTTCATCAGATAGCGCACGCGGCGGTCGATCTCGCGCAGGCGCTTTTTTCCATAAAGATAGTCGCCGTTTTCCGAACGGTCGCCATTGCCAGCCGCCCAGGAGACGATGTCGACAACCCGTGGCCGCTCCACCCGGTGCAGTTGCTGCAACTCATCGGTCAGGCGGGCATGGCCCTCGGGCGTCAGGTAATTTTTTGTACCTGGCGGTAGGGGGGCTGCAAGCTCAGGCAGCTCGTCGTCTTCGCCATCGGTTTCTTTTGTGAACGCTTTGCTCATATTCAGCTATTCTCCAGCACAAAGAATGCCACATGCTCATGAGTATGGGCAGAGGAATTTGAGATGGATGGAGCAAGGCCGTGAATTACGTACATGTGGATGACGCCAAAGATCAGCCAGGATTGCGCCTGGCGCTGACCATGGGAGTGCCGGGACCGTGGAGCCAGTCGGCGAAATATCTCTTTGAATACAAGCAGTATCCTTTCATTGCCGTAGGCCAGAAGGGCGCTCAGGAAAATCTGGAATTATTCGCCTGGACCGGCCACCGCAACGCTCCCGTCGCCGTCTTCGAGGATGAGACTCCTCGTGTCGGTTGGTGCGAGATCGTCATGCTGGCCGAACGCCTGGCGCCTGAGCCCCGCCTAGTGCCCGTGTCTTCTGCCGAACGGGCCGAGATGTTCGGCCTGATCACTGAAATGGCATCCGAGGGTGGCCTGGCCTGGCAGCGGCGTCTGGTGATGATAGATGTCATGCGCGCCGCTATCACCGATCCGGCGGCCCGGCAACTGCCCAATACCTTGGCCGGCCGCTATGGCTATACCAGCGCGGGGGCGGCAAGGGCGAACGGCATATGCGCCGATATTCTGGCCATGCTGGCTGCCAGGTTGGAGACCCAGGCGGGCAGAGGCAGCGAATACTTCGTGGGCGATGAATTCACCGCCGCCGATTTGTACTGGGCTTGTTTTTCGCAATTGGTGGCCCCTATGGCCGAGGATCTCAACCCCATGCCCAAACGCTTGCGCGGGCCCTACACGGCGCCCGAGACCTTGTTCATTGATCCCATATTACTGGAACACCGAAGCAAGATGTACGAGCGGTATCTATCTCTGCCATTGGAATTTTAGCCGCGCAGCTCTCGCCGCAGGATCTTGCCAACCGGGGATTTCGGCAACTCGCCGATGAAGGCGATCTGCTTGGGTACTTTGTAGGCTGTAAGATTTTCCCGGCAAAAGGCGATCACATCCTTGGCGCTGACCTCCGCTTCGGGCATTTTGACCACGAATAATTTTACCGCTTCGTCGGTTTGCGCATCCGGCACGCCAATGCAGGCGGCTTCCAGCACGCTGTCCATATTGGCGACCACGGCCTCGATCTCGTTGGGATAGACGTTGAAGCCCGAGACCAGGATCATATCCTTCTTGCGGTCGACAATCTTGAGTCGGCCCTCCGGTGTCAGTATGGCGATGTCACCGGTACGGAAATAACCGTCCGCTGTGGTCACTGCCGCTGTCTCCTCTGGCTTACGCCAATAGCCGGTCATGACCTGGGGGCCCATGACGCAAAGTTCGCCTGGTTCGCCCATGGCGACCTGGTTGCCGTCATCATCGCGCAAGGTCACGTCCGTCGAAGGCATGGGAATGCCGATGGTGGCGGTGAATTCGTCACGCCCCGCCACGTTGAAGGTGACCACGGGGGAGGTCTCCGACAGGCCATAGCCCTCGGTAATGTGCAGGCCCGTCACCTCGCGCCATTTGTTCGATATGGCCTCCTGAATGGCGGTGCCGCCGCCCGCTGATAGTTTCAGCGCGGAGAAGTCCAGTTCGGCGAAGCCCGGCGTATGCAGCAGACCATTGAATAGAGTGTTGACGCCGGTGATCACCGAGAACTTGTAGTTGCCCAATTCCTTGACAAATCCCGGCATGTCGCGCGGGTTGGTAATCAGAACATTGCGTCCGCCCTTGGAGAAATAGGACAGGCAATTCACCATCAGGGCAAAGATGTGATAAAGCGGAATGGCGGTGACTACCACTTCCTCGCCCTCCCTGATCCACGCGCCCAGGAATGTCGTGATCTGGATAATATTGGCGACCAGATTGCGATGGGTCAGGGTGGCGCCCTTGGACAGGCCCATGGTGCCGCCAGTGTACTGCAAATACAACAAATCTTCGCCTGAAATATCGACCGGGGTGAATGTATGTTTTTCGCTCCGCGCCATGGCGTCCGTGAATTTTACCACGTCCGAGAGCCGTTCATCGGTGGGCGGGCTGGGCAGAGCGCCGTTGCCGCAATCGCCTAAGTCGGCGACTATAACATTCTTGATCGAGGTCTCGGCGATGATCTCGGCCAGCACTGGGGTCGAGCCGGAAAAGATGATGATGGTAACGGTATCGGCATCGTTCAACTGATGCTGCAGCTCGCGCGGGGTATACAGCGGGTTGACGTTGACCTGCACCAGACCGGCCCGCATGTTGGCGAACATGGTCACGGGAAAGGCCATGATGTTGGGCGACATGATGGCCACTCTATCGCCCTTTTTCAGCCCCAGCTCTGACTGCAGATAGGCGGCCAGGTTTTCCGACAAGCGGTCGATGTCGTTAAAGCTCAGATCCGCGCCGAAATTACTAAAAGCAATGGCATCGCCATGTTTTGCGATGGCCGCTGCCGACATGGCCCAAATGGAGGGATAGGCATCCGCATCAATCTCGTGCGGCACGCCTGATTCGTAATTCTTACCCCATGGTTTGTCCATCATGATTGTCCCCTTCCTGTTGGCCAAGTTACCAGCTTCGGATACCTTGGCGATGGCCGAAAGATATAGCCAAATCAACTCAATGCGTAAAAAATAATTCCAGCCGGAGCGGAGGAGACGACATGATGAGCGACCAGGCCGCGGCTGTTTTATTGCGGTGCGACGGCGCCGTCGCCACCCTGACGTTGAATCGGCCGGATAAGCTGAACCCGTTGGATGGCGATACAATCGCGGCTCTTGGCGCGATGGTGGAGGAACTGGACGGGTGGCCGGATACCCGCGTGGTGCGTCTTACGGGTGCGGGCAAGGCGTTTTCCGCCGGTGGTGATCTGGCCGGGTATATATCTTTGTACCAGGCACCGGATGCGTTCCGGGATTTCCTGGAGAGTTTCCATACTCTGCTGAATCGTATAGAGCAATCCACGAAGATCTATGTGGCGGTAGTGAACGGCGCCTGTGTGGCAGGTGGCTTGGAATTGCTGTTGGCCTGCGATATGGCCCTTGCCGCTGAAGGCGCGCGGATCGGTGACGGGCATCTGAATTTTGGGCAATTGCCGGGTGCCGGCGGCTCCCAGCGGTTACCCCGGGCCATTGGCGCCATGGGCGCCAAGTTCCTGATACTCAGCGGGGAATTTCTGGATGCAGCGGCAGCGCAACGCATAGGTCTGATTGGCCGGGTCTTTCCCGATTGCCACCTGGAGGCGGATTCGATGGTTTTATGCCAGGCCATGGCGAAGCATAGCGCTGTCGGATTGAAGGGCGCGAAATATTTGGTCAATCGCGGCCTGGCGGGTGATCTGCAAACAGGTCTGCGCATGGAGCTGGAATTCGTGCATAATTATGCTACGACCGAGCGGGATGCCATGGAGGGACTGCTGGCCTTCAAGGACAAGCGGCCGCCCGAATACGAACAGGATTGAAACGCGGAGTACGGCGCAATGTGGACCTTGCGGGATAAATACGCCATCGCCGGCACCGGCTATACGGACTACTCCAAGAATTCTGGCACCACGGTGTTGAACCTCGCGGCGGAGGCTTGTTTGAACGCGATTGATGACGCGGGCCTGGCACCCGAAGACGTCGATGGTCTGGTAAGCTTTCAGTTCAACGATTCCGTGCCGGCGATGTCCGTGGCCGGTGCCATGGGGATCGAGGCAGCGCAATATGCCCTTGATATCGCGGGCGGTGGCAACGCGGCCAACCTTGTGGTGCTGAATGCCATTGCGGCGATCGAGGCTGGTCTGGCCAAGAACGTCTTATGCTTTCGCGCCATGAATGGACGGTCCGGACTCCGCCTGGGCGGGGGCAGGGATATGCATGCCCACGGCATCACGCAGTTCACTGCGCCGTTCGGCTGGATCACCTATCCCCAGGCCATGGCCATGTGGTGCCGCCGCCATATGATCAAGTACGGTACTACATCGGAACAGCTGGGCATACTGGCCGTGACCTTTCGCGGCAATGCCGCACTTAATCCACGCGCCATGCAGCGCCAACCTATCACCATGGACGATTATATGTCGGCCCGACCCATCGTCGATCCGTTTCGTATGCTGGATATCTGCCTTGAAAGCGATGGCGCCTGCGCCGTCCTAGTGACCTCGGCTGAACGGGCCCAGGACATGCGCCATGCCCCGGTTTACGTGATGAGCGGTGCCAACGGCGGCGGCGCTAATCAGGGTGATGATCTGTTCGATTGTCTGCGCTGGGAGGACCATTCGGAAAACTATTCCGCCTATATCGCCCATGACCTGTGGGGCGGCGCCGGCATCGGGCCGGAAGATATCGATGTGGCGGAGATCTATGATTGCTTCACCTATAGCGTGGTGGCGCAGTTAGAGGGCCTTGGTTTCTGCAAGCCGGGCGAGGGGCCGAATTTCGTCCAGGGCGGGCGCATTGCCCGCGATGGCGCCTTGCCGCTGAATACCCATGGCGGTCTATTGTCCGAGGCCTATATCCATGGCCTCAACCATGTGGTGGAGGCAGTGGATCAACTGCGCGGCGATGCCGGGCCCCGACAGGTTCCGGGCGCCGAGATCGCCCTGACCACCGCTGGTGCCATGACCGTTGGCTCGGCCTTGGTCTTGCGGAATTGAGGGCTGAGACGCGGTATGTACAACAAGCCTGTTCCCGTTCCCGACGCCGATACGGAGCCGTTCTGGTCCGCCTGCCGGGATGGGCGTTTAAGCGTGCAATGCTGTAGCGGATGCGGCGCGAAACGTCTGCCGCCGGAACGCTACTGCCCGAAATGCCATTGCGCCGAGAGTGAGTGGCAGGACGTTAGCGGCAAGGGTACGGTCTACAGCTGGATCGTGGTGCGCCATCCGGTGCCGGGTGATGTCTATGGCTGCGAAGTGCCGTATGTAGTGGCCTTGGTCGAGTTAGCGGAAGGGGTGCGCATGGCTTCCAACATCATCGATTGCGACCCGGATGCGGTGACGGCGGATATGGCGGTTGAAGCTGTCTTTGACGCGGTGACGGAAACCGTGACACTACCGAAATTTCGCCCCGTCTAACCCAACAGGTTCCGGCTTGCCTCCGGCAGGCGCAGGGTCAAGCCATCCAGCGCTGGAGTCATAATGATCTGGCAACACAGGCGCGAGGTGCGCTTGAGGCCAAATACCAGGTCCAACATGTCTTGCTCGTCTTCCACGGGGGCTGGGATTTTACCATTCCAGTCTGGATCCACAATGACATGGCAGGTGGAGCACGCTAGATTGCCCTCGCAGGTACCTTCCATATCGATATCGTTGCGGACGGCGATGTCCATGACCGAGCCACCAACGGGTGCTTCAACTTCCCATTGCTGAGAACCGTCGGCGGAGATAAAGATAATTCGAGGCATGAA
>PCBT01000037.1 GCA_002731375.1 Rhodospirillaceae bacterium | reverse complement strand
ACCCGTAACCCCGATAGCATCCAAGTCGCCTTCAAGGACCAAGACTACGCCGACGGCCAGCTGGTTTACGTGGACCGGTTCCTCGATGTTGGCATTGTCGCTATTCCAACATCATCAATTCCAAAAAAGACGCCCGTATCCCGTCTGAATTGCACAGAAATGCCGCCCATCGGTACGCCCGTTGCCGCTTTTGGCCACCCCTTTTCCCTCTCGTTTAGTGGTACACGTGGCATCGTTTCTGGCAGCCAAAACAAATGGGGGCGAATGTGGATACAAACTGATGCGCCCATCAATAGTGGAAATTCTGGTGGGCCGTTGATCGATTTTTTGACGGGCCACGTCATTGGCATCAACACCGCTGGGTTCAGCAAGAAGAAAAGCGAAGGTATTGGCTTTGCCATACCGAGTGCACAGGTTTGCAGAATTATTGAACTGCTCAAGCAGGGCATCGATCCATCTCCACCGATCATCCCCGTGGAGTTTTCGCCCGACCCGGAACGCACTGAGGGCTTAAACGTCGTTCACATTTATCGCCAACATACCGTCAAGTGGCCCCTTGAACAGGGTGACCGGATTATTGCTTTCATCGCTGATGAAAATGTGGGACTAAAAAATCTGGCCGACCTTATTGATGCCCTGAGGGGGCTTAAGGGTTATGCCCGGCTTCTGATCCAGAGAAATGGTCAAGAGATAAAGGTAGCCGTAAACCTCCGGACCGTGCCCAATCCTCTTGACCGAAGAGGTGTCGCCGTTTCTGGCTTGGTCATTGCCCCATGGCCCCTTCGGGATGACGAATTAACGAACCCCAAACAGCGAATGATCGTCCACGCCATTGAAAACGCATCGATCGGGGATTTGGCCGGTCTGAGTTATTTTGATTATTTGGTTAGCGTCGACGGTAAGCAAATTGACGATGTGCACAAGCTATGCCGACATTTCAAAGACTTGGAAGACANCAGCAAAAGCACCCGAATTATTGTCAGGCAGAGAAAAACTCAATATCGGTCACGAACAACGCTGAAAATCTTTGAGTTCAGGCCTGNAGAGGTAAAATTGGTGGGTTACAAAATAGGCAGTAATNATTGCCATTAAANAACACTGTTATGCTTCCAGTTGGGGGCTTCTTAATCCGACGATATTCCTATTTTGGATACCTGGCCCGATTTTTATTTCCGGCCGAGTCTTTTCTAAAATCGTCGCGCGTCCCTAGTGGCTCATCGATGAAGCGCTTCCAGTTTGGCTGAGAGACCGGTTTCGTCCCTGCTGCTTGACTGCGATTTGGCTGGGGTTGTGCAAAGGTTCTTAGCGGTGGTTTCTTGTACGCAGGTCGAGGCTTCTGTCCAACTGTTGGCTTCGATCTAATTGCCGGCTCTTCGGTATTGTATTCCTGTTTAGCTTTGCTTTGGCGATACGCCATGTAGGCTCGTTCATGATCTGTCTCGGGCAGCAATGCACCCCGGCATACTTTCACAAAATGCACTTGCGCCGCAGTGTCTGGTTTCCGTGACCCATCATTGAGGGTTTGGTAAAATTTCAAGTGTCGATCAATCAAGGCTTGAATTTGGTTCTTTTCCATATTCGCACACTCAAATGGCATTTGGGTAATTCAATATCTGAACACTCGAGACAAAATTTGCAATAGGCTCGGTCCTATTCTTTTCTATGAGGACGGTATCTAACCAATAAGTTAGGAAAGGGTCCGATTTCGCAATACAGCTCCAATGGCCTTGGGCGCGTTGTCATTTACTTCCAGTAGAGTCTCTCAATCCCTTCAAATGGAATTGAACATTGTCGACTGTATAGTACCTTCAATAAATTCATGAATTTTCTTATCACCTATGTCAAATGCGTCAACAAATTTGGTCTTTTGACAGGATCATTTAGAAATTAGATTTGACCTTAATAGAAAAAAATATTGGTCAAAAAATGGCAGGGCAAAATAATTGTTCTATTCGGGACTGATTCCACCGCTGCCACAAAATTACGGGATGGCGATAGCTAGACGCCGCAAGAGCCTAATTCGCGTATCCGCTAAAAAGGCCCCTTTGTGCGTCTGATGGTCGCCTCACTATGGATCAACAGTCACCACCAAGATACAGTCCGTTATCCAAATGAATATGATCCGCATGCGCTTCATTGGAGTTTGGGGTTAAGACCAAAGAAAACGGCTGACAAGCATTAGTGGCAATGGCCCTCACAAATAAAGCCTCCTTGGCATCACCATGCCAATCGTCTCTGATGCTAATAAAAATTTCGGCATCGGTTGTAATTCCGGTAACATCTATCGCATTGGCATAGGCGTGCTCGCTAAGCACTTTTGGCATTGGTCCCGATCGGCAATTGTAAGTTCCGATATGGTGGATTTTTTTTATTTTGCCATTAAGTAGTTTTCTGGCGCTGTTTTGGATTTGTTTCTCCCATGCAATTAGGGATTTTGCCAACGAACATGTGGTAATCGCGGGGGGGAACAGCATAGCCTCACCGATTAGTGTGATGTGGATGCCATGTTCCACAACACAAGACTGTGTTCGAAATTTTGTAACAGGACTGAACTCCAGGGCTTGTGTTTTCAGGTCCTCAATGCAAGAGGCGGTATTTCCAAAATTGGCATATGGACGGAGTTCATTATACCCATACGCGATGCCAGCGTAGACGGTGCCCCCGAGAAACTTCTGACGCGCGGAGTGTGAAAAATATAACACGCTTGTGAAAGTGACTATTGCGACAAAGACTATACCTGCAAAAATTGCTAGATACTTAAGCTTTTTGCTCTGTAGTAGTTGAGACTTGATCCGACATTCTCCCTGTTAAGAAGTGAGGGCTTACCGGTTTTGATAGCGGTGCAAACTAAACCATCGCGACACAAACAAAAAGCAACCCACATGCATCAGAATAGTGAAAAGATCATCAAACACAAAATCAGCCCACTCAATCTAGTGGAAGAGCCTGGCAACGTCTCCAAGTTTTGAAAGATCGTCAGTCTGTCGCGCTGGCCTTCCCCCGAAAAAGTGGCCCACCTTTATAGTTAGTTGAAGGAGGATCAAAGATGGCGAACAAACGTTCCAAGCCAGAAGAAATAGTGACGATGCTGCGGCAGGTTGATGTGCTTGTCGGGCAAGGGAAGAGGCGGATCGATGCGATCCGGGAGATCGGTGTCGTTGAGCAGACGTATTACCGTTGGCGCAAGCAGTAACGGTGGTATGGGAACGACCCAGCCGCGCCACATCGCGATAATCTTCCCAGGTTTCCAATTGCCACGCATCCACCACCAGCTCCCATTCGGCCAGCAGGAAATTCGGACTGAATTTATGGTTCCCAATCTTCGCTGATGCGTCGTGGATAATCTCGCCGACCTGCTGCCCCTTTAGACCGAACGCCGGGCGATCAGGCGCACGACGGCGGCTGGTTTGCCGGGATGGCGGCCGCCGCGGCGAATAATGGTTTTTTCCTCCAATATCACGATCTCGGCCTCGACCCCTGCGAGCGCTTCGCGGACTGTGGCGGCGGAATAGAGGTGATCCGGGTTGTCCGGGCCGCCGAATTCGGACGCCGCTTGTGCCTTGGCATGGGCCTCGAAGATCAGCATGCCGCCAGGCTTCAGTGCAGCGAGCATGGCGGCGAACAAAATCCGCTGCTGGGCCCTGCCCGGCTGGATAAAAAACGCCACCGCCAGATCGAAGGCGGCAACGGGCCAGTCCCAGGCAAACAGGTCCGCCTGCTCGGTCTTGATAGTCAGGCCACGCTCAGCGGCCAGGGCACGTGCCTTGACCAGGGCATTGGCGGAAAAATCGACCGAGAGTACGTCCAGGCCCTTCCCGGCCAGCCAGACGCCGTTGCGGCCCTCGCCATCGGCCACGGCCAGAGCACGCTGGCCCGGCACAAGGCGGGCCGCTTCCTCGGCCAGGAAATCATTCGGTTCGGTACCGAAAAGATAATTCTCACCCGCATAGCGCTCTTCCCAGGACTGCTGTTTGCTGCGCTTTTCACTCATGGAACAGCACCGAAACGCCTACCGTTTGCTTTCAATGGCGTCCCAGATGGAACCAGCCAGATTGCTGCCGTCGAAACGGCCGCATTCCTGGATGCCAGTGGGCGAGGTGACGTTGATTTCCGTCATGTAGTCGCCGATCACGTCGATACCGACGAAAATCATGCCCTGTTCTTTCAAAACCGGGCCGATGGCGGCGCAGATTTCCAGGTCGCGCGGCGTTAACTCGGTCTTTAGGGGTGTGCCGCCCACATGCATGTTGGAGCGCGCCTCGCCCTCCGCCGGCACCCGATTGATACCGCCGACCGCTTCGCCGTCGACCAGAATGACCCGCTTGTCCCCCAGGCGCACCGCCGGCAAATAGCCTTGGGCGATGATGGGTTCGCGTGATTGTTCGGTAAACATTTCGATCAAGGATGAAAGATTTTCATCGTCCGGCTTGATATGAAAGACCCCGGCGCCGCCGTTGCCAAACAGCGGCTTGACGATGATGTCCTTGTGCTCGGCACGAAAGGCCTGAATCTCGTCCGCGTTGGCGGTGATCAGGGTCGGCGGCATCAGATCGGGGAAATGGGTCACGAACAGCTTTTCCGGCGCATTGCGGACCGAGGCGGGATCATTCACCACCAAGGTCTTGGGATGTATATGCTCTAGAATATGAGTGGCAGTGATATAGGCCATATCGAACGGTGGATCCTGGCGCATCAGGACCACATCCATTTCGGCCAGGTCCAGTTCCTCAAGCGGCCCCAGGGTGGCATGATTGCCTTCCTCGCGGCGGACTTCCAGGCTCCGCCCCCAGGCCATCACCCGGCCTGTTTTCAAACTCAGATCCTTGACCAGATAATGGAATAGGCGATGCCCGCGGGCTTGCGCCTCCTCGGCCAGGGCGAAGGTGCTGTCGGCGTTGATATCGATGGGTTCGATCGCATCCATCTGAATGGCCACAGCAAGGCTCATGGCGGCTCCTCTACTACGCTCGGAATTTATGCGGCTTACGAATTCCGCTTGGGATCAGTCTTCAATATCACGTGGCTGACCACCTTGGTCACGCCCTTGATGTTGCGGGCATGACCCGTGGCGCGGTCCAGCTCCACCTGGCTTTGCGCGATGCCAAAGAGGTAAACCACACCGTTCAGGGTATCTACGGAATAGTTGATGGCCGAAATGTCCGTATCGCCAAGAAGTTTTACCTTCAATTGGGTGGTAATCCAGACATCCTTGGCATAGTCGCGCAAAGAGCTTTGATCATTGATTTTCAGCTCGTTCAAAACCTCGCGCACGCCCTTGGCCTGCCAGGTCAGCCGGGCAACCTCGACGCGGTCCTCAGGATTTTTTACGTTGCCGGTCAACAGCACTCTGCCTTCCACGACCTCCACATCGACATCCCGGAACAGGATTTCAGATTTCTGGAACAGCTGGTGATTGATCTCCACCGTGATCGTGGCATCGTTCACCGCCTGCCCGATTGCGCGTTCCTGCGCCACTGCGATACCGGTCGTCGCTCCTGCCCCGATAACCACAGAGGCGCAACCGCCCAGACCCGTCGCCGCGCCAGCCGCCAGCACCGTTAAAACCAGACCCAGGCCAAGCTTTCTAGTCGCCCACGGTTTCATCCAAACACCTCTTCCAAATCTCTGTCCAACTCATTTCGAGTTACATCGCTTCCATTTACACACCGTCCGACCGCCAGGCATTCTTTAAATGCCTTGGCGGACGATGGGGCACCACCACGATAACATCGAAACGGATATCCAGCTCACCAAGTCCTGAATGCCGAGCCACGTACGCCTTCGCCACCCGTGCGATGCGCCGTTGCTGCCGCGCCGCCGCTTCACCTCGATCACCACCAGCAACCGGCCCCGCCAGGCCATTATATCCAATTCACCAACGCCTGCACGATAATCTGGGGCCAAAATGCGGTAACCCTTCAGACGCAACACTGCCGCCGCGATCATCTTCGCCCTGCGCCCGGCACGGTAGGCGCGTTGACGCAGTTTCAGGGCCGATTCGCCGAATTTGACCAAAACTACCGGCTTCCTTTCGACAAGGACGAGTCCTTCTCCGTGCCCCCGTCAGGCAATTCCCCATCGCGCAATTTCAGGGCCCGGTTGTAAAGATCTCGCCTGGGCAGGCCCGTCCGTTCCGCCAAGGCCTTGGCGGCATCCTTGACACTACCCTGCCCCAATGCCGCCTGCAGCATGGCATCGATTTCCGCTGGTTCCAGGCTCTCGGCCTGATCGCCGGGTGGGGCCACCAGAACAACAATTTCGCCCTTTGGCGGCCCCGCCGCCTGATAGTGCGCCGCCAGTTCCGATAACGCACCATGGCGGGCTTCTTCGAATTTCTTGGTCAACTCCCGCAAGACCGCCGCCGCGCGCGGCCCCAATTCTAGCCCCATATCAACCAGGGAGGCGGCCAAGCGGGGCGCTGCCTCGAAAAAAACCAAGGTGGCCGGGACCGCCGCCAATTCAGCCAAAGCCCGGCGGCGGGCCAAGGATTTTCCGGGCAGAAAGCCGGCAAAAAGAAACTTGTTGGTCGGCAACCCAGCGCTGGCCAGGGCCGCCATGGGCGCCGAGGCACCTGGCAGGGCAGTGACGGCAATATCCGCCGCCCGAACCTCGTTTACCAGTCGATATCCAGGGTCCGAGATCAGCGGCGTACCAGCATCACTGACCAACGCCACGATTTCGCCCTTATTCAGGCGCTCCATGAGACGAGGCCGCATGCGGGCAGCGTTATGATCATGATAGGCCAAGGTCGGGGTCTCGATGCCATGAATAAGCAACAGCTTACGGGTGACCCGTGTATCCTCGCAGGCAATGATATCGGCGCTGGCCAACAGGTCCAATGCCCGTAAGGTTATATCACGGGCATTGCCAATTGGCGTGGCAACCACATACAAGCCCGGCGAGAAGGTTGCCGGCACGGCTTTACCCCTCGCTGCGCGCACACTAGATTGAGTGCCGTCGCCGGACATTCGAGAGGACGTATCGCTTGGACCCTTTTCGGCATCTATTTCAGGCCCCGTTTCAAGCTCTGTTTCAGACCCTGCCCCGGACCCGTGTTCTGGCCGCATGTTTGCTATTCCCGTTCGCCATTTTGTGGGGTTGCGCCCAAACGCCGCCCACGCCCAACAGTGTGCCAGTAGTAAGCCCCAAGACAGAAGCAAAAAAACAGCCCCCCCAGGAACAAATCGCCGCTCCGCCAAGCACCACGAAGCCGCCCGCGCGCGCGGCCATCATGCTTCCGGCACCACCGCCACAGGAGGTAACCGTGCAGGCCGCGCCAGACCTTAAGCCTCCATCCGGCATCGAAGGCCAGCCGACCCGCGTCGGCCTGCTGCTCCCGTTGAGCGGCGCCCACGGTGCTACCGGATTGGGCTGGGCCATGTTGAACGCGGCCATGCTGGCGCTGTTCGATATTGGCGACGATCGTCTGCTGCTGATGCCACGGGATACCGGCGGCACGCCAGAAGGCGCCAGCCAGGCGGCCGCGGAATTGGTCGGTGAGGGCGCGGAAATCATTTTGGGACCACTGTTCAATACGTCGGTCGAGGCGACCGCTGCGATCACCCGCGCCAGGGGCCTGTCCATGATCGCCTTTTCATCCGACCGCCGTGTCGCGGGCAACGGCGTCTATTTGTTAAGCTTCGCGCCAAGCCAGGAGGTCGAGGCGGTGATCGGTTTTGCCGCCGCCCGTGGCTTGCGCCGGATTGCGGTCCTGGCCCCCGATGATCGTTACGGCCACGCGGTCCTGTTCGCAGCGCGGAAGGCCGTCCTGCGCCATGGCGCCGAACTGGCCCGGTCCGAGTTCTACTCCCCCGATGGCAAGGGTCTGGATAAGTCGGTAAAACGCCTGGCAAACTATCACCTTCGCCGTCGGGCCCTGCTGACCCGGCGCAAGGAATTGAAGAAAACAGGGGGCAACACCACCCAACGCATGCTGCAGGCGTTGAAGAAACACGACACTCTGGGTGATCTGGACTATGACGCGGTATTGCTGCCCGAAGGCGGCGAGCTGCTGACATCCCTGGCGCCGTTACTGCCCTACTATGACATCGACACGGCCGAAATCCAGCTGCTCGGCACTGGTCGCTGGGATGATCCAAAGGTCCGGCTGGAGCCGGCCCTACTGGGCGGCTGGTTCGCCGGCGCGGATAGGGAGGCGACCGCCGATTTCAGCAACCGCTTTGAAAAAGTTTTTGGCCACAAACCACCCCGCCTCGCCTCCCTTGCCTTTGACGCCGTGGCCCTGGCCGCCGTTCTAAGCCAGGAGGCCGGGGGACCGAATTTCTCGACCCGCGCCATCACTAATCCCGATGGCTTCGTCGGCAGCGACGGCATCTTCCGCTTTGACCCCAACGGCGTGGCGGAACGGGGCATGGCAGTACTGGAAATAGAGCGCGATGGCTTCCGCGTACAGCGCAAGGCTCCAACCACGTTCGAGGCATTGACCAATTAGCGAAGACCGCCCCATTTTCGATGCCTACCTGATCGTGGACTGGAGCGCCAATGCAACGCCAAAACAGGGCGTCGACAGCATATGGTATTGCCTGATACAGCGGAGCGGAGACAAATTTCGGCGCAAATACCTTGCTAACCCAGCCACACGCAGTGAAGCGCGGATGGAAATTGCAGCGATTTTGAAGGATTTATCCGCAAAAGGGCAGCGCGTCTTGGCGGGGTTTGATTTTCCCAATGGCTATCCGGCTGGATTCGCCCGCCCCGCCGGTTTCCAAGGTCCAGCATGGCGCGCGGTCTGGGACGGCTTGGATGGGCTGATCCGGGATGGCGCGGACAACGGCAACAACCGGTTTGAAATCGCGGCGGCGCTAAACAAACGCATTTCCGGCAGGCCGTTTCCATTCTGGGGCTGCCCGGGCCACCGCCAAAGCGCCACCCTGTCGGCCCGCAAGACCCATGCCTATGACGAAAAACACCCGGAACGGCGACATTGCGAAACCTGGTTACCGCGCAGCCAGCCTTGTTGGAAGCTTTACACAACCGGCTCCGTCGGCTCACAAAGCCTGATGGGGATACCTGTCCTGAAGGCTCTGCACGATGCCCCGGAGCTAGCGGCGCAAACACTGGTCTGGCCCTTTGAAACTGGCCTGGGCCCACCGCCGCACACGCGGTCCTGGCGGATCATCCTGGCCGAGGTTTATCCCTCCATCCTGAAAATCAAGGCCGGAAAGAATGAGATTAAGGATGCAGTCCAGGTGGAAACCATCGCCCGGCATCTGGCCGCCCGTGATGCGCGGGGCGAATTGGCTGGTGATTTGCGTGGCCCCGACAATCTCAGCACTCAGGCCCGCGCGGTGGCCGAGGCGGAGGAAGGTTGGATACTAGGAGCCGGTACCTTTGATTGAGGCGCGCAGAAACTCGCTGGGCATTACCCTGGCGGTGCTGGCGGCTGTGGGGTTAGGCCTGGCGGTACCCTTGTCCCGCTATGCGTATGAGGGCGGCGGCAATGGCATTACCGTGGCCGCCACGCGGGCCTGTCTGATGGCGGTTGGCCTGCCTCTATTCTGCCTGCTCAGCGGCCGCGCGCTGGCCCTGCCTTGGCGGGCCTGGGGCCATTGCGTCGGGCTGGGTGCGCTGATGGCCATGATGTTCTATGGCCACGTTGGCGCCGTCGAATTTATCTCGGTCGGACTGGCGGTGCTGCTGTTCTTCACCTACCCGCCGATGATTGCGGTGCTGAATATCGTCATGCTGCGCGAACGCCTGGGACCAGCCAGCCTAATCGCCGTCGCCATGGCCTTTCTTGGCCTGGCCCTGATGTTGGGTGTATCGTTGGATGTCGTCGATCTGCGCGGCGTAGCCCTGGCGCTCGGCGCGGGCATGGCGGCGGCCTGGAACGCGGTCTGGCTGGTCAGGAGCATGCAGGAGCATGATCCAATAGTGATAACTACCCACATGGCCCTGGTCGCCGCCGCGGTGTTGTTGGTCCTATGCCTGAGTTTCGGCAGCATCGCCTGGCCGGTCAGTGCGGCAGGTTGGGGCGGTTTATCGGCGGTCGTGCTGCTACAAGCCAGCTCCGTGCCGGCGTATTTCCTAGGCCTGAGCTATATCGGCGCCATGCGGTCGGCCATGTTCACCAACGCCCAGCCGCTGATTTCGATCAGCGCGGCCTATCTGCTGTTCGGCGAAGTCATGACCCCGGTGCAATTACTGGGCGGCGCCCTGGTCCTGGGTGGTATCTGGTTGATGCAGATTTCGAAACGGCGAGAAAACTAAGCCATCGTCATTCACACCTGTCCTCCGCGCGCCGTACGGCGATTTTGGCCATGACGCGATGCTGCTCGGTCGCGCTCATATTCTGCCAATGGGAAATCTCGGCAATGGTGCGGTAGCAGCCCAGGCACAGCTTGCTTTCCGTATGCAGAACACAGACCCCGGCACAGGGCGAGACCACCCTGCGCAATGCGCCGTTGATTTCACTGGATGTTGTCATCGCCAACCCCATTTTCCTTCCCCACGGCAATTTACAGGGCCGCGCCACTATTACGCAAATACTCTTGAAGGATATGGGCTGAACGACTATTTAACAGGCCAAATTCACGCCAACGAAAACACATCACACAAAATACAGGCAAAAGAGGCGCAGCAATCCATGGATTGGATGATCGAAGTAGACGGCCTGGTCAAAAAATTTGGCCACCTGACCGCCGTGGACGGCGTCAGCTTCAATGTGCCCAAGGGGCAGGTTCTTGGTTTTCTGGGCCCCAATGGGGCCGGCAAGTCGACCACCATGAAGATGATAACCGGTTTCATGACGCCAACCGCGGGCGCGGTCCGGGTGGCGGACCATGACGTGGACGAAGATCCCATCGCGGCCAAGTCGAATATCGGCTATCTGCCGGAAGGCGCGCCGGCCTACCCGGACATGACGCCGATCGGCTTTTTGAATTTCATTGCCGATGTGCGCGGTCTGGATGCGCGAACCCGGCGGCGGCGGCTGGACTATGTCATTGCCAACGTGCACCTCGAAGCGGTCCTGCGGCAACCGATCGAGACCCTATCCAAGGGTTTTAAGCGGCGGGNCGGGGTGGCCCAAGCAATCCTGCATGATCCACCCGTGCTGGTGCTTGACGAGCCAACCGACGGCCTGGACCCGAACCAGAAACATGAAGTCCGCGGCCTAATCGCGGACATGGCCAAGGAAAAGGCCATCGTCATCTCGACCCATATTCTTGAAGAGGTCGATGCCGTCTGCAGCCGGGCCATGATCATCGCCGAAGGCCGCATCGTCGCCGACGGCACCCCGGCCGAGTTGGAAAGCCAATCCCCTTACCACAACGCCGTACTAATCGAATGTCAGAATGACGGCGTCGCCGAGGCCTTGAGGGCCCTGGCCGGTGCAGCCCAGGTTGAAGAACTGCAGGGTGCGCGTTATCGAATCTATCCCAGCGGCGGTCAAGCCATCGTGGCCGAGGTCGCCGATCTGATTAAACAGCGGGGCTGGTCAACTTCGCGCTTGTCGGTGGAGCAGCCGCGCCTAGATGAAGTCTTCCGCAATATTACCGGTGCCAAGGCCCCCAATAACAAGACCGGGGACGGCAAAGAAAGGGAGGCTGCATAATGGCGACCACCTGGGCCGTATTCCGGCGCGAATTGAAGGGCTATTTCAATACGCCCCTGGCTTATATCTTCATCGTGATTTTTCTGTTCCTGACAGGCATCTTCACCTTCTACATGGGCAGCTTTTTCATCCGCGGGCAGGCGGATCTAAAGCCATTTTTCAACTTTCATCCCTGGTTGTACCTGTTCCTGGTGCCAGCCATCGCCATGCGCCTGTGGGCCGAGGAACGCAAGTCCGGCTCAATCGAGCTGTTACTAAGCCTGCCCCTGTCCCTATGGTCCACGGTGTTGGGAAAATTCCTGGCCGCCTGGTTCTTCATCGGCATCGCCCTGGGCCTGACCTTTCCAATGTGGCTGACCGTCAGCTATCTGGGCCAGCCCGACCATGGCGTCATTGTGGCATCCTACGTTGGCAGCATGCTGATGGCCGGGGGCTATCTGGCTATCGGGGCCTGCATTTCGGCGGCAACGAAAAATCAGGTCATCGCCTTCGTCATCTCGGTGGTAGTGTGTTTTCTGTTCACGGTATCGGGCGCGCCCATCGTGTTGGACTTTTTCACCGCCTGGGCGCCGCAGCCGTTGTTGGACGCAGTCGCCTCGTTCAGTTTCCTGACCCACTTCAACGCCATTCAGAACGGCGTCATTGATGCGCGGGATTTGATCTATTTCATCTCGCTGATCCTGCTTTGGCTATTCGCAAATCTGCTGATCGTCGATCTGAAAAAAGCCAGTTGAGGGGCTTAGAAAAATGAACCGTTCAACCATCTCCGTTCTGGCCCTTGGCCTAGCCGCGATCCTGTTTCTCAGTGTCAATATCTTCGCATCCAACAGCCTGCGCTCAGCCCGCCTCGATCTGACCGAGAACGGCCTGTACACCTTGAGCGCGGGATCGAAACGCATCCTTGGCGAGATCCCGGAACCGATCCGCCTGCGCTTCTATTTTTCGGAAAAACTGGCGATCCAGTTGCCCAACATCAAATCCTACGGCTTGCGGGTGCGGGAACTGTTGGAAGAATATGTCAATCTCTCGGGCGGCAAGGTCCACCTGGAAGTGATCGATCCCGAACCCTTCACCGAGGCCGAGGATGATGCGGTTCGCCTTGGCGTACAGGCGGTGCCCTTGGGCACGGGCGACAGCATCTATTTCGGCCTGGTCGCCACCAATACCATTGATGACCGGCAAGTAGTGCCGTTCTTCAGCCGCGAGAAGGAAGCCTTCCTGGAATACGACCTGACGCGGATGCTGTTCAATTTGAGCGATCCGAAAAAGCCTGTTGTCGGCCTGATCAGCGGTTTGCAGATGAACCCGGATGCCTCGCCGATGATGCGTTTCAGCGGCGGTCCGCAACCCTGGGCCATTATCGGGGCGATCCGCGATACCTTTGCTCTGCGTACCCTTAATGCAAACCAGGGCATCATTCCGCCCGGCATTGATATTTTGTTGATCACCCATCCCCTGGGCCTGGATGAACATGCCCTGTACGCCATTGACCAGTTCGTCCTGGCCGGCGGCCGGGCCTTGGTTTTTGTCGATCCATATTCCGAGGTTACCGCGCGGGCGCAAAGGGGAAAGGGACAACAGGGCGCGGCGCTGGCCTCTTCCACGCTTGATAAACTGTTGAACACCTGGGGTGTCTCCGTCCCGACGGATCATGTGATCGGCGATTTTGATGCTTCACAACAGGTCAATGCCGGCCAGGGCGGGCAAACCCGCGTCGTCCGTTATCTGGTCTGGCTGCAATTGGCGGCAGGGAACCTAAACCCCGACGATGTGGTCACCGCCGATCTTGGCCCCTTGATCATGGCCAATGCCGGCACCGTAAAGACACTGCCCGATACCGGCATCAAGGTCACACCGCTGATTTCCACAGGCACCCAGGCCATGGCCATGGAGACCAATCTGATCCGCTTCGGCCCCGCGCCGGACCGTTTGCTGAAGCTATTCAAACCGGATGGCGAACGCCACACCATCGCGGCCCGTCTTTCCGGCAACGCCAAATCGGCTTTCCCCGACGGCCCGCCCAAGGACCAAAACGGGAAGGTTGCCGAGAAGCGGAAAGCAGCCCATATGAAAGACAGCAGCGGTCCGATCAGTGTCATTGTCGTGGCCGATAGTGATTTGCTTCACGATCAGTTCTGGCTGCGCAAACGGAACCTGATGGGCCAGGAAATGATCGTACCCATCGCGGCCAACGCGGATTTCGTCGTCAATGCCCTGGACAATCTGTCCGGCTCCTCCGACCTGATCGGCCTGCGCAGCCGGGGCAAATCGACCCGGCCGTTCGTTGTGGTTGAGACCATGCGCCGGGCGGCGGAGCAGAAATTCCTGGCCGAGGAACGCAAACTGAAGGAAAGCCTGGAAGAGAGCAAGAAACGCATAGCCGAGCTTGAATCCAGGGCCCAGGCCAGCGGCGGTGGCTTGTTGACGCCGCAGCAACAGCACGAAATTCAATCGGTCAGGAGCCAGGTGTCGCAGACACGCAAACAGTTGCGCGACGTCCAGCACAATCTGAACCGCGAGATTGATGGATTGGAGAGCCGTTTAAAATTTGCCAACGTAGGCCTGATGCCCTTGGCGGTGGCCTTGATCGCCGCTGTTCTGGCCCTGTTCGGGCTACGCCGGCGGCGACGCGGCGCGGACGCGAATGCGGCGCGAAGCTGAGACGTGGGAGAGAGTTCATGAAAGCCAAGCCATTTGCACTTTTAACCGTGCTCACCGCCCTGTCGGTGGGCGCCGCCATGTGGTCGACCGTGGAGCGGGGCCGCGCCACAGCGTCCAGCGCTCCGCCCGCCAGCCTGTTCCCGAACCTAGTCGACCAGGTCAATGATATCACTCGCATCAATGTGCATACGCCAAAGCTGGCTTTTACCATTCGCCGAGCGACGGACGGAAAATGGCAGGTGGAGGAACGTGACGGCTATCCGGTCAAGTTCACGACCATCAAACAGGCCGTCGTCGGCATCGCCCAAATGCGCCTGTTGGAAGCCAAGACCGCCAAACCGACCTTGCACCACAAGCTGTTCTTGAAGACGCCAAAAGATGGTGGGCGTGGCACGGCCATCTCGCTGGGCAACGATGCCAACGAGACCGTTGCCGCCATTATCGTTGGCAAGACCAAGGTCGCCCCAACCGAGAATGAAGACGGCATCTATTACGTCCGCCGCCTTGACGACGGACAGAGCTATCTGGCGTCGGGCCGGGTTGAGGTGCTGGAAAGCATCGACCGTTGGCTGGATGACAGCATGCCCACGATTGCCCGAAAACGGGTGCGCGCCGCCAGCACGGTCCAGCCGGATGGCAGCCGGGCCGGTGTCGTCCGCACGGACCCCGATAGCCGGGATTTCAAGATTGCCAATATTCCGCCGGGCATGAAACCGTTGAGCGCCACCGCCGGCAATGCCCTAGGTTCGGCCCTGGGCTTCCTAAGTTTTGAAGACGTACGCCGGGCCGACAAGGTCGATTTTACGGATGCGCATCGGGCCCTGTTCGAGACCTTTGACGGCGTCACTTTGAATTTATTGGTCCTAAAAGGCAAGGACGGCCATTGGCTGAACCTCTCGGCCAGTTTCGATGCGTCCAACATCCAACTGGACGGCCTGACGGAAAAGCAAAAGAAAGCCATGAAAAGCGCGGACGAGGCCAGGGCAGAGGTAGTGGAAATCAACAAACGCTACAGCCCCTGGGCCTACATTCTGCCGGAATACAAGGCCAAGGATTTTATGACCGAGGCCTCCACCCTGATGATTGAAGACAAAGACAGCAGCAAAGAATAGGGACGATCCGTTATGAGCGAGGAAACACTCTCCTTCCAGACCGAAGTGGCAAAGCTTTTACGATTGATGGTCAACTCAGTGTATTCCGACAAGGAAATCTTCCTGCGGGAATTGATTTCCAATGCCTCGGACGCCTGTGACAAGGCCCGCTATCTCTCTATCACCGAGCCGGAAATCCTAGGCGACGATCCGGATTTCAAGGTCCAGATCAATGTCGACAAGGAAGCCCGCACCCTGTCCTTGTCCGACAACGGCATCGGCATGGACCGCGATGGTTTGATCTCTGACCTGGGCACCATCGCGCGCTCGGGAACGTCCGCCTTCATGGATAATCTAAGCGGCGATCAGGCCGAGGACATGCAGATGATCGGCCAGTTCGGGGTCGGCTTCTATTCTGTCTTCATGATCGCCGACAAGGTCGAGGTGACCTCGCGCCGGGCCGGTGACGATGCTGCCTGGGTCTGGACCTCAGACGGTCTGGGCGAGTTCACCATCAACGAAGGGGCGCGCGAGGGCCGGGGCACCAAGATTGTCATCCACCTGAAGGAAGGTGAGGACGAATGGCTGGAAGAGCAGCGCCTGCAAACCGTGGTAAAGAAATATTCCGACCACATCGCACTACCAATTTTGCTGACCATCGATGATGGAGAGGAAACCGCCGCCAACGAGGCCTCCGCCATCTGGAGCCGGCCAAAAAGCGAGATCACCGACGAGCAATATACCGAATTCTATCACCACGTCGGCCACGCCATGGACGATCCCTGGCTAAACATCCATTACAAGGCCGAGGGCAAGATCGAATACACCGGCCTGCTATTCGTACCCACGCGCCGGCCGTTCGATCTGTTCGACCCCGCCCGCAGGCACGCTGTTAAGCTTTACGTGCGCCGAGTCTTCATCACGGACGAGGCGGAAGGCTTGATCCCTTCGTATCTGCGCTTTTTACGCGGCATCGTGGACAGCGAGGATCTACCCCTGAACATCTCCCGCGAGATGCTGCAGAACAGCCCGTTGATACGCCACATGAACCAAGCCGTGACCCGCCGTGTACTAACGGAATTGGGCAAGAAGGCCGAGAAGGAGCCTGAAAAATACGCTGAATTCTGGGAAAATTTCGGCTCCGTTCTAAAAGAAGGCCTGTACGAGGACCACGAACGCCAGGCCGATTTGCTGGAACTAGTGCGTTTCCGCTCCACCGCCGGGGAGGATCTGGTCAGCCTGAAGGACTATGTCGCCCGCATGAAAGAGGGGCAGGAAGCGATTTATTACATCACCGGCGATGACCAACAAACGCTGGGGACCAGCCCCCATCTGGAAGGCTTCCGCGCCCGTGGGGCCGAGGTGTTGCTGCTATCCGACCCGGTTGATGATTTCTGGCTCTCGGCGGTATTTGAATACGAAGGCCATGCCCTGACATCGGCCACCCGAGGCGCCGCGGATCTGTCCAATTTGGGCCAGGAACCGCCCAAGGACGAGACGGACGAANTAGAACCCGCCGGCGATAGTGAACTGGCCACGCTGATCGCTTTGATCAAGCAGACCCTAGGTGAGACCGTCAAGGATGTCCGGACCACGGACCGCCTGACCGACAGCGCCGTTTGCCTGGTCGCCGATGACGGCGATATGGATATGCGCCTGGAGCGGATGTTGAAGGCGCACAACCAGCTCAACACCGACTCCGTGCGGATATTGGAAATCAACCCCAAGCACGGCCTGATCAAGAACATGGCCGGCGCGGCCGCCAAAGGCGGCGCGGCGGATGATCTGGCCGATCTGGCCTTTTTGTTGCTGGATCAGGCCCGCATTATCGAAGGCGAGGCCCTGCCGGACGCGGCGGCGTTTTCGCGTCGCATGGCAACCGTGATGGCCAAGGCTACGGGCTGACAAATCCGCCTCAACATGGCAAGGTTGCCAGCTTTAACGACCGGCGAATGCATCGGGAGATATGTGATGGAAAAGCTGACGCAAAGTTATAGCCATGGCGCAAGCGCGGTAGCGCTGATCGGTGAGACCATCGGCGTACATTTCGACAATGCCGCCGCGCGCTGGGCCGACCAAGAGGCCTTGGTAGTGCGCCATCAGAATGTGCGCTGGACCTTTGCCCAGCTTAAAGAAGCGGTGGATGCCTTTGCCGCCGGACTGCTGGCCCTGGGCTTAGAGCCGGGTGAGCGCATTGGCATCTGGTCGCAAAACACCGCCGAATGGGCGGTCAGCCAATTCGCCACGGCCAAGGCTGGTCTGATCCTGGTCAACATCAATCCCGCCTATCGCCTTTCGGAACTGGAATATGCCCTGAACAAGGTGGGTTGCAAGGCGCTGATCATTTCGCCCAGCTTCAAGACCTCCGACTATGTGGAAATGGTCCGCGCCCTGGCGCCGGAAATCGACAGCGCCGAACTAGGCCAGTTGCAGTCNGAAAAACTGCCCGACCTGCNTATCGTGATCCGCATGGGCNACGANATCACGNCGGGCATGTACAATTTCGCCGACATTGCCGTTTTGGGCAACAATAGTCACAAGGAACGGTTGGTTGAACTGGCGGGGCAGTTGCAGTTCGACGACCCCATCAATATTCAATTCACCTCCGGCACCACGGGCTTTCCCAAGGGCGCTACGCTTACCCATCACAATATCCTTAACAACGGCTATTTCGTGGGTGAGGGCGTCAGCATGGTCGAAGGCGACCGGCTGGGCATTCCGGTGCCTTTNTATCATTGTTTCGGCATGGTCATGGGCAATCTAGCCTGTATCACCCACGGCGCCACCATGGTCTATCCCGGCGAAGGCTTTGATCCNACGGAAGTGCTGGAAGCGGTTCAGGAAGAGCGCTGCACGATCCTCTATGGCGTACCGACCATGTTTATCGCCGCCCTGGATCATGCAGATTTCGACAGCTATGACTTGTCCTCACTACGCAGCGGCATCATGGCCGGCTCCCCCTGCCCCATCGAGGTGATGAAGCAGGTGGTGGACAAGATGAACATGACCGAGGTCACCATCGCCTATGGCATGACGGAAACCTCGCCTGTCAGCTTCCAAACAGCGGTGGACGATGAATTGGAGCGTAAGGTGGGCACTGTGGGCCGTTCACTGCCACATGTAGAAAGCAAGATCATCGACGCAGACGGCCGCATCGTCGCACCGGGCGAAACCGGCGAGATCCTGACCCGTGGCTATAACGTCATGCTGGGCTATTGGGATGACGAGGAACGGACGGCTGAATCCATTGATGCGGCGGGCTGGATGCATACGGGCGACCTAGGCACCATGGACGAATACGGCTACGGCAACGTGGTCGGGCGCATCAAGGACATGGTGATCCGGGGCGGCGAGAACGTCTACCCGCGCGAGATCGAGGAATATCTCTACCGTCACGACAAGATCCAGGATGTGCAGGTAATCGGCGTGCCCGATCCGAAATTCGTCGAGGAACTATGCGCCTGGATCGTCCTGCGCGAAGGCGAGACGGCGCACGAGGACGAGATCAAGGAATTCTGCCGTGGCCAGATCGCCCATTACAAGGTGCCGCGCTATATCAAGTTCGTCGCTGAATTCCCTATGACCGTCACCGGCAAAGTGCAGAAGTTCGTCATGCGCAACCAGATGATCGAAGAGTTGAACCTGGAAGTGGCGAAGACGGCTTAGCCGCCGACCGTCTGAATTTCGCCGGTCTGGGCGGTTTCCTTCGTGGCGGCCCGTTGCCGCCTCTCGTCGACCATTTCCATGATGACGCGGCTGACCCGCTCGCCGGCCTTGCCGTCGGAATTGTTGACCCATTGATCAAGCGCCTGGCGGCTGGCCTCGCTCAATTCCGCGCCACGGGATTTCGCGGGCCGGGAAAGCGCCTTTTCGGCCACCATGCTAACCAGTTCATCGGCCGAATTCGCCCGGGTCGCCGAGGCGCCCAGATCGACCATGAACGGCGCGGCCAAAGGCGTCGCCGCCTCGTCGAAATGAGGCGAGACCACCTCCACATTGGCCGCCAGCGCCTCGAACAGTGAACCGCTGTTAATGGTGCACAACACATCAGATCCGACGATCAGATCAAAGGAGTTGCCGCCAACCAAGACCTCCAGGTTCTCGGGCAGTCCGGTATCGTCTTCCAGACCCGCATTCAAGGATTCCACCGCCAGAACATGATTTTTGGATTTGATGATGACGTGGATCTCTGGGTATTCCCGGGCAAGTCGGATCATGGCGCCAAGGCAGTTGCGCGACAGGTTAGAAAAATTGATCTTTTCCAGTTCCGGGTCCAAAGCCTCGAAGCGGTCATCGCCGCGCCGGCCAAGAACGGGGCAGCCGGTTCTGTCGTTGAAGGACATGAACAAAACCGTTGGCCGGCCATCGAGAGATTGATCCCGGCCGGCATGTTCCCGCCGGTATTGATGAAAACGATCCAGCCTCGGCGCCCCGGTGGCGACGATACGATCGGCGGGCGCAACACCGGCATTGATTTCTATACGGCGCTCAATCTCGTTATAGGTGGTGATCAGTCGGCCCTGGAACGGCATCTTTCGTTCCCGGTAGGTTTCCTCGTAAAACGGCTCCACACCCGGCGTCTTGATGCATTCCTTGTGCATGGCCACGACGGGAATATCGAAATGACCCAGGGCGGCGGCGAATTCCTGCTCGGCATAGAAGCTGAAGTTGGCGGTCAGGGCGACGTCCAGCTCCAGGCGCTGCACCAAATGGCGGCAGACCCCGATCATGAAAATTCGATAGGCCTGTTTCCGGGCCGTGATAGCGGCGTCGTCCTGGCGGTAATTATTATCGTCCACCAGGTCGCCGAAGAAATAATTGGCAATGACCTTCAAGGCCTTGCGGTGCAGACGCAGAATCTTGAAACGGCCATCCATGGCTATACTGTTTTGCACATCTTCCGCGAAGCCGCTCTTCGGCAGCGTCAAGGCAACCACCGGCTTGCCGGGCGTCTTGGCCTCGTAAACGGTTTGCACCTGCCAGGCCAGCAGCCAAGCGGCCAATCTGGGATAGTCATTGCGGGCGGCAAGAACCAAAAAATACTTTGAGGTCATGACGCCGAACATGCCCGGCTTTGTCACCATCCCGACGAGGCGGCGGAGGACAATGTGGAAGCCTGAAATAAGGTTCATAAGTCACCGATTCCCATGGAACTATATGGATCGTTTAGGCCCTCGGCCATTGCGATGCAAGACCCCAGAGCATTTCCGAATAGGGAATGCTCCGACCCTTAAGAATTGAGCAATTTTTCCAATCACTTTGAATCGCCAAGCGACCCTCTTTGGATCGGAATTGCTCTAGGCGATGGGCAGCTCAATTGTATCAAGGCGGGATAACAGCATCGGATCATCATTCGCCGGATCCGCTATNCCTTCGGCNATGGTCACCCCCACCGCACAGCCATGCCGCCGCAACAATGACCGCGCATTTTCGTCGCTCACACCATAGGGATAGCACATTACCCAATCCGCCGTCGGTGCGCCCAGGCGGCGCAGAAAATGAAGACTGTCGATGATTTCCCGTTCCTGCTCCCCAGCGTCAAGCTGGTCAAACCGGTAGTGCNTCGCNCCATGNCCGCCAATATACATGCCGCATTGAANCATCATCCGCAACTGCTCTTCCGAGGCGTACAATTCNCCGGCAAAGGCCTTTTGATCGACCGAGACAAAGGTCTGAAACAGCTCGTCGAGCAGGACTTTTCTGCTGGCCTCCGGCAGTGCGTATTGCAGCACCTTCTTGATAAACCATATTTCCGCCGTGTCGTACCGCACCGGTATGCCAAATTCGTCCCAGTAAGCCTGGAAAGTTTTCATGCCGTCCTGGTCGCCGTTGGCATCGATAAATGCCTTCATTTCCTTGATGATCAGNGAGGCGTCGGTTTCCGCGGCGCGAATAAAATGGACCTTGTTGACATCCAGCAGTTCACCATGCACGACGGCNTTAACAGGGGGGAAGAAGGCCGCGTGCATCTTGNGTTCGAACAGCACAGGCAGGACGTTGGTGTAGTGATCCAAATAGCCGTCGTCAAAGGTCAACCAGAGGGCGTTGTCAGGCAGGTCCGTCTCGCCCTTGCAGGCGCCAACCACATCATGGGTATCAACGATTTCATAGTGGCGTCCGAAATAGTCGATTTGCTGCCTGAATTCCGCGAGATCCCTGCCCCTTATGGCTGGATAGCGGCTGTTCCGCAGATCGCGGACGAAATGATAAGTCACGATGGTAAGAGGCATCAGATTCCAAATGCTGCAATTTGCGATACGCAATCCAAAATAACCGACGAGACAGAATCGTAAAACCGTGGATTGTCTCCTCTACATAGAATCGGAGACGGCACCGAATGTGAGGGCTGCCGCCGGCTTTGACTTCCCTTGTGATGTCGCACCCTGACGGAACCCGCGGAAGGTGGTGTCTTTTTCGCGATACAGATGCTCGATTTGCGCCATCGCCTTGTCGCGGTTGCTGTCAAAGAAGTTTTCCGCCAACTGCTTGTTGGCATCTTCCAGGCAGGCATAGACCTCGTCGTCGGTCAATTCCGTGAAGTTGCAGCACAGGAGGTCAGAATTCAGATGCTTTTTCTCATAAAAATCGGCCGGGCCGTCCAATAGTCCCTGTTCGATCGCCATGTGATAAAGTGGCGAGCCGGGATAGGGCGTAACCGGACGGATCGTCCGCCGCTGCGCCTGATCATCATACTTGATCAGGAAATCGACGCCCTTTTGTAGGGTTTCCTTGGTATCACCCAGATTGCCGAACAGGATATTGAGGCCGGGGCTGATGCCCGCCTCTAGCGTCCATTCCACACCCTTGACCACCTGCTCCGTGCGCAGGCCCTTCTTCATCAATTTCAGCACCTCATCGTCCATGGCCTCGATGCCATAGTTGATAAAGACGCAGCCGGCCCGTTTCATGTGCGCCAGCAACTCCGGCGTACAATAATTCAGACGCCCGTTACAATCCCAGGTGACGGGCAGATTGGCTTTTTCGAAGGCGTTGCAGATTTCCTCTGTATGAGCGATGGAGGTCATCATCAGATCGTCCATGAACGAGATCCGCGTGACGCCGTATTCCTTGTAGAGAAACTCCACCTCCGCCAACAGGCCTTCGCCCGAACGGGCCCGGTAGCCTGGGTCCATACGGTAACAGAAGGTGCATTTGAAAGTGCAGCCCCGGGCCGACATCATGGACAGGGTAAACTCGGTATCGGGCTGGCCGGGCCGCTTCAGTAAACGATAATATTCCATGGGAAAGAGGTGATAGGCGGGCCAGGGAATGCTGTCCAAATCCTCCACCACACCACGCCGGGGATTGATCATGCATTTGCCACCATCGTCATAGGCAATGCCGGAAATCAAACTCAAGGGTCGCTTGTTGGCGATCGCATCGAACAGCTCGACGGCGGTTTCTTCCCCTTCGCCCATGACGATACAGTCGGCGCCAGAAACCTGCATAAAGTATTCTGGCTCCGGCGTTGGGCCATAGCCGCCTAAAATATAGAAGGGCCGGTCTTTCGCGTTGTTGATGGCCTTGGAAAGCCCGACCAGNCGCTGATATTGATAATATCCCGCGATCAGAGAGATGCAGACCACGTCATAATGGTTGGTGTCGAGGAATTCCGTCAGATGCTCATCAGGGTAGTGGTGCATGTCCTGGCTATAGACGTCCACGTCATAGCCTTCCCGTTCCAGGATNGCCGCGATATAGCCAAGCCCCATGGGAAAATGGTGCATATAGGCGCCATTATCATACACAACCAATAATACCCGCATTATCAGCTTCTCATCCCAAGTCTTATGTACCGAAGGTCCAATCCGAGCATCCCAGTTATCTAATTCAACAGGCCCAATGTCTGATTCTCGAGGTTTGAACCCATTGCGAATGATTCGCGACTACACCCCGCAACATAAGTCATTTGCGCTTTCAGTCCAACGCATATATGCCTCCGCCGGCATTTGACAGTCCGGTCCGGGTCTCGGAAAATGCAACCGGGCACAATTCAGCATCCATAGGGCGATAATCATGGGTAAATTGGACGGCAAGACCGCCATCGTGACCGGCGCCAGCCGGGGCATCGGCCAGGCCATTGCGGAACTGTTCGCCGCCGAGGGCGCTTCGGTGGCCTGTGCCGCTCGCACCTTGAACGAAGGCGACCATAACCTGGAAGGTTCACTAGGCAGGACGGTGGCCGCGATCGAGGCGGCGGGCGGACGCGCCAAGGCCTTCGCCGCCGACATTTCCAATGAAAGCGATTGTCTGACTTTGGTCGAGGGCGCCCGCGATGCCTTCGGCCCCATCGATGTTCTCGTCAACAATGCCGCGTTGAGCTATTTCATGCCTATTGGGGGTTTCGCCACCAATCATTGGGTACGGTCCTTTGCAGTCAATGTGCATGCGCCTTTTATATTGGCCAAGGCGGTGTTGGGGGACATGAGCGAAGGCAACCGTGGCGGCGCCATCGTCAATATCGGCTCCGGCGCAGCGATCGGCCCGGGCCGCGGGCCCTATGACAATCCCGCACCCCGGGGCAACACCATGTATGGCTCCACCAAGGCGGCCCTGGAACGCTTTACCCAAGGGCTGGCTGAGGAAGTAGCAGCCCAGGGCAACATCGCCGTTTCCTGCGTTTCACCCTCGAAAGTCGTACCGACGCCGGGCACCGTCTATCACCATCTGGTCGATGGCATGAATGATCCAAGGGGCGAGGCACCCGAATACATGGCCCGCGCCGCCCTGTTGCTGGCTAGCGAGGCAGCGGCGAAGGTNAATGGCCGGGTGACCTACAGCCAGTTGATCCTNGGCGAATTCNGCTGGATCGAAAACCCGGTCGGCCGTGGCATCGACAGTAAAGGCTCCGGCTATTCGCAGGTCTAAATTGGCGCGGTTCCGTGCTAAGCCTCCTCTGCTAGGGCAAGGTTGGGAATGCCTTCCATCAGTGATGCCGGCACCGTCTCTATCAACTCGTCCACACTGAACATGCCATCTTCGGTGTGCTTGAAGATCGAGCGCGCTTCCTCGCCGAAATAGTAGGTGTGAATGCGGGAGCGCTCCGCATGGAACAGCTGACCATTCACATCGCGGGAATCCTCGGTACAAAGGTAGCCCACCATGGGCGCCACATATTCCGGTCCGGGCATGGCCATGCGGTTTTCNTATTGCGCCTGGGTCAACAGGCCGGCATCAAGACGCCGCTTCCAGCCCGCGATGACGGCGTCGTTGACCGTCATCCGTGTTGCCGCCAGGGGGCAAAGGGCATTGGTGGTGATGCCGTAGCGCCCGGCTTCTCTGGCGATCGAGCGCGTCAAACCGACAATGCCCGCCTTTGCGGCGGCATAGTTGCATTGCCCGACGGAACCTTTGAAGGCATCGGAGGAGAAATTCACGATGCGGCCATAGCGGGCCCCGCGCATCACCTTGACCGCGTGATGGCACATGTTCCAGTGNCCCTTTAAGTGCACCAGAATGACCTGATCAAAATCCTCCTCGGTCATGTTCCAGATCATCCGTTCGCGCAGCATGCCGGCGACATTGACCAGAAAATCGACCTTGCCGTGACTGTCGAGGCATTGTTGAACCATGCGCCCAGCGGAGGCATAGTCGGCGACGGAATCATAGTTGGCCGTGGCCTTGCCACCTGCCGCCATGATCTCGGCAACCACGGCGTCCGCCGGCTTCTCGTCCGTATCCTCGCCGCCACGGCCAACGCCAGGATCATTGACGATCACGTCGGCGCCTTCCCTGGCCAGCAACAGCGCCACATCCCGGCCAATGCCCCGTCCCGCGCCCGTTACGATGCCGGCTTTTCCTGATAGGTTCATGATTCTCTCCAATCTTACTTTTCCATGTGGGGCGTCAGTAGCCCTTGTAGTTGCCTGGCCGTTTCTCGCGGAAGGCGGTGATGGCTTCCACATGATCCTCTCCCGCCCGCGCAACGGCGATGTGGGAACTGACCAAATCAAAGGCCGTCGCCATGTCGCTATTCATACTCTGCTCCACTAGGCGCTTGATCAGGCGGATCGATAGCGGCGGCATGGCGGCGATGCGTTTGGCCAAGGCGGTAGTCTCGGCCAGTAATTGGTCGTCGGGATAGACGTGATTGACCAGGCCGATCTCCAACGCCGCCCGGGCGTCGAGGAAATCCGCCGTCCACAACAATTCCAAGGCCCGCGCCTTGCCCACCAGGCGGGGCAGGAAATAGGCGCCGCCGCCTCCCGGGAGCAGGCCGATCTTGGCGTAGGTCTCAGCGAATTTGGCGCTCTCGCCCGCAATGCGGATATCACAAGCCAGGGCCAGGTCCATGCCGCCGCCGATCGCTGCGCCATTCACGGCGGCCAACAATGGCTTTTCAAACCTTGCGGCGCGTTTGGGGAAAGCCTGAATATCGGTCCATATGTGGGACTTGGTGACATGCGGCGCACTNTACGNTTTCCCGCCCATGCCNCTGANATCACCACCCGAGCTAAACCCACGGCCTGCCCCGGTCAGGATCACGGCGCGCACATCCTCNCGCGCCTCGCATTCATCTAGGGCCGCAGCCATCCCATGCAGCATTTCGTCCGTGAAGGCGTTCAGCTTATCAGGCCGGTTCATGGTCATGGTTGCGATACCGTCCTCGACCTCAAGCGTCAGATATTCCGTCATTGTCTTCTCCTTGATGGTTGTCTCAGGCCGCCGTTAGTTTTGACAGCACCGCATCCGCCTCGGCCATGATCGTCTGCACCACTTCACCGGCCTTGGGTACGCCGCCGATCAGGCCACTGCTTTGCCCGGCCGGCAGAACACCGTTTTCAACATCGCCCTCTATCCGGCCCCTCTGTGATGCCGGATGGCCCACATGCATGCCCTGCAACGGATAGGGTTCAATCTCCGCCTCGCGGCCGGCCCAGCTGTCGGTAAAGGCATTGCGGATCAAGCGGCAGGTCTTGCCGCTGTGGGCCCGCGTTACGACGGTGCCGGCGGTGTCCGTCTCGGCAATTTTTTGTTTGTAGTTTTCATGCGCCCGGGCCTCTTGGGTGGCAATGAAACGTGTGCCCATCCACACACCCTGGGCGCCAAACGAAAGAGCGGCAAGCAAGCCGCGTCCATCCGCCAGACCGCCGCCCGCCAGAACCGGCACATCGACCGCATCGACCACCGCCGGGATCAACGCCGCCGTGCCAATGGAACCCACATGCCCGCCACCGTCGGAGCCAGATGCAATCACCGCATCGACGCCGTCGGCGACCGCCTTTTCGGCATGGCGTACAGCACCGACGACAGACATCACCTTGATCCCCCGCTCCCGCGCACCGGCGACGGCATCCCTGGGACTGCCCAGGCCCGAGATTAGGACGGGCACCCGCTCCTCGAACACCACATCGACCATGGCCATGACCTTGTCCGTATAGCGCACCGCTTCATCTACCTTCGAGGCGACGGTAGCGAACAGGATGTCCACGGCGAAGGGCTGGTCGGTCTGGGCCCGGACGCCGCGGATTTCGGCGCGCAGTTCATCGGCATCCGTGGTCGAGCCCGCACCTATGCAGCCAAGACCGCCCGCTGCGGACACGGCGGCGACAAGGTCGGCGCGGGCGACCCAGCCCATGCCGGCCTGAAACACCGGATAGTCAATATTCAGCAAATCACAAATAGGCGTGCGTAGGGCGGTCATCCCCAATTCCTCCGTCTAATTTTTATTGCAGGCAAGGTTACAAACCCTATGGCCGTGGCCGCAAGCGCGCTATCCTGATTATCTGAGTTCAATTGATCATGCCGGGCGGAGGACAGGTGCCATGGATTTTGGCTTCAGCGTAGAGAACGAGGCATTTCGCGCCGAGGTTCGCGCATTCATCACCGACAATGTATCGCCTGAAATCGTGCAAGAGATGAAAGATGGCGCGCGCGGTGCCGGCATCGGCCCCCTGACGCGACAGCTTATTCTCAAGATTGGTGAACGGGGCTGGATCGGCATGAGCTGGCCCAAGGAATACGGCGGCCGCGAGGCCGATATCATTGATCAATATATTTTCGAAGAGGAACTCGCCCGCGCCCGCGTGCCGCTTAACCTGGGCAATTTCATCGAACAGGCCCCCGCGATCATGAAGGCCGGCACCGAGGCGCAGAAAAAATATTTCCTGCCCCGTCTGGTGAAGGGCGAGGTCACTTTCGCGCTCGGTTATAGCGAACCCAGCGGCGGCACCGATCTGGCTTCCCTGAAAACCCGTGCCGTGGAAGAGGGTGACGGTTATGTCATCAATGGCCAGAAGGTCTTCACGACCCGCGCTGAATCTTCGTCGCATATTTACCTGATGGCCCGCACCGATCCGGATGCGCCGAAACACAAAGGCATTTCCATATTTTTGGTTCCCATGGACACGCCCGGCATTACCGTGCGGCCCCTGTGGACCCTGCCGGGTGGGCGCACCAACGAGGTCTTTCTGGAGGACGTCCGGGTACCCAAGGATGCCATGTTGGGGGAGAAGAACGGCGGCTGGAATATCGGCGCCTCCGCCCTAAACCTTGGCCGTGCCGGCGCACGGCGTTATTGCATCTATGTCTCGCCGTTCGAAGATTTGCTAAAATACCTGCAAACTGATGATCTTGGCCGTGAGATCGCAAAGGATCCGGTGACCCAGGACAAGGTTGCCAAACTGTATTGCGAGGCCCAGGTCGCCCGGCTGTTCACCATGCGCAGCCTATCCATGGTACGGCGCGGCCAAAATCCGCCATACGAAATCTCGTCGGAAAAGATCTGGGGCCCGGAGTTTCAGGTCCGCACGACAGAGGCGGCAAGTCAGATTCTCGGCGCCTATCATCAGCTTTGGGATGGCGCGGGCGCCCCTGACGACGGCAATTTTCCACGCCAGTACGTCAACGCCATGGTCTCCACCTTCGGCCACGGCAGCACCCAGGTCATGCGCACGGCCATCGCCCGGCGCGGCCTTGATCTTCCAAGGGAATAAGGCGTCATGGACGTATTGTTGAACGACGATGAGGAAATGATCCGCGACGGCGTGCGGCGGTTCTTCACGGCGGAATGCGACACTGACCGGGTACGCGCGATTGAGGACGACGAAGCACGGACCGATCCGGAACTGTGGCGGCAATTGGCCGAACTGGGCTGGTTGGGGCTTGCTCTGCCGTCCATCTATGGCGGCAGTGAGNTGCCCTTTACACAGCTGACCTTGCTGTTCGAGGAAGCCGGCCGCGCCCTGGCCCCGGTACCCCTGCATCCACACATGGTTGCCGCACTGACCTTGGCCGAGGCAGTGCAGCGAGACGACTGTGGAACCCTGGCCGAGTCCCTGCTCAGCGATGCTTGCCTGGGCGAAAGTTTGCTGACCTGGGCCTGGAATGAACGGCTACCGAATATGGGACCGGAAGTGGTGACGCTTGGCGCCGTGGCAGACGGCAACGGCTGGCGTCTGCAGGGCAGCAAACAAATGGTCGAGGCGTTTGAAATCGCCGATTATTGCCTGGTCGCCGTACGCACGGATGCAAGCCAAACCGGTGACGGCGGTATCACCTTGTTGCTGGTGGAGCCCGGTGCGGTAGGGATATCGTCAAACGCGCAGCGCACCCTTGCCGGTGACCGCCAATCGGAGGTGCGGTTCGACAATGTCTATGTCGATGGCGATGCCCTGGTCGGACGGGTGGACGCCGGCTGGGCCCTGGCCCGGCCCATGCTGGAACGGGCCATGGTGTTGAATTGTGCCATGATCGTAGGGGCCACGCGCCGGGCTGCCGAGCGGGCCTTTGATTACGCCAGGGAACGCGTCGCCTTTGGTCATCCCATCGGCTCATTCCAGGCAATCCAGCATACCTGCGCGGACATGATCACCTGGGTCGATGGCGCCGAATTGCTGACGCGGGAAGCCGCATGGCATATTGCTCAGGGCATGGATGCGGCCCTGGCAGCGGCAGCGGCGAAATCATTTACCAACGAACGTTGTCAAATGGTGCTGCGCGAGGCCAACCAGATCCACGGCGGCTATGCCCAGGTTTATGAATTTGACCAACAACTCTGGTACCGCCGGGCGGCGGCCTGGAGCATGCGCCTGGGCACCTCGGCGGAGCACCGCCGAACCGTAGCACGGGCGTTGGATTTACCGTGATCAATTGAGGGGGGAAAGAAACATGATCAGGGGAAGCTGTCTTTGCGGATCGGTGCGTTGGGAAATCCATGGCACGGTTGAGAACATGAGCCACTGTCACTGCTCTATCTGCCGCAAGACGCATGGGGCACCATTCGCTACCTATGTCTCAGCCAAGCTGAATGATTACCGCTTGCTGGCGGGCGGCGAGACGATTAGACAGTACGAGTCTTCGCCCGGCTTCAGCCGATCCTTTTGCGCCACCTGCGGAACGGTTGTGCCCATGGCGATCAACGGTCAGCGGCGCGTGGCGGCTCCCGCCGGCTGCCTTGATGATGACCCCGATATTCGCCCTGACATGCACATCTTCGCCGCATCGAAGGCACCGTGGCACGCCATCACGGACAAGCTGCCGCGCCATGACACCTACCCTGCAGGCAGCAGTCTGAGTGAAGTAGCGCCGCCAGTGGGTAGCAGCTCTGCACTGGGAGTTTTACATGGCTCCTGCCTTTGCGGCGGCGTTGCCTTCGAAGTCAACGAACCATTCAAGGTCGTGCACAATTGCCATTGCGGGCGCTGCCGCAAGGCGCGGGCCGCGGCGCATACCACCAATGGCTTTATCTCCATTGAAGGCATCCGGTTTCTGAAAGGCGAAGATCTTCTAGCCAGCTATAAGGTGCCGGAAGCGAATACTTTTACCTCAACTTTCTGCCCTGTCTGCGGTGCCGCCATGCCGAGGCTGCGTCCAGAAACCGGCAATGCCATCATTCCACTAGGCAGCCTTGATGATGATCCGGGCCGGGGCGCCGATGACCATATATTCACCGGCTCCAAGGCATCCTGGTACGAAATCACCGACGATTTGCCCCAGTTCGACGAGATGCCACCAGATACCTAGGGCTAGTTCAAATTTTCGTCGCCACGCCGCCCTTGTGCTATCCTGAGCACCATGACCGTATCCGATTCAAACTCTTCCCCCACGCATCGCGACAAGCCTGGCTTGCCGTTCTTTTATGGCTGGGTGGTCATAGCGATTGCCTTTGTCACATTGGGCATTGGGGTGAATTCACGCACCGCATTCTCCTTGCTGTTTCCACCCATTCTAGACGAGTTCGGCTGGAGCCGGGGCAGCTTGGCGGCAACCTTTTCCATTGGGTTTGTCGTCTCCGCCCTGATCACGCCATTGATCGGCATGATGATGGACCGGGTCGGCCCGCGCGTGGTCTTGCCCACCGGTGCGGTTTTGGTCAGCGCCGGCTTGATGGCTGCAACTCACGGCACCGAACCCTGGCATTTCTATCTGACCCTGGGCGTGCTGGTGGTCGGCGGCTCCATCTTCATGAGCTATATCGGCCACACGCTTTTCCTGCCGAATTGGTTTAACCGGCAGCGGGGCCTAGCCCTCGGCTTGGCTTTCGCCGGTGTCGGCATCGGCTCGGTCACCATATTGCCCTGGATGCAGCAATCCATCGACACCGCCGGCTGGCGGCAAAGCTGCTGGATCCTGGCCTTTATTATTCTTGCCGTGGTCGTGCCCTTGAATGTGCTATTTCAACGTCACAGGCCAGAGGAAATGGACCTGCTGCCGGACGGTGCCGAAGCGCCCAGCGCCACGGCAGGGGACAATGGCGCGGCTGTGGTGGACCGCGCCATTGTCGACCATGCCTGGTGCGAAACCGAATGGACCTTGCCATTAGCTATTCGCACCGCACGGTTTTGGTGGATGATGGCCTCCTTCATCTGTGCGCTCTACGTCTGGTACGCGGTTCAGGTACATCAGACCCGCTATCTGATCGATGTGGGCATTTCGGCGGAAGCGGCCGCCCTGGCACTTGGCCTGGTCGGCCTGGCCGGCGTGGTAGGACAGATTTTGATCGGTCATCTGTCCGACCGCATGGGGCGGGAATGGGCCTTTACTCTGGCTCTGCTGGGTTTTCTGTTTACCTATGGCTGCCTATACGTATTGCGACAATGGCCCCAGGACTGGCTGATGTATCTGATGGTCGCCCTGCAGGGCTTTCTGGGTTACGGCACCTCGACCGTATTCGCAGCGACGCCCGCGGACCTGTTCGCGGGCAAACAATACGGCTTAATCTTTGGCACCATGGCCACCGCCGCCTCCACCGGCGCCGCATTGGGCCCATGGCTGACCGGGCTGTCTTTCGATATTCAGGGCAACTATGACCGGGCCTTCGTCCTGGCGATGGTGGTCTGCTTGATCTCTATCAGCGCCATGTGGATAGCCGCCCCCCGAAAAGTCCGCATGGTGCCGGGACGAATTCCGGATTAATTAGCGGCGGCGTCCTTCAGACGCGGGACGACCTCCATCGCAAATTGTTCCAGTGAGGCACGCATATCGCTCGGACGCAGACCCGGCGGCACCGCCCAGGTGACAAAATCCGTCACACGGTTCTTTTTGATGAATGCATTCAACTCCTCGACACAGTGGTCAACATCGCCAACTACCCAGTTCTGCGAGATCCGCTCCTTGTCCTGGTCCGGTGGCGCGCCTCGGCCTGAGGCCTTGAAGGCATTGGCGTAATATTCCATGCGAAAGCGTTCGGCGGCAAGCACCGCCGGCCAGTCGCGGTCCCTGTCATCGGTCACCATACATGGCTTGATGATGCCGACGCGGTAGCCGTCCGGATCCCTGCCATCGGCCCGCAACGCATCGAGCCAGACCTGGATGGTTGTCTCGTACGGGCCTTGGGGTAATAGATGGGCGTTGAACCTTGCCGCACGCAGGGCGCCTTGCGCGGATGATGCCGCGACCCATAGGGGTGGGCCGCCCGGCTGGATATAATCTGGCTTGATGATAACGTTTTCAGCCGTGTACCGCTTGCCCTTGAAGCTGAAGCGTTCGCCGCTGAAACAACGGGTGAGAATTTCCAGGCTCTCGTCGGTGCGCGAGACCCGTTGTTTGACCTTCAGACCGTAGCCTTCGAAATCCTGCGGCACATAGCCCAGACCAACACCTAGTTCGACCCGACCGCCGCTAAGATTATCCAACACCGCCAGATCCTCGGCCATACGCACTGGTTGGTACAAGGGCAGGATGGATATGTCGGAGGAAAAACATACCGTCTTGGTACGCGCCGCCATTGCCGAGGCCACGGGGACCCAGGATGGCAGATAACCGTCATCGACGAAATGATGCTCGGTGAACCAAATCAGATCAATGCCCAGGCTTTCCAGCCAGACCGCCTGATCCAATATCTCGGCATAGAAATCCTGATTGGAGATGCCGGAATCGGGCGGATTGCGAAAATCATAAACGACGCCAATGCGCAGCCGCGGTTTCATTGTTCTCGACCCCCAATCACCATTGTTATCAGCACACCAACCGCGCTAGTCTCGGATCAATCACGCCATAAGACCAGAGGAGATTTCCCCATGAAGGCAGCCGTCTTTTACGAACCCCACAAGCCATTGGTAATTGAAGAGATCAGCACCAAGAAACCCGGCCCTCACGAAGTCCTCCTCAATACGGCCTTTGCCGGGCTCTGCCATTCGGATCTGCATTTCATGGAAGGCCTTTACCCCCATCCAGCACCAGCGGTACTAGGCCACGAAAGCGCGGGCATCGTGGAGCAGGTCGGCTCAGAAGTGACCTATGTGAAGCCCGGCGATCACGTCATCACCTGCCTGTCGGTATTCTGCGGCACATGTGAGCAATGCACCTCCGGCCGCCCGGTCATCTGCACCAACACGGACGTCAAGATGCTGCCCGGCGAAGCGCGGCGCCTGGAATGGGAAAAGCCCGATCAGCTTCACACCTTCGTCAATCTATCCTCCTTTGCCGAACAGATGTTGGTGCACGAAAACGCCCTGGTAAAGATCCAGAACGACATGCCCCTGGACCGCGCCGCCTTGATTGGTTGCGGTGTAATTACCGGCTTTGGCGCGGCGGTGAACACCGCCAACGTACGCTTTGGCGAGACGGTTGCCGTGATTGGTTGCGGCGGTGTCGGCATGGCGGCCATCAACGGCGCCCACGTGGCGGGCGCGGGGCGGATCTTTGCCGTCGATACCAATCCGGTTAAATTGCAGCTGGCTACGAAGCTAGGCGCCACGGATCTGATCAACCCTAACGATGGTGATCCGGTGGAACGGATCATGGAATTGACCAAGGGCGGCGTCAATCAGTCCATCGAATGCCTGGGCCTGAAGAAAACCGCCGAACAGTCGTTCGAGATGCTGGCGGTTGGCGGCACTGCCACTATCGTGGGCATGGTGCCGATCGATCAAAAAATCGAGATTTCCGGTTTCGCCTTTCTGCGTGAACGGCGCATCCAGGGTTCGTCCATGGGCTCCAACCGGTTCCGCACCGATATGCCGCGCCTAATCGATTTGTATCTGCAGGGCCGGCTGCATCTGGACGATTGGATCTCCGACAAGATCCAGCTGAGCGAGATCAATGAAGGCTTCACCGCCATGAAGGAAGGCCGCGCCGTCCGCTCGTTGATTGATTTCGGCATCGTCTAGAAATACGGCCTGTTCGGCATCCGCATGTCCCATATTGATGCCGAACAGGCCGATTTTCATGACGAATGCCTACTTCAAAAGATCCCGGCAAGCCTCGGCGATGGCGGCCTGGCTCATGCCGTAATGCTCCCGCACTGCGACCGTGGGGCCGATGATACAGAATTCGTCCGGCATGCCGATCATACGCATGGCGGTTGGTTGCTCCTGGGCCAGCAGCTCGGCCACGGCGCCGCCCAGGCCACCTGTCGTACGGTGTTCCTCCGCCGTGACAATGGCGCCGGTTTCCGCCGACGCCGCCAGTACCGCATCCCGGTCCAGGGGCTTGATGGTATGCATGTTTAAAACCCGCACGCCGACGCCATCGCCCGCCAGGGCATCCGCCGCCGCCAAAGCCGGCGCGACCAGAGCACCGCAGGCAATGACCGTGACATCGTCGCCCGTACGCAGCTGATCCGCCTTGCCCAGCTTGAAATCGTTACCGGCGATATCGGCCACGTTGGTTTCCTCGAACTTGCCACCCAGGCGGATATAGCTGGGACCATACAGATCCTCGGTCGCCATGGCCGCATGCCAGGTCTGCCGGGCATCTGCCGGCACCACCACGGTCATGTTGGGCATGTTGCGCATAATTGCCAGATCCTCCACCGCATGATGGGTGCCCCCCGCCATACCGAGCACGATGCCGCTGCAGGCCGCGCCGATGACGACACGCTGGTTGGCATAGGAAACATCATTGCGCAGTTGCTCCAACGAACGCGTGGTAATGAACGGCGCATAACCGCACAGGATCGGGCGCATGCCCGTGGTCGCCAGGCCGGAGGCGATGCCCATGGCGCTTTGTTCGGCGATACCGGCCTCGATCAGGCGTTCCGGACTAGCTTCGAGAAAGCCGCGCAGGCCAAACAGATCTATGGTATCGGCAGAAATCGCCACCACTTTGTCATCCTTGCCGGCCAGCTCGCCAACCGCCTGGCCAAAGGCCAGGCGCGATTGGTTTTCCGCCTTGCTTACCCATTCGGGTTGTTGCACATCGTTCATGACGGCTCTCCCAACTCAGCCAAGGCCTTTTCGTAGACCTCATCCGTGACCATGTTGTTGTGCCATAGGAAGCTGTCTTCGGCGAAGCTAACGCCCTTGCCCTTGATGGTATGGGCGATGATCATTGATGGTTCATCATTGGCGAAAGGCAGTGCGTCCAGGGCCTCGACCACGGCCGCCATGTCATGGCCATCGATCTCGCGCACGGCCCAACCGAAGGCTCGCCATTTATCAACCACCGGCTCCAAGCCCATCATTTGGCCCACCTCGCCGCTTTGCTGGATCTTGTTGTAGTCCAAGATCACCGTCAGGTTCGACAGGTCCATATGGGCCGCCGCCATTGCCCCCTCCCAGTTTGAGCCTTCCTGCAACTCACCATCGCCGATCATCACGCAGGTACGGAAATCCTTGCCCTGCATGCGGGCGCCCAAGGCCATGCCCATGGCGACGGACAGGCCATGGCCAAGACCACCCGTACTCATCTCCACGCCAGCCATCTTGATATCGGGATGCATGCCGAAGGGGGATTGATAGGCATAGAATTGATCCAGCACGCTATCATCGATAAAGCCGGCGCGGGCCAGCGTGGCGCCCAGGGCCGCGTTGGCATGCCCCTTCGACAGCACAAAGCGGTCACGGTCTGGCCAATCAGGTTCATCGGGGCGTAGGCGTAGGTGATGAAAATAGAGCGCGGCGAGAATATCCGCCGCCGAGGATGAGCCACCCATATGGCCTCCGCCGGCCCCATGCAGGGCGCGCCAGACATTGCGCCGGATATGCAAAGCGTCGTTCCGCAAGCCATCAATCTTGGCCTGATAGTTACTTGTCATAAAACATTTTCCTCGTTACGCAAAGCCGCCGGTCACGGTGTTGGCCGCAAGATTACCTCAAGTTGATCTTCAGGCACATAGACGTAGGAACCGGGCCGGAAGTCATAGCCCAGATCGCCTAACAGGCGCTGTTGCCGGAGCGTGCATTGGTCCGCCACATGCGATGCAACGGCATAGTCATAGGGGCGTATGAACATCTGGCAGTAATTGTACAACAGCGTCTTGCGCGCCTTGCCGGAGGTATTGATACCCGGCCCATGCCATAGGGAATGCGAGAAAATAATACAGTCTCCCGCCTTGCCCATCAGCGGCACCGCGCCCGGCGTCGTTGGCGTCACTACCGGCTCATCCAATTCCGGGAAGGGCCGCATGTGGCTGCCTGGAAAGACCGTGAAATTGGCGCTCTCGGGCTCCAGTACGTCCGTCAGTAAATACAACGCCTTCATGGCCAGGGGCCGGCTGGTTTCCGTCACCCGGACCCGGCGCAGACCTTCGCCACCATCGGTGTGGGTATAACCAAGAAAGCCGGGGTCCGAGGCACGCACGATGGCCTGTGACATGGAGAATGACAGGTAGGGCCCCATGATATCGACGATCAGGTCGAACACCTCGGGCCGGTCGATCAGGTCCCTGAATGCCTGGTCATAGGGCAGGATATCCCGGCGGTCCATGAAGCTTTCCGGATCCGGATTGCCATGCTCCACCCAGCCATAATGGCCGCGTGGCAGGTTGGTCGGCTCCCAACCCGGCTCGGCCCGTATATTGTCGACGGCATCGCACAACGACGCTGCTTCGTCGGCGTTGAATACGCCCGGCAGATGGACATAACCGTCGATTTCCCAGGCGCGGCGTTGTTCCTTTGTTAAAGTCTGCATGATGGTCCCTCCCCTTTGCGGCCATGCTCCCAAATTGCCGGAGCGAACACAACCATGTTCGCGCCTTGTATTGCCGGGTAAATCTGGCAGTTTGGCTGCGCCGAGAGAGAAACATGCAGGAGGATACCCAGTGCCCACACAAGATATGTCGAGCTGGCGGACCAGCATTTCCCAGGTCATCAGCACTGAGGATGAAGAGGAGATCATGGTCCGGGGCCACCCGCTGAGCCAGCTGATCGGCAAGATTTCATTTGCCGAGATGATGTTCCTGATGTTGCGGGGCAGCCTGCCTACGCCGGAACAGGCGCATGTTCTGGACGCGCTTTTGGTTGCCTCAGTCGAGCATGGCATCACGCCGCCTTCCATGATCAGTCGCTGTTTTGCCTCCTACGGCACCACGATTCAGGCGGCGGTGGGCGGCGGTGTCTTGGCGTTCGGCGACCGTATGGGCGGCCTTGGTGAACAGTTGGGCCAGACGATGGCGGCACACTTGGCCGAACACGATCCCGCGAACCAGACGATTGCCGACGAAGTTCTCGGCGAGGTAGCCGCCCAGATCGTCGAGGCAGCTGGAAGACGCGGTCAGCGCGTACCGGGCTATGGCATACCCTTGCACGGCGCCGATCCACGGGCGCCAGGGGTCCTGGCGGTGGCACGGGAAAAAGGCACGTTTGGCAACTATTGCCGTCTTGGCATGGCGATAGAGGCGGCACTGGCCGCGCAACGTAGCGGCAAGACAGTACCCATGAACCTGGACGGCGTCGGAGCGGTAGTGATCCTTGACCTGGGCTTTAGCTGGCAGAGCACCCGGCTGTTTCTGTTGACGCCAAGGTCCGTTTCCATGGGCGCGCATTATTTGGAGGAACAAGAACAAGACAGCACCTGGCGCCATATACCAGCCAATCAAATCAGCTATGATTGATCATTGAATTTATTCAGGAGATGAGAGATGCCTTTCAATGCCAAATACGCCTTCATGGTCAGCATGGATGTGGATACCGACAAGGAAGCCTTGTTCAACGAAGTCTATGACGAGGAACATATCCCTGCCCTGTTAAAAGTCGACGGCGTAGTCGCGGTCTCCCGCCTAAAGACCGTGCCCGCCACGCTGGCCATGGGCGGCGAGGAACATGCCGTAACGGGCGAAGGCCTACCCCGTTACATCGCCATCTACGAGATCGACAGCCCGGAAGTTCTGAACAGCGCCGCCTGGGCCGAGGCGGTGGAGGAAGGCCGCTGGGGCGGGCAGGTGCGCCCCTACACCACCAACCGCCAGCACGTCTTGCGCAAACTGATCTGAGTCGCGCCTCAAAAAAAGCATGCGATCAACTGGATATTTCCATTTTGGGCTCTACCTTGGCAAGCGGGAGTAGATTTGTTCCAACGTATGAGTTTGCCGCATAGATAAATTCACTGATGAGTTAGACGCCCTCGAATTCGACTAGGCTACCGATGATCGCTCATCACAACGCGATCCGGGCCGGCGCCGGTTCGCTCATGGCTAGGGCGCCATATGCTCGCCGATAATCAGTTCCGGTAGTTAACGACTTTTCTGCGCCGCATTGCCCTGACGGCGGATCTGGTTGACGCACAGGTTTGAATGCGCGCCATAGCTGAGCCCGACCGATGCGGAAGTGCTGCTGATCTCCACCATGGCGACGCAATGTTCCAGATAACCCAGGCCCGCGCCGCCATATTCCTCCTCCACTGTTACGCCAGCACACCAAGATCGCCCATCTGGGGCCAGAGATCCCTAGGGAACTGGCTGGAGGAATCGATTTCACCCGCACGCGGACTGATCTTATCGACGGCGAAGCCAGCCCCGCTGTCGCGGATCATGGCGGTATCCTCCGATCAGGCAAAATAACAGGAGCCATTGATATCGCCAGACTAGGCAAAAATCTACAACTTGATCTTGCTATAATTTGATTTGGGTCCAGCCCCGCCGCCGCCACAGAATGACAAATATCACCGCCTGCAGGATACGATAGGCCGCCTGCGTCGCCCAGACCGCAAACAGGCCAAGGCCGAAATAGG
>PCBT01000036.1 GCA_002731375.1 Rhodospirillaceae bacterium | reverse complement strand
GCCCCGGTTGACCTCCCCTCAAAGACGGCCTATGCCAGCGGCCTTGGTTGGGGCGCATAGCTCAGTTGGCAGAGCAGCTGACTCTTAATCAGCGGGTCCACGGTTCGAGTCCGTGTGCGCCCACCAATTAAATCAAAGGCTTAGCTGGAAACGGCTGAGCCTTTGTTTCTTTCTAATAAGGTTATTCCAGAAAAGTCTACCTAAATTGGTGCTCATTTTCTTGCTCGTCACGGACCACGGCCCAGGGGCCCGGCCCGCGAATCCCGCCACCCGACAAACCCTCCAGCACACATGATCCGCGCTTCAGACCCCCCGGGTCACGGACCGCGGGCCATGGGTCAGGGATTGTGGCTAACAGGAAGTTCTGAGACCTATCCTTCGACTTTGTGTTGGTGTCTGATGTGGCTAATCTTGCGTGTATCAGAAGAAATTATGTTATCGACTTTATAATTCAAATTAAATAACCATGGATCATATTTCGTCAGTGCTCGTATTCAGAAGATAAGACCTATGATCAAAGATGGCTTATCGTAAATCAATTGCCGACGGGATGACGGTTCGGATCTAAGAATACTGCAAATCGGCGAAGACGGCCCCAGCCTATTTGCGTAAGGGAATACGGAGAAACACTTGATGGCGGTTAGAGTAGAAAAAGACGGCGCGGTCTGGACCGTGATCCATTCGCGCCCCAAGGCCCGGAATGCCATGGACCCGGAAAGCGCTGTGGCGCTGTATGATGCGTTCACCGCTTTTGATGCCGACGACTGCGCCTCCGTCGCCGTGTTCTGGGGCGAAGGCGGCGCATTTTGCGCGGGATGGGATTTGAAACACGCCTCGGCCCTGTCAGGGGCCGAAGCGTTGGACCTGTTCGATTTTCCCGAAGAGGGCGAGCCGCCGATGGCGGCCATGGGGCCCAGCAGATTGGAACTCTCGAAACCCGTGATTGCCGCAGTGGCGGGGCCTGCCGTGGCCGGCGGTATGGAGTTGGCAATTTGGGCGGATATGCGGGTCATGGAGGAGACCGCCTTCATGGGTGTCTACTGCCGGCGTTGGGGAATTCCGCTTATCGATGGCGGTACGGTGCGGTTGCCACGACTCGTTGGCGAAGGCCGTGCCATTGACCTCCTGCTGACGGGCCGTAGAGTTGATGCCGCGGAAGCACTCACCATAGGACTTTGCGAATACGTCGTGCCCCAGGGCAAGGCACGGGAAAAGGCTGAGGAAGTAGCCCGCGACATCTCCCGTTTCCCACAAAGCTGTGTACGCGCTGATCGTCGATCTGCTCGTAAACATCATGGTCTAAGCCTGCGTGAAGCCTTGCGGCAGGAGTGGTGGAACAGCAAAGCGGAAGTAACGAGAGGTATCGAAGGGGCTGCCCGGTTCGCTGGCGGCAAGGGGCGCGGTGGAGATTTCGACGATTTATAGCCTCGCCTTGCCCAAAGCCTCGGTTTCGGCGGTGCCGTCTTCAAAAGCCGAATGTCAGGAGTCTGATCTACAATCGGACGTGGCAGCGTAGGCACCGGCATGACTGGTTTGGGTCAAAAGCGCTCCCTACATTCAGCCAGCTTTCACTTCTGCTTAGCCCCACAAAGTAGACATAGACCCTGCTACTCTCGGCGTTCCCATTGACTCCCCCAAATTTCTTGTCATAGGCTTCATATAAGGGGACGGTAGCCGATTGTCGCCTTTCCCCTAAATCGAAGTTAAAGAACTAGAACACGACAGTAGCTGACACTACCAACCAATGCCTCAAAGGAGAAAACAGTGGCCTTATACATGTTGCAGATAAAGTACACGCCGGAGGCAATTCGCAATATCGCCGAGTCTGGGAGTAACCGGGAAGACGGTGCCCGTGCCGCCGTGGAGGCGTGCGGTGGCAAGTTGATTGCCTTCTACGGCATGATGGGGCAGGACTATCATGCCGCAATCATTGTTGAATACGACCAGCTGCCGAACTACATCGCTACAGTGTTTACGGCTGTTCTGGGCGGCGCCATAGCGGACTTCAAAACGATTTCCCTGTATACAGCGAACGATACGGTGAACGCAGCTAAGGTATACCAAGCCAATAAGGGGGCTTATTCACCACCACCGGCATCGTAGTTTCTTATCAAAGCCAAGCGCATGGCCCCCGCTCAGATAGCCGAAGGGCAAAAGCTATCGCGCGAACTTTGGAAAAAATACGTCGTCCCCTTTCAGGACACCGTCCTCGCAGACGATCCCTTGCGGCTCGGTGATACCTTCAAGGACTGCGATGACTGCCCCGAAATGGTCGCGATCCCGCCAGGGCAGTTTCGCATGAGCGATCTGTTGGGTGAAGGATATGACGACGAGAAGCCGATCAACGATGTACGGATCAAATACAGCTCCGCGGTGGGCAAGTTCGAGGTGACGCAAGCCGAATGCCGTCATGTCATGGGAAACAACCCCAGTCATTTCAGGGGTGATGACCGACCCGTAAAGCAAGTCAGTTGGAAGGATGCCCAGAGGTTCATTGGGAAACTGACTGGCCTGACCCTGAAAAAGTGGTCCATCGTTAATGAGAGAGTTTGGCTTGCCACGAACCTCAATTTTGGAGGAACGAATGAGCCAAGGAAAATGCAAGACCCCCGAACAGATCATCATAGGACTAGAAGGTGGTAATTCTTATGAGCCCAGAGCTAGACACGCCGGTGGCACAACGCCTCCTCGAGTCAACAATTCCAGCACGCCTCGCATTCGTGGGGCCTAATGGAGATCCACATGTTGCCCCGATCTGGTTTCTTTGGCGGCATGAAAAACTATTACTCTGTGGAGGTGCTGCTTCCTTCAAGGTAAAGGCCATACGGGAGTATCCACGTGTTGCATTATCTATAGATAGTGAAACGATACCCTATGAGTCGCTACGTATTCGTGGATCAGCAGATATTGAAATAGTTGACGGTATACCCGTTGAGTATGTCGAATGTGCATATCGGTATTATGGCGATGAAAAAGGGCAGAAATGGATTGATTGGGTGGGCACCTACACTAGCCAAATGGCACGAATTTCAGTGACACCGGACTGGGTGCAAGCGCTTGATTTTCGTGAACGTTTTCCACAGGTTTTTGGCTGATTTAATTCATTGAAAATGGACAGTTGTTTACCAGAAGAATCTACAAGAATGTCTACTATTCTCCACCCTATAAAGAAATCCCTTGTGCTGTGCATACTGCTATGTGGATGTACACTACCGCCACCGCTGGATGTGATAAGTNTTGCAAAGACGGCGATTGATCTAATNCTTTTGGTAGAGGATAAACCCACCACAACCGATATGATGCTAGGTATAGTAACAAAAAAAGAATGTAAAACTACCAACATCCTAAAAAACAAGACGATATGTACAGAAGATGCTAAAAATAACGACCCTAAACCAGATAAGACAAAAGATAAATAATAACGATTTCGTTCTGTTTATGAAAGGCGCCTATAAGGACGGTGAGAAGGTCAAATAATCCGTCTTAACGAATCTTCCGAACCGTCTGACGCCGCATTCTCCATATTTTCTTTCAGACTTTCCGTATGAGACACATACTCGCATCAATGGTCCTCGTGGTCCTTCTGTTGCCTGCACTCGCACTGGGAGAGACGGTAAAGTTCGAGGACTTTGTGATCTGGCAACGTGTTTATTATAAAAATTATTACAAAAATTTATTGGTGTTTCCTTCACGGGGAAAATTACGGAGAAGCACCAGGGGTCAATGAGAAACGATAAGAAAAAGGGTCTCTGGTTACATTTCTGCGGCAACGGACAGTTATCGATGAAAGGAACCTTCAAGGACGGAAAGTTCGTCTATAACCCGTCGTAGTAACTCCTCCTGACCCTATGACAGAAGACACGCCCCCTAAAACTAACAACCTTTTCCTAATCTGTAACGGCTCCCCTCAAAATCCTATGAAATATCACGATACCCCCCTCAAAAACTGGAAGGGGGTATGGTTGAAACTTCCCCATCAGGTTTTCACACAGCCAGGGTCAGAAGCGCCCGGTTAGCCGTCGCTAATATAACGCCGGCTTCCGGGGCCAAAGCGGAAGTCATAGGCGCCAGAGCAAGCCCCCAGATCAGATGTTGGCTTTACGTCATGGGACCGGAACCGGGAGTGAAACTACGATAAGCCATTGGTTCGTATTTTCATCCGCTCCGGCGCGCCAATTTTTTTCAATGGTGTCTGATACTAATAGAGTTGCTCGCAACAGGCGCGACAGCGCTATTTGTCAGGACACCCATGGGGCACCTTCGCAGCCATTGTTGGGTCCCGCCGGAAGCTGAACCGCTTAGCCAGCCCAGATCGGTGTCCGCTACCGTAACAGGGCGTCATAGACAAGTCTTCGCATCAAAGGTCGGAGCGTTCGGCGCATATTTGGTGCTTGAACCAAAATTACGGCGATCAACTCCTCGGTAGGATCTATCCAGAAATAGGTGCCGGAATAACCGCCCCACCACAAATCACCGACTGAGCCGGGATAAGTAGCTTGATCATCAGTGCGCACGGCAAATCCGAAGCCAAAACCATAGCCATAACCCGGTCCATTGTATTGGCCTCGTGGCAAGCCGCCAAGCTGGTCGCGCGTCATCAAGGCGATTGTTGCCTTACTCAAGACCTCATTGTCGTTCAGGCTACCGCCGTGAAGGATCATTCGGCAGAAGCTTAAGTAATCGTTCATAGTTGATAACAGACCACCCCCACCGCTTTTGAATGGGACTTCGACATCTGCTGGGCGCAATTGCCAGCCAGCAGTGGCGGCACCTGCAACCCGTCCCATAGGAACTAAGGGACCGGTAAAGCCGGTGTCGCTCATTCCCAGTGGATCGAAGATATTTTGTTTCAGGTAATCTTGTAACGGCTTGTCCGAGACTATTTCGATAACCCGTCCCAAGACATCCGATGCCATGGAATACTCCCAAACCGTACCTGGGTGGTGCTCCAATGGAATTGAGGCGATGTTGTCGACAAACTGAGATAAGGTTTGGGTGCGCGCGTCTATGCCTTTCGCTTTGTACTGGGCGCGCACATGGCCAGTGCCGAAGAATCCGTAGGTCAGACCCGAGGTATGGCGCAATAACTCAGCAATTGTGATCACCCCCTTGGGAGGTACTTCAACACCATTTTCCCAAACGGTCGTCTTACCAAACGCCGGAATGTACTTCTCGATCGGGTCGTCTAAAGACAGCTTGCCTCTTTCCACCAACTGCATCACGGCGACAGCGATAATAGGTTTGGTCATGGAAAAGATCTGGAATACCGCATTGGGCGGCATCGCCTCATCGCCAGACGGTTTTAGTTTTCCAAAGACCTCATGATAGGCCAGCTTGTCGTGCCTTGCGATGGCAACTATAGCGCCCGGCAAATCATTGTCGCTTATGAGACCCTGGATCTCCTTACTCATCGTGGTCAATTTGGCGGGATCAAAGCCCAGTTGTTTCGGGTCGCCCCTTTCCAATGGCTTCGCCAACGCTACGCAGGTAGCAAAAAGAATGGGTAGAACTACAAAATTCTCGGAACTAATCATGACCCTAAAATCCTGTCTTTTCCGAACCCTAGTCAAAATCCAAGACGGTGTACCAAGGATACGTTTTCTGCGTGTGCAGCATGATCCCAGTTCGGGTGTTGCGTCAAACGACATCAAGTGTAATGACCGCTAATCTTACTGCTCAGATATTGGGTGCCTGCGGGTTCTCTTAACGATTTCGGTTTGGCACCAAGCGACGCCATTCGATAAATCGTCACGCCTCGCATTTGCAGGAAATTTGGCTTGCCCTGGATGATTTGGGCGCAAAAAAGCAGGCTTTTGCAGAAAGGAAAATGGCGCGTCGAACGTGGCCAGGATGGCTTGCCAATGGCTTTTTGTGACGCTCCCAGGGCCATCTAGAGGTCACGTATTACACCGTGGGTGCGGCGCTCAGCTAACCGGAAATCGTCATATATTGGTTCCTTCTTACTGGCCGTGAGGCTAGGCTTAGTGTCACTGTTACACCAGCGCGAAGGACATTTCACCCATGGCCCAGATCCAATCGGATTTGCTCCACCAAGATGGTATCGTTATCGACGGTCTCGTAATCTCAAACTGGTCACGCGACATGTTTGAGCAAATGCACAGTGGCGGGCTGACTGCTGCTAACTGCACTTGCTCGGTCTGGGAAGGCTTCAACGACACGATGGCCAATATCGCGCGATGGAAGAAAGATCTGGCAGAGAACGCCGATATCCTGACGCAGGTGCATAGCGCCGCCGACATCCGCAGGGCAAAGGTGGAGAATAAGGTTGGCATCGTGCTAGGCTGGCAGAACACCTACGCCATCGAACAGAACCTCGACCATCTTCGGCTGTTCCGCGACCTCGGGGTCCGGGTGATCCAGTTGACCTACAACACGCAGAACCTAGTAGGCTCCGGCTGCTGGGAGAGCCGCGACAATGGGTTGTCGGATTACGGTCGCGACGTAGTCGATCTGATGAACGAACTGGGCATCCTGGTGGATTTATCGCATGTTGGCGACACGACGAGCCGCGATGCAATCGCCCATTCGCAAAAGCCCGTCGCCTATACCCACTGCTTCCCGAACGCCCTGCTGGATCATCCGCGCAACAAGTCGGATGACATGTTGCAAACGCTGGCTGACAAGGGCGGCTTCGTTGGCGTCGTCGCCTACACGCCGTTCATGCCGAAGGGCGACGGTTCGACGGTGGAGGACGTGCTCGACGGGTTCGAGCATATGATCGACCTGGTCGGTGAGGACCAGGTCGGCATCGGAACCGATTTCACGCAAGGTCAAGACGTCGCTTTCTTCGACTATCTCCGGTCCGACAAGGGGATCGGCCGACAACTGTCGAAGCCGATGACGAAACGTCCGGACAACCCAATCGGCCTCGACGGCCCAGCCGAGTACCCCAACCTGACCGTAGCCATGGTGAAACGCGGTTGGAGCGAAACGCGTATCCGCAAGATCCTCGGCGAGAACTGGCTTGCCTTCTTGGAAGAGGTTTGGGGCAGCTAGCCTGGGTCAATTACACCCGCACCACCATCCCATCCGCAAGCCACTGCCAGGGCTCCCGCGCCGTCTACATGTCAGCTTGAGCCTGTGGGTTTAACCGATTTCATTGCGACGTGATTAGCTGCCTTTGTGTCCGTGTTGCTGTTGATGCCAGGCACGGTGTAGCGAGTTGCCCTGTTAGTCCATAGTAGGGCCCCGTGCTGCTTCGCGGAGCACCTATTATTGTGCGGAGCGGGAGGTGCCTGTGGGGCCACCGAGTCAGTCTGTGCTCATCCAGGCACACCCTCCTTGAACGATGGCCTACCGATCCACAGATTAGGATGGCCATACCGCCAAGGTGGCTGGCGGGTATTGCCTGGTCTGCTGCGCCGCCGCGCGGCTGAGCGGAGACTCTGGCTAAGCTAGCGTATGTCGCGGCTAATCGGAACCAATTGACCAGCCGCTTTTCCGGTATGCGCCGTGGTGGCGCCGGTTGGCGTACGGCTTGCGGTATGGATCCGCCTGTCCGGCGCAAAGGGGCGAATGTTGACAATTAGTTCGCTTCTGTTGAACCGCCTGACTAAACTGTCGTCGGCGCCTAAATCCGCCAGGCGGAATGCATGGCCGCGACACCGCCGGACAGATTTCGATAGCTGACTTTGTCCAGACCGGCGTCAGCAATCATGGCTGCAAAGGTGTCTTGATCGGGGAAAGTGCGGATACTCTCAGCCAGATATCGATAAGATGCCTCATCATCGGCCACTAGGCGGCCCAGGCGGGGTAACACTTGGAAGGAGTATTTGTCATATAGTCCTTTCAGGCCCGGCAAGGCGAGCTGGGAAAATTCCAGACATAGGAAGCGTCCGCCAGGCTTTAGCACCCGGCGCATCTCTGCCAGCGCCCTTGGCTTATCGGTCATATTGCGGATCCCGAAAGCGCAGGTCACTGCGTCCACCGAGGCATCGGGGACGGGCAGACATTCTCCATTGGCGCAGAGCCATTCGATGTTACCGTCGATCCGCCGTCCCTTGGCGCGGCTTTTTCCCACGAACAACATTTCCTGATTGATATCCGTAACGGTGACCCCGCCGCCACCGCCTGCCAGAAAACGAAATGCGATGTCTCCCGTTCCGCCCGCCAAATCCAGCAAATGCATATCCACCCTTGGCCGCAGCCAGGTCATAAATGCCGCTTTCCAAAGACGGTGCAATCCGCCCGACATTAGATCGTTCATAATGTCATAGCGCCCGGCTACGGAATTGAAGACGCCACGCACTCGAGACGTCTTCTCCTCCCATGGTAGGGATTCAAAACCAAAATCTGTGCTTGTCGTCGGCGCCATTCTGACATTACTCCACAATTCCATGTACCCCCCATCTTAGCATGTTTCTACTGGCGCTTGGCACTTCAAGGAAAGATCAGCTAATCTTGCTCATATGCCAGAACTCCCCGAAGTTGAAACTGTTTGCCGTGGCCTTGAAGCTCCTCTGGTCGGACGCCGCCTAACAAAGGTTAGCCAGCGCCGTGACAAATTGCGCTGGTCTTTGCCTAAGAATTTTGCCGCTCGATTGGAGGGGCGAACTGTCCAGCGCCTTTACCGACGAGCAAAATTCATCCTGGCTGAACTCGATGATGACTGGGTCTGGATGACACATTTGGGCATGTCGGGCCGGATGTTTATCCACGACGGTCTAGCGCCGAAACCCGGTAAGCACGACCACGTATTGTTGGAAACCGACGGTGGCCACACAGTGGTGTTTCAGGATCATCGCCGCTTTGGCATGATGGATTTGGTGGCAAAGAAAGATCTGGACAACCATCGCCTGTTGCGGAGTTTGGGACCGGAACCTCTGGGCAACAAATTCAATGGCGTGGCTTTATCCGATGCTCTTCGGGGCCGGCGAACGCCGATTAAATCAGCTTTGTTGGATCAAAAGACAGTCGCTGGCCTGGGCAATATCTATGTCTGTGAAGCCCTATTTGATACAGGTATCTCGCCACGCCGTTTGGCCGCATCCGTCGCCGGCCGCCGGGCCGACCGGTTGGTCCCCGCCATTCGAGACGTTCTGACAAAGGCCATCGCCAAGGGTGGCTCCACATTGCGTGACTATGTGCAGGCGTCGGGCGAATTGGGATATTTCCAACACGAATTCAGCGTCTACGGGCGCGAAGGCGAACCCTGTATCCGGTGCAAAAAACCCATCAAACGCCTGGTACAGGCCGGCCGGTCTACTTTCTATTGTTCAAAATGCCAGCGATAACTTCTTAAATTTTCACTCATTGAAATTCGCTGGTCTGAAATCCATTAATTCCGAGCACCCAAATTAGAGGTTTCTTCCGAAAACACTGAGAATTCAAAATGGTCTTTGCCAGACGCTGTGGGTTGTTGGAAAAATCATCCGTTCCGAAAATGTTGCAACAACCGTATACTGACTCAGATTGTCGAATTGCCTAAATTGATTAGTGAAACGCTCCGCCAATCAGGTCGCGGGCGATGATTAGGCGCTGAACTTCGTTTGGCCCTTCGCCGATGCGACGAATACGTATTTCCCGGTACCAGCGCTCGAATGGAAACTCCTTGGTTACGCCATAGCCGCCATGGATCTGCATGGCACGGTCGACCACTCTTCCACCTGCTTCCGTCGCGGCGATTTTTGCCATTGCGGCTTCGGTTCGGAACGGCTCTCCCTGGTCCGCTTTGTGGGCCGCAGCCAAGGTCAACCAACGCGCTGTGCGAATATCCATTTCATTGTCGATCAGCATGTTCTGGACAGTTTGCCGCGTCGCCAATAGATCTCCAAATGTCTCGCGGATCTTGACGTATTCGACGGCCATGTCCTGAGCCCGCATCGCAACCCCGAGGCAGGCGGCCGCATAGGGAATACGCTGGCGCGTCAGCCGTTCATTCGCAATAGAAAAGCCGCCGTCCACTTTGCCAAGAATATTTTCCGATGGCACGCGCAGATCCTCGAACTGCAGTTCGGTCGCATAGTGGGTCGAGCGCAGGGTATGCACGATCCGGCGGACATGGAAGCCCAGCATATCCGTATCTATGATGAAGCAGGTGACGCCGGCACGGCCCTTGTCGGGGCTTGTACGGGCAAAGACCAGGCCGAAGTCGGCTCGGTCCGCGCCCGAGATGAAAATCTTTTGCCCATTGATGAGCCAATCGTTGCCGTCCTGTATGGCCCGGGTCTGGATCGCACGGGCCGGATCACTGCCGCCTGATGGTTCCGTAAGACCAAAGAAGCCGCGCTTTTCGCCGCGCAAGGTAGGATATAGATAACGTTCCTTCTGGTCATCATTGGCATCGTAAAGTTGGGCCAGACCCATACTGCCAAAGGTGCCGTAGCAGGGCGTGTATAAACCGGCGCGATGCTGCGACATTTCCATGGCTAGCAAAGTACGGGTCATGACATCCAGGCCCGCGCCACCAAATTCCTCCGGCACATCCATCTGGTAGAGGCCCATTCCGGTGGTCATGCCCACCAGGCGTTCATGCTCCTCCGTGGGTAACTCGCTGGCATCCGGGTCCATATCGGCTTCGAGAGGGTCGATTTCCTGCCGGACAAAGCGCCGCACCTGCTCAACCAAAATTCTTTGCTCATCGGAAAGTTCTAAATCCATCTGATTGTCTCCTAACCCAAACTCAATTGACCGACGCGCCTTGGCCGATGATCCTTGTTGCCGGAAGGCAGGGTATCGTGATCGCCCTTATGTACTTTCAACAGCTCTTCCCATCTGCTCAAATATTGCTGGTTTACTTCAAGGCGAAATTGATGGCCTTCGCCCAACTCTGCCAGCTTATCCTGTAAGGCGCCGCGCAGTCCCCAAAGGCTGCGGCCACCAGCATAACCGATATAGATTATCTCCTCCTTGTCGTTGGAAATTTGATAGACGCCCAACTGAGCAGACAAGCTTTTCAAAGCTTCTTTCGTGAGGGCGCGCCAGGGTTTTTCTAAGCGTATGGCCATTTTCCAAAGTCCTGTTATTCGCCACCGAAATTGGGCTGACGGCGATCGAGTTTTGCCCTGACCCCTTCCCTGGCATCTGCGGATGCAGCAACCTTGGCCACATCGGCGTTCAGATCATCGTAGTTGGTGGTATCCCGGAAGGCCATTTGCCGTACCATCATCGCTTTCATGTTGCGCAGCGAAAGCGGTGCATTCGCCGCCAGCCTATCAATGACCTTTTGCGCTTCGCTCTCCAGTTCGTCGGGTTCCGCGACACGGGCAATGACGCCAAGTTCATGCATGCGCGTCGCGGGTAGTGGATTGCCCAATAATAAAATTTCCCGCATGGCCACCGGGCCGGCGACCTCCATCAATTTCTTGGCCAGGAACCACGTTGGGGCTAGACCAATCTGTGCCAAGGACATGCCGAAAATTGCCGTGGAACTAGCCACGACGAAATCGCAGTGCATGGCGAGTTCATTGCCGCCGGCAATGGCCGGGCCGTGCACAACGGCAACCACAGGCAGCGGATAAACCTCAACCCGGCGCAGCATGACCTCGATCGCTCCGGGCTTGCCCAGGCCGGCGGCCCTTTGGTTCAAATCCATACCCGAGCAGAAAGACGGTCCATTTGCACGTATGACCGCCACCCGCTCTTCCGAGCCCGGCTCATCCGGAAAGGCCGCGCTAAGCCCGTCCAGGGTTTCTGTATCCAGAGCATTGCGTTTTTCCGGCCTGTTCAGGGTTACAGTCCGCACGGGGCCGTCGACGTCCACTAGGACTTTGCTCATGGGGTGCTCCTACAGCTCATTGTTCCATTGTTGTTGAAACAACTATAGCAGAGACAGCGGGAAGGGCACCCTTATCGCTACCATCTAAAACATGCTGAGCCGAACCGTGGAAATTGGCGCAATGCATCAAGCCGCATGGAAAAAATACATTATCCGCCTAGCGACGACGTACATATCCCAACTGTACAGCTTGAACCCGCTCCATCTTACGTCAGTATATTTGCATCAGGCCGTGGTGCCGCCGTCGACGGCGAGCGCGGCGCCCGTGACAAAGGATGCCTCGTCCGAAAGCAGGAACAGGGCGGCGTTCGCCAATTCCTCAGCCCGGCCTGGCCGGCCCAGGGCGTTTTGTCCGGCACGTTTCTGAACCAATTCTTCCGGATTCAAACCCTGGGTCGATTGTTGATCGGGCCGGGCGACGAAGACCCGCAGCATGGGCGTATCTGTGGCGCCGGGGCAGAGCGTGTTGAGGCGGATATTCTCATTGCCGTAACGCTTCGCCATGGCCTTCACGAACCCGATCACACCATGCTTGGCGGCGGAATATACCGGACTGAATTGCGACCCTTGAAGCCCAGAGGTAGATGCCGTGTAGAGCAGGGAACCGCCGTCGCGTGCCCGCAGCTCCGGCAACTGCGCCTCGGTCGAGATCACGATGGTGCGCAGATTGAGCGTCATGGCCAGGTCGTAATCCGCCATGTCGATGCCTTCGACCGCGGCCGGCCCAGGATGGCCCACATGGTTCCAGGCGAAATCAAGTCCACCAAGGGCATTGGCGGCTTCCTTGACGACGCGTAGGGATTCGGAATCCTTGGTCAGGTCGGCGGTAATGCCAAACGCCTTGCCGCCCGCCGCTTTGATCTCGTCAACCACCGCCTTGACGCCCGCCTCGTCAATATCGATCACGGCCACCGTCGCACCCTCCTTGGCGAAACGTATGGCGCCTGCGCGCCCCATCCCCGATGCCGCCGCCGTTACCATGCCGAGTTTACCTTGCATCCGCATCATGTTTCCCTTCCAAGCGCCATAACAACATAAAAAATTGTTACTTCATACGGCTGTCATGATAGAGGATCGGACCTCGGGTTTGGAATGGATTATGTGTATGAAGTATTTTGAAGACATTGAGGTGGGCGAGGTCTGGGACCTCGGACAACGGGCGGTGGAGGCGGCGGAGATCATCGAATTCGCCACTCAATATGACCCGCAGCCCTTTCACACGGATGCGGCGGCGGCGGAGGCGAGTTTTTTCGACGGTCTGATCGCATCCGGTTGGCATACTTGCGCCATCGTCATGGAATTGTTGGCCAATTATATCAAGACAGAGGGACTTGCCAGCCTAGGCGCGCCCGGCATGGATAGTTGCCGTTGGCTGGTGCCGGTACGTCCCGGCGATGTACTGCATGGCCGCACGACCATTCTGGAGGCCCGGCCCTCGGCTTCCAAACCCATGGGCTTGATCACCGTACGCACCGAGGTCTTCAATCAAGACAAGGCCAAGGTGGTGCAGCTGGAAGGCGTCGCCATGTACGGCTGCCGTCCCATTGAAGCGGGAGAAACCGCATGATGTACCTGGAGGATTTCGTGCTCGGTGCGGAAAATGAATTCGGCCGCTACGAGGTAACGGAAGACGAGGTTGTGGCATTCGGCAACCGCTATGACAACCAACCCTTCCATGTCGATAAGGAATCCGCCAAGGACAGCATTTATGGCGGGCTTATCGCCTCGGGCTGGCACACATGCGCCATGTTCATGCGCATGGCCTGCGACGCCCAAATCGGGGGAGAACGGATGGCGAGTTTAGGCTCTCCCGGCTTCGACGATCTGAAATGGCTGCTGCCCGTGCGCCCGGGCGACGTCCTGTCCGTCCGCACCAAGGTCCTGTCCGCCATGCCGTCGCGCAGCAAACCGGACCGGGGCACCATGCGCTTCCAAATCTGGATGCGCAATCAAAAGGGCGAGGTCGTGCTGGAGATGACCTCTATGGGCCGGTATCTGCGCCGGCCCATGGAGGGTGCTTAATAGCTAGCTTTTCGATCAGGTCGTCAGCCAGCCGAACTGTTGTGGTTTGCGGCCTGCCTCGGGGTGTAGAACCACGTTGACCAGGGCTGGGCCTGGATGGGCTTTCGCTTCTTCCAGGGCACCGGCCAGGTCTGCCGGATCTTCAATAAAGATGCCTTTGCCGCCAAACGCCTCCATCATCAGATCGTAACGCGCGCCGATGGTTAGAACACCAGGGGGCAGGGGAGCATCAGTGGGGAATTCCGCGATACCCTTGCCAATGCCGCCGTTGTTCAGCACCACGATCTTGATGGGTAGGTTGTGGCGGCAGGCGGTTTCTATCTCCATGCCGGAAAAACCGATGGCGCTGTCGCCAGAGACCGAAATGGTCGGGCGCTCGGGATGCACCACAGCGGCGGCGATGGCGAAACCCATGCCAATGCCCATGGTGCCATAACTGCCCGCATCCAGCCGTAATCTGGGCGAGGCATTGGGTAACTGGGTGCGGCCAATATCCATGGTGTTGGCACCCTCGCCAATGATCACCGCATCCTCCGTGGCCCAGGCACTGATGTCCTTCAGGGCCCGGTAATAGTTGGTAGGCGTGGAGTTGTCGTCGATCATCGGCTGGATCGCCTCGGCGTTGGCGGCTGCTTTCTCCTTGATCGCCGCCATCCAGTCGGTACCGGCAGGGTAAAACCATTGCCGGTTCTCAAGCGAGTTGTTGAGCTGTCCGACAATGGCCTTGCCGTCGCCGACAAGGGCGACCTCGGTCGGAACATTGTTGCCAATAGACTCAGCCGAGATATCCAATTGAACAATCCGCACATCCTTGTTGAAGCGCGGCGGCAGGCCGTAATGCATGATCCAGTTCAGACGTGCGCCCATGACGAAGATCACGTCGGCCTCCTTCAGGGCATGGCTTCGCGCCGCGCCGACGGAAAGCGGATGATTGTCGTCCAGTACGCCCTTGCCCATGGGGGAGGCCAGGAAGGGCAGCTGAGTGCGTTCGATAAAGGCGCGGACCTCGTCCTCGGCCCGGCTCCAGGCCATGCCCTTGCCGACGATGATCAGCGGGCGCTCGGCGGATTCCATGGCATCAAGGGCTGCTTCCACGTTCTCCGGCATCGCCTGCATGCGCGGTGGCTCGGGGATCGTGGCCGCGGCGGGAGCTTCGCTTTCCTCGGCCTCGCCCTGAATGATGTCGTCGGGCATGTCCAGATAGACCGCGCCGGGGCGGCCATAAATGGACTGGCGCACCGCCTGTTCTACATAGAACGGGATGCGGTGAACATGTTCGACGGCGTGGGCGAATTTGCAGAACGGCGAAGCGATCTGCACTTGGCGTTCTTCCTGAAAGCCGCCCATGCCGTTCTGATAGGTCGGCGAAGCGCCGCCGATCATGATCATGGGCCAGCAGTTTTGTTGCGCATTGGCGAGGCCGGCCAACCCATGCACGACGCCGGGACCCGAAACCGTCAGGCAGGCGCCCGGACGCCCGGTCAGATAGCCCGCTGCCTGTGCGGCGTAAGAGGCGGATTGCTCGTTCCGCATGCCGACATATTTAATCCCGGCCTCCTGCGCCGCCGCCGCGATCGGCTGCACTGGAAAGCCGACGATGCCGAACATATATTCGACGCCTTGCTGCTTCAGACTTCTTGCCATCAGGGTGGCGCCCGTAACTTTAGCCATGCTCAATTTCCGTAGTTTCTTCTCTGTGAATATTGTTCTAGATGACGCGGCGTTCGCGCATATCCCTGACGTCGTCTGCGGAATAACCCAGCCAGTCGCCGTAGATAGCCTCGTTATCCGCGCCCAGCAGGGGCGACGATTTGATCGGGACATGACTGTCCGACATTTTTACCGGCCAGCCGGCGACGTTGACCTCGCCACGCTGCGGATGATCGATTTTGGTCATGATGCCGCGGGCATGAAAATCCTGATCATGCATCAATTCAAGGGTATTGAAGACCGCGCCACAGGGCACGCCCACGCCGGCCACCGCCTGCATCACCTTTTCCTTGGTGTGTTGCATGGTCCAGTCCGTGATCGCTCCATCGACGATGTCACGGGCCTCGTAACGGTCGTTGGGGTTCTGCAGCTTGGGATCTTTGATCAGATCCTCGCGTTCAATAATGCGGGCCAGACGGCGCCAATGTTCCTCGTTCGCCCGCGACGCGAAAATATAGCAATGATCGTCTGGACCGCCCGGCTTGCACGGATATAGGCCGCCGGGAGATGAACCGACTATCTCGTTGCCGACACGGCGATTGGCGCTGTCGAAAGGCACTTGTTTCGACATGGGCGTGCGGCAATAGTTCAATACGGCGTCGCGCATGGCGATCTCGATGTGCTGGCCACGCCCGGTGGTATGGCGTTGAAAAAGCGCGCCTAATATGCCCATGGCGCAAAGCATGCCGGTACCCGTGTCGCCGATGGTGGAGCCTGGCCTGACTGGAGGCCCGTCTGGTTCACCGTTCACCCCCATGGAGCCGCCGGTGGCCTGGGCGATCATATCGAACGAGAGATAGTTGGCATGAGGGCTGTCGGGCGCGAAACCCTTAATCTGGGCAAAAATCACCCGTGGGTTGATGGCGCTAAGGCGTTCATAGTCGAAACCCAGTCTGGCGAAGGTGCCCGGCGCCATGTTCTCGATCACCACATCGACGCTTTCGATTAGCTTGGCCAGCAGGGCCTTGCCCTCGTCATCCTTGAGGTTGCACGTGATAGAGCGCTTGTTGAGATTGAAATAGAGAAAATAGTTGGCATCCACGCCCGGTTTGTCGGTGAAGCCCCACCGCCCCGGCTCGCCCTTGTTCGGCTCTTCCACCTTGACCACGTCGGCGCCCATCCAGGCCAGGGCTTCGGTGCACGATGGCCCGGCTTCGAACTGGGTTAGATCAAGTATCTTGATGCCGTGCAGGGCGGGTGCCGTCTGGGATGAATTGCTGCCGTTCATGGTCATCTTCCTTTATGCTGCATGCTTGGCGGCGAGTGATCGCATTTGCCGCCATGAATGAAGAGAATTGTCAGAACCTCTGTATGCCGGGAACATTATAGACACATAACGCCGCATATGGTGAACAGCCTTAGAACTGGCCCTTGTCTTGTCGCAGCCGTCAACTTCAGTTGCCCGTGGGGGCGAAAATTGCGGTACAAGGCCGCTACCTGCAAACAGTGCAGTAATTGAAATAGCAAGAATTCAACCGGCAGATGGATTTCATTCTCGGCTGCCAGCATATTCCGAATTGATGTCCAGGGCTGATGACCAGGCGGACTTGGCAGGTTAATCAAGTATATCGAGTATGGACTTGCCTGTTTTGCTTCAATATCATGTATGCGATGGCTTTGGCTTAGCCTTTGTTCGTTAGCCACATCTCATTTGGGCATAGCTCTAAGTTGTTATGCCGCATACCTATTTTGTTATTTACAGGAAGCGGGACCTTCCATGCGATATCTTCACACCATGGTTCGCGTATCGAACCTCGACGATACATTGAATTTCTTCTGCAATCTGCTTGGCATGGTGGAGGTGCGCCGTGTGGAAAGTGAAAAAGGCCGCTATACCAACATCTTCCTAGTCGCCTCCATGGATGAGGACGCCGCCAGGGAAACCCGGGCGCCGACCCTGGAATTGACCTACAACTGGGATCCGGAAGATTATGCCGGTGGGCGAAATTTTGGCCATCTGGCCTATCAGGTCGATAATATCTACGATACTTGCCAGAGCCTGATGGATGCGGGTATCACCATTAACCGGCCGCCCCGTGACGGCTACATGGCCTTCATCCGCACACCGGACAATATCTCGATCGAGCTGTTGCAGACTGGAGATGCCCTGCCCGCGCAGGAGCCTTGGGTCTCCATGGAGAACACCGGCAACTGGTGATGACCGCCGGTAACCTTGCCCTGAAGAATAACTGGAACAACTAATTGGGAGTGCATGAAGTGGGAATGAATATCAACCTGACGGCGGAAGACGGCCATTCCTTTGGCGCCTACCGGGCTGATCCCAGCGCGGTGGCCAGAGGCGGAATCGTCGTCATTCAGGAAATTTTTGGCGTCAACGACCATATTCGGGAAGTCTGCGACGGCTTTGCCGCGGACGGTTATCTGGCCATCGCGCCGGCCTTGTATGACCGTACCGACAACAAGAATTGTCAATTGGGCTATACCCCCGATGACATCGCCGTAGGCCGCGATCTGAAGGATGTATTTTCGTGGGATCTTTGCATGCTGGATGTAAAAGCTGTGGTCGATGTGATGACGGGTGAGGGCTTGAAAATCGGCACCGTCGGCTATTGCTGGGGCGGCACGATTTCTTATCTGGCGGGCACGCGCCTGCCAGTGGCGGCGTCGGTGGTCTATTACGGCGGCCAGATCATGCCTTATGTGAATGAAAAGGAAGGCTGCCCCATGCTGATGCATTTTGGCGAGCATGACGCGGGCATCCCCTTGGATGACGTGGCCGCTATCGGCAAGGCGCACCCGGACGCTGAGGTGCATACCTATGATGCCGATCACGGCTTCAACTGTGATCATCGCGGTACCTATAATGAAGCTGCGGCGGTTATGGCCCGTCAGCGCACCATGGAGCTGTACGGTCAGCAAGTGGGTTAGAACGCGTCGCTGCACGTCTCGGTGAAGGGCCGGCTCAAGCCGGCGCCTATCCACTATTATTGGCCCTGAGATAGTCTTTTGGGGATGATCGTTGAGCTGCTCCCCCCTGGTTGGAGCACCCGGCTGGAGATTTTCTGGGGGCAAGGTTGTCGGCACTGGGATCACTATTGGAAAGTTCCAGCTCTAACCGGTCCAGAAATTTGGAGGCAGGCCAGCGCCTCCAGGCAGAAGCCAAGTCCTGGAATTTCCCAAAAAAGAATTAGAAACCTTGAACCGCCTGCAAGACCCAAAAAATGACGCCGGCGATGACGGCGGAGGCGGGAACGGTGATGACCCAGGCGGCGGCGATCGTGGTCAGGTGCGAGCGGCGCACCAGTTTGCGGCGCAGGGCCCTTTCCCGCAGGTCTTCAGGGTTGATATTTTTGCGTGCTTCTCCATACCGGCCATGGTTGATATGGGTGCGCCGCGCAGTCTGCCATTCCCGGTAAAACCCAACGCCAAAGACCGCGCCGACGGCGATGTGGGTGGAACTGACGGGCAGGCCTAGGGCGGAGGCGATGATTACCGTGATTGCCGCTGATAACGCTACGCAATAGGCCCGCATGGGGTTCATCTTGGTGATCTGCTGCCCTACGGTGCGGATCAGTTTTGGCCCAAACAGCAATAGGCCCGCCGAAATGCCGGCAGCGCCGATAAACATTACCCAAAGAGGTATCTCGACTTTTGCTGCCACCTCCCCCGATTCGGCGGCACCAACAATGGCCGCTAGTGGGCCGACCGCGTTTGCCACATCGTTGGACCCATGGGCGAAGGACAGCAGGGCGGCGGAGCAGATCAGAGGAATGGTGAACAGGGAGCGCACGGACTTATTCCGGTTCTCCATGCCTTCCGCCTGGCGCCGGATCAACGGATTGACGATGAAATATGTCGCGGTGAAGATTGCCACGCCGATGGCCGTTATGGTCCAGCCGTCCGGGCGCCAGACCCGCTTCAGGCCCTTCATCGCCAGATAGGCGGAAAACACCCCCGCCATAATAGAGACCAGGATCGGCACCCAACGCTTCGCGCCGGCGATTTTGTTGTCGCGATAAATAATGTTGGCCTTGATGAAGGCCAGAAATATCGCTGCGATCGCACCGCCCATAACCGGCGATATCACCCATGAAGCGGCGATCATGCCCATCGTGGGCCAGTTGATGACGCTGAAGCCGACGGCGGCAATGCCGGCGCCGATGACACCGCCGACAATGGAATGGGTGGTGGAGACCGGCGCATTTAGCATGGTAGCGATGTTGACCCATAGGGCGGCAGCCAGCAGGGCGGATAACATACACCAGATGAACAGATCGGAACTGGGGAAGTCCTGAGGGGCAATGATACCTTTGGAAATCGTGCCGACCACATCGCCGCCGGCGACGATGGCGCCCATGGCCTCAAAGATGGAGGCGATGATTAGCGCTCCCAGCATGGTCAGAGCGCGGGAGCCCACAGCGGCGCCCATATTGTTGGCAACGTCATTGGCGCCGATATTCAAGGCCATGTAGCCGCCGATGATGCCGGCGACAATGACCACGATGCGTTGTTCGCCTCCGGCAGAAGCAATTGTCGCACCGACCCAGACGATCAACAGGAACAGCAAAGCCAAGCCGATCTTGGTTACGGGCTGGGCCTGCTCGATCGTGGCGGCGCCGATCTGGTCAAACTTGGCAAGATCCTTGCTAAGTGTCTCTTTGTACATCGCGCCCCCGCGCTCTAATCCCCATTGAAGCCCCCTGCGGACGCCAAGCTGAGCTGGCCCTATCAATTAGTGACGGAAAGTTAGGGGACCGCGCGGGAACCGCCAATGCGGCAGATGGACACACCGGAATATAGGCGTCAAGCGGCCTTTGGCGAGGCGGCCTTGACTCTATCATCCACATGGGTTTCGTATTGGGAGAAATTCTCGCGAAAGCGGGCGACTAGGTCCTGCGCCTGGGCGTCATAGGCGGCGCCGTCGGCCCAGGTGCTGCGTGGGTCGAGGATCTCACTGGGCACGCCGGGGCATGATTCGGGCACCATCAAGCCGAAATTTTCGTCCTCGCGAAATGCTACATCAGCCAGATCGCCCTCCAGCGCCGCGCTCAACAAAGCCCGCGTATGCTGGATAGGCATGCGGTAGCCGGTGCCATAAATGCCGCCGGTCCAGCCGGTATTGACCAGCCAGCAATTAACGCCGTGCTGGGCGATGCGGTCGCGCAGCATGTTGCCATAGACGGCTGGATGGCGTGGCATGAACGGCGCGCCAAAGCACGTGGAGAAGGTCGCCTGGGGTTCGCTGCCAACGCCTTTTTCCGTACCGGCGACCTTGGCGGTATAGCCGGAGAGGAAATGATACATGGCCTGTTCCGGTGTTAAACGGGACAGGGGCGGTAGCACGCCAAAGGCATCCGCCGTCAGCATCACCGCATTGCGCGGGTGCCCAGCAGTGCCGGAGACGGCAATATTCGGAATGAAATCCAGGGGGTAGGAGGCGCGGGTATTTTCCGTATGGCTGCTGTCATCTAGGTCCAGGACGCGGGTATCTGGGTCCATCACGACGTTTTCCAAGACGGTGCCAAAGCGCTTGGTGGTAGCAAAAATCTCCGGCTCCGCCTCGGCTGAAAGATTGATGACCTTGGCGTAACAACCGCCCTCGAAATTGAATAGGCCATTCTCGCTCCAGCCGTGCTCATCGTCACCAACCAGCTGCCGGTTGGGATCCGCCGACAGGGTCGTCTTGCCGGTGCCCGAGAGGCCGAAGAATATGGCGGATCCGCCGTCTGCCCCTACGTTGACAGAGCAATGCATGGGCAGGACGTCGTCCGCCGGCAGCAGATAATTCAAAATCGAAAATACCGATTTCTTGATCTCGCCAGCATAGGAGGTGCCGCCGATCAACACCATGCGCCGTTCGAACGAGGCCAGAATATATGTCCCCGTGCGCAGACCCGGCGTATCCGAGGCCGCTTCTAGGCTTGGTGCCTGCATGATCGTGAACTGGGGTTGGAAACTGGTCAGTTCTTCCGGCGTTGGCTGGATGAACATGTTGCGGGCGAACAGCGTATGCCAGGCTTGTTCTGTAATGATGCGGACACCGAGGCGATGGCCTCTGTCGGCGCCGGCCCAGACGTCCTGGACGAACAGGTCCTTGCCCTCGTAGTGGGCCAAATGAGCCTTCAGAATGTTGTCGAATTGGTCGGTTTCGATGGATTTGTTGACCGCGCCCCAATCAATATCGCCTTCGTTGCTGGCCTCGCGCGCAATAAATTTATCATTAACGGAACGGCCTGTATGTACGCCCGTGCGGCAAACCAGCGCGCCGCCGTCGCTAAGCTCCGCCTCGCCATTGACCAAGGCCATTTGATACAGCGCCGGTGTCGCCAAATTCCAATATTCAGTGCCGGGATTGTTGATGCCCTGCGTGTTCAGCCCATGGCGGCTGATGTTAGCTCCGATTTGCGTCACTGCACTCTCCTAGGAGACGACGAAACGTCCACCGGTGTTAAACCGACAGACATTGATGTTAAACCGATTTCGAAATGGCGACGATGCGCCCGCCCTGATTAATACTGGCCCTTGGCGCAAGATAAGCGGCATTGGTTTGTGAGGCAATGATGGGGATCGGTAAAAATTCACTCCAAGGGCCAGGATACGGCAATATGGTGCAGATTGGGTGTTGAGCAGCGGTTTCGGGTGTCTCGAAAATCAGATTGTCTTACTTTTGGTGGACTACGAGAAGGCTGCGGGTCGCCGGCATTGCGAATCGGGATCATTCGCGGTTTCGGCGAAGCCTGGGCGCGGCACTTCGCTTGCGCGGCGTGGATCACAACCCGCCGGCTCACGGCCAGTCACGGTCTGCATCAGATTTCGGGCCTGGCCCGCATTATTCGTCAAGCCATTGTTCCATGGCTATTGCGGCAAAAGGCGCGTATAGCGCCCTGATGAACAGATGCCGACAATAGGGACCGTGTTTCCGCCAGCGCCATGAATACGTCAATGCCCATCAATCCCAGCCACGGGCTGGCTGCGGATTTCGCCGCCTGCGTGCGGGCCATTACTAAACTGGCCATGCCGGTGGCCGTGGCGCGAACGGGGATGCTGGTTCTGGTCATCGTCGATACGGCGATGACTGGCTATTTCAGCAGTGCGGAATTGGCATACTATGGCCTGGGCCAAGCAGTTTTTATGGTCTGCATGCTAATCGGCGTGGGTATGCTGGTGGGTACGGCGGTGCTGTCGGCCCAGGCGGTAGGCGCGGGCAGCCATTCGGATTGTGGGGTAATTTGGCGGGTATCCGGGTTGCACGCTCTGGCATTGGGCGCATTGTTTGTGGTTCTGGCTCAGGGTGGCGGCTATTTTTACACGCTGTTTGGTTACGATCAGGACCTGACCGATGGAGCCAGCAGAGTTCTTGTTATTTTGACATTCGGTCTGCCGGGGCAATTGCTGTTCACGGCATCGATCCTGTTTCTCGAAGCCCTGAACCGGCCCGGTCCGGGTCTGGCGATTATGGTCGGGGCCAATGTCCTAAATGCGGTCTTCAACTGGTTGTTGATCGGTGGTGACCTCGGCTGGGGCGGCGCGGGTGCCGCCTGGGCAACGACCGCCGTGCGCTGGTTGATCGCCATGGCGGCGGTGATCTACATCCTGCGCATGAAAGATGCCGCAGTCTATAATGTGGCGGGACCTCTTAATGAAGCCCGCTTATTAGGGCGAAAGTTGCGCCGCCTCGGCTATCCTTTGGGCTTGGCGCAGGGACTAGAGTCAGCGGCCTTCGCCTCTCTCACTTTATTCGCGGGTCTTTTGGGCGCGGAGGCAGTGGGCGCATTTCAGATAGTCATGAACCTGGTCGCCTTTTGTTTCATGGCGGCTATCGGTGTTGGCACCGCGACGGCGGTGCACGTGGGCCTGGCCATTGGCCGGGGCGATCAGCGGCAGATGATGCTGTCGGGTTGGGGCGGACTTTTCACCATTTCTGTCTTCATGGCCGCCATGGCTGTCGTCATGGCCCTGTTTCCAGGTAGCCTGGTGCAGATTTTCACCCAAGATCCGGTACTGCTGGCCATCGCCGTGCCGACCTTGTTAGTGGCGGCGGCCACATTGATCACCGACGGCGCCCAGGGGGGTTTAATGGGTGCTTTGCGGGGCACTGGGGATGTCTGGATTCCCTCGGCCCTGCACCTGTGCTCGTTCCTGTTGGTCATGGTGCCGGCGGCTTATGGCTTCGCCATTTGGGCAGATATTGGCACGCCCGGTCTAATGATGGGCACTTTTTGCGGCGTGACCCTGGCGGCGGTGCTCTTAGCGAGTCGCTTCCACCTAGTCAGCAAACGGCCGGTTGCGCGGCTTTAACCTTGCCCTGGTATGGTCACATTCTGGCCGCAATGAGGGCCGGCCCTGGCGCTAGCTTGTAAATTGATTACATTACGGGCAGGAAAAAGAGAGATAGCATGGCCGCGCTTATCACCTTGGTTGATGACGACCGCAATATCCTGACCTCCGTCTCCATTGCGTTGGAGGGGGAGGGCTTCAAGGTCGTGACATATTCCGATAGTCAGGCCGCATTACAGGCCATGATCACCAGGGCGCCGGATTTGGCGGTGCTTGATATCAAGATGCCTGGTATGGACGGTATGGAGTTGCTGAACTGCCTGCGCCGGTTCTCCGCCGTGCCGGTCATTTTTCTGACCTCCAAGGACGAGGAAATCGACGAAATGCTGGGCCTAAAAATGGGTGCGGACGACTATATCCGCAAGCCATTTTCGCAACGCCTGTTGATCGAACGGATCCGCGCCGTCCTGCGGCGGGCCGAGGCGACGGGGCGGAGTGGTAAAAACGACGTAGGGGAATTGTTGATCCGGGGCGATCTACGCCTCGACCCAACGCGCCACGAGTGCACCTGGCGCAACGCCGGGGTACAATTAACGGTGACCGAATTCCTCATCCTGCAGGCGCTGGTTAAGCATCCCGGCCATGTGAAGAGTCGTGATCAGTTGATGGATGCGGCTTATGGCGACAATATCTATGTTGATGACCGCACTATTGATTCGCATATCAAACGCCTGCGCCGGAAGTTCAAGGCCGCGGATGATGATTTCACCCGCATCGAAACCCTGTACGGCCTGGGCTATCGTTTCCAGGAGTAAACGTCGTCAGGAAGCGGGAGGGCTTCGGTGGTAAGACAGATTGGCCAGCCCGGACCCCGTCCCACTGAACCGGTGCAGATGCGCCTGTCAGGCAACGAAGGCCGGGTTCCTGGGCGGCATCGCCGCTTTTCAATGTTAACCTTGCGGATACTGGCACCGAATGTGCTGGCCCTGGGCGTTCTTGTCGGGGGCATCTTTTATCTGGATCAATACCGCGATCTTCTGCTTGATGATAAGGTCGCGGCGCTGCAAAGTCAGGCTGAAGTGATTGCCGGTGCGCTGGGTGAGAGCGCCCTGACCAGCTCCGAGGACCGCCGCCTGGATGGCGAAATTTCCGCCCGCATTATCCGCCGTCTAGTCGCACCTACTCTGACCAGGGCTCGTCTGTATATGCCAAGTGGCGACATGCTGGCGGATTCGCGGCAGCTCATCGGCGCTGGTAGGCAGGTGCAACTGCGCTATTTGGCTCCCGCCGATCCATCGGATCATGTGGTGCATTTTTTTAACCGAATCTATGACTGGCTGCTACCCAGCCTGCCGCGAGGCCCCGCTTTTCCCCGCTACCAGGAACGGCTCGGCCGTGGCCTGCTGGACTACCCTGAGTTGACGGTAGCCATGGGGGGTGAGGTCGGCGGCGCCATCCGCATGCTAAAGAATGAAACACTAATCCTGACGGTGGCGGTGCCGGTGCAGCAATTGCGCCGGGTAGTTGGGGCCCTGTTGCTGTCTGCCGACAGTGTCGATATCGAGGAAGGCTTGCGCAACGCGCGCCTTGCCATTTTGCAGGCGTCCGCCCTGGCGCTGACCGTGACGGTATTGATGTCGTTCTTTCTGGCCGGGACCATCGCTAGGCCGGTGCGCCATTTGGCCACGGCCGCTGACCGGGTGCGGCGCTGGCGGGGCCGCCGCGCGCAAATCCCTGATCTGAGCCGCCGTCACGATGAAATCGGCGATTTGAGCGTTGCCTTGCATGAAATGACCGAGGCCTTGTATGGCCGACTGGATGCCATCGAGGTCTTTGCCGCGGATGTGGCCCATGAAATCAAGAATCCCTTGACGTCGCTGCGCAGCGCCTTGGAATCCATCGAGCGCACGGAAGACCCGAACCAAAAGCATCATCTGATGGAGGTAATGGCCCAGGATGTGCGCCGCATGGACCGTTTGATAAGCGATATTTCCAATGCCTCCCGGATCGATACGGAACTGGCGCGGGAGGAATCGGAAACCGTTGATTTGACGGCATTGCTACAAACCTTGATTTCCATGCGGCAATCGGCCACCGGAACGCCGGGCCCGAGGTTCGAGTTGCACGTGGATACTGGCGACCCGGTCCTGATTGAGGGGCTGCCCAGCCGCCTCGGTCAGGTGGTCGACAATCTGGTTGGCAATGCGCTGTCATTTTCCCCAGCCTGTGGCGTGATCCGGCTATCCTTGGAGCGTCAGGGGGAAATGGCGCAATTGGATGTCGAGGATGATGGCCCAGGTATAGCGTCGGGGCAGGAAGAAGCGATTTTTCAGAGGTTTTACAGCCAGCGCCCACCAGGGGAGACCTTTGGCCAGCATTCCGGCCTAGGTCTATCCATCTGCCGACAAATCGTCGAGGCCCATGGCGGCACCATCACGGCGGGAAGACGCGCGGAGCTGGATGGCGGAGCACGCTTTACCGTTCGGCTGCCTATGCCTTGACAGGATTACCCGATAAACGCTCCAACGGCTGGTCGCTGATCGGCCAGTGCAGCGCGGCGGCGGCCAAGCCAAGGGCCACCGAGATGCCCCACATCAGGTTGTAGGAACCGGTGGCGTCATAAATCAGCCCGCCTAGCCAGGCGCCCGAGAATCCGCCAATCTGATGGCTCATGAAGACCACGCCAAACAGCATGGAAAAATGCCGTGTGCCAAACACTTGTGCGACGATGCCGGAGGTCAAGGGCACGGTGGCCAGCCAGACCAGTCCCATGCAGGCGCCAAAAATGACCGCCGTGGCATCGTTGATTGGTATTAACAGAAACGCCGTCATGATAACGGCACGCAGCAGATAAATCAGCGTCAGGATATTCTTCTTGCGAAAGCGGTCACCGGCGGCGCCGAAAGCAAAGGCGCCGATAATATTGCACAGACCGATGATCCCCATGGCATAGGCGGCGGCGGTGGTTGAGATGCCATTGTCCGCCAGAAAGGCCGGAAAATGTGTGGAGATAAAGGTGACGTGGAAACCACAAACAAAAAAGCCGGTGGCTAGTAGAATATAACCCCTGTTCGTCCGCGCCTCGCGGATAGCCTCGCGCAGGGATTGCGCAGGGCCTTGGCCGCCGCCCAGCGTATTAACTCGTAGCCCGATTGCCAGGAAGGATATCAGGGCAACGAAAATGGCGCATAGTACAAGCGTCTTGCGCCAGCCAAAAATATCGATCAAACCTTGCACACCCGGTACGAAGAAGAACATGCCGAGCGAGCCCGCTGCGATCACCGCCCCGAACACCACGCCCCGGCGTTCGTTCGGCACCACCTTACTCAAGGCACCAAGCACGATGACTTGGCTTGCCCCGCTCAGGCCCAGGCCAATCAGAAGGCCAATTGAAATGTAGAGATCAAAGGCGTTGGAGGCGACGGACGTCCACCACAGGCCCAGGGCGTAGAACAAAGTCCCTGCGACGATAACCTTCACCGCGCCATAGCGGTCGGCGATCATGCCTGCGATAGGTTGGGTCAGGCCATAAAGCAGGGTTTGCCCAGCGATAACGAGCCCGAATAACTGTCGCCCAGTATCCAGATCCATCGAGATCGGGCGCAGAAAGACGCCGAAGGTCAAGCGTAGGCCGTTGCTGGCCAACATGATCAGGATGCCGCAAAGCAACATGATCCATAGCCGCCGTGTCATAACTCTATTCCTTCGACCCGCGACCGGCGCAAAACACATAGCTATTCACTGAGCGGCCGAAAGCTTAATTGATTGGCGATTTCCATGGCGTTGCTACTGCCTCGCCGTGGTTCAGCTACAGCATATAGCGCCGCATGACAATCTTCTTGCATGGGCTTCTCACTCAGGCACCTAAACCCAACTGCTGGGCCAGATCGGGAAAATCATTGGCGATGATGTCGTGATGGCTATTGGGTACCGGATCAGGCGGGCCGGCGGCGCCCCATTCGTCAGGGCGTCGCACGAAGCCGGACTTGAAGCCGGCATCGCGGGCTGCGTTCAAATCGAAATTGTGACAGGCAACCATCATGATTTCAGCTGGTTCTAACGCTAACCATTTCGCGGCGCGTTCATAGGCGCCGGGCAGGATCTTGTATTGCCCGATCATTTCGCAGGAGATCACCGCATCCCAGGACAGGCCGTTGCGCTTGGCTGTGTCCACGATCAGGGACACGCTCAGAATGGTGAAAGAGGCGACGATGTATTTCTCCCGCATCTTGGCCAAGGCGGCGGGGAAATCGGGCCAGCAGTCCAGTTGGTGCCAGCGATACCAAATCGCCTCACGCTCGACCTCGGTGAAGGCGCCAAGATCATGTTTCTCGATCATCTTGGCTAGTTGCTGGCGATGCACATCGTCGATGTTGAATGTGGCCGGCGCCCCCGCGCCGGTGTTAACCATTGCCTTGAGGGATGCCGCGCGGTAGTCGTTGGTGATGGTGGCCCAATCCCGCTCCAGCTCGTGGCGGGCACCAGCCTCGGCCAGTATGGTGGAAATCCCCTTGTGCCAATCCAGAATAGTGCCGCCCGTGTCGAATGTTAGCGCCTTGATGCCATGCATTTGGGTTTCCTCAGTCAAAGGGCCGCAACAGATCACGGCTGATCACCACGTTCTGAATTTCCGTGCTGCCGTCGATGTATTGCGCCATCTTTGCGCAGGCCAGATGGCGGGCCAGCGGGAAGTCGTGCTTGTAGCCATCAGCGCCCATGGCCTGCATGCATTGGGCGATGCCAGCAAGGGCTGCACGGGTGGCGAATTTCTTGGCGTGTGCCGCCGGGATCGCTGCCGGCTGCCCGGCGTCAATAGCAGCCAGCGCCGCATAGGCCATCAGGTGCGAGGCATGCAGATCTGTAGCCACGTCGGCCAGCTGCCATTGCACGCCCTGGAAGTCCAGGATCCGCTGGCCGAAGGCGCGGCGTTCGGCAGCATAGGCCAGGGCCACCTCCAGGCTGTTGGCCATCATGCCGCTACACATGGCGGCGACATTGGCGCGGGCCAGATCAATCCCGGCCATGGCGCCCTTGAAGCCGTCGCCAGGGGCATACAGCATCGTATCATCAGACACCCTGCAGTTTTCAAAGCGGAAGCCGCCGGTGCCCATCACATGTGCGCCCATGGTTGAATACGGTGTTTCGCGGATCACGCCGGGCAGGTGCGCCTCGACCATGAATGTGGCGATGCCGCGCCAGCCCCTTGAAGCATCAGTCTGGGCATAGACGCTCAGCAGATCTGCCGTGGCCGCCGAAGTTATCCAGGCCTTGGCGCCGTTCAGGATCCAGCCATCGCCGTCCTTGCGCGCCGTGGTCGTCACATTGGCCGCGTCCGAGCCGCTTTGGGGTTCTGTCAACAAAAAGGCGCCCAGGCATTCGCCGGACAGCATATCGGGCAAATAGCGTTGCCTCTGCGCATCCGTGCCGCCGTCCGCGATGGCATTCATGAAATTGTTGTGTACGATCATTACGAAGGCATAGCCCATGTCGGCCATGGACAATTGCTCCATTGCCCGCGCCATGCCGGCCTTTGACATGCCCTGGCCGCCCAGGCTCTCATCCAGCAGCATGCCGGTCAGGCCGGCTTTGGCGGCGGGGCGAATGCCATTGTCAGGCATGGTGCGTTCCAGTTCCCACCGGGCTGCGTTGGGGGTGATGGTGTTTGCGGCGAAATCAGCCGCCGCCGCGATCATCCGTTGTTCCGAAGGGCTAAGCGCGCTATCCATGGCGTACTCCACTGTGCTGCCAGAAAAGAGGGATAGACTAGCATCATGCTTCTTGCCATTGAAGGCATTGACGGCGCCGGCAAGGGAACCCTGTGCCGCGAATTGCTGGCCCGCGCCGAGGCAGCGGGAATCAGTGCCGCCGCGCTNTCCTTTCCGCGTTACGAGCAGACCCAATTTTCCGATCTGATCGGGCGCTATCTGCGTGGCGAAATGGGCGAGATCGACCAGGTGCCCGTTCGCTATACTGCCCTGCTGTATGGTGGTGACCGTTTTGAAAGCCGTGGTCAGCTGTTGGAATTGATCGCGGCCCACGATTTGGTGATCCTGGACCGCTATGTTGCCTCCAATATCGCCTATAACGCGGCTAAGGTCCCCGAGAATGAGCGCGTCGGTTTGATCTCTTGGATTGAGCAGTTGGAATTCGATCTGTTTGCGCTGCCGCGGCCAGANCTCACCCTGCTGCTGGCGACCTCCACCGTCTTGGCGGANCGCCTGNTCGGCCAGAAAGCCGCCCGCAGCTATACCGAAGAGACCCGTGACCTGCACGAAGCCGACCGCGACTTCCTCTCCATCGTGGCGGATGTCTATGGCGGCTTAGCTGCAGCGGGCGGTGATCGCTGGCTTCGTGTCGAACCCTTGGCCGCTGATGGCACGCTGCGACCACCGGCCGACATCGCGGCCACGGTCTGGCAACATCCCGGCCTTGCGGCGTTAGGGTAGGTCCAGGTTCACGATCACGGCGGCGGAGGCAATCACGGCCATGTCACCGACGGCTTCATCGGGTACATCCAGGCCACCCTTGACCACATTCACTGTCACCGCGCCGTAGGGCAGGGCGGCTTGCACCGCCTTTTGGTCGACTTCATCAGGTTGCTGTACGCCGATGGTGACGTCCACGAACATGGCGGTCTTGGGATCGACGCCAAGGGTGTGGAGCATGCTGAGAGAGGAATGATGCAAGGCATCATCCACGGCGCGCAGGGCGGCCTTGGTATAGTTGCCGCCGTGTAGGTCATTGCCGGCACCCATTTCCAATATAACGCGTCTTTTGCTCATGTTGATACTCCTCTACACCACATCCAGGTACACTACGGCAGCGGCATGGGCCAATAGAGTGGCATCCGTGCCNTCCATATTGGGAATTTTCAGCCCTCCCTCGACCACGTCAACCGTGCCAGTACCATGGGGCAAAACAGCCTGTACCGCCGCTTTATCCACCTGCTCCGGATCGGGCACGCCGATGGTGACGGCCACTTGCATGGAATCCACATCCAGATCCAGCGCTTTCGCCACGGTCAGTGAGTTATGCCAGAGCGCGTCCCTAAGCGCGCGCACAGCTGCCTTGGTCGGATCCGTGCCGCGAATATCGGTACCCATGCCAATTTCCAGCACCATGCGCTTCATCGCCATATTGCAATCTCTCCATTTCCACAATTCCATGAAGTGTAGATCAGATATACTAGGTTGTCCGATAAACTCTGAATTGGTCTATGATGGTGCATGGCAGATCTGCGAATTTTTTCATACATGCCCAATCCGCGCATTTGGAAGGCGACCATTGCCGCGCGCCTTTGCGGCGTGGAGCTGGACTTGCGTGGGGCCAAGCCAGGTCAACTGGCCGAATGGCTTTGGGATTTCGATGCCCATCCCCTGACCGAGGCGGACCGGCGAGCTGGCAGCCCGTTTGCCCGGCAGAGCCGTACCGGATTTTCCGGGCAGCTCTATAAGACCGACGCTTTCTTGGCGGCGCANCCCTTTGGCACGGTGCCGGCGGCTTTCAGTCCCGATGGCGAGGTTGGTATATTCGAATCCAACAGCATCGCCCGCACGGTGGCGCGCCTGCGCCGCCACGGTCCCCAGCTATACGGCGATGACGCCTATTCGGCGGCCCGCATAGACAGCTTTCTTGATGTCAGCTTGATCTTCGCCCGCGATGGGCAGAACTATCTTCTGGCCCTGAATGGCGGCGTCATTGACGCGAATATACATTGCCAGGCCGCCAAGGCCTTTGAAATCTATCTGAGTGGCATGGAGGCGGCACTGTCATCCGAGCATGGTTATCTGGTCGGCGATGATCTGACCCTGGCCGATATTGTTTTCGCGGCGGAACTATGTTCGTTCGCACGCGAGGCGGCGCATTTGGAGCGGCTAGCGGCGCGGAACTTGCCGGAAATCTTCCATGGTGCCGTCGCCGACGATTATCCTGCCGCCCTGGATCATTTTGCAAGGCTGCGTGCCCACGAAGCGTTTGCTCCGGATATAGAGCCTTTCATGGAGAAACTCGAAATGCGGCGGCGGACAGCCGAAAGTTAATGCCTTGATTGCGTTGGCGGCGCTTCGACGGCCAGCTCAATGTCGTCTTCGGCGCCCATGGCGCCTGTGGACGCGGCGGCAAGGATCTCTCCGGCGGTCGAGCCGGCTGAGGTCGCGGCATAGGCGGCGAATTCCAACAGGGTCAGCGCCATGCATTTCGGGCAGATATTTTCCTGAATCATAGCCGTCATAAGGTCGCCACCAACCGATTTGTCGATCAACTGACGGATTTCTTCCTCGCATTCGTCGGCATGTTTGAAATCGTCGTCGTCCATGATAGCCCAATCCAGCCTGATTTGGTCTCAGCCACCCCGAAGCATAGCAGACAAGCGGGCCCAAAAATATCTAGAACTGAACCAGTATTGTGGCGCTATTGTGCTATTCGGCAGGTCTTTACCGCCAGATTGGCCGTCCCGATCCAGGCAGGCCGTAGTCGGCCCATTTTTCGCTAACGTCGGCGATCACTTCGTCGCTCATGCGTAGCCGTTTGCCCCAGGTCCGCTTGGTCTCGGGAGGTATCTTGACGGTGGCGTCGAGGCCGAGTTTGCCGCCCAAGCCCACCTCGGGCGAGGCAAAATCGAGATAATCGATGGGCGTGTCTTCAATTACCAGGCTATCGCGGCCCGGATCCATGCGGGTGGCGACGGCCCACATCACATCTTTCCAGTTGCGCGCGTCAATATCATCGTCGACCACGATGGCCAGCTTGGTGTAGGTGAATTGGCGCAGGTACGACCAGACTGCCATCATGATGCGCCGGGCATGTCCGGGGTAGGCTTTGCGAATGGAGACAACCGCGATGCGGTAGGAACAGGCCTCCGGTGGCAGCCAAAAATCAACGATTTCAGGAAATTGTAGCTGCAGGATCGGGATATAGAGCTCGTTCAGGGCCATAGACATGACCGCCGGCTCGTCGGGCGGCGGTCCGGTGTAGGTGGAGAGGTAGGTCGGCTTCCTGCGCATGGTGACCGCGCTGAGGGTGAAGACCGGGAACGACGCCACCGCGTTCAGGTGCCCAGTATGGTCCCCATAGGGTCCTTCGTCGCCGAATTCTTCATGCGAGACATGGCCTTCCAGGACGATCTCGGCTTCCGCCGGTACTTGCAACGGCACCGTCAGGCAATTCGCCATGCCGATCCGGCGGCCCCTTAAAAGACCAGCGAATTGATATTCCGACAAAGTATCAGGCAGCGGCGTTACCCCTGCGAGCATTGTGCAGGGATCCGCCCCGATGGCTGCGGCCACCGGCATCGGCTTGCCGTGAGCCTCGACCCAGCGGCGGTAATGCTGTGCCCCGCCCCGATGTGACATCCAGCGCATCAATACCTTGTTGCGGTCGATCACTTGCATTCGGTAGATGCCGATATTGTATTGATCCTCGGCGCTCTTGCCCGGTCCCTTGGTGATTATCATGGGCCAGATAATCAATGGCGCGGGCTCGCCCGGCCAGCAACGCGGGATAGGCAGCCGGGCCAGATCGATCTCGCTACCGCGCCAGGTAATCTCCTGGCAGGGTGGTATCTTGCGCCGCGTTTTTTTTGGGGTCATCGCCCCGACCCGTTTTAGCAGCGGCATGGCGTCCGCTATGTCTTTCAGATTAGCCGGTGGCGAAGGTTGATGCAGGGCGGCCAGCATTTCACCGACCTGGCGCAATTCATCGGCCTTGCGCCCCATTGCCATGGCGACGCGGTCGACCGTGCCGAATAGATTGACCAGCACCGGCGTATCGTAGGTCTGGCCGTCCGGGCCGATGGGATTTTCAAATAGTGCCGCCGGTCCGCCTTCGGCCAGCAGGCGGGTCTGGATTTCGGTCATTTCCAGGGATGTCGAGACCGGCGTCTTGATCCGCACCAACTGTTTTTCTTTTTCCAGCCGGTCGATAAATTTGCCGAGGGTAAGGTCGATCATCGCTCCGCCTTTACTCAGCCGCCGCTTCGACCCAAAGCCGGCCTTCTTGGCCATGCAGGTAGCCATTGGCCAAGGGTACATCGCCGATGATCTCGTCCAGACGCGCCTCCGCTTCCTCCACCGCCATTGCATCGTCGAGTGCGCTGCGGAACAGCGCGGCGACCTGCACCATGTCACAACTGTGCGGCCATAGCCGGAAGCTGTCGATCCCGGCGGCTTTCAACGCGGGCAGTTCAGCCAGCAGGCTGCAATAGGTGTCGGACAGGGTCTGCGTGCCATTGATGGCCAGGAAAGGCTCGTCATCCAGGGTCTCGATGGTCAGGCCGTCGGGATCATTACCGCAAACGAATTGGCAGCCGTCCTTGTGCAGATCATGGGCCCGCGCGTGATAGCAGCGGGCCGAAATCGCCAGGGGCAGCCGGCCAAAAACCTGCACCTCCAGCGATACATCCTTGACGGCTTTGGTTTGGCCCAGGGCTTCGAGGGTGTCGAGCGAAAGCTCCGCCGGTAGCGAGATCCGATAGGCACCGCGCTTGGCCAGGTAGTTGATGGTGCCTCCGTTGTAGGCATTGACGAAAGGTCCGATAACGTGGCGCCGCCCGGCCAGCAGTGATGCGGTGGAAATATCATTGGCCTCGAAGGTCAGATCCACGTCGACGGTGGTCTGTTTGATCTCATCCATCTCCTCCGCCGTCATGATCAACGCCAGGGTCGAGAGCACGACATCCTTGCCGGCCTTTTTCAGGCGCTCATGCACCGCCGCGATATGCGGCAGGATAAATGGCCGCCGTTTGGCGCAAACAACCTCGCCCAGATAGACCGTTTCGATGTCCGCTTCGTCGGCGATGCGGAAATAGAAATCCCGCCAGCGTTCCGCATCCCAATGAAACAGCGTTGGTCCCAATGCCAGGCTGGTGGTTGANTTGGCCGCTTTCCGGTTTGTCATCGCCAGGCCCTCCGATAGGCGCCGGAGGTTTNGCGCTGGCCCTCGGTCACATCCGCCAACTGGGGCATCTCGGGGATCGGCTCGCCCCGGCGGCAGGCGTCGATGGCGGCGCGGAAGGCCGCGACCACTTGTGCCGTGTAGGCGCGGCCGCGCTGCCGGCCCTCGATCTTCAAGGCGGAAACGCCGGCGGCCATCAACTCCGGCAACAAGGGCAGGACGTTGAGGGAGGTCGGTGCCTCGAACAGGTACGAGGCGCGGCCGTCAGCCACGAAACGGCCCTTGCACAGGGTGGGATAACCGGCGGCGTCGCTTTGCTGAAAGATGTTGATGGTGAAATCGCCCAGTCGCGAGACCATCTCGGAGCCACGCTCCTCATAGCGGACATGGCTGGCGGGCGAACACACCCCGGTGATATTGGGTGACTTGCCGGTAACGTAGGACGACAGCAGGCACCGCCCCTCGGCCATGGGGCACATGCCGCCAAAGGCGAAAACTTCCGTCTCCACCGGGATCTGGCTGTTCAACTCGGCGATATCCTCCACCGTCAGAACCCTGGGCAGGACCACGCGGCGTACGCCGAATGCCTCGTGATAAAAGCGGATCGCCTCGGCGTTCGAGGCCGAGGCCTGCACGGATAGATGCAGGCGCAAATCCGGGTGCTGCCTGGCCGCGTAGTCGAGGATGCCAATATCGGCCAGGATAACCGCGTCAACGCCNAGGTCGGCGGCGCAATCGATGGCGCGGTGCCAGGCCTCGGGCGCACCGGCGCGGGGAAAGGTGTTGATGGCGACAAAGACCATGCAGTNGCGCGCGTGGGCATATTCCAGGCCGTCCGCCAGTTCTTCCGGGCTGAAATTTAGGCCGGGNAAATTGCGCGCGTTGGTTTCGTCACGAAAGCCGAGATAGACCGCTTCCGCCCCGGCATCGACGGCGGCCCGCAACGCCGCCGGCGTGCCCGCCGGGCAGATTAGTTCCAGATCACCCAAAATGGTTTCGGGTTTGGCTTTGGCACCGGTTGTGGCCATGTTTATCCCTGTACCGCTGGTGTTTTCGAGGCGCGGCGGCGGCGTGATGAACCGCTCCGCGCCATGCTCTGGTGCAGATGATCAACGGCGGCGGTTTGCGTCTCGATCCGTTCCATGGCGGGTTGCAACAGCGCATCCTGCAGCATGGCCATGTCGGCTCCGGCCCGGCGCGCCAATCGCAAGGCGACTTTGGCGGCCCGCCGCGCGGGCCGCGCCAAAGGGCCGGCCCGGACCAGGATATCGTCGATAATGTCGATTTCCTCGCCATCGACGGCGTTGCGCAGGGCTACCACGGCCTCCGTATCACCCTCGATCAACAGGCGGCGGGAAAAAAACAGCGCATCGCCGTCAACCCGGCCTTCCAGAAGATCGATCAGGGCCAGGAGAGAGCCGTGTATGGCCGCCGTGGCGCGGGACACATCAGCTTCGCGGGCAATGGTTAGCTTTGGTTGTTCGGCATCCGCTTTCAGCAGAAAGCGGATCGGCAGATCGACGGGATCGATCAGGAATATCGTGTCGGCATGGCTGTCCAGGCGTTCAAACATTCCTGGATGCTGCTTGGTGACGGACGCCATCACGGCGCGCAGGAGGGGCCGCAGCACTACGTTGGGGATTGGTGCCAGCAACAAACCACCCAACAGCACTGGCGAAAAGGGCGGAACCATGCTTGCCCGGCCCGCGCTTATGGCGCCTTTGCCCCCTTGTTCAGGGCTATCCTGAGAGTCATTCAAAATATCGGTCATAGCGGTCAAATTTACCATGCCAGCCAGCCCTGCTCCATGCTGCTGCCCCTATGGCCCTGCGGCATAATGCCGCGACGCTGGGGCCAATCGCGGCCTATCCTCATATAATAGCGCCCTATTTGAAGCGTGCCATCCGATAGGGCGTCAGATCCACATCGGTAGGTTCACCGGCGACCAGCGCGGCGGTAATGCGGCCAGTGTTTGGCGCCATGCCGAAACCGTAGTGGCTGTGGCCAAAGGCGGCAAACAGGTCACGCTGGCCCGGCACCGTGCCGATGCAGGGCAGGCTATCTGGGAACGATGGGCGGCTGCCCATCCATTCTACCGGGTCGTCGGTGTTGATGTCGGGGAACAGCCGTTTCGCCAGGCCCTTGAAAATTTCAGCCCGACGATAGTTAGGCGCGGCATCAAGGCCGGCGAATTCGGCGGTGCCGGCACAGCGCACCCCGGCCAGCATGGAAGAGGCTACGAATTTGCTCTCCGTATCCATGATGGAATTATTAACCGTGATGCCCGGCTGTTGCAGGATCAGATGATAGCCGCGTTCGGCCTCCAGCGGCAGATTTAGGCCCGATTGCTCTAGCAGCGGCGCAAGCAGGCGTGCCGACCAGGCGCCGGCGGCGATGACCACTTTGTCGCTGGTAATTTCGCCATCATCCGTCTGCAGCCGCCAGCCACCGCTTTCTTGTGGCGCGATCCGGTTAACGCCGGTCTGCCTGAACACCGCTCCCATATCCTGGGCCTTGGCGACCAGGGCCTTGCCAACGCCACCGGGTGAAAGGGCACGGGCCTGCGACTTGATCAATACCGCCGCTTTGTAGCGGGGCGACAGCGCGGGTTCAAGCTCATGGAGTGCGCCATCGTCAACGACCTCCAACGGCACATCGCGGTCCAGGCGCAGTTGCCAGCCCAACTGCTTCAGGTCAATCTCGGCTGGATCACGGTAGATATGAACGTAGAAACTATCGCTGATCAGATGCTCCGAACCGGTACCCTGCAAAAGCTGGCGGTAAAGTTCGATATTGGGCCGGTTCAAGGCTTTCATGGCGTCGGCGATTTGGGGTAACTCGGCGACATTGCCGGCGCGCAGGAATTTTATGGCCCAGGGCAGGAACGAGGGTAGATAAGGCCAACGCAGTGCGATAGGACCTTCGGGATCCAACAGCCAGCGCGGTACGCTGCGCCACAGCCCCGGCATGGACTGCGGCACGCAGGTCCAGGGCGACACCACCCCGGCGTTGCCGTGGCTGGCCCCCTCCGCCGGCGGATCACGGTCGACGACCTCGACCGCCAGGCCTTTTTCGCGCAGATATACGGCGGTACAGATGCCGACAATGCCGGCGCCTACGATCGTAACCTGCTTAGCCATCGGCGACCATCCCTATTCTCTTATATCGCGACTTCAATCAGATACGGTCCTTCGCTATGCAGGCCGCTATCAAAGGCCGTGGCCAGTTCCTCCGCCGTGGTTACCCGCGATGCCTCCACGCCCATGCCCTTGGCCATTTGCACCCAATCCAGGTTGGGCCGGTCGATGGACAGCATATCCACCGCACGGGGGCCGGGGTTGAGCACGCCCACATTTGTCAATTCGCCACGCAGGATATTGTAGGTGCCGTTGGCGAAGAGCAACACGGTGACATCGAGATTTTCCCGCGCCATGGTCCACAGGGATTGCACCGTGTACATACAACTCCCATCGCCTTCCAGGGCGATGACCTTGCGGTCCGGGCAGGCGATGGCGGCGCCGACGGCGACAGGCAGGCCGTAGCCGATGGAGCCGCCCCGGTTGTTGATCCAGTCATGCGGTGGCGCGCCGGCGGTTGTGGGGAAGAATTCCCGCCCCGTGGTGACGCTTTCATCGACCACGATGGCGCCCTCGGGCACCATGGCGCCCAGCACGGCGGCAATAGCGGCGGGCGTGATCTCGCCCGTGGGCAGGGCCGGACGATGCGGTGCCGCAACGCCGGCGGGCTCCATATCCAGGCAGTCCAGTTCAATGGCCAAGGCTTCCAGGGCGGCTTCCATATCCTCATCCGTACCGGCCAACAACGTGGATTTGGCATCCGGGTCCACCAACAGAGAGGGCTTGTCGGGATATGCGAAAAAAGCAACCGGCTCCCGCGCGCCGACCATCACCAGATCACCGGCTTTTTTCATGACTTCAAGCGCCAGTTCCACCACATAGGGCACGCGGTTGACCTGTACCCGGCCCGCACCCCTTTCCAGGCGGGTATTGGCGCCTTCGGTCAGGATGCCGCAACCGGTCTTGGCGGCGATCCGGCCCGCCAGGTTCAGGCTGCGCTCGCGCAGGGCTGCGCCGCCCATCAATAAAGTGGCATTATCGGAGGTGCGCAGCAGATCGGCGGCGGCCTTGACCGCATCGTCGGATACTTTGGGTGGCGCGCTGGGCGCCGTGGTTACGGCGACTTCGTCCGCCGGCCCCCAGGCGGTATCGGCGGGCAGGATCAGGGTGGCGATCTGTCCCGGTGTCTGGGTCGCCGCCTCGATCGCCAAGGCGCCGTCGCCGGCGATGGTCTTGGAGGTCGGCGATGTCTTGACCCAATGGGACATGGACGCTGCCGTGCCCTCGATGTCGGCGGTCAGGGGCGCATCGTACTTAATGTGATAGGTGGCATGTTCGCCGACGATATTGACGACGGCGGAGTCCGCCTTCTTGGCGTTATGCAGGTTGGCCAAACCATTGGCCAGGCCGGGCGCCAAATGCAGCAGGGTCGATGCCGGCTTGCCCAGCATGCGGTAATAGCCGTCGGCGGCGCCGGTCACCACGCCCTCGAACAGGCCCAGGACGCAACGCATGCCCGGTACCTTGTCCAGGGCGGCGACGAAATGCATCTCGGATGTACCCGGATTGGTGAAGCAGACCGTGACGCCGCCGTCGATCAGGGTGCGGACCAGGCTTTCGGCGCCATTCATTTCATCGGAATTTATCTCGTTACTCATTGGTAGATGTCTCCTAGATGCATATTCAGTTCTCAGCTGGCGCGCAGCCTGACCGTGGCGGCTTCGTCCACTGACTTACCATCCCCGCTTAGCTTAACGCCATAAATCTCTTCGCCGGCCTGTAGGCTGACGACGCCGTCGCGGATATCGCGCAGCACCCGCCATGGCTCCCGCTGTTTCGGATCGCCCCAGCCACCGCCGCCTGGTGATGAGGCGCGCAGGGTCAGGGGGCCGAAATGGCGGACGGCGTACTTCGGTGGCGTTTCTCTACCGCCATGGGCAAACGATACTTCCATGTCGCCGGGCTGGCCCGCGGCCCCGCCCGCGGCCCCGAAGCAGGACGTGTTGTACAGTCCCTCGCCGCGAAAGGCGTATTCGGCATCGACATTGATCTCAACCTCGAAATCGGCGCCGGTGCCGCCGCGATAGGCGCCGGAGCCGGCGGCATCGGTGCGGAATTCCTGCCGTTTGAACAGCACGGGATAGAGTTGCTCGTATGTTTCCACATTGGGCAACACCAGGCCGCCCAGGGCGATCAGATGGCCGATCTGGTTGAAACCGTCGCGGCCTTCGACGCCGCCGCCGCCAGGCGCGGAATTCCATTGATACATCACGAATGGGCTCTCTCCGCCTGTCCTGCCTGATGTGGTGCCATGTATGGCCTTGCCCCAACCGGCGCAGCTGCGTTCGGGCACCGCCTGGTTCAGGGTTTTCCAGATCACATGTACGATCTCGTGCGCGACGAAGACCGTGTTCATGGTCATGGCGGCGGGCGGTCTGGCATTGATGATGGTGCCTTCGGGCGCGATGATGGTCACCGTGCGGAAGGTGCCTTCGTTGCGTGGCAGATCCGGGTCGAAGTACGAGGCCAAGGCCATGTAGACAGCGGACCAGGTGTTGGCGACGGAGGAATTCTTGAAGCCTTTGACCTGTGGCGCGGTGCCGGTGAAATCAACCTCCAAGGCCTCACCCTTGACGCTCAGGCGCACCCGAATGGCATCATCAACAGGCTCAAAGCAGTCGTTGTCGATGGCTTCTTCGGCGTGGTAGTTGCCGTCGGGCATGGCGGCGACACAGCGGCGGAAGCTGCGGTCGGCATGTTCCAGGATGCCTTCGAAATAGTCCCGGTATTGCGTCATGCCAAGCTCTTCCACTAGGGCGGCGATGCGGTCGGCGCCGATCTTGGTGGAGCCGATCATGGCCCGTAGATCGCCATCCAGGGCCTCCGCCGTGCGCGTGTTGATCATCACCAGGCGCCAGATGTCCTGGCGCGTCTCGCCCTTGGCGATCAGTTTCATCACCGGCAGGCGGATGCCTTCGTGAAAAATCTCACGGGCTTCGGAATTGTAGGTCCCCGCCGCGCCGCCGCCAATATCGGCTTGGTGGGCCCGGTTGCAGGCAAAGGCAACCAACTCGCCGCCAACAAATACCGGCCGGGCGATAACCCAGTCGGGCAGATGGTTGCCGCCCGCTGTGTAGGGATCGTTCAACAAAAAGACGTCGCTATCATCGATATCACCGGCGAAATCCCGCAACAGGGCGCGCACGGCGAAACCGCCACCTCCCGTNTGGATGGGAATGCCGTCGGCCTGGCTGACCAGGGTGCCGTCGGGATCGGCGATGAAGCAGGAGAAATCGTGGCTTTGCGAGAAAATCGGGCTGCGCGCGGTCCGCGTCATGACCCAGCCCATCTGCCGCGATATATGATCCAAACGGTTCTGCACCAGGGCCAGGACGATCGGATCGAGACTGTCTTGACTGTTCATATCAATTCTCCGCCCCGTCGATTTCGATCAGGAAATTATCCGCTGCGTCCACCGACAAGCGGTCTTTCGGTCCGACAAACACCGTCGTGGTCAGCTCCTCCACCAGCAGCGGGCCGTCCCGGCAAAAGCCTGGCCGCAGATCGGCGCCGGTATAGACAGGCGTCTCCTGCCAGCCATGCCTGCCGTCCGTAAAGACTTGGCGCAGCGCGGTGGGTTCGGGCCGTTTATCCGATGGCTCAGCTGATATCGGATCCGTGACATCGATCAAGCCACGTGCGGTGACACGCAGGGCGGTGATCTCGATGGTGCCGCCCGGCTGGGTGTGGCCGTACTGCCGTTGATGATCCGCATCGAAGGAAACTCGAACGGCGTCTGGGTCGAAGCTGTCATCGGACAAGGCGACGCGGATCGACCACAACTGGCCGCGATAGCGTAAGTCCAATTCCCGCTGCACTATCGCCTTGTCGCCGCTGAATCCTTCGGCGGCCAGCGCGGCCTGCGCCCGATCAGCCAGGGGCTCGAAAGCCTGTTGCAAGGTGGTGCCGTCGACGCTGTCCAGATTGTCGAAATGCACGGCCAGATAATCCTGGCGAATGTCCGTGTGCAACATGCCCAGGGCGCAAAAGGCGCCCGCCTGGCGCGGCACATAAGCCTGGCCGCAGCCCAACGAGCGGGCCACGGAGGCGCCATGCATGGGCCCGGCGCCGCCAGCGGCTACCAGAGTGAAGCGGCGCGGATCGTGGCCCCGCTGGATCGAGATATGCTCCACCGCATGCAGCAGGTTCTGTTCCAACAGGCGGATGATGCCTGCTGCCGCTTCTTCGACCCGAATTCCCAAAGGGGCCGCGATCTTGCTCTCGATAGCCTGCCACGCCAGCTTGTCGTCCAAGGTCACGCTGCCGCCCGCATAGGGACCGGGGCGCAGGCGGCCCAGAACCATATAGGCGTCGGTGACGGTTGGCTGATCGCCGCCCTGGCCATAACAGGCCGGGCCGGGCAGGGCACCCGCGCCCAGTGGGCCCACATGCAGCAAACCGGCCTCGTCCACATGGGCGATGGTGCCGCCGCCCGCACCCACGGTATGGATTTCCACCGAGGGCGTGGCCAGGTGATAGCCGTCGATGTTCAGCTCGTCCGTCACGCCGACCTGGCCTTCGCCCATCAGGGTAACATCGCAACTGGTGCCGCCGATCTCCATGGCGATCAGATTGTTCGTGCTCGCCGCCCGGCTATAGAGGCCCAGGGCGCCGACGCCGGCGGCGGGACCCGAGAGCACCAGATTGACCGGCCGCTCCGAGACCTGTTCGACGGACACCGCGCCGCCGTTGCTTTGCAGCAATAAAATCGGCCGGGCCAAGCCGTTATCGCGTAAATGGCTGTCCAGATCCCTTAGGTAACCGACCACATTCGGTGCGATGTAGGCATTGACCACGGTGGTCGAGGTGCGTTCGTACTCCCCCATGATCGGGGCGATGCGGCTGGATAGCGAGACCCAGGGAAATGCTTCCAGGTGTTTCGCCACCGCATCCTCGTGCGCCGGATTGCCATAGCTGTTCAGCAAGGCAACGGCGATGGCGTCCACCTCTTCCTCGGCAAAGACCGCCATCGCCGCATCAACGTCGCTCAATGCGATGGACGCCAGTTCGACACCGTTCTTGTCCAGGCGGCCAGCCACGGGTTGGCGGAGATAACGCGGCACCAAAACGTCGGGAAAAGGTGCGCGGTGATCCCACATGTTCTCCCGTATACCACGGCGTACTTCCAGGCTGTCGCGGAAGCCGGTGGTGGTCAGCAGGCCGACCTTGGCGCCTTTCTTTTCTAGAATGGTGTTCGTAGCGACGGTGGATCCATGAAAAAACAAAGCGCAATTGCCAAGTAAATCAGACAGTTCGATCGACAACTGGTCCGCCGCCCGCGCCAGCACCGACATGACACCCTGGCTGGGATCGGCGGGCACGGAGGGCGCCTTGAACACCCACAGGGAGCCGGTTTGATCGCGCAGCACCATGTCCGTGAAGGTGCCGCCCACATCGACGCCGATGCGCCAAGGTGCTGCTGGTTGCGCGCCGCTCACCACCGGGACGCCTTGTCTTGGATCGAAACGTGGGCCGCGACGACCTTCCAGCCCAGATCGGGAAACTTCACCCAGGTTTGCGATTGCCGGCCCACTTCGTCCTGACCGCGGACCTTGAATTCCAGGTTCACGGTGGCGAAACTGTCGCCCAGGGTGAGGATTTCCAGGCGACGGCGCACTTCCTTGATGCCGGGACCTGGCGCGCGCGAGGTTCGGTGTTTATGGATCTCGTCGAAACCATAGCCGTTTTCGTGCATGGCATAGCGAATTGTCTTGGTGCTGTCCCAAAAGGTGTTGTCCAGAACATTCACATCTTTGTCGATCAGGGCCTGTTCATATTCCTCGAACAGGGCAGTAATTTCCGCCACTACGTCCGGATCGTTTTCGACAAGTGTATTCACGCGGAATTCTCCATTGCTAGGGCTAGGGCAGTCAGTTGGGCGTCCGTGCCCCAGCGGCCAATGATCGACATGCCAACAGGCAGGCCATCGATAGTAGCGCCAGGGATCGATACTTGCGGTACCCCGGTCAGGCCGCCGTGAGTGCACAGACAGGCGATCTGCATGCGCAGAGGGTCGGTCTGGTTGATCGGCAGGCCCTTCATCGGTGCTGGAAATGGTGTCGTCGGAAGGCAGAGCACGGTGTTGGGCGGCAACAGATAATCCAGCCGGGTCCGAGCCTCCTGGCGCATCATGTTGGCCCAGTCGCGCTCGGCTTCGGGAATGGCGGCGGCGGTGGCTAGGCCGCGGGCGACGGAGTAAGCCATGGCCGGATTGGTTGTTTCCAGCCAGTCCTTGAAGGTCAGCCAGCCTTCATGGGATTGCAGGGTACGCTGCGCCCTGGCCCAGGTGCTCAGACCAGGCGGTGCCATGACCTCTTCTTCAATTGTTTCCACCAATTCGCCCAGGCGCTCGATAATGGGTAATAGGGCGGCATGTAGCTTGCCGTCCGCGAAGCCGAAGGCATCCACCGCGACGATCAGGCGGTCCGGCAGTTCGGTTGGAATATCTTCCGCCAACATNACGGCGGATGCCCTGGCGAAGGTCTTGGCGTCGCGGGCGAACCAACCGGTCGTATCGGAACTGGGCGCTTGCGGCATCATACCGCCAAGCTCCAGCCGGCCATGGGTGGGGCGGATGCCGTATAGACCGCAGAAACTGGCTGGCACCCGAACCGAGCCGCCGGTATCCGTGCCCAGGGCGATGTCGCACATATCTGCGGCCACTGCCGCCGCCGAGCCGGCGGAGGAGCCACCCGGTACCCGGTCAGGCGCGGCACTGTTCACCGGCGTGCCATGAAAGACATTCTCGCCCAGGATGCCTAGGGAGACTTCATCGGTAATCGCCTTGCCCACCAGATCGGCGCCGCCGTCCAGCAAAACCTGCACGGCCCAGGCGTGCCGCTTTGCCGGTTCATGGTTGCCCGGCCAGTCTGGATTGCCGCCGCCCGTGGGATGCCCAGCCACATCAAACAAATCCTTGGCCACGAAGGTCAGGCCCGATAGCGGCCCATTCGGTGCGCCTTCGATATGTACCGACGAGCCTGGCACCAACGCGCCGACCGTGTCTTGCATCATCTAGCCCTCCAACAATTCTTGCACCGCCGCGCGCACATGCGCCTCATCATCGGTGTTGTCGATAGGGTTGCCCGCGCGGTGGCCCCAGATGGATTCGATGGGCCGGAACTCAGCGTTCGGCATTTGCGTGCATTCGGCCTCGCTATCCTCGGGCGTGAAGTAGAGATCCGTGCGCGAGGGCATGATCATGGCGCGGGCCTCGATGGCGCCCAGGGCGGTGGCCAGATCGCCGTTATAAATCTCGTTGTCAGATATATCTGAATCGTACCAGACCGCCAGCATGGCAAGCAGATCATCGCCATTGCGGCGCAGNAAATTTGCCTCCCAGCCGCGCACCAGATAATCCTCCAACGAGGCGAAACCCAGCTCCAGGTGCTTTTCCTGACGATAGAAGGCTTGGCTCATGGCCCAACCGGCATACAAGCGCCCCATGGCGCGCAAGCCACGCACGGGCCGGGCGGTGAAGCCACTCTCCTGCCAGGCCGGATCGGCGGTCAAGGTGGCGCGCACACCTTCGAGGAAAACCTTGTTATGGGGCGTGGTACGTGCCGAGCCGCAGACGGCGCAAATGGCGTCTACTTGATCCGGGAAGATGGCGCCCCAATGCAGGGCTTGTTGNGCGCCCATTGACCAGCCATAGACNAGNGCCAGNTGCTCNATTCCAAAANTTTCTTTTAGCANGCGGTTCTGGGCCTGCACGTTNTCCCAATGGCTGAAGCGGGGAAAGNGCCCCATGCCATAGGGTTCCGCGATGTTGGAGGGAGAGGAAGAGAGTCCGTTGCCGAACATGTTGGGGATGATGATGAAGTACTTTTCTGGATCCAGGATACCGCCCGGACGGATCAACCATTCGATATCGATATGCTGGGCGCCATACGAGGTGGGATAGAGCACCACGTTGGATTTATCCGCCGCCAGTTTGCCATAGGTTTGATAGGTCAATTGCGCATTGGTCAGGGTCATGCCCCGCTGTAGGCGCAGATTGTCCAACTCGAAAACCTTGTAATCGTCCATTTTTGTGCTCCCTCCACTGCTTATCCTATCGCCAGCGGGCGGAGTGGTCCAATATGATCGCCTGCAATTCGTATTTCAGAGGGCCCCGATTGCCATGACCAAGCCAAAACCAGCATCGCCGACCACCCAGGCAGCGCAAAAGGCTGTGCTGGAAGCTCTGCCGTTTGAAGATCAATTCGATTTCGAGCAGGCTCAGCGCGGTTTTATTGCCGCCGTGCCCGATGGCCAGGTCACGAATGCGCGCGGCGCTGAACTTTGGGATTTGCAGGCGTACGATTTTCTGAACCAAGGCGAGGCGCCTGATACGGTCAATCCCAGCCTCTGGCGCATGGCACAATTGAACATGAATAACGGCCTCTACAAGGTGTGTGAGCGGGTCTATCAGCTACGTGGCATCGATCTGGCCAATATGACGATCATTGAAGGCGACAGCGGCCTGATCATCGTCGATCCCATGACCACGGCCGAGGTGGCAGGCGCTGGGTTGGATCTGTATCATGCCCATCGCCCGGAAAAACCGGTTGTCTGCGTGATCTACTCTCACAGTCATGTGGATCACTATGGCGGCGCCATGGGTGTGGCCAGTGCCGAGGATGCCGCATCTGGCAAGGTCAGCGTGATCGCGCCGGATCAGTTTGTCGAGGAATTAAGCGGCGAAAATGTCATCGCCGGCAATGCCATGATGCGCCGGGCACAGTTCCAGTTCGGCGGTTTGTTGCGCAAGGGAGCGTGCGGCCAGGTTGATGCCGGCCTGGGCAAGGTCACGGCGCGGGGTCGGGTGACCTTGATCTCGCCGACATTAGTGATAACCGAGCCAACGGAAACTCATGCCGTTGATGGCGTGGAGATAGTCTTTCAACTGGCCCCGGATTCAGAGGCGCCGGCGGAAATGCATATGTTCTTGCCGCAATTCGGTGTCTTGAATATGGCGGAGAACACCACGCGCCTGCTACACAACTTTATTCCCTTTCGAGGCTCGGTCGCGCGCGACCCGCGCATCTGGTCGCGGCATATCTCCGATGCGATCACGATGTTTGGTGACCGGACCGAAGTTCTGATCGGCCAGCATCACTGGCCCACATGGGGCCGGGACGAGGTTAGGGCCTATTTGGAAAAGCAGCGGGATCTGTACAAATATATTCACGACCAGACAGTCCGTTTAATGAACCATGGCCTCAACCGTGAGGAAATCTCCGAGGAGCTGGACCTGCCTCCCGGTCTGGATCAGGAATGGTCCGTGCGCGGTTACTACGGCAGCGTCAGCCATAACGCCAAGGCTGTCTATCAGCGATATCTCAGCTGGTATGATGCCAACCCGGCCAATCTGAACCAGTTGCCCCGGCGCGAAGCCGGAAGAAAGATGGTCGAATATATGGGCGGCGCCGAGGCGCTGCTTTTTCGTGCTCAGGCGGATTTCGGGGTTGGGGAGTACCGNTGGGTGGCGCAAGTGTTGAGCCATCTGGTCTTTGCCGAGCCGGAAAATATGGCAGGGCGGCAACTATTGGCAGATACCTTTGAACAACTCGGTTATCAGGCGGAAAGTGCGACCTGGCGTAACGCCTATCTGTATGGCGCGCAGGAACTGCGCCACGGCTTGGCCAAACTGCCNCCGCGCCGGATGATCAGCCCGGACATGCTGACCGCGCTGAGCGGTGGGGCGCTGTTTGATTTCATGGCCGTGCGTCTGAATGGCGCCAAGGCCGCCGGCCTGCGCTGGCGGATCAACTGGCATTTGAGTGACATCGACGAACGCCTGATGATGAACCTGCAGAATTGCACCATGACGTACATGCCTGGCGAGGTGGCGGACGACGCGGCTGCGTCCGTGCGGGTCAGCCGCGAGGTGCTGGTGGCGGTAAACGTGCGTAAGACCAATGTGACAGAGGCCTTGGCCGCCGGCGAAATGGAAATCAAAGGTGATCCGGCGCTGGTCGTGCGGCTTTTCGAAATATTGGATGATTTTGATATGATGTTCGATGTCGTCGCACCCAGTCTGAAGGGAGAGTGAAACTTTGACGGAAACAACGTACAGCATCGGTGTTATCGGCCTCGGTATCATGGGGCGGCGGATGATCGCGAATGTGATCAAACATTTCCGCCTTGCTATCAGCGGCGCCTGGGATCCGGATTCCCGGGCCTGCGCGGACGCAGCGGCGGAAACGCCTGACCTGGCGATCATGGCGGATGCGGACGCGGTTATCGCGCGGGCGGATCTGATATACGTTGCCACGCCGCCTTTATGGCACCGGGAATATGCGGACCGGGCCATGGTGGCCGAAAAGCCGCTCTATTGTGAAAAACCCCTGGGCATCGNTGTGGAGAGCAGCCGCGATCTGGTGGCGACCTTGGACAACAGCTATACGCCCAACGTAGTGAATTTCATCCAGGCATCATCTCGCGCCGTGACCTTGACCAAGGAGCGCGTCGACAACGGCGCCCTGGGTGAAATCATCGGCGTCGATATCATCGTACATTTTTCCCGCTGGCCTCGGGATTGGCAGGCAGACGCCGATTGGCTACGTTTTCGTGATCAGGGCGGCTATACACGCGAGGTGTTGTCGCATTTTATCTTTGTCACCCAGCGTCTGTTGGGGCCGGCNGCCTTGATCACCTCCTGTCCGGTCTATCAGNATGATCCTGAATTGTGCGAGACGCATATTTCCGCCGTGCTCGATTGNGGTGGCNTGCCGATNTCGGTGNTGGGGACCAGCGGCGGGGNGGGNCCCGACAGGGTGGAAATGACGGTCTGGGGCAGNGAGCGGAGTCACCGTTTGCATGATTGGTTCTTCCTTCAATCCAGCAACGGCGGTGACTGGATGCAGGAATTCCCAGAGGTCGAGGATCCGCGCGNTGAAAGTTTCGGCTTGCAATTGGACAATGTGGCGGCTTGGATGGACGGCGAACCCAATGNCCTAGCNAGTGCCGCCGATGCCCTGGGGGTGCAAGAACTGGTCGAGGCGATGTTGGGTGCTGAAATAGGCGAGTAGACGGAATGGTGAGGGAAGACCATAGGCCCATTGAGGGGGCCTGCGCCTGGTTAGGTACGGAGATGGTGGATAATTCGCGTTGGCGGTTAGTGCTGTCGAATGACGATGTCGCGGAACTAAAGGCCGCCTGCGCCTCGGTTCAACAGAGCGGTATTCCATGGCCGCAGATGAGCAAGGCGGACTTTCCACTCGTGCATCTGCCTGCCAAGCTGGCGGATATGGCCGAGGAGTTGGAACATGGCNGCGGCCTGGCCAATTTGTCCGGGTTGCCCGTTGAGGCCTTCGGCGATGGTTTGCGCCATGTTTGGTATGGCATCGGCTTGCATATGGGGCAGCCGGTGGAACAAGATGGCAATGGCCTGTTGATGCGCGATATCCAGGACGAAAGCCAGGATACCGACACCATATTTGGGCATAAATTAACGGCGCGGAATGGCAGTACCTTTACTTCGTCCAAGGCGCGCACACTGTCCAACAATCTGTTGCGCTTTCATACCGACCGTGCGGATGTGGTGGCGCTGTTATGTTTGCGTCAGGCACCGATTGGCGGGGTCAGTCGGATCGCTTCTTCGGCCACGGTCCACAATGTGATGTTAGGGCGGCACCCGGATTTGGCGGCGCTGTTATATGGTCCCTATCACCGCTCCCGCCTGGGCGAGGAACGCGGTGGTGAGGCCATGAGCTATGCCTTGCCTGTGTTCGGCCAACGGGACGGCCGCTTTACCTCGCATTATTCCCGCACCTATGTCGAAGCGGCCCAGGAAATGCCCGGTGTTCCAATTATGGAGGACCGCCATTGGCAAGCCCTGGATATGTTGAATGAGCTGGCGGATGAGTTATGCATGGAGATGACCATGCAGGCCGGTGACATGCAGTTCATCAACAATCATGTGATATATCACGCCCGCACGGCCTTTCAAGACCACCCCGGCAGCAGCGTCGACCAGCGCCGTTGTCTGCACCGTTTGTGGCTGTCCATGCCCAACAGCCGGCCCTTGCCGGAGGATCATGCGGTGCTATGGCAAAATGTCGAGGCCGGCGCCTTGCGCGGCGGCATTATTCAGGGCTAAGACCTGAACTATTCCGTCAGGGGCACGCCCGGTACCCAAAGATAGCCGTCCTGGTCGATAATATAGGCCTCGCGCAGGCCATGGGGCTTGTCCAGGGCGCCGGCCAAAACCTCGAAACCCAATTCCCGCGCCCGGGCCTCGGCGATATCGGGGTCACGGCCATATAGGCGCAATTCCGCGCCGATGCCGCGCGCCAGATCCTCATCCAGGCTACCCTTCAGGGGATGGCTGCTGTAGGTGTGGTCGGCGTGCAGCATCCATTCGGCGCCATAGCCGCGCAGGGCTGCAAAATCCGGGTCTGAATGCACCACTTCGGCGCCCAGAACCTCAATCTGGAACATTAGGGCGCCGGGAACATCACGCACCACCAGATTGACCCCTAAACCACGCAGGCCACGGCCATATTCAGGAGCGGGCATCCAAGGAGTGCTGGTGGACAGCTTCATAATTCATTCCTTTTGGGCCGTAATTTATAACGCCTTTAGCTTAAATTAAAAATGGCNCTTATAAAAGATCAATATATGATAATAATGTAGGGCCAATAATTTTAGAGAGGATATGACCATGCCTGGCGGCGCCAAATTACTGGCTCTTGACCTGGATAAAGACAATACGGGACCGCTTTATCGGCAGTTATACGACCTTTTACGCCTGATGATCCTGGATGGCCGTTTGCCATCGGGTAGCCGCTTGCCGGCCAATCGTGTCTTGGCCCAAGATCTGTCGCTGTCTCGCAATACGGTGGCCACGGCCCTGCAACAGCTTTTGGCCGAAGGATATGTGGAAACCCGGCGAGGTGACGGTACCTATGTGGCCTCGGAATTACCCGATGACGTATTGGGCGGACCGGACTGCCACCAGCCTGACCGTCATGCCTACCGAACCGAGCAAGCGGATGATGTTGCCCGCCGCTATGGTCTTTCCCGACGCGGCCAAACCCTGGCGGCGATCAGCCGGGCCTCGGTGGGCAGTACCACGGCCTTTGCCCCCGGACCGGATATAGATGCTTTTCCTTTTGCCGTTTGGGCTCGCCTGTTGGCGCGCTTTTGGCGCCGCCCGGGTTCGGAATTGGCAATCAGCCGCGATGCCGGCGGTTATCCACCCTTGAAGGCGGCGATCGCGGCCTACTTGGGCGCCATGCGCGGCGTGCGCTGCGATCCCGGCCAGATCATCGTGGTCAGCGGGGCCCAGCAGGCGATCGGCCTGGCGGCCCAGGTTTTGCTGGATCATGATGATCAGGCCATGGTGGAGGAGCCGGGTTATGGCGGTATACGGGGCGCTCTGACCGCCGCTGGCCTGCGCATGGCGCTTGTGCCCGTCGATGAGGAAGGCATGGATATCGCCGCCGGCGAGGCCCGCGCGCCCATGGCGCGGCTGGCCTGTGTCGCGCCGTCGCACCAGCATCCCCTGGGCGTGGTGATGAGCCTGCGCCGGCGTTTGGCTCTGATCGAATGGGCCCGGCGGCGCCAGGGTTGGATTTTGGAAGACGACTACGATAGTGAATACCGTTATGCTGGCCGGCCCCTGGCTGCCTTGCAGGGTTTGGACACCACGGGGCGGGTGATCTATGTGGGCAGCTTTTCCAAGGTGCTGTTTCCCGCCTTGCGACTGGGCTATCTGGTGGTGCCCCCTGATCTGGTGGATCCTTTCATTCGGGCCCGGCGGGTGCTGGACGATCATACCGCCATGCTGGCTCAGCCGGTGCTGGCGCGGTTCATCGAGGATGGTCATTTCGCCGCCCATGTGCGCCGTATGCGCCGGCTGTACGCAGACCGTCAAGAAGCCTTGCTGAGCGCGGCAAAGGCTCATCTGAGCGGTTTGCTTAAGATCGATGCCGATGAGGCCGGCATGCATCTGATCGCCAGTCCGGCGTCCGGGTCAATGGGCGCGATGGATGACCGATCGATCGCCCAGGCGGCGGCCAAGGCCGGGGTCATGGTCATGGCCTTGAGCACGGCCTATGCCGGCAAGCCTGTGCGCCGGGGCTTGATACTGGGTTATGCCGCGCACGATGAAGACGCAATCGCGGCTGCCGCCCGGCGTCTTGGTGAAATCATGGCGGCCGCGGCATGAACGCTTGCGATGCGCCAGTGCCCCGCCTATGTATTTCGCTGCGCCCCACGACAATTCACAATCAGGGGCAAGCTAGGAGAACACCATGAGCGACGATATTTTGAACCCACATAGTGCCCTGGTTTATATCATGGTACTGGTCTCCGCCGCCGACAATGACATGACTGACCGGGAATTGAAACGCATTGGTGATCTGGTGCAAAACCTGCCCGTCTTCGACGATTTCGATACGGATGAACTGGTCCCCCTGGCTGAGGAATGCGCCGCCAAGCTGGGCCAGCCCGGCGGTCTGGATCAGGTGCTTGACCTGATCGTCGCCTCCCTGCCGGCGAAGTTGAGCGAGACCGCCTATGCCCTGGCCTGCGAGATTGCCGCCGCCGATCTGCATGTGGAGCAGGAGGAACTGCGCCTGTTGCAACAATTGCGCGACAGCCTGCAACTGGACCGCCTGATCGCCGCCGCCATCGAACGCGGTGTTCGCGCCCGGCATACCAGTTTGGATTGAGCCAACAGCACCTTGCGGCCGACGAGAACCTGCGGAACTTTCCTTTGGACAATGCATCGCAACAGGAGCTTGCGCGGTTGCTGGCAACCTTGCGCCGGGAAGGCCGGCAGCAGAGCGGCCTTGACCCAGTGTTGGTGCCGCCCAACAAAGCCGTGGCCTACGACGTCGCGAGAATGGTGGCCGAAGAATTGCGCTGGAAGGTCGCTGGATGGAAAATCGCTGCGATCAAGGCGGAGATGCAACAGGCCTTGCGCACCGAAAGCCCGATTTATGGCCGGGTCTTCGCAGGACAAGTCAAGGCCTCGCCCCAGCACGTCGTGTATGCGGATTTGTGCAGCCCAATCCCGGAAGCCGAATATATGGCGTGCCTGGGCGATGACCTGCCGCCACGCGCCGTGCCCTATAGCGTTGAAGAAGTGACGGAAGCGGTAGCCTCCCTTCACCCGGGCCTCGAACTTGCCGAATGCCGCTTTGTCCATGACGAGCATTTTCCGCCGTTGGAGGCAATTCTGGCCGATGGCGCTGGTGGCAGCATGATCGTCCACGGCCCGGCCATCGAGAATTGGCGGGAACGTGATATTGCCGTCCAGCAGGTTGAACTTCGTTGCAATGGCAAGCCACGCCGCCAAGGCACCGCCGCCGACGCCCTGGATCACCCCATGGTCCCGCTGACCTGGCTGGCCAACGAACTGTCCCGGACCGGCATCGGCATGAAGGCCGGACAGATGATCAGCACAGGCACCCTGACCGGCATGCTGGCCCCCAAACCCGGCCAGACCTTCGTCGGGGATTTCGGGCAATTTGGCGCGGTTACTGCAACCTATGAATAGGGTGTGGCATTAAAGGGGCGCGTCCCTTTCTTCCTATTCCCTTTGGTATTCCTCCACCATTTAACGAATTGAAGAATGTTCAAAGTTTGCCGAACGAAGCGCCCCTCGAACCCATTCACCATCCTTTTCTAGTTCGCGCGTGGAACGACCTGTTTCGAGATAAGGTTCAATTAGCGGGTCTGCCCACTCCCGGATTTCTTTCACTGCAATACAAGCTTGGGTAATCAGTCGGTCTTTGCATTCTTCAAAAGTGTCACCGCCGACAGCGCGAACAGTAAATGGAAAAGGACGAGATTCGCCATTGATGTGGAGGGGGTAGGTCATCGTCGCATAGGACCAAATTCCTGATTTGGTCATGACCGCTAATTGGCACTTTTGTCATCCCGTCGTCCACGTAAACTTCCAATAGCTCTAGCGATAACGCCCAACAGTGCACGTATATCTGGCTCTTCTGGCTTCGGATCGACAGGTAAGCTGTAGGCCTCCGACTTGTGTGCCTTAGGCTGATGTCAAGAACACGGCAGCAGCATCCATCGCCGCTTGCCAATTGCCATCCTGGGTGAAGCCGGAGCGTTTGCGCGGCTTCAGATCATGATTGCCGTCAGGGCACCAATGGAACCGTATGGCGTTGGATAAGGTATAGCCTTCCACCTCCGCTCGGCTGCCGAGTTTGTCCCGCTCACCCTGAACAAACAGGCTGGGCAGGGCCAAATCCGCCAGGTGCTCGGTGCGCAGCCGTNCCGGCTTGCCGGCGGGGTGAAAGGGATAACCCAGACAGACCAGGGCCTGGACTTCCGGCGCGTCCGGTTCGGCGGCCAGCAGCGAGGCCATGCGCCCACCCATGGATTTGCCGCCGATGGCCAGCCGCTCACCAACGCCCTCCTCGCGCAGCCGTGCGATGACCTCGCGCCAGGATTGCAATAGAATTGCTTGCCGGTCCGGTGGCGGTCTGTTGCCCGTGGCGCGGCGGGTTACCATATAGGGGAATTCAAAGCGCACCACTTTGATGCCTTGCTCACCCAAGCCTTCGGCGAAGGTTGTCATGAAGGGGCTATCCATGGCCGCGCCGGCGCCATGGGCCAGCACAAAGGTTGCTTCGGCTCCCTCGGGGCCGTCGTATAAGAAATTAGCCATGTCCGAGAGCATACTGCAAAACGAGGGCACAATCCGCCTGACTATTTTCTTGGGTGTTCTGGCCGGCATGGCGCTGTGGGAGCTTGCCGCCCCGCGCCGCATCCTGACCCAGAACAAGCCGTACCGTTGGTTCGGCAATCTGGGCATCGTGGTGCTGAACACCGCCCTGGGACGCCTGCTCTTTCCCATCCTGGCCGTGGGTGCGGCCTATTGGGCGGAGCAAAATTTCTGGGGGCTGTTCAATTGGCTGGCGCTACCCGGCTGGCTGGAGGTCGCGGTGGCTGCCGCCCTGCTGGATCTGACCGTCTATTGGCAGCACCGCCTGTTCCACAAGATCCCGCTTTTATGGCGCTTGCACCGGATGCACCATGCGGACCCGGATTTTGACGTTACCACGGCGCTGCGCTTTCATCCCTTGAAAATCGCCCTTTCCATGCTGATCAAGCTGGGTGCGGTGGCGATCCTGGGACCCGCCGCATTGGCCGTGCTGATATTCGAGGTGCTGTTGAATGGCACCGCCATGTTCAACCATGGCAACGTGCGCTTGCCTCTTGGACTGGACCGTTGGTTGCGTCTGTTGGTGGTAACGCCGCATATGCGCCGGGTGCATCATTCCGTTGAGGCAGGGGAATACAACAGCAATTTCGGCTTCAATCTGCCTTGGTGGGACCGCCTGTTCGGATCCTACCGGGCTCAGCCGGTGCTGGGTCATGATGAAATGCGGATCGGCCTGCCCGAATACGGTGGCGGCATTTGCGCCAATCTGATCTGGATGCTAGTGCTTCCCTTCAAGCCGCTGCAGGCTGAATCGCAAGGAATTGAACATGACCAAGGTTGAGGTTGATAGCCTGCCCGTATCCGTGATCACGGGCTTTCTGGGCAGTGGCAAGACCACCCTGTTGAACCGTTTGATTCAGCATCCGGGCATGGCCAAAACCGCTGTGGTAATCAACGAGTTTGGCGAGATCGGCATCGACAACATGCTGGTGGAAAGCGTCGATGATGATGTGGTCTTGATGTCCAGCGGCTGTCTGTGCTGCACCATTCGGGGTGAATTGGTGGATACCTTGAAAAGTCTGTTCNCCCGCCGCGCCAAACAGGAAATTCCGGATTTCGAGCGTCTGGTGATCGAAACCACGGGCTTGGCCGACCCCGCGCCCATCCTACACACCCTGATGGCCGATCCGTTCCTTATGGGCCGCTACCGCCTGGACGGCGTCATCTCGACGGCGGATGCGATGTTGGCGGCGAATACCATGGAGAAACATGCCGAGGCAATAAAGCAGGCCGCGGTGGCCGACCGTATCGTTATTACCAAGTCGGATCTGGCCGACGACGGCGCCATCGAGGCGTTGGAGGGACTACTAAGCGGACTAAACCCGGCGGCCCATATTCACCGCGCCGCCCATGGCGAGATTGATCCAGCACTTTTGTTCAATGCCGGCCTGTATGACCCGGAAACCAAATCCCTGGATGTGCAGCGCTGGTTGTCTGCGGAAGCCTATGAAGAGCCGGACGGGCACGGGCATGATCATGGCCATGAGCATGACGTAAATCGCCACGATGATCAGATCCAGGCCTATTGTGTTTATCTCGACGAGCGTCTGCCTTGGGATCAGATCGCCAGCTGGCTGGAACTGCTGACCACCTATCGTGGCGATGATATTCTGCGCATCAAGGGCATGCTGAACGTGGCGGAAAGCGAGACGCCCATCGTGGTCCATGGCGTGCAGCATATGTTCCATCCGCCGGTACAGTTGGACGAATGGCCCGATGACGACCATCGCTCCCGCATTGTCTTCATCACTCGTGGCCTGGATCGGGAGGTAGTGGAAAACATGCTGATAGCGCTGACTCAGAAAGAAGGCTCAGCCGTCTAGGTTGGCGGCCTTCCAGTCTTCATAAGCCTGCAAAGTCGCGGCATTGGGCGGATAGGTGCCTATGGTGGGATGGCCGGCTTCGACCCGCGATTTAAGAAAACCTTCCAACCGTTCCTGTTCCGAGCCGTCGTTGGCGACTTCCTCGGCCATGGCTTGTGGTACGACCACGACGCCATCGCTGTCCCCGACCAGCACATCGCCTGGCAGGACCGCGATGCCACCACAGGCGATGGGGCGCTGTAAATCCGCACCAAAATGGACATTTAGACTGGCTGGCGCAGCGCTGCCGGCGCAAAAAACCGGTAGTAATCCGGCTGCCACCNCAACCCCGTCCCGGACGGGNCCGTCACTGATTACCGCCGCGATACCCCGCTCCTGCAACCGTGCCGCCAAAATGTNGCCNATCACGCCGGCGCTTAGTTCGCCNCGGGCATCGATGACCATGGCGTGGCCTGGGGGATGTCTTCAACCGCCTTACGCGGCGGGTANTCCGGGTCGCCCAGCACCTCCACACGGGACAAATCCTNGCGCATGGGTATAAATCGAAGGGTATAAGCCAAAGCGGCGAAGCGGCNATTCTCCGGATCTAGGGGCCGGGCGCCAACAATGAAACAATTGCGCAGGCCGCGTTTTAGCAATTGCATGGTCAGCGTTACGGTCGAAATGCCCTCGAATAGCTGCAATACCTCTGGTTTCATAGCAGGTTCCGAGCCGATAAATTAGCCAGCAGGGCACCGACGCCGAAGGTCCAGGGCGGGATCTTGTCCGTATGGTTGATCTGATTGGTCAGGCTGCCCAACAGAGGGTTGGCGATGGTGACTATATCGCCCAGATGATGGGTAAAGCCCTGGCCGGGGGCGTCGCGGTCCTCGGTGGGGGCGAACATGGTGCCTGTGAACAGCAACAAACCGTCGGGAAAATGATTGTGCGGCCCACAGGCATAGGTGGCCAGGTCGGCCAGATCGCGGCTGATTTCGGCAATCGAGGAGCTGCCTTGCAATTCGAAGCCATCGCTGCCTGAAACCCAAAGGCTAATGTCCATGGCGCGGACATGGCCGAGGTTGAAACCGTCATCAAACAGGCGGATGAATGGTCCCACGGCGCAGGAGGCGCGGTTGTCCTTGGCCTTACCCAGCAACAATGCGCTGCGGCCCTCGAAATCCCGTAAATTAACGTCGTTGCCCAGGCAGGCGCCAACAATACGGCCGTCCGGCGCAATGGCCAGGACGATTTCCGGTTCCGGGTTGTTCCAGGAGGATTTGGGGTGGATGCCGATCTCGGCCCCGATGCCAACGGCGGCCATGGGTTGGGATTTAGTGAAGACCTCCGCATCCGGGCCGATGCCGACTTCCAGGTATTGTGACCATAGGCCCCGTTCCTCCAAGACCGCCTTGACGCGGGCGGCTTCTTCGGAACCCGGCGCGATATCCGCCAGGGACTGGCCAATCTCGGCCCCAATGGCGTTGCGGATCTCTGCCGCCTTGTTCGGATCGCCTTTGGCCTGTTCCTCGATCACCCGTTCTAGCATGGAACTGACAAAGGTCACGCCACAGGCCTTTAGCGCTTGCAGGTCTGCCGGTGCCAGAAAATAGGGTTGCTCGGAATCCCGGTTATCGTGGGCGCCGTTGGCGAGCATTGCCTCTACATCGCCCAGGCGCACGCCCTTGCCTTCAATGGCGGCGGCCGCCGGATTTTCCATGGCCAGCAATCCCGAGAGGGTGGGCGAGACAGACAATAGATCAAAGACGCCGTCGTCGCTGACCAGGACCGGTGTTGGCCCACCCCAATCGCCCGGCAGCCAGACGCGGCCGACAAAGCATCCGGCCAGACCATCTTCGGGCAAGGTATTCGCGGCGGTGAGTGAAATCTGGGTCATTTGGTCTGTTTCCTCAAGAGCTTCCCGGCATTCATGGCCGCCAGTATGGCAATAGCGGGGCCAAGGGGGAAGCGGCAAAGAAGTTGTTGGACCCCGGGCAAAGCGGCTACATTTGTCCGCACGGCCCCAGATTAACGTAAGGACAACGAAATGCCCGCCAATGCCCGCCTTATTGCAGCGCTTGCCGCTGTTTTGTACCTTTTCACTTCGCTGGTCCCGGCGCAGGCCATTTCGGCGCGAGAAAAGGACTTTCAAGATTGGCGCCTGCGTTGCGAGCGCAAGAGCGACAATGATCCCGAACGCTGCTTTATCATGCAGATCGCCAAGGCCTTGAAGAACAAACGCGATATCCTGCGTATCGGAGTGCGCTACCTGGAACCGGAAAAACCGGCCATGATATTTCTGACTCTGCCCTTGGGGATTTATCTGCCCGATGGTTTGCTGTTTCTGGTCGATGGGGGCGAGATCCTAAACATACCGGTGGAAATCTGCATGGCCAATGGTTGCCACACGCGCATGGCGCTGGAAGGCGCTTTGTTGAAAACTCTAAAAGGCGGGCGTCAGGCCACCTTGACCTTTTATGATGGCCAGCAGCAAAAGATCACTGTGCCGATTTCCTTGGCCGGGTTTACAGCCGCCTATGCCGCCTTAAAATAAGCAAGAAAATAGGGAGAAATGATTATGACAGAGACACCAGCAATAGACCCCACGGATCTGATGTGGGAATACCTGAAAGGCTTCCACGCCGTGCATCATATGGCGATCGGCAACGAACTGGGCCTGTTTGCCAAGATCAACGAGGCCGGGGAGGGCGGTCGCACGCCGGCCAGTCTGGCGGCGGATTTGGATCTTCACGGGCTCTACGTCGATGTCTGGTGCAAGACCGGTTATCACTACGGCCTGCTGGAAGAGGGCGAGGCGGGCTGTTTTGTTCTGGCCGAGATGATGGATAAACTATTGGTGAATGCCGGCGATCCGCGCAATTTGGCGCCGCTTATTTCTTCGACGGTGAATTATGGCAGCGATGATTTGCGTACATATGCCGAGAATTTCAGGACCGGCGGGACGCATCGTTTTCAGGAACATGGTGATGATTTTTCACGCCATGTGGGCGATTCCACGGCGGGTTTCCATACCGTCGTGGCCCGGCGCATGCTAGGTGGCATCCCCGGCCTGAAGGGCAAGTTGGAAGCTGGCGCCAAGGTGCTGGATGTGGGCTGCGGCATCGGTGGCCTGATGATGAAGGTGGCCCAAGCTTGGCCCAATTGCGAATGCGTCGGTGTTGATATCGATCCCCATGGCGTACAGCAGGCCCGTGCCAAGGTCGCGGCCTCGGACGTGGCCGACCGGGTCACGGTGGAAGCCGTGGGCTCAGACGGGATTGGCCATGATGGTGAATTCGATCTGGCCATCATGTTCGAAGTGTTGCACGAGATTGACGATGGCATCCGCCCTGATGTTATCAAGGATGTTGCGAAATCCCTGAAGACTGGCGGGGTAATGTTCATTCTGGATGAAACCTATCCATCCGATCTCTCCGGCTTGCGTGATCCCAGTTATAACTTCGCTGTTCAGACGCAATTCAATGAGTTGATCTGGGGCAACGTGGTGCCGACCATCGAGATGCAGCGTGAGTTGTTCGCCGGCGCCGGGTTGAAGGAAGTTGCCCGCGAGCCCATCGGTGGCATCTTCACTATGTTGGTCGCTGTGAAGGAGTAGCGGTCATGGCATCCGACCCCATCAGCGGTGCCGCGCGCTATCTGTTCGACGCCGCCCAGGCCAAGGAACAGGGCGCGCCGTTGCCGAGCGATCTGGCGCCCGCAGATGTGGCAACGGCCTATCTGGTCCAAGACATGCTGCAGGCCTTTTGGACCGAGTCCGGCGCCGGCGAGGTGGTGGGATGGAAGGTCGCCCTGACATCCAAGGTAATGCAGGAACTGGTTGGCGTGGCGCAACCTTGCGAGGGCGCGATTTTTGCCTCCCGTATGCATCATGGCACCGCCAGTCTAGCGCATGACAGCCTGGTCAATATCGGCGTGGAGTCTGAGATTGCCGTGCGCATTGCCCATGATCTGCCGGCGTTGGATGGCCCCTACGATCAGAACAATATCGCCGAGGCTGTGGCGGCTTGTATGGCCGCTATCGAAATCGTCGACGACCGGGCCATCGACTACAGCCTGGTCGATGCGCCGCTTCTGATCTCTGACAATTCCTTCAATGCTGGCTGCATCCTGGGTGAAGAGGTCACGGCCTGGCAGGATCTGGATCTGGCGGCATTGCCGGGCCGCATGCTGATCAACGACGAGGTCGTGGGTGAAGGCGTTGGCCGCGATGCCTTGGGCCATCCCCTGGTGCCGCTAGCCTGGCTGGCCAACAACCTGAATGAACGGGGGACCATGTTGCGGGCCGGCGACGTGGTTCTGACCGGCTCTATCGTTGCCACCAAATGGCTGCAACCGGGTGATCATATGGTCAGCGAAGTTGATGGTCTGGGCCGGGCCGGTCTGACCGTGACTTAAGGTTGGATGTGATATGAGCAATTTGCACCAAGGCCTGACCAATCCATTATTGATGCTGCGGACCCTTGCCCGCTGGGGCAGCCGGGTCGCCTTCAGCGGTTATGGCGGCGCCTTTACCTACGCCCAATGCCATGATCTGGTGGGACGTTACCAAGCGGTCATGCAAGGTGNGGGCGTAACGCGCGGACAGCGAATTGCCTTGTTGAANGCCAATCGGGCCGAGGCTTGGCTGGCGAGTATCGCGGCACAAGGCCTGGGCCTGTGCGCTATCTCCCTGCATCCTCTGGGTGCTTACGAAGACCAGCAATTCATTCTTGAAGATGCTGAAATCGACCATTTGTTCGTAGATACGGAAAACTATCTCGAACGGGGTGCCGAATTGGCGGCGGCAACGCCACGACTGCAAAATGTCTTTACCTTGGGCCCGGCGGATTATGGCCTGGATATCCGGCTTGCAGGTAGCAATGTGGGGGCGGTGTCGCCGGTCAACCTATGCCAGCCAGATGACGACGGGATGCTGGGCTATACCGGAGGTACCACGGGAAAATCCAAGGGTGCTCTGCGCCGACATCATTCCTTTGTCGCCATGATCAACGCGGTAACGGCGGATTTTGAATGGCCCGACGACATCGTTTACCTTGCCGTGGCGCCGATTTCTCATGTCGGCGGCACAAAAATTCCAACGACCTTGTTGCGCGGCGGTAGGGTCCATATGCACCATGGTTTTGATCCGGAAGCGGTGCTGGATGATATCGGGACGGAACAGATTTCGGCCACGCTGCTGGTGCCGACCATGGTCAATATCCTGCTCGACCATCCGAAACTGGATGAGGCCGATCTTTCCAGTTTGGAATTGCTGATGTATGGCGCCGCGCCTATGTCGCCCACCCGTTTGTTGGAAGGGTTGGAGCGGATCGGCCCGGTGTTCTGCCAACTATACGGCCAGACCGAAGGCTATCCCCTGACCGTGTTGCGCAAGGGCGATCATAATAGGGATGCTCCCGATCTATTCGCGGCCTGTGGCCATCCATGTACCTCGGTCCAGATCGCCTTGCTGGACGAGGAAGGCAACGAAGTGCCGGCGGGCGAGGTGGGCGAAATCTGCGCCCAGGCACCGCAGGTGATGGACGAATACTGGCAGCGCCCGGAACAGACGGCGGAGACACTGGCGAACGGCTGGCTGCATACGGGCGACATGGCCTATGCCGACGAGCGCGGCTATCTCTATATTNTCGATCGCAAGAAGGACATGATCATCACGGGCGGTTTCAACGTCTTTCCCCGCGAAGTGGAAGATGTCTTGACCACGGATCAAAACGTCGCCATGGCTGCGGTGATCGGTGTGCCCGACGATAAATGGGGCGAAGCGGTTAAGGCCGTGGTGATTCCACGCCCTGGAGCCGAGATCGATGTAGATGCCCTGATCCAGCGGGTCCGGGATGCCAAGGGCGCGGTGCAGGCGCCGAAATCAGTGGATATAGTGGAGGAAATTCCTCTGACCCCCCTGGGTAAGCCGGATAAGAAGGCCTTACGTGAGACCTATTGGGCCGGCCAAGGCCGCCGCGTCGGGTAATCGTGGAAATGATGAAGGAAGCGGAAGCTTTGTGCGGCGATTTATTGTAAAAGCATATTCACGCAACGACGTTACCTACCTCTCCGCGAACCCCTGTTAGGGAGCCGAACAATGCCAAGTTATACCGCGCCGGTTAGAGATCTTAGTTTCGTTCTGAACGAGCTATTGGCGATTACGGATTGTACTGGGATCCCCGGCTATGGAGATGTGAGTGCCGATTTGATTGATGCGGTCCTGGACGGTGGCGCCAAGATGGCCGAGGAGGTCTGGGCGCCCTTAAACCAGGTTGGCGACGAAGAAGGCTGCCGTTTCGAAAACGGCGTGGTTCGGGTGCCGAGCGGTTTCAAGGACGCCTTTGATGCCTGGAACGAGGGCGGCTGGAATGCAATTTCCACTTCGGCCGATTGGGGTGGTCAGGGCCTGCCGGGCGTTATAGGCATGGCGGTCGGTGAAATGGCCATGTCTTCGAACCTGTCTCTGTCCATGTATGTGGGGCTTACGGGGGGGGCTGCCAGCGTGTTGATGACAGTTGCACCGGATCATCTGAAGCAGCTCTATGTGCCAAAAATGATGTCGGGGGAATGGACCGGCACCATGAACCTGACCGAGCCCCATTGTGGCACCGATCTGAAGTTGATGCGCACTAAGGCGGTGGAGCAGGATGATGGCACTTATGCCATCACCGGCACCAAGATTTTCATCACCGGTGGCGACCACGATATGACCGACAACATCGTTCATCTGGTATTGGCCAAGGTGGAAGGCGAGGGCGAAGGCCTCTCGGCGGTCTCGCTGTTCCTGGTGCCCAAGGTCAGCGTGAACGATGATGGCAGCCTGGGTCAGGGCAACAATGTGGTCTGTGGCAGCATCGAACACAAAATGGGCATCAAGGGTTCGGCCACCGCCGTCTTGCATTATGAAGGCGCCATTGGCCATCGCCTCGGGCCAAAGCCGGAACCAAGCGTCGAGGGCGACGACGGCAAGAAAAAGAGGCGCAGCTCCGGCGCCGGTATGGCGGGCATGTTTCAGATGATGAATGGCGCCCGCATTGGCGTCGCCTATCAGGGCGTGGCTCTGTCTGAAGTGGCCTATCAGAACGCAGCTGAGTATACCCGGGAACGTCTGGCGGGCCGATCTTTGAGTGGTGCGAAATATCCTGATCAGCCGGCTGATCCCATCGTGGTGCACCCGGATGTCCGGCGCATGCTGTTGCACATGCGGGCCTTCAACGAAGGCGCCCGCGCTCTCTTGATGTGGCTGACCCACGAGGCCACGGTGGGCCGTTTCGATGGCAATGACGAGCGTAAGCAACAGGTTTCCGACCTGTTCAATCTGCTGACGCCGGTGGTCAAGGCGCATTTCACGGATGTCGGCTTTGAATGCACCAATATGGCCATGCAGTGTTTCGGCGGGCATGGCTATGTCCATGAGCACGGCATGGAGCAGTTTGTTCGCGACGCCCGTATCTCGCAACTTTATGAAGGCGCCAACGGCGTGCAGGCTCTGGATCTGGTGGGCCGCCGCATGGGCGTGGACAATGGCCGTCCGACCCGGGCGCTGTTCGCGCTGATTAGCGAATTCATCGCCTCGCAAAAAGACGACGAGGATATGGCCGCCTATACCAAACCGTTGGAGGCGGGCCTGAACGATTTGATGGCGGTGGCCATGTGGCTGGCCCAGAACGCCATTCAGAACCATGACGAAGCCGGTGCCGCATCCGTCGATTTCCTGCGCATGATGGGCACTGTGGCGGTCGGTTATATGTGGGCCCGGATGGCACGGGTGTCGCTGGATCAATTGGCGCAGGGGGGCGATGACGAGGCTTTTTATAAAATGAAGCTGAACACTGCCCGTTACTACATGGGCCGCGTAATGCCCGATACGGCATCCCTGAAGGCCCGCGCCACGGCGGGCGCGGATGTTCTGATGATGCCTGATGACGAAGCGTTTTAATCTGGTTTGCAAGTGGTGTGGGAAAAATGGCAAATACCGAGGTTGAATTCTGCGGCCTGAATTTCAAGAACCCTATGGTGGTCGCATCCATCGAGCCGACCAATAGCCCCGACCTGATCAAGCAATGCTTTGATGCCGGGGCTGGCGGCGCCATCGTCAAGACGTTGACTGATATCGAGGATATGGCGCAGCTGACGCAGAACTCGAAATACTCCGTGATGAATGCCCAGGGAAATATTATCCACGGCAAGCCGGCCAGGGATTTCGTCTTCTACAGCCGTTCCGGCTATGCCTCTACCGCCTACAAAGACTGGATTCCCTATCTCAAGGAATGCCAGGCCTATGGCGCCGAGCGCGACGCGCACTTGATCGGCAGCGTCGGAGCCAAGGAAATCAGCGGCTGGCGCGATATCTCCCGCACTATTGAGGATTGTGGCCTGCCCATGGTGGAGCTGAATTTCGGCTGTCCCCATCCGGCCATGATGCCCGGTGTTCACGGTGGTTCCATGATCGGCCAGGACCCCGACATGGCGGCGGAAGTCACCCGCCAGGTCGCCGAGGTGGTTGATATCCCCATAGTGGTAAAGTTGACCCCGGATCAGGCTGATCCCGTGGCTATCGCCCATGCCGTAAAGGGGGCGGGGGCCGCGGCGGTCACCGCGACCAACCGTTACACCGGCTTTGCTATAGATATTGATACGGCAACGCCCCAGATCGGCGGCCCGGCGGGCATTGGCGGTACCTGGACCAAGCCGCTATCGTTGCGTTGGGTGCATCGCATTCATCAGGAAATCGGTATGCCTGTGGCCGGCTCCAACGGTATTTTTGATCATCGCGATGCAATCGAATTTATCATGGCCGGTGCTGGCGTGGTGCAAATCGGCTCGGTCCTGATGATCAAGGGCATCAAATGGCTCACCAAGGTGATTGAGGGCATGGAACGCTTCATGGATGAAAAGGGCTATCACGATGTTCACGCCATGCACGGCATCGCCTCGTCCCGGGCCGCTGGCGACTACAGCGAACAATTTGCCCGTGGCCGCCGCTATGCTGCCATTGATCATGGTGCTTGCAAGAACCCAACCTGCACGGTCTGCATCCAGATGTGCTTTTACGAAGCCCTTAGCCAGGCGGACGGCAAGGTGGATATGCATCCCGAAAGCTGCATTGGTTGCGAGCTCTGTTATGACGTCTGCCCGTTCGGTGCCATAGCCATGGCCGAGACGACCCCGGCCCAGCATGCGGCGGGTTACTACGATATTCCCGAAGGTATTTTTGAAACCGATAAATTCACGACCCGGCGCAACAATCCCGAGTCCATCGACGGTTAGCGAAAGTCGAAGCCCTGTTGCTTAAGTTGCTCGCGCAGGCCTTCGCGCAGCTGCGGCGAAAACTTGGAATCCATGTCATGGGTCCAGGAATCCGGCGTCGTCGGTACGCCGATATTCTTGTAATGCGCTTCCAGGGCGGCATCATAATCATCCAGGCTGGTACCTGTGTCCCGGTTGTCGCGTAGGGCGCCGAAGCGTTCGTAATGAACCATGGTGGAATAATCCATGCGCGGCTTTTGCGGCGGCACCTCATCGGGAAAGCCTAGGCACATGCCGAACACACAATAGACCTGGCTGGGTAGGCCCAGAATTCGCGCCGTAGCCACGGCATCGTTGCGCAGGGCACCGATCATGACGCCTTTCAGGCCAACGGACCCGGCGGCCAGATAGGTCGACATCCCCACCAGCGCCGCATCGATTGATGCTACTAGGCCGACCTCCAGATTATTGTCCACAAGAGTGTGCCCATTCTTGGCCAAGGCATATTCGAGGCGGGTCAGATCGGCGCAAAATGCCAGGAAGACCGGAGCCTTTTCCACATGCGGTTGACCGCCCGCGACCGCCGCCAATTGCTTCCGGAGAACCGGGTCCTGTACTATGATGACGCTATAGGTCTGGATATTGGACGAGGTCGGCGCCCGGAAGGCAGCCTTCAGAACTTGGTCGATCAGTTCCTCGGGCACAGGGGTATTCTTATAGCTTCGCACGCTGACACGGTTGTTTAATAGCGCAATAGTCTTGCTAGCATCATTCACAGGTACATTCTTTCGTCTGATTTCAAAGTGGATTTAAAGTGACTTAACCGCTGCCGCAAAGGCTTTCAAGGTCTGCGCCACATCGGCCTCGTCATGGGCCAGGGAAACATAGAATTTTTTATCCCCCTTTAGAACGCCATGGGCGAGCAGGCTTTCATTGAAGCGTTGGTAGCGTTCAACGTCATTGCCTTGCGTGCCACGGTAGTCCTTGACTTCGCGGTCGGTGAAAACGACGTCGAACAACGGTGGCTCACCAAGAACCACGGCCGGAATGCCGGCCCCTTGCAACAATTCGTCCAGGCCCTGCATCAATTTCTTGCCGGTGGCAAAGATCGTCTCGTAGGTGCCGGGGCGCCTCAGGATTTCCAGCGTAGCCAGACCTGCCACCGCCGCCACGGGGTTGCCGCTCAAAGTGCCGAGCTGCGGCATGAAGCTTTTGTCCGCCACGGCATCTTTGTCGAAATGTGTCATGATATCTGCCCGGCCCGCTATGGCCGCCAGGGGGAGGCCGCCGCCGATAACCTTGCCCAGGGCGCACAGGTCCGGGGTGACTCCATAATAGGCCTGGGCCCCGCCATAGGCGAAACGGAAACCGGTCACCACCTCGTCAAAGATCAGGGGGATGCTGTATTCGGTCGCGAGCCGGCGCAAGGTTTCAAGGAAGCCCGGCGCGGGCGGCAGGAAACGTTGGAAGGGTTCGACAATGATGCCGCCCAGGTCGTTGTGATGCGCCTTGATCAGGCTGGCTGCCGCCTTGGCATCGTTGTAGGGCGCGATTAGCATCTCATCGCGGATGCGTTGCGGGATGCCGGCTGAATCGGGTGCGGCCTGGGGAAAGTTGCCTGGCTGTTTTGGCGCCATGGACATCAGGGCATAATCGCTCATGCCGTGAAAGCCGCCCTCAAACTTCAGAATCTTGTCGCGCCTGCTGTGGGCCCGGGCCAGACGCATAGCGTAGAGATTCGCCTCCCCCCCAGAGGAAACATAGCGGACCTTGTCGGCGCAGGCGACCGCATCGACGATCTCGGCCGCCAGACGGATGCCGGCTTCGTTATTGGCAAAGAAGGTCGTGCCCCGCGGCAGCTGTTCCTGTATTGCCGCCAAAACTTCCTCATTACCATGGCCGATCAGCATGGGGCCGGAGCCGAGCAGATAATCCACATATTCGTTGCCCGAGACATCCCAGACCCGGCCGCCACGGCCTGCCTTGATGACAATGTCAAAGGACAGATTGCCGAAGCCGCCCGCCGGCAAAACCTTAGCCGCCAACTCCACCAGGGCCAGTTCGTCGTCGCTGCGTTTCAGATCGTTCATGACTGTTTCCAATGGGGTCATCTGATCAAATTTCTGGGCACGTCCCGGAACGGCCGGTCAGTATCGTTGCGCGGCTCCTTGGGCATGCCCAGGACTCGTTCGGATATGATGTTGCGCTGAATCTCGTCAGTACCGCCGGCAATCGATATGGCCGGCGTGGAAACCAGGATCTCGGCGATAACACCGTCCATGGAACTATCACTGCCGGTCAGCATGGCATCGGCGCCACTGATCATGGTGTGCACATGGTTGCCCAGGCGCGCCACATGGCTGGCCGCCAGTTTGCCGATGGAGCCTTCCGGGCCCTGGTTGCGCCCTAACACCGCCGCCGCCCGGGCCCGCCGCGCCGTCCATTCGGCGGATTTGGCCAAGGTCAGCAGCTTGGCGATCTCCTGACGCACCACCGGGTCGTCGTACTTGCCGGTCTCTTTCGCCCGTTCGATGACCAGATCGACGCGGCCCATGCGCTGGGGATACCATTTGTAGGGCGCCATGGCGTGGGCGATTTCCTCCCGCTCCTCCACATAGGCGCGCTCGGGGCGGTTCGTGCCCATGGCCCAGCGGCGCAGGCCGTCGGCGCCCCGGCGTTCATGCATCAGGGTCGTGGTGGCGATCTTCCAACCATCGCCCAGGCCCTCGACCTGGTATTCCGGATCGATCACGGCATCGGTGAAAAACACCTGATTGAACGAGGCATGGCCGTTCATTTGCCTGAGCGGTTGCACATCAACCGCGTCCTGGGTCATGTCCAGGACGAAATAACTCAGGCCCTTGTGCTTGGGTAGGTCCCAATCGGTGCGTGCCAGCAGCAGGCCCCATTGGGCATGATGGGCCGAGGTGGTCCAGACTTTTTGCCCGTTGATGATCCACTTGCCATCCTTCAGATCAGCCCGTGTTACCGCACCCGCTAAGTCCGAGCCGCTGCCCGGTTCCGAGAATAATTGGCACCAGGTATCCTCGCCCGTCAGAATACGACGGAGGAATTTTTCCTTATGCATCTGGCTGCCGTGTTCCAACAGGGTGGCGGCGGCTAGCATGCGGATGCCGGCGCGGGCCACGCCGATGGCGCCAATTTTCTGGAATTCTTCCTCGATGGCAGAGACCATGCCGTCGGGTAGGCCCCGGCCATACCATTCTTTTGGCCAGGCCGGCATGCCCCAGCCGGAATCCGCCAACTTGTTACGCCATTCCACCAGGCTGAGGTTCGGATCCCAGTTGACTTCCAGCCAGGCGTGGATTTCCTCAAGAACTTCTGTTTCGTTAATTTCACTCATAATACTGTCCTCAACCTTGCCAGCGCTGCAACATCAGTTCCCGGTGATAGCTGGGTTCACCCAGAAACACCTCGGAACTTTTCGCGCGTTTGAACCATAAATGGGTATCGTTATCCCAGGTAAAGCCGATGCCGCCATGGATCTGGATGGTGTGGATGGCGGTCTGCATATAGGCCTCCGCCGCACCGGCCTTGGCCAGTGACGCAATGGCACCGAGCTCTTCCCCGCCATCATGATCGCCATCGGCAGCGGCGGCGGCGTAATAGGCGGCGGATTTCGCCAGTTCCACGTCGATCAGCATATCGGCCGATTTGTGCTTCATGGTCTGGAACGAAGCTATGGTGCGGCCAAACTGCATGCGCAGCTGAGCATAATCCAGGGCCTGTTCCCGCAAGGCCTCGGCCCCGCCGACCATTTCGTTGGCCAGACAGGTCACCGCCTGATCCAGGGTCTTCGTCAGGAGCGCGGCGGCGGCACCTTCGCTACCCAATAGCTGCGCAGAGACGCCGTTGAATTCCAGGCGCGCCAGTTTGCGCGTGTCATCGACGCCTTGCAGGCGCTTCCGGCTCAGACCGTCCGCGTCCCCCGCCACGGTGAAGAATGACAGGCCATTGTCGCCGGCTGTGCCTGGTGCCCGCGCCAAAACCACGATCAGTTCCGCCGTGTGGCCATCCAGGACGAAGCTCTTGACGCCGTCCAGTTGATAACCGTCTTCCACGGCCTTGGCCGTCATTGCCATGCCAGCGCTGTCCCAGCGGCCATTTTCCTCAGTGAAAGCCAAGGCCGCCCGGTTTTTTCCAGCGGAAATGGGCGGTAGCAGGGCACGCTTTTGCTCTTCGTCACCGGCATTCAGAATAGCCGTGGCCGCCATCACGACGGTGGAGAAATAGGGCGCACAGAGCAGGCTCCGGCCCATTTCCTCCAGCACGATGGCCAGTTCAACAAAGCCAAAGCCCTGGCCGCCGTATTCCTCGGGAATATGAATGGCGGTCACGCCCAGATCCTGGCTCAACTGACGCCAGACGTCCGGATCATAGCCGTCCTCGGTCTCCATCAGGCGGCGCACTTCTGTGGTCGGTGATTTTTCCGCCAGAAAACGCCTCAGGATCGAACGAAATTCGGTTTGTTCATCGGTGAAACTAAAACTCATGGCACGTGCCTCCCTAAGCCTACTGTAAACCGAAGTGGCTAAAGGGTGAAGGCTCTGATCCCGGCTATTTCGCCGCGCGCGTGAGGCGCTCGCCACGCCAACGCAACAGTTCCACCACGGCCATCAGGCTCACCGACACCACGATCAGCAGTGTCGCGATGGCCACGATCGAGGGATCAAGATTGTCGCGCAGACCGGAGAACAGTTGCCGGGGCAAGGTAAACTGCGCCGGCGAGGCAATGAAAAGCGCCACGACGATCTCATCGAACGAGGTGACAAAGGCAAAGACGGCACCGGATATCACGCCAGGCGTGATCATGGGCAGGGTGACGGTGAAAAAGGCAATGATTGGACGGGCGCCTAGGCTTTGCGCCGCGCGCACCATGTTGCGGTCAAAGCCCTGCAAGGTCGCCGTCACGGTGATGACCACGAAGGGCACCGCCAGAACCGTATGGGCCAGGATCATGCCTGTAAAAGTGCCGGCCAGGCCGACGCGGGCAAAGACGAAATAGGCCGCCAGCGCCGTGATCACCAAGGGCACCATCATGGGGGAGAGCAGCAGCGCCATCAGCAACGGCTTTAGACGGAATTCAACGCTGGTCAGGCCATAGGCCGCCAGCGTGCCCAAGATCGTCGCCAGCACCGTGGTGGCCGAAGCGATGATGATGCTGTTCTCAAGTGACAGCATCCAAGGGTACGGCGTGAAGATAACCTCGAACCATTGCCATGACAGTCCGGGCAACGGGTAGTTCAGTATCGAGGATGAACTGACCGATATGGGAATGATGACGATGATCGGCGCCACCAGAAAGACGAATACAAGAATGCAGATAATGCGGAAAGCCCAATGCCAAAGCCGCTGGGATGGGGTCGCATATCGCGGCAGTGCCATTTTCGGCCCCTAACCCAGTTTCATGCCGCCGGCACCGGCGAAGCGCTGGTACAGCGGATACAACACGGCGATACAGATCAGCAACAACATGGCGAGGGCGCCGGCCAAGCCCCAATTGGCTGTATTGGTGGCGAATTCGGCGATCAGATAGGCCAGCATCTGGTCCGAGCCGCCCCCGATCAGCATGGGCGTGATATAGAAACCCAGCGCGATGACATAGACCAGCAGACAGCCCGCCGCCAGGCCTGGTACGGTCTGCGGAAAATAGACCCCAAGAAAAGCCGATCGCGGTGTCGCGCCCAACGAGGCGGCGGCGCGCACATGATCGCCGGGGATGCCTTTCATCACGCTATAGAGCGGCAGAATCATGAAGGGCAGCAGAATATGCACCATCGAAATATAGACGCCGGTGCGGTTGAAAATCAGTGCCAGGGGTTCGTCCACCAGGCCCAGCCCGATCAATGCATCGTTAACGATGCCCGACTTCTGCAACACGATCACCCAGGCGGCCGTGCGCACCAAAAGCGAGGTCCAGAACGGTAACAGCACCAACAGGATCAGGATCTTGGCCAGCCGTGGTGGTGCCGTGGCGATCATATAGGCCACGGGATAACCCAGCATGATGCAGGCCAGCGTGACAACCAGGGCTATCCACAAGGTACGCCGCAGGTTGGAGAGATAGATTTGCTGCTCCGGCGCCGCGCGCTCGATACTGCCATCCCACTGCAGGTCCAGGTCCAATGCCTGCAACAGGTAGTGCAGGGTGAAGCGGCTGTCGTTGGCCTTCAAGGTGCGCCAGTAAATCAGTTCGGACCAGCGTTTGTCCCGGGCGATGATGGCTTCCTTGAACGGCGCCCGCATGCGTTTTGCCTTGCGGCCCGTGCGCATCAACAGGCTGCGGAAGCCGCTGACTTCGTAATTCAGGCGCAGCGACACCTTGGGCAGGGTGGTGTCGGCATAGCCGCGCTTCAGATCCTCGGCCAGGGCCGCGAAGGTGGCCTCGTCGGGTATGCTTTGTGCATCCCAATCCCGCAGGGCCGCCGTAACCCTGGGCAGCATGGTCACCACCTCCGGGTTGGAGATGGAGAAATACAGCACCGAGCCGATCGGGATCAGAAAGAAAGCCAGCAAAAAAAGAAACAGCGGCGCAATCAGGCCATAGGCACGAAACTTGCGCCGCCGCTCCGCCCGCCGCAAATTCGCTTTCAAAATGCTCCGGTCGGAAACCGCTCCCGTTGGCCCGGGATTAATAGCCTGCTCACTCATGTGGCTTGCTCGTTTATTGAAAACCCTGATTGGCGGGAGCACCTAGATCGGCGCCCCCGCAACCATGATTCCATGCCCTGCCGGGTTCGGGCCGGGCCTACTTAGCCTTCCAGGCGGTCCAACGCTCGAAGATCTCATCGGAATTATCGAGCCAGAATTCCACCGAATCCTGGCGACCCGTATCCAAGGCATCGGCGATATTCGCACCCGCCGGCAGGGCAGCCGCGACGTCAGGCTTGATATATTTCAATGCCGCCTTGACCGGCTGACCATAGGTATAGTCATTGGTGAAAGCCGCCTCACGTTTTGGATCGGAAAAAAACTGCAGATACTCATACGCCGTATCCACGTGTTTCGAGCCTTTGAAAATGACCCATTTATCCACGTACAAAATGTTGTTCTGCCAGATCATTTTCAGGCCGTGGCCGTCCTTGTTGGCCTTGGAAATGCGGCCGTTGTAGGCTGTGGACATCACGACGTCGCCGCTGATCAGCCATTCCGGCGCCTGGGCGCCCGCTTCCCACCACTGGATGTTGCTTTTGATCGAATCCAGCTTGGCGAAGGCGCGATCCAGGCCGGCCTTGGTGCTCATTACCTTGTAGACATCCTTGACATCGACGCCGTCGGCCATCAGGGCGAATTCCAGTGTGCCCTTGGGATCACTGCGGACACCGCGCTTGCCGGGAATCTTTTTCAGATCAAAAAAATCGGCGATCGAAGTCGGCTCAGCCTTGGTATTTTTCGGGTTATAGCCAACCAGTTGCGAAACCGTCGCGACGCCCAGGCCGCATTCCGTGACGGCTGGGCCGATATAATTGTCCTTTGGCCCGATGCGGGACCAATCCAGCTTCACGAACAGGCCCTCCTCGCAACCACGGATCAGCTCCGAGGTTTCGATCTGCACCACATCCCATGGGCGGTTGCCGGTTTCCTGCATGGCCTTGAACTGGGCCCAGCCACCAAGATAGGTGTCTTCCAGAACCTTGATGCCCTTGGAATCGCCAAACGGTTTGAAGAAATTCTTGCGTTGGGAATCCTGATAACCTCCACCCCACGATGCGATGGTGAAATCCCGCGCAATAGCCGTGCTCGCCAGCGCCACGACGCCCAGCGTTACCGCCGCCGCCGCCACATATTTTCGAAAAATCATCACTTGCCCCTTTCTCCCGTTGTCCACGAACACACTAAATGGTTCATGTCAGTTTTTGGTTCTTTATGGAAAATATTGTAACACTGCCCGAAAGAGTGCGTAAAATGAATCCTGTCAGCAACCAATTCGCGGCGGTGGAGCAAGTGCGGGAAAATTCAGAAGGCGTCGTCTCGTTTGTTGGTGTGGAAAAGACCTATGATGGTGATACCAATGTGGTCAAGGGCCTGGATCTGACCATCTGCAAAGGCGAATTCCTAACCTTGCTTGGCCCGTCCGGCTCGGGCAAAACCACGACCCTGATGATGCTGGCCGGTTTCGAGGAGCC
>PCBT01000035.1 GCA_002731375.1 Rhodospirillaceae bacterium | reverse complement strand
CGCTAGCGAGCGCTGGGCCCAGCGTGAAGCCATTGAAACCTTGGTGCTGATGATAGGGCCCATGATGCCGCATCTGGCGGAAGAAGCCTGGCAGGCGCTGGGCATGGACGGTTTTTTAGCAGATGCGCCCTGGCCCGAGGCCGATCCCGCTCTTTTGGTGGAAGCGAGCATTACGGTTGCCGTGCAATTAAACGGAAAAATGCGCGCCACTCTGGAAATAGAGCCCGATCAGCCCGAAGATTCCGTACGCGAGGCCGCATTGGCGCTGGACAAGGTTAAATCGGCGGTGGGAGATAAAGCCGTGCGCCGAGTCATCGTCGTGCCCAACCGTATCGTCAATATCGTTGTTTAAATGCTTTTTACCAGGCCACATTCTGGACCTCGGTTTTGTCTGGCCTTGCTCTGCTCTCTAGCGATCGGAGCCCTCGCCGGCTGTGGTTTTCAGCCGTTGTATGGCCAAAACGGCAAAGGTCAAGCGGCGCCCGCGAAGGGCACTACCCTGAGCGACATGGCCTATGTCAAGGTTGCAGCGATCCCTGATCGCGTGGGGCAGCTCGTGCACAACCATCTGCGCGACCGGATACACCCAAAGGGCATGGCCAACCGTCCTGTTTTTCGCTTGTCAACGACCCTGAGTGAGAGCCGGGAGGGCCTGGCGTTTCAGCAGGATAATAGCGTCACCCGCTACAATCTACGGCTTTTCGCGCAATTCACATTGACCGACACCCGTGACGGTGCGGAATTGTTGCGCGGCTCTTTCCGTGCCATTTCCGCCTACAACGTGGTACGCTCCGATTATGCAAACTTGGTCAGTCTCAAGGATGCCCGCAGGCGCGCGGCCCACAGCGTGGCCGAAGGGATAGAAAACCGCATCGCCGTCTATTTTTCCCGCCACCGCGAGTAGTCTGCCAGAATCCGGGTTTTGCCATGGTAAAAATTCCAAATCGCAGCATCGACGCTTTTGTTAAGGCGCCCGACAGTGGTATCGTGGCGGTGCTATTGTTTGGTGAAGACAATGGTCTGGTGCGCGAACGCGCGGGCCGGCTCGCCACGGCGGTGGTTGATGACCCTACCGACCCCTTTCGTGTCGCCGAGTTGCTGCCCAGCATATTGAAGGATGAGCCTACCCGTCTGTTTGACGAAATGGGCGCGTTATCCTTGACTGGTGGTCGGCGTCTGGTGCGCCTCGGCTCTGCCGGAAATGCTCATAGCGGCACTATCCAGGCGGTACTTGATGATGATATGGTCGCCAAGAATGGAAGTTTATTGGTAGTCGAAGCAGGCCCCTTAGCACCACGGGACAGCCTACGCAAATTGTTCGAGAGCCATGCCAGGGGTGCCGCCCTGCCCTGTTACCCCGACGACGGCCGGTCACTCGAAGGCCTGATTCACGACACTCTCACAGCCCATGGTTTGGCGATCGAACCCTCGGCAATGGCCTATTTATGCGATAACCTGGGCACCGATCGTCTGGCGACCCGCTCGGAATTGGAAAAGCTGGTTTTGTATAAGGGTAAGAATGTCGGTTCGGTCACCTTGGCCGAAGCCGAGGCCAACGTGGGTGATGGCGCGCCGTTGGCCCGGGACGATGTAGCCCTGGCCACCGCCAGTGGCGATCAGGCCGAGCTCGACAGGGCCTTGACGAAATGCCGCGTCGCGGGCGAATCTCCCATTGCCATTCTGCGCGCGGTGATACGCCATCTGCAACGCCTTCACCTACTCTCGCTAAAGGCTGCCAATGGCGGCGATCTGGGGCAACTAATCAAATCCCATCGACCGCCAATCTTCTTTAAACATCAACAGCTTATACAGCATCAGTTGCAATATTGGCGGGCCCCCCGCCTGGCCCAGGCGCTGGCCATACTGACCCAGGCGGAATTGGATTGTAAGACCACGGGCATGCCGGCGGACGCGGTCTGTGGCCGGGCCCTGATCCGCATCGCCAACGCGGCACGACCACCAGCAAGGCGCTGACAGGCTTCGCGATAGCTGTCATCAATTATCAGTTATCAATCGTGGGGCTGCTGGTTTAGGCGGTTGAGAATTTCATCGAACTGATCGAAGGAGGTAAAGGCAATGCGCACTTCGCCCCGTTCGCCATGGTGATTGATCTTCACTGTAAGGCCCAGTTTTTCCGAAAGCTGCTTCTCCATGGCCAAGGTATTGGCATCCTGCGCCAGCGCCGCAACCGGGGTAGCCGTTGTTTTCAGTGGTTTTTTGACCAAGGCCTCGGTCTGGCGTACATTTAGATCTTTCCGCACCACGGTTTGCGCCAAGGCCTCCGGATCTTCGGCACTCAACAGCGCCCGGCCATGGCCCGCCGACAGGCGGCCGTCTTGCAGCATTGCCTTGACCCCATCAGGCAGGCCGAGAAGACGCATGATATTGGCAACATGGCTGCGGCTTTTCCCCACCCGACGCGCTACGTCGCCTTGGGTATTGGCGAATTCCTCCATCAGGCGATGATAACCTTCCGCCTCTTCCAAGGCCGTAAGGTCTTGGCGCTGTACATTTTCGATCAACGCCACTTCCAAGGCCTGGTTGTCGTCCAGGTCCTTGACGATAACGGGGACTTCATACAGTTTCGCCGCTTGCGCCGCGCGCCAGCGGCGTTCGCCAGCGACGATTTCGAAGCTGCTGTTGTCCTCGCCAAGGCGACGCACCAGGATCGGCATCAGGATGCCGTTTTCTTGGATCGAATGCGTCAGGGACTGTAATTCCTCCGGATCGAAATAGTCCCGTGGTTGATAGCGGTTAGGCACAAGGGCCTCGATCGGCACCGTCTTGCCCACAGGCAGACGGTCAAGGGCTGGTTGATCATCGGGATCTTCGGCCAGTAGAGCCGAGAGGCCGCGGCCAAGGCCTTTGCGGGGGTTTTCTTCGCTCATGCCGCCTCTGCTAAGCGCTCTCGCCGCAGCATTTCGCTGGCCAATTGCATGTAGGCTATGCTGCCGGCGCATTTGTGATCATACAACAAAGCCGGTTTGCCATGGGACGGCGCCTCCGACACCCGCACATTCCGGGGAATTATGGTCCGATACACCTTATCGCCCAGATAGTCGCGTACATCCTGGGCCACCTGGTCCGAAAGATTATTGCGCTTATCATACATGGTCAAGACAACGCCTTGAATTTCCAGCCCGGCATTGAAAGCCGAGCGGATGCGCTCAATGGTTTTCATTAGCATGGACAAACCCTCTAGGGCGAAAAACTCACACTGCAATGGCACAACCACAGATTTCGCCGCCACCAGCGCATTGACCGTTAACAATCCCAGAGACGGCGGGCTGTCGATCAGAACGTAATCCAGCTCGTTGCCCGTGACGGCNCCGGCGGCCTCCAGGGCCTCGCGCAAGCGATAGGCCCGGCGCGGCATATCAACCAATTCCAGTTCAGCGCCGGTGAGATCAATAGTGGAGGGAATAATGCTCAANCCGGGAATATTCGTCTCCACCGCGGCCTCGGCCACCGTCGCCTCGCCCATCAGCACATCGTAAGAACTAACGGCACGGCTAGTCCGGTCGATGCCCAGCCCGGTGCTCGCGTTGCCTTGTGGGTCCAGGTCCACGACCAGAACCCGCCTTCCGATCGCGGNCAGGCCAGTGCCTAGATTAATGGCTGTGGTCGTCTTGCCGACACCGCCTTTCTGGTTCGAAATCGCCATGATGCGCGGCGGCTTCNAGGCATTGGGGGCAACAGAATTGGATTGGGGAGTATTAGACTNTGGCGTATGGGATTGGGTGAAATCAGACACGGGATATCTCCGTCAGCTGCAAAACAGACCCCGACCCATCCGTAACGCTTGGGATGCGCCGCCGATGCATTTTCCAATATTTTGTGGCTTCGGTCAATTCAACATCTACATCTTGTCCCTTTAAAAGCAAAATTTGTCCGCCAGATATTAGGTGCGGATAGGCCAACGGCAATAACCGTGGCAACGGGGCCAGGGCTCGGGCGGAAACGGTCCGTGCCGCCAGAGGCGGCAGGGTTTCGATTCTCTCATTGTGTACAGTCACTTCCGTGTGGGTGATTCGTGCGGCCTCCCGTAGAAAGGCGCATTTGCGGCCATCGCTCTCCACCAGATGCATATTTTGTACACCCGCAACGGCCAGGACCAGGCCCGGAAAACCCGCACCGCTACCCAGGTCCAGCCAAAGGTTTGACATATTCTCGTTACCATGATTCTGATCAAAGCCGCGCAATTGGATCGAATCGAGCATATGGCGGCGCCAGAGATCGTCCAGGCTACGGCGGCTCACCAAATTAATGCGCGGATTCCACTTGCGCAACAAGGCCTCATAGGCCTGAAGGCGATCAAGTGTTTCACGTGAAACATCCGCCGCCTTCTGAAAATCCGCTGGCGTGAGAGGCGTGGGTGCTTCATCGCTCTTAGGCAACGGCCGGCTGCCTATTTCGCCGCACATGCGCCAGCAAAATCGTCACCGCCGCCGGGGTAACGCCAGGAATTCTTGCCGCTGCGCCCAAGGTGGCCGGCCCATGGCGCTTCAACTTCTCCCGAACCTCGTTCGAAAAGCCGGAGATTTGATCATAATTCAGATCTTTTGGTAACTCCAACGCCTCATCCCGCCGATAGGCCTTAATATCCGCCTCCTGTCGGCTCAAATAGCTCGCATAATGGGCTTCAATTTCCAATTGTGCCGAAATCTCAGCCGGCACAGAGGCCAATTCCGGCCATAAAGAGATTAGCCACCCAAAATTGACGTCCTTAAAAGCCAACAGTTCCATACCGCTTCGCCGACGGCCATCCTGATTGATGGCGATGCCGTGGGCGTTTGCCTCGTGCGGCGTTACCTGCCGCGCCTCCANGATCTCCCGCGCCCGGGTCAGGGCCTTCGCCTTTTCGCGAAAGGCCGTCTGGCGCTCGGCGCCGACACAACCCAGCGCCAGACCCAATGGTGTCAGCCGTTGGTCCGCATTGTCAGAGCGCAGCAGTAACCGGTACTCCGCACGGGAGGTGAACATACGATAAGGTTCCTGGGTTCCCCGCGTCACTAGGTCATCGATCATGACGCCGATGTAGCCATGCGCCCGGTCCAGAATAAAAGGCTCTCCATCGCCCGCGGCCAGAACCGCGTTCAACCCGGCCATCAAGCCTTGGGCTGCGGCCTCCTCATATCCGGTGGTACCGTTGATCTGCCCGGCCAGATACAGACCCGGCAACTGCCGTGTTTCCAAACTGGGCCACAGCTCCCTGGGATCAACAAAATCATACTCGATGGCATAACCTGGTTGAAGCATCGTCACATTCTCGAGGCCGGGTATCTCCTTCAGCAATGCCGCCTGAACATCTTCCGGCAGGGAGGTGGAAATACCGTTAGGATAAACCGTTTGGTCATCCAGGCCTTCAGGCTCCAGGAATATCTGATGCCGCGTCCGGTCCGCGAAACGCACCACCTTGTCCTCGATGGATGGGCAGTAACGCGGCCCCGTGCCCTCGATCTGCCCTGAGTAGATCGGCGCCCGGCCCAGATTGGCGCGGATCAGCGCGTGCCCTGCCGGCGTGGTCCAGGTTATGTGACAGTCGATTTGGCGATTATCGATGCGCTCCGTCAGGGCGGAGAACGGCTCCGGCGGATGGTCACCAGGCTGCGGCTCCAATGCCGCCCAATCGATGCTGCGGCCATCCAAACGGGGCGGCGTGCCGGTCTTTAGCCGGCCCAGGCCCAGACCCAGACCATAAAGGCGCCTCGACAAGCCCAGGGCCGGCGCCTCCCCCATGCGGCCCGCCGGCCAGGTCTTCTCGCCAATATGAATTTGCCCCCGCAGGAATGTGCCCGTAGTGACAACCACACGGCCACCGGCAATCTCCCGGCCATCCTCCAGGCGCACGCCGGCAACCATGCCATTCCGTAGGATCAGGTCATCGACCGCACCGGCCCGTATAGAAAGGTTTTCCACCTGAGCCAAGGTATGCTGCATGGCGGCACGGTAGAGAGCGCGATCAGCCTGAGCGCGCAGGCCACGCACCGCAGGCCCCTTGCGGCGATTGAGCATGCGGAACTGTATACCGCCCGCATCCGCGACCCGCCCCATAAGACCATCAAGGGCATCAATCTCGCGCACCAAATGACCCTTGCCCAAGCCGCCGATGGCCGGGTTGCAAGACATCTCGCCGATNGTTTCCNGGCGGTGGGTCAACAACAGGGTCCGCGCACCCATGCGCGCCGAGACTGCCGCCGCCTCACAGCCCGCGTGGCCGCCACCAACCACAATGACATCATAGCTCTTCATAGCCGGCAAAATAGGCAGAGCCGGGGCCAGAGTCAAAATATCCCGAAATGTTTCTCTTGGTGTTTCACGTGAAACATTGCACCGGCAAAATATCTACTTCATTTGCCTATACAGAAGTCACTAAACACAACATCTAGAATATCTTCGACATCGACCCGGCCCGTGATCCGGCCAAGATGTCGCGCCGCCAGACGCACGTCCTCGGCCGCCAGCTCTTCATCCTTTTCATCAAAAGCGCGCAGCAAGGCGTCCCGGCAACCTTCCAGGCCTTGCCGATGGCGCGCACGGGTCAGACCGGACGAGCCGCCATCGCCCATTTTTTGCCCCGCCTCCGACCCCAAGCGGCCCAACAATTCGCCAAGCCCCGCGCCGGTCTTTGTCGAAATGGGTAAACCCTGGGTTGGCGGAGTGGCGGCACGGTCGGTCTTGTTGGCCACCAGGATGCCATCATCACCTAGCAAAGCCAGAACCTCCGCATCAGGGATCGGTGTTTCGGCACAATCATAGAGCACGATTTTCAGGTCAGCCTGGGCGCCCCGTTCCTGAGCCCTGCGCACACCTTCAGCTTCGACCGCATCACTACTATCCCGCAAACCCGCCGTATCCGCCAGCACCACCGGATAACCGCCCAGGTTCAAATGCACCTCGACAATATCCCGGGTCGTGCCTGCGTGGGACGAAACAATGGCCGCATCGCGCCGGGCCAGGGAGTTCAACAGACTTGATTTGCCCACGTTGGGCGCTCCGAGGATAACCATATGACAGCCCTCGCGCAGGAGCTCGCCACGGTGACCATCGTCCAAATGGGCCGAAATCTCCCCCGCCAGCGCCTCCAGGCGCAGTCTCTGGCGCGCCAACAAGCCGCCGGGCAGATCCTCGTCCGGGAAATCGATTTCCGCCTCGAGATGCGCCAGGGAAGCGATCAGATCGGCCCGCCAGCCTTCATACAGCCGGCCCAAGGCACCATCCATCTGACGCTGGGCCTGCCGGCGCTGGGCCTCGGTTTCCGCCGCGATCAAATCAGCCAGGCCCTCGGCTTGGGTCAAATCCATTCTGCCGTTTTGGAACGCCCGCCGGGTAAACTCTCCCGGCTCCGCCAAACGGCAGCCCGACAACCGGTCCAGGGCAGACAACAAGGCAGCTATAACAGCGCCGCCGCCATGGCCATGCAGCTCTGCCACGTCCTCGCCGGTAAAACTGCGTGGCCCGGGAAACCACAGCACCAGACCGCGGTCCAATTCCTCACCACTATCGGGATCGACAAAGGCGGACAGCGTCGCCTGCCGTGGCGGTGGCACCAGCGCCATCAATTTCAGGGCGGCGGACGCCTGAGCGCCCGAAATTCGGATCACCGCGATCCCGGCCCGGCCCGGCGCCGTCGCCGGCGCATAGATGGTATCCAAATTAATAGTGCTGTCGGTATCGATGTTGGTACCTGTTGGTATTGGTTGGCAAAATCACCAGTTCCGCAAAAATTCCCCAGCATCGGGACGCTTCTTGGCCGGGCCGGCATTCCGTGCCGTGCCAATATGAATAAAACCAACCAGTGCATCTTTGGCCGCGAGACCCAGGGGTGCCTTGACATTCTCGTCATAACAGGGCGCGCCCGTCACCAGGATGGCGCCGTAACCAGCAGCGTGCAGGGCATTCAAAAGATTCTGCGCCGCCGCCGCCGTTGCCACTACTTGTTCGATGGCCGGTACCTTTGGATGATCTTCAANGATTTCGGCCCAAACCGCCAATACCAATGGCGCCCGCATCGCCTTNCCCCTGGCTTTCTCCAGCTCCTCACCAGCCACGCCCGGTTCCCGCAAGGTGAGGGCCGAGGCAAAGATATCACCGAGTTCCCCGCGCCGCGCGCCCCGAATGCACAAGAAACGCCANGGCTGCAAGGCGCCATGATCCGGGGCCCGCATGGCCGTCTGCAAAAGCTTCAAGATCTCCTGATCGCTGGGCGCCGGTTCTGCCAATAACCCCGCCGGCGTCGATTGCCGCCCCAGCATACATTCCATGGCGTCCATGCTCAGATCCCCCGCCCCCATTGCCTAGTCCTTATCGCCATCGTCCTGACCCGTTGCCTTGGCCCAAAACGCCTTCTGCAGGGCATCCCAACCCTGCGTGCCCGTAGCCATTCCAGTTGGCATCCAGTATTGCATCAGGCTTTGCGGTTCCGCGCCGGCCATGGCTTCACGCATGCGCTCCTGGATTTCCGCCAGCAGCGCCTCCTGCATGGGCGCCACATCGGGCAGGCCCAGAAAAGCCCTTGCCTCTCCTGGGGTGCAATCAATATCAATTTTGATTTTCATTCTGTAAATATCCTGCTTTTGCCCTGGCCACCGACGTGCCAAACTCTAGGTTCAACGGGACTATACAGGGTCGGCTGATGGCNTCCAAGCATGGCGCGCAGCACGGCACANNGGGGNCGCGGCGATGACGAACGAACTTGGTGCCGAGACGTCACCTTATCTGCTGCAACACAAGGATAATCCAGTGCATTGGCAGCCCTGGGGCGACGCCTCCCTGGCCAAAGCCCAGGCAAGCGGCAAACCAGTTCTGCTCTCGGTCGGTTACGCGGCCTGCCATTGGTGCCATGTCATGGCGCACGAGAGCTTTGAAAACCCGGCCATTGCTCACCTGATGAATGAGCTGTTCGTCAACATCAAGGTTGACCGCGAGGAGCGTCCGGATATCGATGCCGTATANATGGCCGCCCTTGGTCTAATGGGGCAGCAAGGCGGCTGGCCCTTGACCATGTTTCTGACGCCCCAGGGAGAGCCGTTCTGGGGCGGCACCTATTTTCCGCCGGAGCCGCGCTTTGGCCGGCCAGCCTTCCCAGATCTACTGCGCCGCATCGCCAAGGTTTTTCATACCGACATCGATACGGTCCGCGACAACGCCGCCACTATTCTACAGTCTCTTGACGAACTAGCGGCGGCTAACGCGCAAGCGGCGCCAATTCAGATCAACCACAAGATCCTCGACCGGGCCGCGGAGTTGATGAGCCAGCAACTCGACGCCGTCCATGGCGGCGTCGGCCAGGCGCCAAAATTTCCGCAAACCTATGCCATGGAACTGATGTTGCGCGCCGATCTGCGCCAAGGCACTAATCTTCAACTTGATCCCGGAGAGGCCAATAGCAACCTGAAAACAGCCGTGGACACCACCTTGACCGCCATGTGCCAGGGCGGCATCTATGATCATCTAGGCGGCGGTTTCGCCCGCTATTCCACGGATGAACGGTGGCTGGTGCCCCATTTCGAAAAGATGCTGTACGACAACGCCCTACTGATCGATATTCTGACCCTGGCCTGGCAGAGCAGCGGCACTGCCCTCTATGCCCAGCGTGTTGAGGAGACACTTATCTGGGTGCTGAATGAAATGGTGGTGCCGGACGGCGGTTTTGCCGCCACCCTGGATGCGGACAGCGAGGNCGAGGAAGGCCGCTACTATGTCTGGGACGATGCCGAAATAGCCGCGGTACTTGGTAACGATGCTGCCGCTTTCATGGCTGCCTATGATGTAGCCCAGCACGGCAACTGGGAAGGTAAGGTCATCCTTAACCGTACTGCCAACCCAAAATTGGGGGCCAATAAAGCGGAAGAGACCCTGCGCCATTGCCGCAAGCTCTTATTGCAGCGCCGCAGCCAACGGATGCGTCCCGGCTGGGATGACAAGGTGCTGGCCGACTGGAACGGCCTGATGATCGCCGCCCTAGCCAACGCTGGGGCGGTCTTCCAGCGCCCGGCCTGGAGCGCCGCTGCTATCACCGCCTACGATTTCATCATCACCAAGCTGTGTCCTAACGGCGCCTTGATGCACGGCTATCGTCAGGGTCAGGCAAAGCACTGGGCCTTGCTTGATGATTACGCCAACATGGCCCGGGCCGCACTGTTGCTGTACGAACTGCATGGCGATGAGGGCTATTTGGCCCAAGCAACAGCATGGGCAGCAGAGGTCGAGGCGCATTTCGCCGACACGGAACATGGCGGTTACTATTTTTCCTCCGACCAGGCAGGGGATGTCATCTCCCGCATGCGCAGCTGCAACGACAATGCCGTACCGTCAGGCAACGGCACCATGATCGGCGTCTTGACCCGGCTTTGGCTGCTCACGGGCGACCCCACATATGGCCAGCGAGCCGAAGCTTTGGTTGGGGCATTTTCGGCCCAGCTGACAAACTATGCCCTGGTCATGACCATCTTCCTCAATAACGTGGCGTTCATGCTCGCCCCATTGCAGATTGTCATTATCGGCCAACGGGATGACACGACGGTTCAGAATCTATTAGCCGAGGTGCACAGCTTGCCGCTCCCCAACAAGGTACTGCAGGTCGTCACCCCCGGGCAAGCCCTGCCCGACGGCCATCCGGCGCAAAACATGAGGCAACTTGACGGCCAGGCCACGGCCTATATCTGCCTTGGCCAGACCTGCTCGTCACCCCAGGCGGAACCGGCGCAGCTGCGCGCTATCTTAGCTGCAACCTCAGAGCAGAAAGCCTGACCGATGCCACAAAAGTCCATGCATTCCCCAATCGGTGATCTGACGATCAGCTGCGAAGACGGTGCCCTGGTGGCTCTCGATTGGGGCTGGGCCCGGGATCAGGCGTCCGACGATCTGCTGGAGCGAGCTAAATCACAGCTGGACGCCTATTTCGATGGCAAGGCGGAAACCTTTGATCTACCGTTAGCGCCCGCTGGTACGGATTTTCAGCACCGGGTCTGGACCCTCATGAGCTCAATTTCATACGGTGAAATAATGAGTTATGGTGAAATGGCCAAGGCCCTGAACAGCGCGGCGCGGGCCGTTGGTATGGCCTGCGGAGCTAATCCCATTCCTGTTATCATTCCCTGCCACAGGGTTCTGGCCGCTAACGGCACGGGCGGCTATTCCGGCGAAGGCGGCGTCGAAACCAAGGTCGCTTTACTGCGTCTGGAAAGGGCCCTTCTATAGCTTTGGCAGTTTCTCGCCATTTTCCTGCGTGACAAACTTGGCCTCCCCGGTTTAAAGTCCAGCTAGCCAATAAATACATAGGAAAAACCACAGTAACCTATCGTAACCAATTCACTTGGGGGAAGGCTCCATGACCATGGTCAAAGCAATTCAATTTCACAAGACAGGCCGCCCATCAGTCCTTAAATGGGAAGAGGTCAAGCTGGGCAAGCCAAAAAAGAGTCAGGCCCTGGTTCGGCACACCGCCATTGGCCTAAACTATATCGATACCTATCAGCGCAGCGGCCTGTATCCCCTGCCCATGCCATCGGGTCTGGGCGGGGAAGCCGCCGGCGTGGTCGAGGCTATCGGCGCCGATGTCAAGCATGTCAAAGTCGGCGACCGAGTCGCCTATGCGGGCGGGGGCCCCGGCGCCTATTCCGAGGCACGGATCATGGATGCCAACCCCTTGGTGCGCATTCCCCACGGCATTGCGGACGAAGCCGCCGCCGCCATGATGCTCAAAGGCATGACNGTGGAATATCTANTTCGCCGCACCTATCNGGTGAAAGCGGGCCAAACCGTGCTGTTCCATGCCGCCGCNGGCGGTGTTGGCCTAATCGCCGGGCAATGGCTCNACGCCCTTGGCGTCCGNGCCATCGGTACCGCCGGCNGCCCGGCCAAGGTGAAATTGGCCAANGCCCATGGCTATGCCGAGGTGATCGACTACAACAAGAAGGACTTCGTCAAGGAGGTCATGCGCTTGACCAAGAAAGAGGGCGTGCCGGTAGTGTTCGATTCCATCGGCAAGTCCACCTGGGAAGGCTCCCTCAATTGTCTGCAGCCACGCGGTTACATGGTGTCGTTCGGCAATGCCTCGGGCGCCGTGGAAAGTTTCGCTCCGGGTGTGCTGGCGGCCAAGGGCTCTTTGTTCCTGACCAGGCCCAGCCTGGTTGCCTATAATTCGACCCGCAAGGAGCTAGAGGCCAGCTCGAAAGCCCTGTTCACCATGGTAAAGAGCGGTAAAGTGAAGATTGAGATCAATCAGACATATGCTCTAAAGGACGCAAAAAAGGCCCATATCGATCTGGAAAGTCGCAAAACAACAGGTTCAACCATCCTAATTCCATAATTTTGCACAGAATCGGCAAAAAATAGGCCGCACTGTTGCCAGCGCGGCCTATTTCGTTTTGCGCAAGACCCTTGATTCATTCTTTGCGGCACTACTGCACCGCCCACGCGGAGCAGTGCGCATTTGCGCACAAGCGTGAGCGACCAAATTCTACGTATTCATCGAATCGAAGAATTCGTTGTTATNCTTGGTGGTTTTCAGTTTGCCCAGCAGGAATTCCATGCTGTCCATGGCGCCCATGGGATTGAGGATNCGGCGTAGGACCCACATCTTGGCCAGGGCTGCCTTGTCGACCAGCAATTCTTCCTTGCGGGTNCCGGATTTGATGATGTCAATGGCCGGGAACACGCGTTTGTCCGCCAATTTACGGTCCAGCACGATTTCAGAGTTACCCGTGCCCTTGAATTCTTCGAAGATGACTTCGTCCATGCGGCTGCCGGTATCGATCAGGGCGGTGGAGATAATAGTGAGGGAGCCGCCCTCCTCGATATTACGGGCGGCACCGAAAAAGCGTTTCGGCCGTTGCAGAGCATTGGCATCGACGCCGCCCGTCAGCACTTTGCCTGAAGACGGCACCACGGTGTTGTAGGCCCGTGCCAAACGGGTAATGGAATCCAGCAAGATCACCACGTCGCGTTTGTGTTCAACCAGNCGCTTGGCCTTGTCGATCACCATCTCGGCCACCTTGACGTGGCGCGAGGCCGGCTCGTCAAAAGTGGAGCTAATGACCTCGCCCTTGACCGAGCGTTTCATATCGGTGACTTCCTCCGGCCGTTCGTCGATCAACAGCACGATCAGAAAGCATTCAGGATGGTTCGCCATGATGGAATGGGCGATGGATTGCAGGATCACCGTCTTACCGGTTCGCGGCTGGGCCACAATCAGGGCCCGCTGTCCCTTGCCAATGGGTGAAACCAGCTCGATCACCCGGCCGGTCTGATCCTCCAACGTGGGGTCCTCACGTTCCATGACGATGCGTTCTTCCGGGTATAACGGCGTTAGATCGTCGAAATGGACCTTGTGCTTGGCCTCTTCAGGATCGTTGAAATTGATGCTGTTGACCTTCAGCAGAGCAAAATAGCGCTCACCGTCCTTGGGCGCGCGTATTTCGCCTTCCACCGTATCGCCGGTACGCAGGGAAAACCGCCTGACCTGCGAGGGCGAGACATAAATATCATCGGGGCCCGGCAGATAATTCGCCTCCGGCGCGCGCAGAAAGCCAAAGCCGTCCTGCATGATTTCCAACACGCCGACGCCGGTGATTTCTTCGTCGTTATCGGCGGCCTGCTTCAGGATGGCGAACATTTGCTCCTGCCGCCGCAGAGCCGAAGCATTCTCCACCTCTAATTCCTCAGCATAGGCCAAAAGATCCAGAGGCGACATGGATTTCAATTCTTGTAGTTTCATTTTCAATTCGATTGTTTCGTGAAATGGGTAAACCGGCAGAAATAGCGCGGATATTCGGAGACTCGCTGCATTACGCCAGCATAACGGCATCATACGAAGAGGGTCTGGAAAAGCAGGCTTGCGGAGAGGGGAACTCGAAACGCAGCGCCGGACAGCGCCGTTGGCCCTTGGATGTAAGCTCCACTTAACATAGGTTGCCCGCGCACGAAAGCAAGAAATTGCCTCAAATAAGCGCTTTTCTGTTCTGGCTAAAAATTGCCCCAGATTAGCGGGCCGCGTAGCCACCATCGATCAATAGATCCGAGCCGGTCATGAAGCGGGAATCGTCGCTTGCGAGGTAAACTGCCGCACGGGCGACCTCATCGGGCTGACCCAGGCGGCCGATCGGGTGCGCCGGGCCCCAATCCCGCTCTGCCTTTTCCAGATCACCATATTGCCGCGCCAAACGATCCGTGGCAATGCCGCCCGGCGATAGGGTATTGGCGCGGATATTCTGTCCCGCATGCTCCAACGCGATCACCTTGGCCAACTGCAACAGGGCGCCTTTGGTGGCACAATATGGGCCCCGCTGGGGTGTAGCGACCCGCGCCATTTGTGATGCGGTGATGATAATCGATCCACCGCCCGCCGATAACATCTGTGGAATCAAATATTTAGCAGTTAAAAACACACCGGTCAGATTAACCGCCAGGGCCTGATTCCAGTCTTCCAGGGGCATTTCCGCGATACTGGCGGTCTGGGTCAGGGTGGCGGCGTTGCACATACCGATATTGACCGCGCCAAGGGCAGATCCCACTGCCGCAACCGCATCCTGTACCGAGGCCTCATCGCGCACATCGCAATGACGGGCCATAGCGCGGCCCCCCGTTGCCTGAATGGCGGCGGCTTTACCCTCCACCGCTTCCAGATTGATATCCAAGAGTCCCACCGCGGCGCCTTCAGACGCGAAGGCCTGAGCGCTGGCCAAGCCAATACCCTGGGC
>PCBT01000034.1 GCA_002731375.1 Rhodospirillaceae bacterium | reverse complement strand
CGATAATAGCCTAACCCGTTGATTTAATTGGTGGGCGCACACGGACTCGAACCGTGGACCCGCTGATTAAGAGTCAGCTGCTCTGCCAACTGAGCTATGCGCCCAAATATTTGATCCTATTTGGTTCTTCAAAGTTGAGCTCCCATCAAAAGAGAGCCGAAAAGCTATTAGCACGTCCGCAGGCCCCATAAAAGAGATAAAGGTCGTTTATGGGCGCGTCGTGGAGGAGCGGGGTAGGTTCGGCATGATTGCCCGGCGCGCACTGGCACCATTCCAACACCTCATGGCTTGAGACCTGTTATTGGCTGGCGCAACCGTTTCCGTCCCTCGCGCCAAAATAGGGAAACTTAAATTTACAAATTCTCTGTGTTTTACTAGCTGTCTGATATATGCTATTTTTTGCAACTGTTCTTTGGTACTCATGTATGCTGGTGTGATGTTGATTTCTTTTGGGGCATTCAGAACCAGCTAACAAAGCAGGATGGGGTAACTAGCGTGACGAAAAAGAAGCAGCATGATACCGGGCTATTGGACTACCTTGAGGATGGCCCCTGACCGAGTTTCGTGACCGGCCTCAAACGTCTAGCTACCGATGACGATAAACCTTACGCGCCCATGATGACCGATTTGCTCGGTCAGTTGGAGCATTCCTACGAGACCCGGCGCGGATACTGGAAGGGCGGCACCGTCAGTGTCTTCGGATATGGCGGCGGTGTCATACCTCGGTTTTCAGAGGTGGCATCGGAATACCCCGAATCATCGGAATTCCATACCCTCCGGGTGCAACCGCCCGCCGGCATGCATTATTCAACCGATTTGCTGCGCCAGATTTGCGATATCTGGGAAGAGCATGGCTCTGGTCTGATCGCGCTTCATGGCCAAAGCGGCGATATCATGTTTCAAGGCTGCACCACAGAAAATGTACAAAAGGCCTTCGATGCCCTGAACGAAGTCGGCCTTGATCTCGGTGGCGCAGGCCCGGCCTTGCGGACCTCGATGAGCTGTGTTGGCCATGCCCGGTGTGAGCAATCCTGCTATGACGAAATCCGTGCCCACCGTACCCTGATCAACGCCTTTCTCGACGAAATGCACCGGCCCGCTTTACCCTACAAGTTCAAGTTCAAGTTTTCCGGCTGCCCCAACGATTGCGTCAATGCCATCCAACGCTCCGACTTCGCGGTGATTGGTACCTGGCGCGATGACATCAAGGTCGATCAGGATGAGGTCAAGGCATATGTCCAAGCCGGCGGCCGCAAGAACATGATCGACAACGTAATTACCCGCTGTCCTTCCAACGCTCTCAGCCTCAACGACGATGATACGCTGGAGATCGACAATCCAAGCTGCGTGCGCTGCATGCATTGCATCAATGTCATGACCAAGGCGCTCTCGCCCGGCGATGACAAGGGCATTAGCATTCTGATCGGCGGCAAGCGGTCCCTGAAGATTGGCGATCTGATGGGCACCGTGGTCGTGCCCTTCATGAAGCTGGACAGTGATGAGGATTTCGAGGCATTGGAGGATTTGTCCGAGCGGGTAATTGATTTCTTCGCGGAAAATGCCTTGGAGCACGAACGGGTTGGCGAAACCATTGACCGTATCGGGTTGCCAAATTTCCTCGAGGCATTGGATATCGAACTTGATCCGAACATGGTCAACCATCCGCGCACCAATTCCTACGTCCGCACCGATGATTGGGACGAGGAAGTGGTGAAATGGCGGACTCAACAGGCGGCGAAGAAGATCCCTCCCGCCACGGCGGCGGAATAGAAGCCCGTTCGATAACTTAGAGTGCAATTAGGTTGACGATAGACTGCTATTGAGGATCATCTGGAATGATGACAACGACGAAAGCCAAACCGCGCCGCGCCATTGAAAGCGGTGTGCCCGATCCATTTCCCCAAATGCACCCGGTGCTAAAGACGAACTATGGCAATTGGGCTTGGCATGAGCGTCCACGCCCCGGCGTCCTGCGCCACGTAGCCCATGGCGGCGATCAGGTTTGGACCGTGCGCGCCGGCACCCAGCGGCAGATGGATGTGCATACCATTCGCAAGCTCTGCGATATTGGCGACGAATTCGCCGAAGGCCATGTCCGCTTTACCTCACGCAGCAACATCGAATACATGGTCAGTGTCGAGGCTAAGGTGGCGCCTTTGGTAGAGGCGCTGAACGTGGCTGGCTTCCCGGTTGGCGGCACCGGTAATTCCATGTCGATGATCGGCCACACCCAGGGCTGGCTGCATTGTGATATTCCCGGCACGGATGCTTCCGGTGTGGTCAAGTCGTTGATGGACGAGCTGTACCAGGAGTTCGTCAACGAAGATATGCCGAACCGGGTGCGGATCACCACCTCCTGCTGTCAGATCAACTGTGGCGGCCAGGGCGATATCGCCATCAATGTGCAATACACCAAGCCGCCAGTGATCAATCATGACCTGGTCGCCAATGTTTGCGAGCGTCCGGCGGTGGTGGCGCGCTGTCCCGTGGCGGCGATCCGCCCGGCCATGGTCAACGGCAAGGCCTCGTTGGAAGTGGATGAAAAGAAATGCATCTGCTGTGGCGCCTGTTATCCGCCCTGTCCGCCCATGCAGATCAATAGTGATGAAGGAACAAAATTGGCGATCTGGGTCGGCGGCAAGCATTCCAATGCTCGCTCCAAGCCAAGTTTTCATAAATTGGTGGTTGCCAATCTGCCGAATAACCCGCCGCGCTGGCCAGAGGTGGCAGGGGTCGTGAAGACGATCCTCTACGCCTACAAGAACAATGCCCGCGATTGGGAGCGCATGGGTGAATGGATCGAACGGATCGGCTGGCCCCGGTTCTTCGAGTTGACGGATACGCCCTTTACCCGCCATCACATCGACGATTTCAAGGGTGCGCGGCATGCTCTCAATGCCTCCGCCCATATTCGTTTCCAAACCGGCGCATTGGATGGCTAGGGGAGAAGTTTCGTGAATTTCGGTATTTTGGTCAACGAAGGCCCGTTCACCCATCAGGCATCGGATTCAGCCTATCGTTTCGCCAAGGCGGCGATCGAAAAGGGCCACCAGGTGCCCAGGGTATTTTTCTATTACGATGGCGTCAATAACGGCAACAAGCTGTCCGAACCGCAATCGGATGATCGTAATCTGGTCAAGCTCTGGGCTGAATTGGCGATCGAGCATGGCGTTGATTTGGTGGTCTGCGTTGCCGCCGGCCTGCGCCGGGGTATCAAGGACGAGAACCTGGCCGAAGGCTTCGGCATCTCGGGGCTTGGACAATTGATAGAGCTGGGCATCGCGGCGGACCGCACGATCGTTTTTGGCGATTAGGGTTAGGGCAGGATTGGTGAAGGGTATGTCGGAAGAGTTTTTTGATATCGAAGGCAAGAAAAAGCGGTTTATGTTTCTCAACCGCAAGGCGCCCTATGGCACGATCTATGCCCTGGAGACCTTGGAGACGGTGCTGATTTCCGCCGCCTTTGAGCAGAATGCCGTGATCGCTTTTGTCGATGATGGGGTTTATCAGATCATGCAGGGCCAGGATACCGGAGCCATCGGCATGAAGAACTTCTCCCGCACCTACGGCGCCGTCGAGATGGAGAAAGAGGACGCCGACGAAGACCCGGACTTGGATATAGAATGGCGGATCGTGGTTGAGCGGGAGTCGCTTGAGCAGCGCGGTCTGACGGCGGATGATTTCATCATTGCCGTCGAAGTGCTGGGCTGTGAGGAACTGAGCCGGTTGATGAATGAGCAAGATGTGGTGTTGTCGGGATGAGCAGATGAGTAATGGCCGGAAAGTACTGCATACGGTGAATAAATCACCGTTCGAACGCAACAGTCTCGACAGCTGTCTGCGGCTTGCCGTCAAGGGTAGCGGCATCCTGTTGCTTGAGGACGGCGTGTACGCGGCCCTCAAGGATTCCGAAGGTAGTCAGACGCTAAGCTCGCACTCGGGCGATTTCTCATTGTATGTTTTGGGCCCGGATATCGAGGCGCGGGGCCTTGCCGGCAAACCTTTGATTGAGGGCTGCGACGTCGTCGACTATAGCGGTTTCGTCGATCTTGCCGCGGAATATGACACGGTCCAGTCGTGGCTGTAGGATTTCAATTTTCGAACGATGGAATAGGAGATTAGCTATGTCATATCACTTGCAGGGACAGAATTTCGGAACGGATGAAGAAGGCTATCTGTTGGATATCAGCCTGTGGAGCGAGGAACTCGCCGGCCTCATCGCCGAGAGCGAAGACATCGAAATGGGCGACGATCATTGGGAAGTCGTGAATTTCCTGCGTAATTATTACGAGGAATATCAGATCGCGCCAGCCATTCGTGTCCTGACCAAGGCCGTCAAGAAAACCCTCGGTCCGGAAAAGGGAAACAGCCAATATCTTTACGAACTGTTCCCCTACGGCCCGGCGAAACAGGCCTGCAAGATCGCCGGCCTGCCCAAGCCAACGGGCTGCATTTGAGGTTTCCTGGTGGGAGACGGCGCGGCAGGCGCATCGCCCCGCGCTTCCAACCCAGTTTGGTGAAATGACAGGCCTAGTCATAGCGCTATTGTATTTTGCGGTTCTCGTCCTGGCGTTCGGGCTGGCGGCAAGGGTGCGCCGTTATTGGCGGGTGCCCGCACCGTTGAAGATCGCGACGACGCCGGCACCGACAACGGCCTGGGGCGTTGTCTTGCGTCTTTTTCGCGAGGTCGCTTTCTTCGAAAGCCTATTTCGCTCGAACAAATGGATCTGGCTGTTCAGTTGGATGTTCCACGCCGCCCTGGTGTTAGTACTGTTGCGTCATCTGCGTTATTTCACTGAACCGGTTTGGACCTGGATAGTCTGGATCCAGCCATTTGGAAAGTACGCGGCGTTCGCCATGGTCATCGGCCTGGCCGGCCTTTGGTTGCGCCGCCTGGTCCTGCCCCGCGTCCGCTACATCTCGCAGCCATCCGATCATCTGATGTTGGCGTTACTGGCAGGGATCGCCCTATCGGGATTGGCCCTGCAATATCTGGCGCGCACGGATATCATCACCCTCAAGACCTTTTCTCTCGGCCTTGTCCGGTTTGATTGGCAGGCCTTGCCCAGCGAACCCGTGCTGCTGGCGCACTTGGCCGGCGTCGCGGTGTTGCTGATCGTCTTGCCGTTCTCCAAGTTGCTGCATATTCCGGGAATATTTTTCAGCCCGACACGCAACCAAACCGACAATCCGCGCGAACAACGCTATGTCCCGCCAGGGGGCGTTTGACGATGGCTGATTTCGAACCCCCCGAGCTTGATGAATTTACCGTTCCGCCGGACCTGGCCCCAGGCGTGATGGAGCACAGCCAACCGTTCGCCGCCACGCCGGAACACCAAAAGGAGCTTGGCTTTCCCGGCGAGTTGGTCGACGGCTGGCAGGCCAAGGCGATCGAAAAATTTGACGAGTTACTAAAGCGCAACCGCTCGCTGCAGGTGTACATGGACATTTGCGTCAAATGCGGCGCCTGCGCGGATAAATGCCACTACTACTTGGGCACCGGCGACCCGAAGAACATGCCTGTAGCCCGCCAGGACCTGATGCGCAAGGTCTACCGCAAGCATTTTACCCTGGCCGGAAAATGGCTGCCGGGTTTGGTCGGCGCCGAGGAATTGACCGAAGAAGTGCTCGACGATTGGTACACCTATTTTCATCAGTGCTCGCAATGCCGCCGCTGTTCTGTCTTTTGCCCATACGGCATCGATACCGCCGAGGTCTCCATGGCGGCGCGGGAGATCATGGACACAATCGGCAAGGGCCAGAAATACTGTAACGAGATCATCGGCAAGGTGCACAAGATCGGCAACAATCTGGGCCTCCAGGAAAAGGCGTTGGCGGCGACCCTTGCCGACCTGGAAGAGGATATCGAGGACGACACCGGCATTGCCATCCCGTTACCGCTGGACGTGAAGGGGGCGGATATCTTGCTGGTCACGCCTAGCGCTGACTTTTTCGCCGAGCCTCATGTCGATGGTCTGATCGGCTATGCCAAGGTCTTTCATCAGGCGGGCGTGAAATGGACGCTGAGTTCCCACGCCTCCGAAGCAGCTAATTTCGCCATGTTTATCGGCTCGCACGAGCAGATGAAGCTGATTGCCAAGCGTATCCGCAAGGCGGCCCAGGATCTGGGCGTCAAACGCATTATTGTTGGCGAATGCGGCCATGCCTGGCGGGTCGCCTATAATTTCTGGGACACATTGGCCGGACCATTTGATTTTCTCGACCCCGCTTATCCGGTGCCGCAACATATTTGTGAATTCACTTATGATCTGATCCAGGAAGGCCGCTTGCGGTTCGACAAATCGGCCAATGATCATATGACCCTGACTTTTCACGATTCCTGCAATGTCGCCCGCGCCTCTCGCATGGGGCCGGAGCCGGGCGGACAATTCGTTTTTCCGCGCGAGATTATCAAGGCCAGTTGCAACAATTTCGTCGATATGGACGCCGAGGCCATCGGCGACAAGACGTATTGCTGCGGCGGCGGTGGCGGCTTGCTGAGCGATGATCTGCTCGAACTGCGGGTCAAGGGGGCGAAGCCAAGAATGGAAGCCTACAAGCAGGTGGCCGACACGCACGGTGTCACCCATATGGCGGCGATCTGCGCTATCTGCAAGAGCCAGTTTGCCAAGGTCATGCCGATGTATGGCTATCCGATGACCAGTATTGTCAGCGTGCATCAACTGGTCAGTAACGCCATCATTCTTGATGGCGCGGAAGATGCCGCGGACGAAGATATGCCCAAGGAAGTAAACAATGAGTGATACCGCCGATAGGGCCAAGCCTACACACCGGCGGTATACTGACGGTGATGCCGAACATCTGGAATGGGCGGAACATTTCGTTGTATCCGGGGAATCCGGGAAATGTCCGGCTTATGTGCATCGGGCGCCGCCCTGTCAGGGCAGTTGCCCCTCCGGGCACGATATCCGGAGCTGGCTGACCATCGTCCGTGGCATCGATAAGCCGGTTGGTGATCTGGACTGGCGACAATATGCCTTCGAGCGCATGACAGCCGCCAATCCCTTTCCCTCGATCATGGGGCGGGTCTGCCCAGCGCCTTGTCAGGATGGCTGTAACCGGGCGGAGGTCGAAGAATCCGTCGGTATCAATGCGGTCGAACAGTTCGTCGGCGACTGGGGGTTGCAGCATAACCTTGCCTTCGCCAAACCAGGCCCTGAAACCGGCAAGAACGTCGCGGTCATCGGTGGTGGCCCGGCTGGGCTGGCGGCGGCGTATTTCCTGCGTTTGCGAGGGATCGGTTGCACCATCTTCGAGGCCTATGAATCTCTGGGCGGCATGATGCGGTTTGGTATCCCAAGCTACCGAACGCCGCGTGACGTCCTTGATGGTGAGATCAAGCGGATCATCGACATGGGCGTGCAGGTCCATCTCAACACCAAGATCGGCACGGATGTCACCGTAGCGGCGCTGGAAGAGAATTTCGACGCCGTCTTTTGGGCCATTGGCGCCCAGACCGGTAAGCCGTTGCCGATCCCCGGCGCCGAGGCAGGGAACTGCGTCGATGGCATGTCCTTCTTGCGCGCCTTCAACGAGGACCGACTACAATATATTGATGGCCGGATCCTGGTGATCGGTGCCGGCGACACGGCCATGGATGTTGCCGCCGTTGCCCGCCGCATCGGACATATTACGGCGAAAGGTGCCAGGGACCGGCCGGACAACGTAATCCTCGGCCACACGATCCATGATGTGGCCCATGCCGCCCGGCGCCAAAGCGCCGATGTCTGGATCGTCTACCGCCGGCCGATTTCCAAGGCGCCGGCGACGGAGCATGAACTGAAATCGGTTATTGCCGAGGGCGTCAAAATACATGAAAGCTTGGCGCCATTGGAGGTCATGCTCGGTGACGATGGCCGCGCCCGGGCCCTGAAAGTCGCACCCGTGGACTGGGCCCCTGACGGTAGCATGACCGTGCGTGAGGAAGATGCCTTTGAGATTAAATGTAGCCTGATCGTCGGGGCCACCGGCCAGGATGGTGACTTCACCGGCTTCGAAGATTTCAACAACGGGTGGGGTTTGATGGACGCTGATCCGTTTTACCGTGTCAAGGAAAAGGCGGCGCATTTCGTCGGTGGCGATATTATAAAGCCACATCTCTTGACCACGGCCATTGGCCACGCCTCGATCGCGGTAGAGGGTATCGAGCGCTATCTGCAAGAGGAAACGCCGGTGGCCCGGCCCCGGGTCGATGTGCATCATTTCAATCTTTTGCACGAGCTTAGAACCCACGAGCTGGAGCCGGCGGCTTTTTCAGGCGGCCCGGCCAAGAATACGGATGCAGCGAATTTCGCCATCCACAATTACGAAGACCGTTCATTCGTTGAAATCGTGCCCTGCGATGAATTGTTCCTAGGCCATTTCCCCCATGACCCCATGCGCCGCCGGGTCGAGAAGGCTATCGGGTCGGCGGAGGTTCTAGGCAATTTTCAGGAAAGATTCACCGGCCTTGCCGAGGAGGATGTGATTGCCGAGGCGGACCGCTGTATGAGTTGCGGCATGTGCTTCAATTGCGACAATTGCATGATCTATTGCCCACAGGACGCCATCTTCCGGGTCGACAAATCGGAACGCGCGATAGGCCGCTATGTCGATACCGACTATGGAAAATGCGTCGGCTGCTACATCTGCCAGGATGTCTGCCCGTCGGGCTACATCAAGATGGGCCTGGGGGAATAGCAGGGCCATGCGCGCCGTCCTGATCATGGTTGCCGCGCTGTTTCTGATCTCGCTCGGCGATGGAGATACGCCGGCCTGCGCCGGCGGCTTGCAGCCAACCGTGCCGAAAGCCAAGGGCGGCACTTGTGTCCGCGATGCCGCCTTCATGCGCGCCAATCACATGAATTTTCTAAGCCATCGCCGCGATGCCAGTGTCCGCGAGGGCAGGCGGGCGCTATCGGAAAAGTTGGCGGGATGCCTGGACTGCCACGCCGTGGCGGGTAGCGACGGCCATGCGGTCGGTTTTGACAACCCAAAGCATTTTTGCCGCGCCTGCCACGATTATGCGGCGGTGCGGATCGATTGTTTCGAATGCCACAATGCCAAGCCCGGTCCTCTAATACGGCAATCGAGCGCCTCGGCGGGGCAGGCGAAATGACCGGGCGCCGCGATTTCCTGGCCGGTGCAGCCGCCCTGGCCTTGACCATCGCGCCGGGGGTCACGCTCTACCCCATGGCGCAAGCTGCCCTCACCTCGGGCCCAGCGTCCGCCAAGAACCGCTGGGGAATGCTGATCGATGCCAATAGATGCAAGGCGGATTGTTCGGCTTGCGTTGGTGCCTGCGGCGAGGAGAATGCCATTGGTCCGGCGCATGGTCCCGCGATCCAGGCACAATGGATCAGAAAGGTAGATCTGCGCCACAAGGGCAGCGGCAGGAAACTCTCGCTTCCTGTTATGTGCCAGCATTGCGCGGAACCGCCCTGTGCCGATGTTTGCCCAACCGGCGCCTCGTTCAAGCGTGCCGACGGCATTGTTCTGGTCGACAAGCACCGTTGCATCGGTTGCCGCTATTGTATGCTGGCCTGTCCCTACAAGGCTCGTTCCTTCGTACATGAAACGGTGACCGACCAGGCACCGCACGCGCCGAGGGGCAAAGGCACGGTTGAAAGCTGCACGCTCTGTGTCCATCGGGTCGATGCCGGTGGCACCCCGGCCTGCGTCGAGGCCTGTGTCGGGCTAGGTCATGGCGCCATCATCTTTGGCGATCTGAACGATCCGACCAGCGAAATTTCCAAGCGCTTGGCGGAATATCCGTCAGCGGCGATCCGCGCCGATCTGGGGCTCGATCCCGGCGTCCGCTATCAGGGCCTTTGAGGGTGGCGCCGTGAAAAACCAGCAGACATTCCAAATCATCGGCCAAGCCTCGCCGCGCTTTTATAGCCTGGCGGCAGTGGCAGCGGGCGTTCTGGGGCTTGGCCTGATCGCGGCCTGGTATATGGAGTATAACGGCCATTGGGTAACCGGCATGAACAATCAGGTGGTCTGGGGCCTGCCGCATGTCTTCGCGGTGTTTCTGATCGTTGCCGCTTCCGGCGTTCTTAACATGGCCTCCATCGGCTCGGTGTTTGGACAAGCGGCCTATAAACCACTGGCGCGCCTGTCCGGACTGATGGCGATCGCGCTGTTGCTCGGTGGATTGGCCGTTCTGGTGCTCGATTTGGGCCGCCCCGACCGCCTGATCATCGCCATGACCTCGTTCAATTTCCGTTCCATCTTTGCCTGGAATATATTTCTCTATACCGGATTCATTGCCATCGTCGCCCTTTATCTTTGGCTGCTAATGGAGCGCCGATTGATGAAATGGAGCGGCAAGGCCGGCCTATTGGCCTTCGTCTGGCGCCTTGTCCTGACCACGGGAACCGGCTGCATCTTTGGCTTTCTCGTGGCGCGGGAGGCCTACAATAGCGCCATCATGGCGCCGCTTTTCATAGCCATGTCGCTGGCCATTGGCCTCGCTATCTTCATGCTGGCGCTGGCGGCATGTTATGGCCGGGAGGTAGCCCTTGGCGGCGCCATGGGCAGGCGTATGGCGCGGCTGCTGACGATTTTCGTGGCGGTGGTGCTTTATTTCACCACTCTGCAGCATCTAACCGGCCTTTATGGTGCCGGGTCCTATGGCATCGAGCGTTTCCTGCTGCTCGAAGGTGGCGCCATTACGGCTATGTTCTGGCTGTTGCAGGTTGGCGCCGGCGGCATCGTTCCATTGGCGCTTCTGCTTTGGCCGCTGTCACGGCAAAGGCCGCCCGGATGGAGCCTTTCGGCGGCGGTTTTGGTGATCCTGGGTGGCTTGGCGCAAGTCTATGTCATCATTATTGGCGGCCAGAGCTATCCGCTAAATCTGTTTCCAGGGTATGAAATTAGCAGCAGCTTTTTTGATGGTGCCATTGCCAGCTACGGGCCAAGTTGGCCAGAGCTCGTTTTGGGCCTCGGCGGTATCGCGCTAGCGGCGATGGTTGTCATGCTTGGGCTACGGATTTTGCCAATCCTCCCGACAAGTATTGTGGAAAAGGCGGTTGATCCGCCTAAATAGATTGAACATGAGAGAAGAACATCCTTTTGCCGCCTATGTGCGCATTCTGGGCCGGGGCAAGAGCTTCCAGCGCTCCTTGACTGAGGTGGAAGCGGAAGACGCCATGGCCATGGTCTTGGCCGGCGAAGTTCTGCCCGAGCAACTTGGTGCCTTTTTGATGCTGCTGCGCATGAAGGAGGAAACAGGCGGCGAAATCGCGGGCTTCGTCCGCGCGGCGCGGCAAAGTTTTGAGCTACCCGCGACTATGCCGAAGGTCGATCTTGACTGGTCGTGCTATGCCGGCAAGAAAAGGCAGTTGCCCTGGTTCATGCTGGCGGTGGTCGTTCTGGCGGACAATGGCATCAAGATTTTCATGCATGGCGCGGAGGGGCACACGCCTGGACGGGTTTATGCCCGCGTGGTCATGGATTTCCTTGGCCTGCCCGTCGCCACCTCTCTTACCGAGGCGGCACGCCAGATCGAACAGGACGGCGTCAGTTATTTGCCCTTGGAATATCTCAGCCCCCGCCTGCATGAAATGATCGAACTGCGCCCGATTCTTGGCCTGCGGACGCCGGTGCATACACTGTCGCGGATGCTCAATCCCTTTGCCGCAGCCCACATGCCCCAGGGTATTTTCCATCCCGGCTACGGTACGATCCATCAGAATGCGGCCTTGGCGCTCGGTCAGCCGCACATGGCGGTGTTTAGGGGCGAGGGTGGCGAGATCGAACGGCGTCCCGGCAAGCCGGCCACGGTTCAGACCGTGCATGACGGCGTCACCGGCACCGAGGAATGGGCGCCATTGCTGCCCGAACCACATCAAAAATATGAAGAGGAATTGCATCTCGTCCGCCTGAGCCAGGTTTGGAAGGGAGTGGAGGAGAGCCTATTCGCCACGGCGGCCGTGACCGGTACCCTGGCGATTATCCTGAAGCTTATGAACCGCGCCGACAGCGTCGCGGACGCACAGGCGCTGGCCGAGGAAATGTGGGCTGGCCGGCGCCGCGATAAGCTGTAGGAGGGGGGGTATGAAGGGACTCCTGATTTCCGCATCGGCAAAATCCTCGGGAAAAACCACCGTGACCATGGGGTTGACCGCGGCCCTGGCCCGGCGGCGCTACATTGTGCAGTGCTACAAAAAGGGTCCCGACTATATTGATGCCATGTGGTTGAGCCATGCCTCCGGCCGGCCATGCCACAATCTGGACTTTTTTACCTCCTCCCATGACGAGATCGTGAATGCCTTCGCCGTTGCCGCCGCGGGCGCGGATCTGGGATTGGTCGAAGGAAACAAGGGACTGTTCGACGGCGTTGATCTGGAAGGTTTCGAAAGCAATGCCGCCATGGCCGAATTGCTGGGGATACCGGTACTGTTGGTGCTTGATACCCGTGGCATGGCCAGGGGCATTGCACCGCTGCTGACCGGCTATCAACAGTTCGGTTCTAACTTGAAGATCGCCGGCGTCATTCTCAATCAGGTCGGCGGACCGCGCCATGAGGGTAAGCTTCGCGCCGCAGTCGAGCGCTATACCGATATTCCGATCCTTGGTGCCATTGGCCGGCATCAATCGATCACTATCTGCGAACGGCATTTGGGCTTGATGCCGCCGAACGAGGCGGCGGATGTCAGTGGCAAGGTTGATGAGTTGGCGGATATTATCGCCACCGATGTGGATGTGGACAGGATCGCCGGTGAAGTCATGGGCGATGTGGTGACAGAGTCCGAGACTAAGACTGGGGCTGGAGGCGCCGTTGTTGGCATCCAAACCGTTCTGAAGGCCAGCAGCGATAGGGTTGCTATCGCATATGCACGGGATGCGGCGTTCGGTTTCTATTACCCGGACGATTTGGCGGCGTTGTCGCGCGCTGGTGCCGAACTGCGTCCTTTCGATACGCTGCGTGACGAGAACTTGCCCGAGGCTTCGGGCTTGCTCATCGGCGGCGGCTTTCCAGAAATCCTGGCGCCGCGATTGAGTGCCAACGCCGGTATGCGCGAGAGCATCCGACAGGCACTGGAAGGCGGCATGCCGGCCTATGCGGAATGCGGCGGCCTGATGTATCTTTCGCGCGGCTTGAACTATCAGGGCGAGCGGCATCCAATGGTCGGCTTTGTTCCGGGTGAAGCGGTCATGCACAAAAGCCCAATCGGCCGCGGCTATGTTCAACTGGCGGACACCGGGGCCTTGCCTTGGCCGGACTTGGGCGCGGCGGGGGAGATGGTGCCGGCTCATGAATTCCATTATGCGTCGCTGGAAAATTTGCCAGCGAACCTAGCCTATGCCTACGAGGTAAAACGGGGCCATGGTATAGATGGCCGCAATGACGGCTTGATCATCGGTAATCTGGTGGCTGGATTTTCGCATCAGCGGCAGACGGCGGCGAACCGCTGGGCCGACAGGTTCGTCGCCTTCGTACGGGCTTGTTCGCAATCAGTGCAGCGGCAACCTGAACAACGAAATTTTCGGGACTGAGAGGATCGGTGGGGACGTGGTACAGAACCTTTTGCGCTTGAGCGACTTCATGATCAGAAATCCACAGGTGGTTACTTTTCAAGGCCTGTTGGAGGTGATCGGCCAGCAGGAACAGCACCGCGCCGTGCTGTTGGAGATCGACCTCAAGCCGGAATATCCCGATACGCCAAAAAACTGGGCGGAGCAGGTGGAAATGGCTTTCACCTGGGGGACCCGATGATCCCGAAGGAGCAAAAGTCCTTGCAGTCCTTCAAGCTTCTCTTCGGTCAAGAAGTGCAATTTCTTGAAGCGGAATTCGACGGCGATGTCCGGCTCTTGCGCCTGCGAATCAAGGAAAAATCGCGCTTTACCACCATCGATCTAGATCCCGCCACGGCGCGCCTTTGTGGGGACGCGATGAGCGATTGGGCCGATAAAGAAATGGCAGCCGGGGACGAATGACGTCATGGCACCGAAGGGCAGTGCCGAATTCAGAACCCGCTTTACCCGGTCTTCTTAATGAGAAACTTGTAGACGCCGCTGTCTTCACTGGAACCAAGTAGGTCATTACCAGTAACCCGGCAGAATGCCTCGAAGTCCTTTACCGAGCCAGGATCCGTTGCCTCGATTTCCAGCGTGGCGCCTGTATCCAGTTCCTTGATTGCCTTTTTCGCACGTAGGATCGGCAAGGGACAGTTCAGACCCTTGGCATCCAATAGTTGATCCGCCATCAAATACTCCTATCTAGTGACCCGGCTTGGACAGTCTTAAAAATGCGTTAAATGAACAGATTTATATCCGCCTCCAGCGCATTCTCCACATAAGTGGCGGCGCCGGCGACTTCTATGCCGTCGATCAGGTCTTCCTGCTTAAATTCAAACAGGTCCATGGTCATCTGGCAACCAATCAAGCGGACGTCACCCTCTATCGCCTCATCGCGCAGTTCCTCAATCGAGGCCACACCCTTTTTTTCGATCATATTCTTCATCATGCCGGTCGCCATCGAGCCGACACCGGGCATGGCTGCGATCAGATTGGGCATGCCGATATGCATGCCGGCCATGGGCATTTTCATGGCCGGGTTGCCAAGCGCAGTGACTTCCAGGTCCATTTTCTTTTGCAATAGGCCCAAACCATAGAACGTAAAAAACATGCTGACATCCAGGCCCATGCTGGCCGCCGTCGTCGCCAGAATGAACGGTGGATAGGCCCAATCCAAGGATCCTTTGGTAACGATCAGTGACATACTTTTGGCATTGTTGGCGCTTTCCTCGGACATCGTAATCTCCCCTGGTGTGTTCTTGTTGAAACCGTTTCGGAAACTTACCCATCTGCCTTAAAGCGCAAGTCGGAGTCCATCATATGCAATTTATTGCAAATGACAATTCATAAGGCTCAAAAATTATTCCCTTTCCAGCAACGAAACCCAGGGGGCCATCTCCCTGCCGCACCAACTATACCGCGCGCCCAATAGTCCTGCCCCGGCGGCGTGTTAATTGCCGAGGCGTTCTTGGTAGCGCCGGGCGAAAGGGACATGAACATCCCCAATCGCTCGGTTGATCCCAGGCGCCAAAGGTCATGAAGCCGCTGGCGTCAAGTTAGGGCTTGACGATAGTCCAACCGGCTTCGTCCCGTTCGATCAAGCGGACCACGCCGCCTCCTATCATTAATGCACCTATTACCTGGCGGATGCCCGATTGTTGTTTGGCAGCCTGGGTTAGTTCAGCCATGGTTTCGGTATTAGTTCGGAAACTTACCGCCGTTCATGCTTTTCGCCTCGCGGTCTCCACGGTGTGTGGGCCCGCCAGTTGATCGTGGTTCGCGACCTGGACAATGCCGAACCAGTCGACAACCACGGCGGTGACCTGGTAGCCACTGGCGCGGCAATTATTCAATGCACCCTATGCCAGTTCCAGCACGACCTCGAGCGTCAGCACCTTAAAAGATGCCATCGCGTCTTCTTCCGCCCGCGCGCCGTACGCCATGACGGCCAGAACGATGGCGGCGGCTATTATGGTTCTCAACATGATGCTTTCGCATTTTGCCTGGCGCCTGAATTTCCCGGGTCACCGCAGAGTGCCGAAGCCGACCCGCTGTCTCTTGCCGATTGATGCCGACGTTCCTGGTCCTGCGCCAGTTTGCCCATCAATTCCTCCAACAGCGCCCAAAAAAAGTCTTCACCCGGATAGCCCACGATACGGCCGATTTCCCTACTCCGATCCATCAGAACAAAGGTCGGTGTGTAGATCACTGCTTTGAGCCCTTGGAGATCTGCCGGCCGCTCGTCAAAAAGATCGACACGGCGCAATGGCGCGATCCGTGCTTCCACGGTCTTTGTGTAAATGGGCGCGATTTCCGCGTCCCATTTCTTGCACCAGCTACAGGCGCTGGACTCGAACATGATCAACTGCGCCGCCGTAGCCGGCGCGCTGCCAATCAAAACAAGACAAAACACCGCTAGAAAACGGAACGATGGCCATGCGGCACTATTTTGCCACAGTCGCTTCTCCGACAGATCAAGCTGTTGTTGTCGTCGAGCTATGTCCACCTCCAAAAACGCTTTCATCTTTATGTTCGGCCCCTATGTACTGATTTGCATAATTACCAATAATTGAATATGTCAAATTCGTCCAACACCAGACGGTCACCAGCCAGCTTGACTTCATATTATCAGGTAAAATAATGGTGATTGAAATTCGCGCGGAGTTACCGCCGCATGTCCGAGGTAAATGAAGGAACGGCTGGTGCTCGAAGATATCCCCATTAACACTCAAGTCGCGATCCTAGCCTTTGTGCTTGGAGCCCTATTCGGTGTCACGGCGCAACGAACGAATTTTTGCACCATGGGCGCCCTGTCCGATGTCGTCTTCATCGGCGATTGGAACAGGCTACGCGCTTGGATGCTGGCGGTCGCGGTGGCTACGCTCGCCAGCCAGGGCCTGGAACTTTTCGAAGCCGTGGATTTAAACGCCTCGATTTACCGCAGCGTCAATCTAGGCTGGCTGGGCGCGATTATCGGTGGACTTATGTTTGGCTTTGGGATGACGTTGGCGGGGGGCTGCGCTAACAAGACCCTGGTGCGTCTAGGCGGCGGTAATCTGAAATCGTTTGTTGTCGCTGTGGTGCTGGGCATTTTTGCCTATATGACCTTGCGTGGCCTGATCGGACTGGCGCGTGTCGAATTGCAGGAGGTCAGCATGATCGACGTTAGCGGTTGGGGTGCCGCCAATCAGGGACTGCCGGAACTATTGGCGGTATTGGGCGCGCCCCTTGGCGCTGCCCGCATTATCCTTACCGCCATGGTTGCTGGCGCCCTGGTCTGGTTCTGTTTCAAGGACGCCGGCTTTCGCCGCTCGCCGCAAGATGTCGCGGCCGGTCTCATCGTTGGTCTGCTGGTGGCAGTGGCTTGGGCCGTGACCGGGATTGTCGGCGCCGATGATTTCGAACCGGTACCCCTGACCTCCATGACCTTCGTCGCGCCGATCGGTGAGGGGCTGCAGTATTTGATGACCTTTACCGGTTCAACGATCAATTTCGGCATTGCCGCGGTCGGCGGCATTGTTGCCGGTGCTTTTCTTTCCGCGCTGGCCAGAAAACAATTCCATATCGAAAGCTTCACTGACGCCAACGACATGCTGCGTCACCTGGTTGGCGCGGCGCTGATGGGAACAGGCGGCGTCATGGCGCTTGGCTGCACCGTTGGTCAAGGCATCACGGGCATGTCAACCTTGTCGCTCGGCTCGTTGATCGCTGTCGTGGCAATTATTATCGGTGGCCTGCTGGGCCTCAAGTATCAAGAAGAAGGCAATTTCGCTGACGCCCTCCGCGCCTTGATCGGGCGCTGAAAGATCATCCTGTCTGCTCCAGGTTCATCTTGCTATGACCGCCGCGGTTTGAGCATTTGCACAAAACCATATATGATGATTTTTGGTTGGTAGCCGGAGAGCTTGCCAGGTTTCTAGGGCAATATGAAGTGGCGCATTCCAACTCAATAATATTGGGAGATCTTGATATCTACCCTAAAAAACTAGCGTGACACGAGTGAGGTCTGATTGTGAGAACAAGAGCAATTGCGATGGCATTCTCCGTGGCGGGGATAATCGCCGCGACAGCCGCGAGTGCCGAAACAAAGGCGTCCTTGGTAAAGTTTGAAATCACCAAAGGTGAGAGCATCGCACATTCCCTGACCGGGCAGCAGGGAGATCCGGTCAAGGGCCGTGCTGTGGCCATTCACCGTAAAAAGGGTAACTGTCTTGCCTGCCATGCCATGCCGGCACCAGAGCAGCAGTTTCATGGCAATATCGGTCCCGATCTAACGGGCGTGGCCAGCCGCTACAGTTCCGGCGAACTTCGTCTGCGGCTTGTGGATGCGACCATCATTAACGAAGACACCATCATGCCGGCGTTTTACCGCAATGTCGGTCTGCACCGTGTGTTGAAGAAATTCAAGGGCAAGACGGTGCTGAGCGCCCAGGAGGTCGAGGATGTCCTAGCCTATCTACTGACGCTGAAATAGGCATTAACACCAACCTGATTGAGGTGCGAGAATGTTGAGGAAAATAAACATGGTGGCGCTTGGACGGCGCGATACATTGCGTCTGGCTGGTGCCGGCGCGGTGGCATTCGTCACATCGTCGTTGCTGCCAAATCTGGCCCTAGCCGATTCCGCGTCGGCAGCCAAGGCGATCAAGAAAATCATTGGCGACAAGGCGACACAGCAAGGCCGCATTACGCTGGAATTGCCGCAGATTGCTGAGAACGGCAATACGGTACCTATCGCCTTCGAGGTAGAAAGCCCGATGACCGAGGCCGATCACGTCAAGGCAGTGCATATCTTTTCTGAAGGCAACCCGATACCCAACGTGGCCAGCATACGCTTTTCGCCCGCCTCCGGCCGGGCTCGCGCAGCCACCCGGATGCGCATGGCGAAGACACAGAATGTAATCGCGGTGGCAGAGATGAGCGATGGTTCGGTCTTCATGGCTAAGGCCGAGGTCAAGGTCACCATCGGCGGTTGCGGCGGCTGAGACCGGAAAAGGGAACGAGTACGATGGCGAAAAGCAAACCCCGNGNGAAAGTGCCGAAGTCGGNCAAGAAGGGCGAAGTCTTTCAGGTAAAGACTTTGATTTCTCACAAGATGGAGTCGGGCCAGAGGAAAAATAAGAAGGGTANGAAAATTCCCCGGATGATTATTAACAAGTTCATCTGCACATACAACGGTACCGTGGTCTTCGAAAGTGATTGGCATCCTGCGATTTCGGCAAATCCGTATATGGCCTTTTATNTCAGGGCGGAGAAGAGCGGTACGCTCGTTTTCAAATGGACCGACGACAGGGGCCAAACCTATGAGAAAATGGCATCAATTACTGTCAATTGACGTGCCGGGCTCGTGGGGGACCGGAATAAGAACAGATAGGTAGGGAGAGTACGTTAATGGGCGTCAAGCGATATTTTGGCCTGTTCGTCGTGTTGGCGGTGGTNGCGGGTGCCAGCCTTTATGGATTCGCCGCCAAGGCCAAGGATTGGGGTAAATACCAATCCGGCGAACTGCGCAGCGGTTATACGTACGCGAGCAAGGAAACCCGCGCCATGCAGGACGATGATTTCGCGAATCCGTCGTCGATCTGGATGGACCAGGGCGAGGAACTGTGGTTGAAGGCGCAGGGCAAGGCCGGAAAATCCTGTGCATCCTGCCACGACGATGCTGCCCAAAGCATGAAGGGCGTGGCAACCCGCTATCCGGTATTTGACAAATCGCTAGGCAAATTGAAGAACGTCGAACAGCAGATCAACATCTGCCGCAAACAACGGATGGANGCGAAACCCTTCAAGTGGGAATCGAACAAGATGNTNGCGATNACCGTNTACGTTAAGNGCCAATCCCGCGNCATGCCAGTGAATGTCAAGATCAATGGTCCCGCCGCACCGTTCTTCGAGAAAGGCAAAGCGCAATACTTTCAACGCCGTGGGCAACTGAATCTGGCGTGCAAACATTGTCACGAGGACAACGCCGGCAATCTGGCGCGGGCCAATCTGCTCAGCCAAGGGCATAGTAACGGCTTTCCCCTGTACCGGCTGGCGTGGCAAAGGCTTGGCTCTTTGCATCGGCGCTTCCGTGGTTGCGACAAGAACATTCGGGCGCGGCCTTACGGCTACGGCTCCGACGAATACGTTAATCTGGAATTGTACCTTGCCGCGCGGGGAAGGGGTCTGCCCGTCGAGACACCGGCGGTCCGGAACTGAACGACCCTACGACACGCGAAAAAGGGCCGCCACGATTAAGCGGCGGCCCCATTCGCCCTGCTATTCGACCGAAGCTACATTGAACCTTCAACCACCGTAAGCCCGACTGATTCCCAGCCCTGCATTCCTCCACGGTAATAGTTGATCTTGCTTGCCGGATAGCCCTCGCGCAGCATGGCCCGAATGGCGGTGGGCGACTGGCCGCACCACAAGCCGTTGCAGAACAGCAGAACATCCTTGGCATTGGCGCAGTNCCACTTGNCGNNCGATTTGGCACAGCCGAGNTCATTNAGCCGGCTGGCAACTTGTGTGAAGGGGATGTTCTTGGCGCCNGGGATGGTGCCCCGGACATGCCATTCCACGGTGCGGGCATCGACCACGACNCCCTTCTTGTCCTTCAGAAAATTAATAACCTCTAACTCACCAACGGTCCTGACGCCGGNCGCGACTTCAAAGGGTTGAATGCAAAACGGTGGGCATTTGCGCGAGGTTTTCGCGAACGCCGGATTGATCGTGTTCTTTTCGTCAGGATTGCGNTTGATGACAACATCGCCGTCTTCGGTNGAGACCGAAACCGATTTCATCTCCTTGGTGATGCGAACCTCGGCAGCTATTGCTGAGACCGAGCCTAGGCAGAACGCCAGAGCCACTGCTAATAATGTCTTCATTTCTCTGTCCTTCCCTTTGTTGTTACCCGATGGTTTTCTTGCATTGAGGTTTGATTATCTTCGGATCGTTGGAAACTAATGAACTTGCTCCAGGGTAGTCGATGGCAGGCGGATCAGCAATTTTCTTCGTCTAAATCCTCATCCTCATCCTCGTCATCTTCGTCTTCTTTAGGCTTGGCTTGCGCAACGATAATATTATCAGTCTGGCTGCCGTTTTGATCGCTTGCCATCATTTCTTGATGGGTACTTAACGGATGGATTGCTGCGTTCGCGTTGATGGCGGCAAACAACATTAGCACTGTCAGGGCAAAGAGAACTACAATAGCCTTCATCGCGAGAATCCCAGATCTGTCATTTGTACTCAGCCTTATACATAACATACATGAAATTTCGTGGAAATGGCCAAGCACGACATATCCGACGCGTCCTTGTCAGGATGAGTCATTGTCGTTTGACCTCACCATACCAATAGCCTTTGGCGTCGCCGGGTATCATTATTCCCGAACGCGGCGCGTATTGGGAACGCATCGTCGAGCTTTTGGGACGAACGAACGTCGGATAATCCATATGTGGTGATGCTGAGGTCCAATCGGGCAACCACGACCACTGTGGGCGCCTCTGGGCCAAACACTTGACGCTGAACCCCCAGTCTTGATCCAATAACGCCCGATGCCCCAGTGCCCAAAAACCGTCATCAGGTTCCTACGACAACTTGGCAGGGAAAGCCGCGCCACATTCGAGAAATATGGGGAAAGCGACGAATTTCTAATTTTAGATATTGCTAGTTTGTCGTAAACTTGTCACCTTCGAAATTGACGGACTGAGTCGCGCCATGCACTCGGAACCAAAAAAAACAAGCGCGGAATGGGGTGGGACCGGTGAGATGCCGACCTTCGGGAACGAAGCAAGTGTGACTTGCATAGGACGCCGGGACAATCCGCGCCCCCTGCGTTGAAAATAACGGACCAATATTGAGGTAATTTGATGTTTACCAGTAATCCCTTCGCCGCACTTTCGGCGTCCATAGCGCCTTGCGTCATGCAGACGTACATCGTCGTCATGATTATCTTGGTCGTGGGCGGCACGCTGTATGACACCATTCACAAGAAGAGCGCCAAGTATTTCTTCAACAATTGGCGAAAAGCGAAAAATAAAGGGACGCGGCAAGTCAGTGGTGGGGAAATGGTCTCACTGGCGGTTCAAACCGCCGTGCTGGATGGTTTGACATCCGGTGAATTCTGCAATGCGCGGCGCCGGATTGCGCATCTTCTGACAATGTATGGCTTTTTGATTTACGTGCTAACGACCGTCATCATGGTTTTCGGGTACCCAACGCCTGCCACCCCCACGCCGGCCATCCTGCCACAATTATGGAGTATCGGGGCTCTGTTGGTTTGCCTTGGCGGTTACTGGTTTTGGTTTTTCATTCGGGTCGACGTCGCGGCCGAGGGTAATTCACCGTTCCGCATCGTGCGTGCCGACCTGTTCATCCTCTCGCTTCTTGCCAGCGTGACACTGGGCCTGATCTGGGCCTATCTGCAGGCGATGAGCAGCTCATGGACAAGTGTGTTCCTTGGTTTGTACCTGATCACCACGACGGTGCTCTTCGGATCGGTTCCGTGGTCCAAATTTTCACATATGTTTTTCAAACCCGCGGCGGCCTTGCAGAAACGGGTGGAAAACGCCAACGGTTCGAGGAGCAACCTGCCGGCCCCAGCCGACAAACCGGAAACTCTTGGCAATCCCCGCCGGTTGCCGCGACATTATTGATCAGCTCATTATTGCCCGTAGATTCAGGAGATAACGGACCATCATGCCGACATTTGTCTATATGACTCGCTGCGACGGCTGCGGACATTGCGTCGATATCTGCCCGTCCGACATCATGCACATCGATACCACCTATCGCCGTGCGGTTAATATCGAACCCAACATGTGTTGGGAATGTTACTCCTGTGTAAAGATGTGTCCGCAAAACGCGATCGATTGCCGTGGCTACGCCGACTTTGCGCCCTTGGGGCACAGCGTTCGGGCGCTTCGGGAAGAGGAGAAGGGCACGATTTCCTGGAAAATCAAGTTCCGGGACGGACGCGAAAAGAATTTCGTTTCCCCGATCAGGACCACGCCATGGGGATCGATCAAATCTCCGGCTGAATACGACGTGCCCGATCCGGCTGACCTGAATGCCCAGGAACTCGCCCACGAACCCG
>PCBT01000033.1 GCA_002731375.1 Rhodospirillaceae bacterium | reverse complement strand
TTGACGGGATCTCAGATTGGCTGTTTAGCTTGTTATATTGAAAGCCTATCCCGAATAGCTCCCGCAATATGCGACATCATCACAGGCGGAACTGCGCGACCGATCCTTTCTGCCTGTTGTCGATAGTTGCCTGTCAAAATGAAATCATCAGGGAACGACGCTAGGCGGCGTAGCTCCGCGATAGTGAACTTGCGCGGTTCGAGCGGATGACAGACCGCCGCCGCACCTACATCCGCCGTTGCCGTTAGGGTCGGGCTTGGCCCGTTTATTCTGGGCTTGATTAAATTAAACCGATCAACCGCAGCTTCGCCTGGGCGTATGCGATGCCACCAGTTACCGATTTTATATTGGGCAAGATCGACCTCCTTTAGCGCGGCGTCGCTGTTTTCAACGTCCGCTATCGCTTCAAGGGCCGAATAGTAATAGGGCAGCGGCCTTGGATGCACCGGATCGATGCCCAGGTCGTTGCGCATCCCGACGAAGATCAGGCGCTGACGCATTTGCGGAACGCCTAGCCATTGGGCGCTCAATAGTTTGGCCGATACGCGATAGCCGCAGGCCCGTAATGCGACGAGGATTTCCTTGAAGTAACCCTTCGCCGTTCCCTTCACTAGGCCAGAAACGTTCTCCGCAACGAATGTCTTCGGCTGGATGCCGTTTAGGATGCGGGCGAACTCGAAGAACAGGTCATCCGTTCGTTGGGCGGTATCGCTGTATTCCTTAGCCTGTCCCCAATATTTATGCCGCTTGCCAGCAGTCGAGAACGAAGCACAGGGCGGCGAGCCGTCGAGCAGGTCGAGTTCACCGGCATCGAGGCCGATGACGGACAGAATGTCTTCGGGCGCCAGCTCTCTGATGTCGCTGTCATCGATGACCGTGTGGTCACCAGCGTTCGCTCGATAGGTATCCCGCGCTAGTTCCACAAACTCGTTGGCGTAAAGGACGCGGTAGCCCGCCATCCGGTAGCCTAGCGACGAACCGCCAGCACCGGAGAAGGTCGAAGCGACGGTCAGGCCGTTCCAAGGCGTCTCGCGTATCTCGGCCATCGATGGGACGCGATACGGTGGCTTAGGTGTTGCCGCTCCAGCTATAGCCGCACTTGGGGCAGGTGTGTGCCGTCTCGATGTTTTCATCGTATTCGTCGAAATCCCCCGGCGCTTCGTCAGTTTCGCTGTTGCTGAGGTTTTCGAGTTCAATTTCGTCAAATCCAATGCTTGATAGATCGCCGCCGAAGTGATCCCGCAGGTCATCGATCTCAAGCGTCAGTAGCTCAAGGTCCCAGGTTGCATCTTCGCCGGTTCGGTTGTCCGCCAGCCGGTAGGCCTTCGCTTGCGCCGGGGTCATGTCTACGGCGACGTGGACCGGCACCTTGGTCAGACCCAGGATTTTCGCGGCCTCTAGCCGTGTGTGGCCGACGATGACCACATAGCTGCCATCGACAACGATGGGCTGGCGGAAGCCAAATTCCTTAATCGAGGCCGCCACCTTCGATATAGCTGATTGGTTCCGGCGCGGATTGCGCGCGTAGGGGATTAGCGAATCAGTGCGGGCTTGTTCGATTTTCAAGGTGCTTTTTCCTATTGCTGGCGAACGAAATAGGGTTGGCAGCCCCTATCACTAGGGAGGTCCCCCGGTCGCGCGTTACCCGCAATAGATTGCGTGGATAGGACCCGCAGAAAACTGAGCTTTGTTAGGCTGTCCAGGATTGTGGAGATTCGGTAAATGCTGCCAATTGATGTACTGTCGATTGGAGCGATCTCAACAAATTAGGGTGGAAATTCAATGGCATACTATCTCTTTCAGGTCAGCTATACAGCCGATGCAATTAAGGCGATGGTCACCAAGCCACAGGACCGGGAGGCCGCTGCTCGCGCTGCCATTGTGGCTGTTGGCGGCACCCTACATCGCGTTTTCTTTGCCTTCGGTGACAGTGATATCATTGCTATTGTCGAAGCCGCTGACGACAAGACCATGGCAGCCGTGTCGTTCATGTTCTCGGCATCTGGCATCGTTTCCAAAGCCCAGACAACCAAACTCATGACCACTGCCGAGGCCATGGAAGCGATGAGCATAGCTAAGGCGACCGCGAGCACGTATACCCCGAGCGTAGACTAACCATCCCATCACGCCACGCTGGGTTTACCACCTAGCTGTTCTAATCGCGTGACTGAAGTTCCTGCTGAACAGCTTGGGTGATACCGCCCGCGTGATCCGCTCGGCGTCCTCATAAAACCGGAACCGTTTTCTTATCTTGGCGCTGCGCTGAACTGTGTACAGCAGCCGCAGTTTCTTCGCGCCTCGACCGTAGCGCTGGAATATAGCGGCCTTCGAACCACCGGCACGGCGCTCCGTGAAAAAGCCCTTGTCGGTTTGAACAACGGCGCGCGGCAGCAATGCGTCCTTAACTCTACCGCTCTTCAGCCGCCTAGACCCGACGTACCTAGACGGGATGGCAAGCCTGCCAGCCCTGCCGGTCTTGGTCCCACCGGTCGCATGTAGCTGTAGGTTGCCACGGCCAAATCGATCACGGGCTGATACCCGCAACTTGGTCTTGGTCGCCCATCGCACCGCGTCCTTAGTAAACATCGCAGCCTTGAAGAAACCTTTGTTCCGAACATCGAAGGCGCGAGGGTAGGTCCGAGCGACGGTGTATTTCTCGACCGCCTTCATCGTCTGGTTCAATGTCTTCACGAAGGCGAACGGCAACTGCTTCCGCCCCAACTGGTCGAGCGANCGGGANAGCTTTTTGTNNTTGCTGCTGACGTTTATTTGCATGGTCTGGAATCAAAAAACCGGCTGCTGTGGCCGGTCGCTGTCGCACCTATCNCGATGTACTGATTAATTTAAGTTGAGGTGTCCCCTGGGTCAAGATGGGACTAGCATCAAGGCACGACAATACTGTATAACCCGCCCTTCGGAGTGTAGCTCAGCCTGGTAGAGCACCGTCTTCGGGAGGCGGGGGTCNGNGGNTCAAATCCTCTCACTCCGACCATTTTCTTATCGATAGGCATCCTTGATCATTTCATTGCGCGCATGACCGGCTGGCGTTTCCTCCAGCACTTCATAGTAATCCAGCGTTTTCGCGGCCTCGGCGCCAAATCCCAGCTTCTCTCCCAGTTTCTCCAGGGCGTCCGTTACACCCACGCCCCGCCCCTCGCTGCTTACACCATCAGGCCAGTGAAAACGGTAAAGCGTTGTGGGTTCGGTCATTCTAAACGTCCTATTTGTACCGACCTAGAGACCGCCGTGTAGCCGTTGCCGAAGAATTCGATTAGATCGAAGCCCTTGCTGAATGGGTCGGCCATATTAGAGATACGGCCATGTTCACGTTCCTTGATGGCGCGGTCCAGCGCCGTACCATGGCCGAGAAGCTGGTCAACCATGTCATTAAGAAAGGTTACAATGAAATCAAGATGCACCGGCATCCAGTGCCGCTCAAAATCACGCGTGGCACTTGTGCTTCCCAGGTCCGCTATTTCCGGATGGTTACCAAGCAGATAAATCGGTGTCCCGGCGCCTTCCAACTTGAGCCTTCGCGGGCTCAACTGTTTCTTCAGGGATAAGCCGAGGCCACCGCAATAGAATGTTAAGCCTTGTTTGGGGTCGGATACCCCAACATAAGCGTGAATGTCCAGAATCGACGTGCTCATCCATATCCTCAGTTCTTGCTCAAGTCGGTTAATTTCGCCAGCAGCTCATTCCGGCCAGTGGCGAAATCATCAGCCCGCCAGGCCTCTTCCAACGCCTGCAACATCTTGCCTACTTCTGGACCGGGGCGCATGCCCAGGGCTTGAGCATCCTTGCCTTTTAGAGGAAACCGCGGCGGGGCTGCTTCATCCAGGCGCGGTAGCAGATCCGGCGCGCCCTGTTGCAGGGCCAGGTCGCCGATGCGCTCGGGGCCGTGGCCATAGAGCAGTTGGCGCAGGTCGCGACGGGGAATGCCGGCGCTCAGCTTTGCGGGCGGCTCCATCAGGAACGCCAAGCGGCCGGTTTCCTGGTTGGAAAGGCGCAAACGTTCGGCGATGGACGGCGCCCCGGCGGTGGCAATGGCGGATAGGCGGCGCAGGGGTTCGTCGTCAGATTGAGCAAGGCCATCCAAATCGAAACCGTCTGGCAGAATCTGCTGCAGGACACCAGCCTCGGCCATCAACTCTAGGCTGGGCAGCGGATTGGGCGCAGCCAGCAGCTTGAAAAGCTCTGCATGTAAGCGCTCGCCGCTGAGGCCCGCGATGCCGGGTGCCGCAGCGCTGCAGGCGGCCAGGGTCTCCGCGTCCGGCTCATCTTGTCCGAACAGCGCAAAAAATCGGAAAAACCGCAAGATACGCAGTTTGTCCTCGTCAATCCGTTGTGCCGCATCGCCGACGAAGCGCACCCGGCCTGCCGCCAGATCCGCCTGACCTCCAACTGGGTCGTACAGCTGGCCGTCAATGCCGGCATAGATGGCGTTGATGGTGAAATCCCGGCGTGCGGCATCCAATTTCCAGTCATCCGTGAAGGCCACCTTGGCGTGACGGCCAAAGGTTTCTACATCGACCCGCAAGGCGGTGATTTCGAAATGCTGGCCCTCGCTCACGGCGGTGATGGTGCCGTGTTTCAGACCTGTGGGAATGACCTTGATGGATGCGCTCTCCAGCAGGCGCGCGCTGTCCTCAGGCAATTGGTCGATGGCGATATCAAGATCCGTGCTGGCGCGGCCCAGTAGACCATCGCGGACACAGCCGCCGACGAAACGCGGCGTCGCGCCCATCGAGGCAAGGGCGCCCAGCACCGACCGGCTGGACGCTGCCATTAACCAGGGTTGCCGGGTCAGGTGCGCCATGTCGCCAACAGACCTTAGTTGAACTTGCCGGGCATGATCTTGCCGTTCTCGACATGTGGCGCGGTATAAACCCCGTCTGCTGGATTGCCTGTGAAGAGCCACACGGCGATCAACGAAACCACGAGCAGCATCAGGCCGGCGGCGAACAGCCAGAACCAGGGTGCTTCGTCAAATGCCTGGCCTTTTTCACGCGCCCTGCGGGTCGCATACAGGTACATGCCATAGGCGATGAAGGGCAGTAAGAACGGGATCAGATGGTAAAGAATATTGCGCAGCATATTTTATTATCCGTAGCAATCAGAGCAGATCGTGAACACGCCGGTATAGGTTCATCAACATGCCCGCCGTGGCGCCCCAGATATAGAATTCACCGTAAGGCATGGCGTAATATTGCCGCTGATGGCCGTTGTATTCCCGGCTGTGGCGCTGGTGGTTTTTTGGGTCAAAGAGAAAATTCAACGGTACCTCAAAGACTTCCGCGACCTCGAAATCATCCACGTTCAAATCGAAACCCAAACGCACGAAGCCCACGACCGGGGTGATATGAAAACCCGTTCCGGTTTCGTAATCATCCAGATAACCAGCTACTTTGACATAGGCGCGGTTCAGGCCGATTTCTTCTTCGGTTTCGCGCAGGGCGGTATCGATCACGTCCAGATCGTCTTCCTCTACCCGGCCGCCGGGAAAGCTGACCTGGCCCGCGTGATGATGCAGATGGTCCGTGCGCTTGGTCAATAATACGGTCAGACCGCTGTTATGCTCGACCAATGGCACCAATACCGCCGCCGGCTTCAGGCGCTCGTCTGGATCGACCCAGTCCTGCATGAAGGGATTTAAGTCATGGTCCCCGGTGGAGGGGCGCAGATCATCATAGGTGCGGGAATCCATCATTGGACGAAGCTTGGATGCGATACGGTCGCGCAACTGCGGCCCCTTTTGCGATTTCAAGATACTATACCAATCTGGAAGAATACGCCGGCGCTCCAAATCCCAAGATGGGTCTCGCCATCTCGGATTTCTTCCACCGCCAATTCGACCAGATCATAGAACGTGGCACGGTTGATCAAAGCTTCCAAGCGCCCACGTACATGCACATAGGGCGAGGGTTCTTCGATGGCGGGGTCAATCGCTACCCGCAGGGCATGATCGGGGCCGGCCATGACCTCGTCATCCACGTTGGTGCGGAAGGTCAGAACCTGGTCCATGCCCGTGCCATGCACCGTCATGGCAACGGCCTGAAAGGGTGCGTCCTCCACGGAAATAGCGAATTTTTCCGCCGGGGTGACCAAATAATAGCGCCCGTCTGCGTCATGGCGCAGGATCGTGGCGAACAACTTGACCATGCGTTGCCGTTTAATCGGAGAGCCCAGGTAGTGCCAGCTGCCGTCCCGACGAATGTGCATGTCCAGATCGCCGGAAAAATCTGGGTTCCAGGACCCCACCGGCGGCGGCTCGTCCTTTGGCAGTTGGTCGGCAATAGCCTGGATATCCAGCATCCGCTTTTCCAAAAAGACTCCGGTTCTGCTAGCCCTAGTTCAGCTAGCCCTGCGCTCGCGTAAACGTTACCTTACGTCTAGATCTTAGTTGAGAGCTCTTCAATATAGTGGACAACATGGCATTCGTCAGCGCAACCGACAAAAAATTGATCGCCGAGGCCGAGGCGGCCGTCGAACATATCGCCAAGTTGCGGCAGATGATCGGTCGGGTTATCTTCGGCCAGGAAAGGGTGATTGATGAAACCCTGATCACATTGCTGGCGGGCGGCCATGCTCTGTTGATCGGCGTGCCCGGCCTCGCCAAGACGCGTTTGGTGGAAACCCTGGGCACGGTCCTTGGTCTGGCGGAAAAACGCGTGCAGTTTACCCCGGACTTGATGCCCGCGGATATTCTCGGCTCCGAGGTGTTGGAGGAAGCGGACAGCGGCAAGCGCAGTTTTCGTTTTCTGCCCGGCCCGGTGTTCTGCCAGTTGCTGATGGCGGACGAGATCAACCGGGCCAGCCCGCGCACTCAATCGGCACTGTTGCAGGCCATGCAGGAACAATTCGTCACCATTGCCGGGCAGCACCATTCCCTACCGCAACCGTTTCATGTGTTGGCGACGCAAAACCCGTTGGAACAGGAAGGCACCTATCCCTTGCCTGAGGCGCAATTGGACCGCTTCCTGTTGCAGATTAATGTGGACTATCCCGACCNCGAGGCCGAGCGGCGCATGCTGATTGCCACCACCGGGGGCAAGGAAGCCGCGATCGAGGCGGTGATGGACGGTGAGCGTTTGCGCGCTATCCAGGATCTGATCCGTCATATTCCAGCAGGCGATGGCGTGGTCGAGGCGATACTGACACTGGTGCGTAATGGCCGCCCCGAAGACAGCCCCTTGCCGGGCATCCGCGAACAGGTCGCCTGGGGTCCCGGCCCACGGGCCAGCCAGGCTATGATGCTGGCAGTGCGCGCCCGGGCCTTGCTGGACGGCCGGCTGGCGCCTTCCGTCGATGATGTTCTGGCCCTGGCGGGGCCAGTGCTGCGCCACCGCATGGCGCTGACATTCGCCGCCCGCGCCGATGGCGTCTCTCTATCGCAGGTCATCGACCGTCTGTCCGAACCCCTGGCCTAGGCCGCGATGACAGTGGCCGCTGCAAATAGGATTGGCGCCAGGGCGGAGCAGCTGGCCGCCACCCTGCCGGCCCTGTTGGTTGCGGCGGAACGGGTCGCGGCAACCGTTGTGCAAGGCGTCCATGGCCGCCGTCGGGTGGGCAGCGGCGAGNCCTTTTGGCAATATCGCCGCTATCAGGGTGGCGATAGCGCCACCGCCATTGACTGGCGGCAATCCGCCAAGAGCCAGAAGACCTTCGTGCGGGAGAACGAATGGGAAGCGGCGCAAAGCGTCTGGCTATGGCGGGACGGCTCCGCCTCCATGGATTATCAATCGGTGGGGGTGGGGGCGGGGACGGCCAGTGAACGCAAGCAGGACCGGGCGGATCTGCTGTTGCTGGCGCTGGCATCGTTGCTGCTGCGTGGCGGCGAGCATGTGGGCCTTTACGGCCAGGACAGTATCGCCACCGGGGGGCGCGCGACCCTGAACCGTCTGGGCGCGCATTTGCTGGACCACCGTACCGGCGAAGTCGACCTGCCCGCGCCGGGACGGCTGCCGCGTCTGGCGCAATTGGTTCTGTTCAGCGATTTTCTCGCACCCCTTGAAGAAATCGATTCGGTGGTAAGACGTTTCGCCAACCAAGGCGCCCGTGGCCATTTGCTGCAGATCCTGGATGGCGCGGAAGAGGATTTGCCGTTTCAGGGCCGTACGGAATTCGAGGGCTTGGAGGGCGAAGGAAAGATTCTGATTGGCCGAGTGGAAAGCCTGCGCGATGACTACCGCCTGCGCATGGCGGTCCGGCGCGAAGGGCTCAATGATATTGCACGGCGGGCCGGTTGGGGCTTTGCCGTCCATCGCACGGACCGTTCGCCACAAACCGCCTTGCTGGCTCTGTACAGCGCCTTGAGTGGCGGCTTNGATGGTCAAGCCGACCAGGTNAGCCAAGTTNAATTGTAGAGCGTGCTGTCGCTTGGACCCATTGCTCTGACTGCGCCCTGGATGCTTCTGGGCCTGGTTGGNTTGCCCTTGATCTGGTGGTTGCTGCGGATCACGCCGCCCNCGCCCNGGCGGGTACGTTTTCCNCCCATCCTCATCTTGTTCGACCTGCGTGGGGAGGAAGAGACGCCGGCGGCAACGCCGTTGTGGCTGGCTCTATTGCGGCTAGTGTTGGCTGCCCTAGTGGTGCTGGCCCTGGCCCACCCCTTGTTGCACCCAGGCGCCGATTTGTCTGGTAAAGGCCCGGTACTGCTGGTGATCGATGATGGCTGGGCAGCGGCGCCCAACTGGCCGCTGCGGCAACAGGCAGCCCTGAGCTTGGTGGAGCGGGCGAAACGGCGCCAGCGCCCGGTGTTGGTTCTGACCACGGCGCCGCCGGTGGGCGGTGGAGCGATCCGTACCTCCGGCCTGGTGCAAGCTGCTGAGGCGGAACCGTTGTTGCGCGCCTTGCAGCCAAAACCCTGGTCCACGGACCGTGCCGCCGCCGCTGCCGCTGCACAGGACCTAGCCTTTGCCGAACAGCCCACGGTGTACTGGTTGAGCGATGGCATCGACAGCCCAGGGCAAAAGGAATTAACCACTACGTTGGCCGCCCTGGGACCGTTGCATCTGTTGCAACAAGCTGCCGGGCGACGGGCCATGGCCCTGCTGCCCCCGGTGCTAAGCCGTGATGGTCTGCGGGCAACGGCTCTCCGTGCCGGCGCACAGGGACTGGGTGCGGTGACAGTGCGCGCTATGGGCGAACGGGGCCGGGTATTGGGACAAGGCCAGGCGCGGTTCGATATCGACCAGGATCGCGCGACCGTGGATATTGCCTTGCCAGGCGAGTTGCGCAACCGCGTCTTGCGCCTGGAATTGGCCGGGGCGGGTTCGGCGGCGGCGAGCGTATTGCTGGATGAACGCTGGCGGCGGCGGCCCGTGGGCCTAGTCTCCGGCGCCGCGATGGAGGAACGGGCCCAACCCCTGCTCTCCAACCTGTATTATCTGGAGCGCGCCTTGCAGCCCTATGCCGAGCTGCGCCGGGGCAACATCGATACATTGCTGCACCGGCCTCTGGCGGTACTGGTTCTGGCCGATATTGGAAAATTGCCCGAGGCGCGGCAACAGCGTCTGGGACGTTGGCTAAAGGATGGCGGCATGCTTGTCCGCTTTGCCGGACCGCATCTGGCGCAGGGGCCGGACGCGCNGATCCCGACGGCGCTGCGTCAGGGTGGGCGCGCCCTGGGCGGGTCCTTGTCCTGGTCCAAGCCGGCCGGTCTGGCCGCTTTTCCCAAACACAGTCCATTTCATGGCCTGGCGGTGCCCGGCGACGTCCTGGTCAAGCGGCAGGTTCTGGCCCAGCCGTCCCAGGATCTGAGCCAGCGCACCTGGGCCAGTCTGGCGGATGGCACACCAATGGTGACGGCGGTGCCCAAGGGCCAGGGATGGCTGGTATTGTTTCATGTCACTGCCAACGCGTCGTGGTCCAACCTGCCCTTGTCCGGCCTGTTCGTGGACATGATGCGCCGACTGGTTGCCATGTCTCGTGGCGTCGCGGCGGAGGGCGAGACGTTGGTCCGCCGGCAATCGCCGCCGTTGGCCAGCTTGGATGCCTTTGGCCAGCTGGGTCCGCCGGCTCCTGGCGCCGAGGCCATCGACGCTCGCGATATGGAGCAGGTCAAGGCGGGGCCGAAAAGCCCGCCCGGTTATTACGGGCGTGAAGACGACCGCCATGCCTTGAATCTGAGCCAGACCTGGCAGTCGCTGCATCCGATCATGGAACTGGCGGTGCCGGTGCAGATGGCTGGATACCTGCAGGACAGAGAGGTGGATCTGAAGCCTTGGTTCTTGCTGGCGGCGGTCTTGCTGGTCCTGGCCGACCTTGTCGCCGTCCTTGCGCTGCGTGGTCTGCTGCACCCCGGCGTTCGTGCGGTCTCATTGTTATTGGCCGCGATATTGCTGTTGCCAGACAGTACCGCTATGGCGCAGCGATATACTTCCACTGAGCGTTTCGCCATGGCCGCGGCGCTGGATACCCGCCTGGCCTATGCGCTGACCGGCGATGCCCGGGTTGACGAGATGAGCCGCGCCGGCCTGGCGGGGTTAAGTGATATTCTGCGTCTGCGTACCTCGATTGAGCCCGAGGCGCCCATGGCGGTTAATGTGGAGCGGGACCCCCTGGTGCTGTTCCCCATATTGTATTGGCCGGTGGTGCCCACGCAGCCGGCCTTGAGCGAACGCGCCATCCTCCGCATATCGCAGTACATGCGCACGGGGGGCACCATCGTTTTCGACAGCCGTGACGCGGGCAATAGCATGCCCCTCTGGCGCCGCCGGCTGGGCGCTGGCGGCAGCAGCAGCGAACGTCTGCGCCGCCTGTTGTCGCGGCTTGACCTACCCCCCGTGGCGCCGGTACCCCAGGGCCATGTGCTGACCCGGTCGTTCTATCTGCTNCAGGACTTTCCGGGCCGCTNTGTGGGCGCTCCGGTATGGGTGGAACGGCGNTCCGGCGGCTTGAATGATGGCGTCTCGGCCTTGATCATTGGTGGTAACGACTGGGCCGCGGCCTGGGCCATGGACGAGCGGCACAGGCCGTTGGTTCTGCCCACCCCCGGTGGCGCCCGGCAGCGGGAGATGGCCTACCGCTTTGGCGTCAATCTGGTGATGTATGCACTGACCGGGAATTATAAATCAGATCAGGTGCATATCCCGGCCATATTGGAACGGTTGGGGCAGTAGGCTATGACCAGCTTTTCCCGCATCAGCTTTGATCCCACCTTGCCTTGGTGGCTGCTGGCGATTTTGGCCTTGGCCGCGGCGGTTCTACTGACGGTTGCCTATTGGCGCCGCTCTGGCGGCACCACATGGCGCCTGTTGGCCTTGGCGGCGGCGCTGGCGGCATTGGCCAATCCTTCGCTGATACGGGAACAGCGCAGCGCGATACCCGACGTCGCCCTGGTGGTGGTTGATCAATCCATCAGCCAGCGCATCGGCATGCGGCAGAAACAGACCGAGGCGGCGTTGGAGCGTATCGAGCAGAAATTGCGGGGCCGGCCGGATCTGGAAATGCGGGTGGTGCGGGCGGGTTTAACGGGCGCGGCCATGGAAACGGAAGGCGGCCATTTGTTGCCCTATGGGACTCATTTGTTTGGCGCCATCCGCCGGGCCTTGCGCGATGTCTCCAACCGGCGGGTCGCGGGCGTTATCATCATCAGCGACGGCCAGGTGCATGACCTGCCGTCGCCGGGCAAGGATACAAAAAATGCCGTGGATCCGGACGGCTCCGATCCGGCCGATGCCAATTCAGCGGGTCCGCTACATCTGCTATTGAGCGGCCAGCGGGGCGAGAGGGACCGCCGCCTGGTAGTGGTGAAGGCGCCCTGCTATGGTATCGTCGGCGAGGTTCTGAACCTGACTTTGCGGGTGGAAGACAGCGAAGGCGCTGGCGGCAAGANTGGGCACACTCGGTTGCGTCTGCGCCGTGACGGCGGCCTGACCGATAGCCGAACCATAGCCATTGGCCAGGCCCATAACTTCCCTTTCCGCCTGAACCATGGTGGGGCCACCGTGTTGGAATTGGAGATTGATGCCGGACCGGACGAGTTGACCCTGAAGAACAACCGCGCTGTGCTGATTATCAATGGGGTGCGGGAACGCCTGCGAGTTCTGCTGGTTTCCGGCGAACCGCACGCGGGCGAGCGGACCTGGCGTAACATTCTAAAATCGGATCCCTCGGTGGATCTGGTGCATTTTATTATTCTCAGGCCGCCCCATAAACAGGATGGTACACCGATTGATGAATTGTCGTTGATAGCCTTTCCAACCCGGGAATTGTTTCAGGACAAGCTGGATAATTTTGATCTGATTATCTTTGACCGCTACCGCCGCCGTGGCGTACTGCCTAGTATCTATTTGCAAAATGTCGCAGAATATGTCCGTCGTGGCGGCGCCGTGCTGACCGCTGTCGGGCCTGACTTCGCCACGCCTGTCTCTCTTGCGCGCACGCCCTTGGGCCGAATTCTACCCAGCCGGCCGACAGGCAATGTGCGCGAGATCGGTTTTCGTCCTGTGCCAACCGACAAGGGCCGGCGTCATCCGGTGACCGCCACGCTTAGCGGGATCGGTGACGAGGGCACGGCGCCCAGCTGGGGCCGGTGGTTCCGCCAGATCGATGTTGATAAGGTCAAGGGCGATATTCTGCTGCGTGGCGCGGCGCGGCAACCCCTGCTAATTACCTCTCGCGTTGGCGATGGCCGGGTGGCGCAGTTGTTGTCGGATCATGCCTGGTTGTGGACTCGTGGTTTTGAAGGCGGCGGCCCTCAGGCGGAATTGCTGCGCCGTATCGCCCATTGGCTGATGCAGGAACCGGATCTGGAGGAAGAGGACCTGCGTGCCCGCGCCAATGGCAATCAGTTGTTGATCCAGCGCCGCAGCCTCCGCTCCGATAACGCGGATGTCCAGGTCACCACGCCCGCCGGCGAAGTGCATGGCGTTCGCCTGAAAGACAATCGCCGTGGGGTAGAGGCTGGCAGCCTGGCCGTAGTGGAGCCGGGCCTTTACCGCCTGTCGGATGGCAGCCATCGGACCATTGCGGCGGTGGGCGACATTAATCCGTTGGAATACGCTGATATGCGTGCCACGCCTGCGAAATTCCAGCCAATACTGGAACAACGCGGTGGCGGCGCCTTTTGGCTGAGCGATGGCATGCCTGATATTCGCCAAGTCAAGCCGGGCCGGATCAACCGGGGGCGAGGCTGGCTGGGTCTGCGGACCAGCGGTGAATACACCGTCAGTGGCGTGGAGCAGACGCAACTGCTGCCTGGTGTCTTGGTGCTGCTGTTTTTCCTCGGCCTGACCATGCTGGCCTGGCACCGCGAAGGCCGATAGGACCGCGATTGATTTGCTCCCTATTGGGGCATATTCGCCATCATGGCACGCATGGTCGCCTTCCGGTCCTCGCTGCTGGCGAAGCCCTTCGTGGCACGGCACAACGCCTCGGTCTGGGCCATGATCTCGTCATTAGATAGGTTCAGATCAAACGGCACGCCCACGGGTTGTGGAATGTACCAAGGCGTATGGGCATAGACCTCGATATAGTTGTCTTCTGGATCGTTGAAATAGAACGACCAGGCATTGCCGTGAGTNACCATGCGCTTGATCTCCAGGCCCTCGGCCTCGATCCTGCCGCGCATTGTGCGCATCTCGTCCAGGGATTGCACCAGGAACGAAATCTGCTGCGCCATGTTGGCCGCGGCCTGTTCCGGATCCGCGCCGACCATGACGAATTGATGATGCTCCCCCGGATCGGCGGACATGAAGACCATGTTCAAATGAAAATCCGGCGGTCCACCCTCGTCGGTAACGGTGAGGCCAAATATCTGCTCATAAAAACGGCGCATCTTGTCCAGATCGCTGACATAGATGCCAACATGAGTAAGCTGCGGCTTGATCATCCCAGTCTCCCCAATAAAACAGGCTCCCCAAATTGTATGACGCGGCTATTTTTGCGGTGCCCGCAGATAACTGTCCGTGCCATCAATCCAATCCTGGCGCGGCGGGGCGAATAGTTCAATCACTTCTGCTTCCGCCAGGACTTTCGCCGCATGGGGCATGTCGCGGGGAATAACCAGGATCTCGCCAGCGCCAATATGGCGTTGGTCCTCGCCGTCGTCGCCAAAGCGGAAATCCATCTCGCCAGCCAGCAAATAAGTGATCTGTTCATTGGGGTGCTGATGTTTTGGCACCGAGATGCCGGCGCCCAGGCTGATCCGCGCCATCAGCATCTCGCTGCCCCAAACCAGCCACCGGATCATCCCCTCGCCGATCTGTTCCAACTCCACCTGATCCAAAACCAGCTTTTGTACACCTGTATCGGCCGCCATGGTCTATCTCTCTGTCTGCACTGTTGGCCGGTATCATACCCCCTGACGCGCCCGCCGCAACAGGGCGCCGGCGATCGCCATATTCAGCAGATTGAATATGACGGCGTTGATGAAGGCCATGCGATACGACCCGGTTAAATCATACAGCAACCCGGCCAGCCAGCCGCCCAAGGCCATNCCCAGAAGCGTCATGGACAAAACGAAGGCGATGCGCCAGCCGGCCTGGCCCGGAACGAAATAGCGCCGCACGATGATGGCGTATGACGGCACGATGCCGCCCTGGCTTAAGCCGAATAGGGCAGCCATCAAATAAAGACTGCTTAGTGATTCGGCGAACATGAATAGAAACAGCATAACTGCTTGCAGGCTGCTGCCCAGCAACAAGGTTTCCAGGCCGCCGAGATGGTCGGAAATCCAGCCAAAAGCCAGACGGCTGATAATGCCCGTGGCCAACATCAGGGCNAGCATCTCGGCGCCGCGCTGGGCCGCATGGCCAAGGTCCGTGGCATGGGCGACAATATGCGCCTGGGGCATGGCCATGGCGAGGCAGCAGGCGATACCCGCGATGGCCAGAAAACCATGCAGCCCGTTGGGGGCCAGGCCGAGGGGCCGGCTGGCGGCTTCATCCGTTTTCGCCGCCGCGGTCAAGACCGCCGGTGGCCGGCGCTGTAGCATCAGACAAAGCGGCGGCATCACGACGCCGCAGAATAGACCAATCCCAATAAAGGTGGCGCGCCAGTCGGAGGCGTCGATGTAGTGCTGGATGATCGGCGGCCAGAGTACGCCCGCTAGATAGTTGCCGCTGGCCACGATGGCCACGGCAATGCCCCGGCGTCGGTTGAACCATAGTGTCGTGTCGGCTACCAAGGGGGCGAACAAAGCGCCGTTGCCCAACATGCCGACCATCAGGCCCTGGGCTAGATACAATTGCCAAAGGCTGTCCGCCTTGGCGGCCAATATGAAACCAAGTGCCAGCATCAGCGTGCCGGACAGGCAGGGCCACATCACCCCAACCCGGTCCGACCAGCGGCCCATTATGATGCCGCCGAGGCCAAACCCTATCATGGTTACCGCGTACGCGATCGAGGCATCGGAACGGGTAGCTCCAAATTCGGCGGCGACCGGCTTTAGCGCGACGACGATGCCATACATGCCCACTGTCCCAACGGTCATTAGCGTCAGCGCGGCGGCCAAGCGGATATAGGCATAAAGGGGCTCGCGCTCCGCAGCGCCGCTAGCAGTAGGGGCATCAACGGCCATGCTGGATTAAACTTTCTATTTGGACGGGGTGATTATCCGCGGCAATATTACGAGAACTTACCCGCGCTCGTGTTTCTACTAATATGATTAGCCAGAACGAAGTTCAAGCACGTTGGTTAGGCCATGTTTCATTCTGCGGCGACAATTATCTGGGCGATTGCCAGTCCTCTGAACCTGGCATTGATCCTGTTGATCCTGGGGGCCTTGTTATTGTGGTCCCGCTGGCGGCGGCTCGGCATTTGGTTGGTGAGTGCCCTCGCCGTCTCATTGTTGGCCATTGCGGTTCTGCCCATTGGGGCGTGGGTGCTGGCGCCGTTGCAACGGCAGTTCCCGGTTTTCGAGGATGCCGCCAAAGCTCCTGTCAGGGGCATTATTCTGTTATCGGGGGCCGCTGTGAACCTTAAGGTTTCCCGGCAAATGGGCCATGCGGTGCCGGGCCATNCGGCGGAGCGNTTGGTGGAATTCATCCGCCTGGCGCGGGCCTATCCCGAGGCCCGGTTGTTGATCTGCGGCGGCAATGCGGGTTGGGGCGGCGACCGTGAAGGTCCGTTGATCGCCGAGTATCTGGTTAGCCGGGGTTTCCATCGGAGCCGCTTCATGGTCGAAAACGCTTCCCTCGATACCTATGAGAATGCTGTGCTGGGAAAAAAATTGGCCCAGCCAAGGGCCGAAGAGAAATGGTTGTTGGTGACTTCGGCCTGGCATATGCCACGGGCCGTGGCGGCTTTTCGGGGCCAGAACTGGCCGGTCGTCGCCGCCCCGCCGATGCGGGCGATGGGCGGTGCTACCAAGTTTGCTTCGCGTTTTCGGCTAAGCAGCGGTCTCCATCAGCTTCGAACCGCTCTGCACGAATATCTTGGCTTGTTGGCTTATCGCCTGAATGGCCGTAGCCGGACCCTGTGGCCAGCGCCCTGAGCAGCGTTAACCGTGATAGTTTCCTGCTGCAAGGGATGCTTCCGCTGGCGCGACGGTTAGACAGTCGAACTTGGCGCTCTTGATACGGCGGCACATCTCGGTAGCCTGACGTTCGTTCATGCCGTGCAGGCGGGCTCGATAAAAAACCGACCGGTCATTTTCGATTGTTTCGATCGAAACCTTGGCCCGGCTTAACAGATCAGGCAAGGCCCCGGATAATTTGCGCAGATGCTGCTGTACCGAGGCAATATGGTTGAAGGCACCGACCNGCACCGACCATGCGATGCCGTAGTGGGGCATAAGCTTGGTGTCGGAGATTTTGTTGGCCAGATTGTTGCGGCTTGCCAGGCGCAGGGGTTTTTGCCGGGGCACTGGGACATGGCCAAAGCCGTCCCTGCGGCCACGCGGGCGGACAAAATTCTTGGGCAGGCCTTTCTCGTCGCTACGCTGCAACCTGATAAAACCATTGCTCAACAGTCGGCGCATGCGCTGATCGCGGCTCTTGGCGGAGCGACCGCCAAACAGTACGCCTACCAGACGGCCTTCGTCGCGGCTGGCCGAGGCGACAAGATTGAAGCCGGAGGCACGGATATAACCGGTCTTGATGCCATCAACACCATGGAGTTTGCCGACCAGATTGTTGTGATTACGGTAGGTCTTGCCCCGATAGGTGAAGGATGTCTCGGAGAAATAATCAAAATACCGTGGGAAATCGCGGCGTATGGCCAGGGCCAGGCGTGCCATGTCCCGTGCGGTGGAAAGCTGACGGCGGTTCGGCAAGCCCGAGGCGTTGCGGAAGGTGGTGCGGCTCATGCCAAGATCCCGTGCCCGCCGGGTCATCAGCAGGGCGAATTTAAACTCCGTCCCGCCAATTGCCTCTGCCACCACAGTGGCCACGTCGTTGGCTGATTTTGTCACCAAGGCCAGGATTGCCTGTCGCACCGAAATTGTATCACCACGGCGCAGACCCAATTTCGAGGCTGGTTGCCCCGCGGCCCGGCGCGATGTCTTTAAGGGCTGCTCCAAACGCAGCTTGCCGTTGTCAAGCGCCTCGAACACCATGTAGAGGGTCATGATTTTTGTTAGCGAAGCGGGATATTTGCGGGCATCTACATTGCGGGCGACCAGAATCCGTCCGTTCTCACCGTCCACCACCATTTCCGCATAACGCGATCGTGCCGAGGCCGGCTGCGTCAGGGATGCCACCAAAAGCAGAAAAACGGCGAACCCCGCAAGAGCTTTTGCCGGCAACCATGACGGCCCTGGCAATACAGACCCTGTGGAAAGAATGCTACGAAGGGTCACGGGACCCTGACGTTCTGTGCGGTGAATGAAAGTGGCACGTGCTATCCAACAATTATAAAATCCATCATTACATTAAACGAATCATGGTCGATAATAGGTAAACATTCAGCAATCGCAATTTCCTTTTTCCCACGCCTATTTACCGCCCATAGCCAGTGCAATGGATAATCCCGTGGTGCCGTCGCGGTCGCGTGGCTTGGCTCGTCGGGCCGTATTTCCGCCACCTTCTCGACCGCGATTAGTGCGGCGCAAAAAATAATGCNGCATTGCACAAAAAANTATTGACAAATGGCTGAAGATGCCTATTTTTACCTCATGTTGCATTGCAGCATAACAAATTTATAGCGGATCTCTGCCGCCGGGCAGGAGCCAACTAAGAAAGAGATTTTGAGCATGACCAGCAAGAACACCAAGCAGGCTGATGCGGCCAAGACCGCCGAAGCCATCTCGGCCGCCGGCCAGGAAACCCTTCGCAGTTTCGCCAAGGCCAGCACCGAGGGCTATGAGAAAGCTTTCGGCGGCTTGCGCGAGAAGGCCGAGGAAATGTTCAAGAGCTATGGCAATCTGGCCGATAGTGGCAAGCAGAACATGGAAGCCTGGAACGACGCCGGCACCGCTTATGGCAAGGGCATGGAGGCCATCAGCGGCCAATGGATGAGCTTCGCTAAGCAGATGATGAATAGCAATGTGCAGGCGACGAAGGCGATTCTTGGCGCCAAGTCCCTGAACGAAGCCATGGAACTGCAAACCGAATATGCGCGCGGCAGCTTCGACGGCCTTATGGCCCAGGGCACCAAGGTTGGTGNGCTGACGACTAAGGTTGCCCAGGAGACGGCCGAGCCGATTAACGCCCAGTTCACCGCTTCGGCGGAGAAATGGCGCAAGAACGCGGCCTAAAGGCCGCATGGCAGCCCGCTCTTTGGAGCGGGGCGCCATAGAGAAGGGCCCGGATCCTCCCGCCGGGCCCTTTTTCTATGGCTATTTTTTAGGTCCCGACGGCGCCCGGCATTTGGCCGGGCTTTTTTTGCCATTTTTTAAGCGCCTCTAATCTATTATCGTGGCGTTTAGCCCCTTCCAATATGATGGAAATGGCCGATATGATAGAGAGGTGGCGTGGTTTCCCCTGGTTTTTCACGAGAGTGACATCTCATTGAAATGATAGGGGCAGGGTGGATAGCGGCAAGGAGACCTGGTTTGGAGACCCAATGGGCATAAGCGACCGTAGTGGTCATGACTGGACGGCGGGATCTGGCACTGACGTGGGCGTCGGCAGGGGCGCCACCTATGGCGCTGAACCCAGGCTGGCCGGCCGCGGGCAGAATGATGACCGGAACGGCGGCGGATCTGTGGGTGGGGGCACGGATGTCGTTACTAAGACCAGCCCCAAGACCAAGAAACCATCCATGTACCGCGTGCTGTTGTTGAACGACGACTACACGCCTATGGAGTTCGTGGTCCATGTCCTGGAGCGTTACTTTAACAAGGACCAACAGGAAGCGACGCAAATCATGCTGCATGTGCACCAGAAGGGGATTGGTGTCTGCGGCATATTCCCATTTGAAATAGCGGAGACAAAGGTGATGCAGGTGACGGATCTCGCCCGCAAAAACCAGCATCCGCTGCAATGTACGATGGAAAAAATCTAGTGGCATCATTCGCGACGGAATTGGAACAAACCCTGCATCGGGCGCTACGCAGCGCCAACGAACGCCGGCATGAATTCGCAACCCTGGAACATCTGTTGCTGGCGTTATGCGATGACAATGACGCGCGCTCGGTACTGCGGGCCTGCAACGTGGAGATTGACCAGTTGCGGGGGCAATTGGCGGATTACTTGGATGAGGATCTGGCCTCGTTGACGGTCGAGGNCGAGGAGGAGGCGAAACCCACCGCCGGCTTCCAACGGGTCATACAACGTGCCGTCTATCATGTACAGTCTTCGGGCCGGGACGAGGTCACCGGGGCCAATGTTCTTGTCGCGATCTTTGCCGAGCGGGAGAGCCATGCGGTCTACTTCCTGCAGGAACAGGATATGACGCGCCTGGATGCGGTCAGCTATATCTCCCACGGCGTGGCGAAAACGCCGGGTATAAGCACCGAGCGCGCGGTGCACGGAACGGATGAAAAAGAAGAGGACGAAAGCGGCGTCAAATCCGGCGACGAAGCCCTGGCCGCCTATTGCATCGACCTCAATGACAAGGCGCGCAGCGGCCGCATTGATCCGGTCATCGGGCGCGAGGAAGAACTGGAACGGACGATCCAGATCCTCTGCCGGCGGCAAAAGAACAACCCATTGCTGGTCGGCGACCCTGGCGTCGGCAAGACCGCCATCGCCGAAGGCCTGGCGCGCCGGGTGGTCCTGGGCGAAGTGCCCGAGGTGCTGCGCGAAACCACGATCTATTCCCTTGATATGGGCGCCTTGCTGGCCGGCACGCGTTATCGCGGTGATTTCGAGGAGCGCCTAAAGGCGGTTATTACCGAGTTGGAAAATCACGATGACGCGATTTTGTTTATCGACGAAATCCATACGGTGATCGGCGCTGGCGCCACTTCTGGCGGCGCCATGGATGCTTCCAACATGTTGAAACCGGCCTTGGCCTCGGGCACCATCCGTTGCATGGGTTCCACCACCTACAAGGAATACCGCGGCTATATCGAAAAGGACCGGGCCTTGTTGCGGCGCTTCCAGAAAATTGACGTGAACGAGCCTACCGTGGATGATGCGGTCAAGATCCTGAAGGGCCTGAAGCCTTATTTCGAGGATTATCATAACATCCGCTACACCGGTGACGCCATTAAGGCGGCGGTGGAACTATCCGCGAAATATATCAATGACCGCAAGCTGCCCGACAAGGCGATCGATGTGATAGACGAAGTGGGCGCGGCGCAGATGCTGCTGCCCGAGCATCGGCGCAAGAAAACCATCTCGGTCAAGGATGTCGAGAATGTTGTCGCCAAGATCGCCCGTATCCCGCCGAAGACAGTGTCGAAGGATGACCGGACCAGCCTGGCCAATCTGGAAGGTGAGCTAAAGAACGTGGTGTTTGGCCAGGATCAGGCCATTGATGCCCTGGCGACGGCCCTGAAAATGTCCCGCGCCGGCCTGCGGGAGCCTGAAAAACCCATCGGCAGCTATCTATTCTCGGGCCCCACCGGGGTCGGTAAGACCGAGGTGGCCCGGCAGCTGGCCAAGATCATGGGTATCGAAATGGTTCGTTTCGATATGTCGGAATATATGGAACGGCACACGGTTAGCCGTCTGATCGGCGCACCGCCCGGATACGTCGGTTTCGACCAGGGCGGCATGTTGACCGATGCCATCGATCAGAATCCCCATGCGGTGTTGTTGCTGGACGAGATCGAGAAGGCCCATCCGGATCTGTTCAACATCCTGTTGCAGATCATGGACTACGGCAAACTGACCGATCACAACGGCAAGCATATTGATTTCCGTAACGTGGTGCTGATCATGACCACCAATGCCGGTGCCTCGGAAATGTCAAAAATGGCCATCGGCTTTGGCCGGGAGAACCGCGTCGGCGCTGACGAGGAAGCTGTCGACCGCCTGTTCACCCCGGAATTCCGCAACCGCCTCGACGCGACCATCAGCTTCTCGGCCCTGCCGCCGGAGGTGATTTCTAAGGTGGTAGACAAGTTCATTGGCGAACTTGAGGATCAATTAAGCGAACGCAAGGTCGCCATCAACCTGAGTACGGCGGCCCGCGACTGGCTGGCGGACGAGGGCTATGACCAGCTTTACGGTGCCCGTCCCCTGGGCCGGATTATCCAGGAAAAGGTCAAGAAGCCTTTGGCGGATGAATTGCTGTTCGGCAAATTGGCCAAGGGCGGTCAGGTCTCGATTGATGTTGCCGAGGACAAATTGACCTTTGAATTCCAAGCTAAGGAGAAACGGCCGCCTAGCAAGAAGGGGGACGGCGGCGAGAAAGGTGATGATGGCAGGAGTGGCGCCGGCCCCGCCGATCCGGGAACGCCCAGCGGTGATAAAGTTCCTGAACTGGTGACTTGACGGCCAGCATCATCGTTCGGAACCATTTTCGAGACGGAGTTATTTCCACTGCAGTGAGGCCAGCATGCCTGAAACGCCACGATATCTGTTAATCGTCCACGCCGAGATCGAGCCGTTGGTCGAAGACGCCTGGAACAAATGGTATGATGAGGAACACCTGCCCGATGCCCTGGCTTGTCCCGGCATTTTATCGGGCAGCCGTTATGTCTCGGTCGGCGATGCCAGCCTGACCAGGGATGGCGGTAAATCCACCTCGTCCGCCAGAAGCTACGTGGCGATCTATGAACTCAGCGGGCCGGAGGCATTGGAAACACAGGAGTTCATCGGGATGCGGGGCTGGTACCAGTTCACCGACAAGATCACCGCCCGCACCCAGGTTTTCGAGAAGNGCTAATCGTTTCCATCGCACCCATCGCCTGAAGTCCCAGCGGATTTCTGCCCGATCACGGTAAAGAATGAGGCCGATTTAGGCTGCTGCGGCAATTCCACCTGCAATGGGATCATGCGGGCCGTGCGGCTGGCCTCTCCGCGCACGATGGTGCCTTCCAGGGTGGAGGGCATTGGATTGCGGGCAATGGGCACTGCATCCGCCGCGCTGTAGACGCAGATATATATTCCGCGGCGCCGGTTAGTCGACAGGTTGGCTTCGCTGCCGTGCTGCAGGCGGGTATGCATTAGACAGACAGAGCCGGCCCTGCCTTCGATGGGTACCTGGCGGGCCATGTAATCCTGCTCCAATGCCGGGGCGACCATGCCCGTGAAAGTGTCCCCCTGGAACAAACTATCTATGGTGCCACGGTGGGTGCCGGGCACCACCATCAGGCAGCCGTTTTCCTCGTCCACGTCGTCTAGCAACAATAGCGCCGTGATGACGTCGTCGTTGGTGTGGGGGGTATAGGGAAAGTCCTGGTGATAGCGCACCACCATTTTGCTGCCCGGCTGTTTTGAATTGATCTTGCAGTGGTGGTATTTGACGTCCGGTCCGATCAGGTCGGCCACCATATCGACCATGGGTGCATTGGTCATGACCGCATGAAAGTTCTCGGATATTTCACACGGATTGTTAATCCGGCGCAGGGCCGGTCTTTCGGCGGAATGTTCTTCCCCCATATCAAATCGAGGTCGTCCGTCCACCGTAGGCGGACCATAGGGCTCCGTGTGTTCCCGGCTTTCCTCGCCCCAGTCATCCATCTGCCGGCGTAGCTTTGCCAGGGTAGCATCATTAACCGCGCCATCGATCACCAGATAACCGTCGCGCCAGAACTGCTCCTGTTGTGCCTTTGATAAAATTTTGCCTGTGTCTGCCATCTTGTTTGGTCCCCATTCCATGCCCGAATGTTTATCCCTGAAGTCGCCGCTTGCGTCCAGCCTGCAATCAGATCACAAATGGACCAAGGCAATCGTAGAGGTTTTCTATGCGCCTGAAGGATAAGGTCGCGATCATCACCGGTGCCGGGCAAAGCGAGGCCGGCGGCGCCGAAAAGAATATGGGTAACGGCCGTGCATCAGGGCTGACCTTCGCCGGCGTGGGCGCGAAGTTGATGCTGGCCAACCGCTCCAGCCCTTCCATGGACGAAACCGCGCGGCTGGTCCGTGCCGGGGGTTTCGCGGTCGAAAGCATGCTGGCCGATATCACGGACGAGGATGATTGCCGAAAGCTGATGGCAGCGACAATCGATGCCTTTGGCCGGATTGATNTCATGCACAACAACGTGGGCGCCGGCACGGTGGAGGATGATACTGCCGATATTGATCTGGCAACCTGGCAGCAATGCCTGGATATGAATCTGAACGGCCCGATACTGCTGTCGAAACACGCTCTGCCCCGCATGTGGCGCTTGGGCGCTGCCTGGGATGCCGCCAACGGTGCCTTGTTCCTGGCCTCGAAAGCGGCTGCCTATATCACCGGCGCGGTCATCCCCGAGGATGACGGCCTAACCACAAGGGTTGGCTCATGAGCGAAACGGATGAACTGCGGCAACGCCTGATGGCGCTGGAAAGTCACAGCGCCCATCAGGATGGCACCATCGAGGATCTGTCCGAGATGGTAAGCCAGCAATGGACCGAGATCGAAGCCCTGCGCTGCACCCTGGCCGAACTGCGCGCCCGCCTGGGCCGCGTGGAGGATGATGTTGCGCCCGCCGCGCCCGACGACCAGCCGCNCCCGCATTATTGACTTCGCCCTATTGCGCCTCCAAGGGCGGCGCCGTCGGCATGACCCTGCCCATCGCTCGGGATCCATCCGACAAGGGCGTCCGCGTCTGCACCATCGCGCCGGGCCTGTTCAAGACACCGTTGCTGATGGCCACCCTGTCGCCGGAGGCCAAGGCATCGCTGGAAAACATGGCGCCGTTTCCCAAGAAATTGGGTGATCCTTCCGAGTTCGCTCAGCTCAGCCGCCAGATCGTCCAGAACGTCATGCTGAACGGCGAAACCATGCGTCTCGACGGTGCCATCCGCATTGCGCCGCGTTAGGCCTTACTCAATCGGCACAAAAATGCAGTGGCGGAGCTGGCCGTCGATGGCTTTCGATAAATGGCCCTTGCCGCTGATGTCTTCCACCAGGATAACTTCGCCGGCGCCGATGTTGCGGGCTTTGCCGTCGGAGGCGGTAATCTCCACGCCGGCATCCAGATTGATGATGTATTGACGGCGCGGCGCGCTGTGCCAGTCCAACTCGTACGTCGGCGGGACTTGGCGAAAGATAATGCCAGTGGCTGGCATGCGTTCCGATAGCTTGCCGCCCCGGCCTTCCTCGACCCATTCCACCTCGATATCGCGGAAATGCGATTGGCCGTCTTCGTCTTCGTACAGATTGTGAATGCGCATGCGCTCGTTTCCTCCTGTTTAAATCAAAAGTCGCCTAGATCCTTGGACCAGCGGTTCATTACCTCCAAACCGAATGGGGTCGGCTGTATGGCCGGCACGCGATCATGAACCTCGCTCATATCTAGCCGGCGGGCGGTTAGGCGTTTGCCGTAGCAGAGCAAATGATCGATCGAGCCCATGAGGAATGACAGCAGGGGCAGGATTTCGGCGAAGGCACGGTCGGCTTCCGCCTCGTTGCCGGCGGCAAAGTGGTTATAGATCGCCACCTGGCGGTCGCAGGCATCGACGCCGGGGATCATGCCGTGGCAACCCGCGCGCAGGCTGTCTACCAGTTCCATGCCGTTGCGGCCATTGAACAGGGTGAACGCGCCACCGGTATCTTCGCGCAAGGCGTCGATATAAGTGGCCGGGCCCTCCACTTTCAGAATAGAGACATTGGGGTGCCGTTTGTTCAGGGTGGCAAAGCCGGCGTTGGAGACGCCGATGCCTATATATTCCGGGGCGTTCTGGATGCCCACGGGCAGCGCCGCGCTATCGGCGACGGCGCCGTAAAATTCGATCAATCCGGCCTCGGTGGCGCCGCGCACGGGGGGTGGCTGCAAGACCACCCAAGCCGCGCCTAGATCAGCCGCCAGCTTGGCCATGGCGGTCTGGCCGGCGACATTGCTTTCGGCGATGGTGACCGACAGCGGCACCTGGCCATCAATGTCTTCCGCTACCCATTCCATCAGGCTGCGCCGTTCCGTGGTGGACAGTTTGTTGGTTTCCGTCGCCAAACCACCGACGGCGATGCCGTGTACGCCCTGTGCCAGGGTTGCCTTGACCTGGGCCCGCATGGCACCCCGGTCCAATTCACCCTGGCCGTCGAAGAAGGCGTAGAGCATGGGATAGATACCGCTAAAATTACTCATGTTTTCACTCTTACTTTACGGGCCATGACCTTCAGCCCCGGTTTAAAGGCCCAATACCGGTGATAGATTTCCAGGCCATGGCGGGCCAGTAGCTGCGTTAGGTTCCCGATTGAGAAAAACAGACAATGATGGGGTGGCGTGAAGACGTCCCAATCGGGCAGGTTCTTGGGCCGGCGCCAATGACCAATATCCGGCGTCGTCAAATACAGTTCACCATGCACCGCCATGACGGCTGCGATAGCGTCAATGAAGGCGTTGGCGTTCGCCACATGCTCAAGCACCTCGGAGCAATAAACCGCGTCAAAGCGGTCCTCGGTCCGGGTCATGAATTCCGCCGCGAATTCGGTCAGGCCACCAACCTGGTAAGTGGCGCCGGGGTAGTGTTCCTTGGCATGGGCCACCGCGTTGCCGTCGGGATCAATGCCCCAGGCGGTAAAGCCTACCGTCATGGCCGCCTGGGTCATGAAGCCGCCTGAACAGCCCACGTCCAGAAACAGCCGGCCATGCGTGCCACCCGCCATGGCCTTTGCCAGATAGCGCACCCGGCCGCGGGCCCGGCGTAGTTTCGAGGCTTCCTTGCGGAAATAGGCCCGGGTGCCGCCGCTGTCGGGATTGGCGTACAGGGCGGCGAGTTCATCATCATTGAGCATGGGTGAGAGGAAGACCAGTCCGCAGTCCGCGCAGCGGCGGTAGCGCCAGCCACCCTGTGCAATCAGGGGCGGGCAATCGTGGCTGTCACAGACCTGGCAATGAATATCTTCTGAAGCTTGCATGCCATAGCCATAAGTCAAAGCGATGGCGGAGGCAATGTAGGCTTTGGTGTAGGCTTTGTTCTGTTCCCGAGGGCGCGCATGGGCTATACCAGACAGCCCGGTGTCAGCGCTGCGTTGGCGCCGTTTTTCTTGCCCATGCGGATTGCGATGAGCGAAGCCAATACAGAGTCCGTAGAGAGCGGATACGGCTGGTGGGTGGTGATCGCCACGACCCTTATGATTTCGGTCGCCTTCGGTTCCAGCTATCTCGTGGTGGTCGGCCTGAAACCTATCGCGGCTGATTTCGGCTGGCCCCGGCAAATCCCCTCGGCCGGCTATGCCTTCGCCATGTTCGGGGCCGGGGTTGGCGGTATTCTCATGGGCCTGTGGTCGGATCGCCGAGGCATGGCCGGGCCGGCCTTGACCGGCGCCTTCTGTCTCGGCCTGGGCCTGATAGCCGTCTCGCAAAGCAATTCCATTGTGACCTTTTTGGGCATACAACTGTTTATCGTCGGTCTGCTGGGCAACGGTGCCATGACTTCGCCGCTGTTGACCAATGTTACCCATTGGTTCGACCGCCGCATGGGCCTGGCAATCGCCATTGCGTCCTGTGGACAGGCCCTGGGCGGCGCCATCTGGCCACCAATTTTTCGCCATGCCATGGAACATCATGGCTGGCGCGAAACCATGCTGGCGTACGGCTTGTTCTCCATGGCGACACTGGTGCCCCTGGCCCTTGTCCTGCGCCGTCCCAGTCCCCGCATGTTGAGCGGCGGCACGGCGGCTGACAAGACGGCTCTCGCCGCATCCGCCGATCAAAGCCAAACGCTGGTGCTGGGCTTGCGCCCCAATACGGCCTTGGCTCTGTTGTGCGCGGCGATCATCGGCTGCTGCGTGGCCATGTCCATGCCCCTGGTGCATATTGTGTCGTACTGCAGCGACCTTGGATTTTCCGCCGCCCGCGGGGCCGAGATGTTGTCGCTGCTGCTGTTCAGCGCATTCATCTCGCGCCTCGCTTATGGCTGGCTGGCGGATCGTGTCGGTGGCCTGAAAACATTATTGCTGGGTTCGTCCCTGCAAATGCTGGGCCTGGCGTTCTATATTTATGCGGGATCGTTGGAGAGTTTGTATCTGGTCTCCATCTTCTACGGCCTTGGTTATGGCGGCGTCGTGCCTATGTACGCCATTATCATCCGGGAACTGTTTCCCGCCTCTCAGGCCGGCTGGCGGATCGGCGTTATTTTCCTGTTTGGCACCGTGGGTATGGCCTTGGGCGGCTATCTGGGCGGCGTCATCTATGATTGGACGGCGACCTACCGCCTGGCATTTCTGACCGGCGTTGCCTTCAATTTGTGCAATTTGGCCCTGGTGATCTTCATGGTCCGCCGGCAAGGCAATCATGGCGGTGGTGCCGAGCGCATAGTTACCGTACCAGCATAGCCGAGCCGGCAATAACGGCCCGTCATGTCGCGGCCAGCCGCGCCGGTGGATGTTGTTCCAATTAGGCGATAACGCATGCGGAACGGGTTTTACTCGAATTCCGTAATGTGCAGAGGGCCAAGATGCAATTTTATCTTGAGCACGCCGATATCGCGGCGCGCCGGCATTCTCCGGATTGGTCGTTGACTGATTGAAATCAAGACATAATGGGCCACACTTGGTGTAGCCTGAGCGGCAGGTAACAGACTGCCTTTTTGAGGATCGATCATGAGCGAGCAATTGAATCTGCCTGGTTTCGCCGAGGCGGAGCAGGACTGGCAACGGGACTATGAACAGCAGGTTCCGGGCGAAGCCATGGCTACCAACCGTTCCGGCATTGCCGTCAAGCCGCTCTACACGCCCAAGGATTGGTCCGGCGACAACTATATGGAGACCCTGGGCTTTCCGGGCCAGGCGCCCATGACCCGCGGCATTCATGCCTCCATGTACCGGGGCCGTAGTTGGAGCCAGCGTTTGGTGGTCGGCCTAGGTACGCCGCCCGACTATAATCAGCGCATGCATACCCTGTGGGATACCGGCATCACGGGGCTGTATCTCGCGCCGTGCAATTCCCACATGCGCGGCTATGATGCGGACGAGGTGCCGGCGCAATTGCTGGGCACTTGCGGCACCTCGATCTCCACGGTCGAGGACGTGGCCAATTGCGTGGCCGGCCTGCCGTTCGAAAAGGATGCCATATCCCTGGGCGACACGGCGCCCTTTACCCTTTCCGCCATGCTGTTGGCGGTGGCGAAACAGCGCGGCATCCCCTGGGCGCAACTAACGGGTACGACCAATCAAAGCGACTATCTATCCCATTATGCCGCCCTGCATATGTTCTTTCGCCTGGCCCTGCCAGGTGCCAGGCGGCTGTTGATGGATCACGTTGCCTTCATGACCGAGCATTGTCCGCGCTGGAACCCTATTTCCATCGTCGGTCAGCACATGCAGCAGGCTGGCGCCAATCCGGCGGAAGCCATGGCTTTTACCCTGGCCTCGGCCATCCAGCATGCTGATGATCTGGTGGCGCGCGGATTTGAGCCAGATCAGTTTCTGCCCCGGTTCAGTTTCTTTTTCGATCTTTCCATCAGCTTCTTTGAAGAAGTCGCTAAATTCCGTGCCAGCCGCCGCCTGTGGGCGCGAATTGCCAGGGAACGCTATGGCGCGAAGGATCCCCGCTCCTGGCGCTTTCGCTTTCATGCCCAGACCTCCGGCGTTGATCTGACCCGGCAGCAACCCCTGAACAATATCGCCCGCGTTGCGGTGCAGGGCATGGCCGGGGTGTTCGGCGGCCTGCAATCCCTACATACGGATTCCTATGATGAGGCCCTTGGCTCGCCGTCCGAGGATACGGCCCGCATCGCCGTCAACACGCAGAATATCCTCTGTCAGGAGGCGCAACTGGATCAAGTTATCGATCCTTTCGGCGGTTCGTACTATGTGGAGTGCTTGACCAACGATATGGAAGCCAGGATCGAAGCCATCATGGTTCAGGTGGCGGATAAAGGCGGCATGTTCATGGCCTGTGAAGACGGCCTAGTGCAACGCATGATCGGGGCCTCGGCCATGGCCTATCAGCAGGCGGTGGAAAGCGGCGCGCAGCCGGTAATCGGCGTCAATGCCTTTGAACTGGAGAACGAGGCGGGCGAGCGGCCCTTTATCGAACGGCCGGATCCGGCGGTCATTGAACAACAGATCGAACGGGTCCGTGACTACAAGGCGAACCGCGATCAGGCGGCGGTGGCGCGGGCCCTGGACGATCTGGCCCGGGCCCTGCAAGACGACGATGCGAATAGTTACGAATTCGTCGTCAAGGCGACCATGGCAGGTGCCAGCCACGGCGAAATCTGCGCCCAGGCGCGCGACGTGGTGGGCTTTGGCGAACCCTTGGTAATGGCGTCTTAGGGCGTTTTCAACGCAAGCTGAGTTTGCCTAAGTTCGGCGGAAGACGTTCCAGCAATACTTTCCGGACAGAACCGTTATGGCGGCGGCGAGGATCAGGGTCATCACGGCGCCATGGGGGCTCCAAAATGGTACGGACGGAAACAGGGTGGTCCAAAGCATCCAGTAGGTATCTAACATAAAGCTGATACTGGATAACCTTGCATTTCTCCTTCGGTAGCTCCGCTGCCCGTCCCCGGAAATCATCGTATTCGGGTTCAGGCCGGTGGCTTTGCGTCCTGCTGTCACCCGCGGTTTGCCCTTTCGTGAACGTGTGTTCACGTTCCGCACCTATGGAATAGAGTATGTCATAACGGGCGTTACTAAATCATTACTGAAGCGGATCCGTTTGATCTGCTAGACTGGTGCCGCTGCACCGCATTTTTGAAGGGAATATTGCCATGGACGAGCTGCCAATCCTTGAAGTCCGCCGGATCGAAGCCAACATCATCAAGCCGATCTACGAGGAAATGGTCAATGAATTGGGCGAGACGCGCGCCCAGGAAATTCTGACCATGGCCATCAACAAGGATGCGGTGCGCCAGGGCGCGGCACTGGCAGAGAGCACGGACGAGCCCAACAATCTGGAAACCTTTTCCACCTTGACCACCCGCTGGTCAAAAGGCGATGCCCTAAAGAAGGACTTTCTGCATGTCGCCGAGGACCGGTTGGAATTCAATGTCGTCCGCTGCCGTTATGCCGAGGTCTATGCCGAAATGGGCCTGGCCCACATCGGCACGATTTTGTCCTGCGGTCGGGATGGCTCGTTGTGCGAAGGCTACAATCCGGATGTTACCCTGAACCGGACCCAGACCATCATGGGCGGCGCGCCGCACTGTGATTTCAGGTTCACCATGAACAAGACGGATGGGGATGACTAAGGCGGCGGGCCAGAGCTTAAAGTTTCTGCATGCGGCTCTGTTCCCTGGATGATCTGACCGGGAAGGGCCATGACTATTGGGCCTTTGAAAGCCAGCTTGATCAAAACCTGTCGATCAAGGACTGAGCTTGTTCGATCTGCGGCTGGGCGCCAACTTCTTCAAATAGGGTAAGCGCCTTGCGCCAATTTTTGCAGGCCGCCTCCAGATCCCCGCGCGTTTGGTGGATCAGACCGAGATTGCCATGGGCGGCTGCCGCTGTCATCTTGTCCGACGCAATATTTCCAAGGGAGAAGACTTTCTGGAACGCATCGAATGCCGCGTCAAGGCCGCCCGATCCAATCTGTAGCAGGCCGAGCATATTCCAGGCATCGACGGATTGCGTGTCGTACCTTGCCGCCTTTTCGTAGGCATCAAGGGCAAGTTGTGAATTCGTCAAATAGAAGAGAGAACCAAGATGGCGCGCAGCTTCCGAGGCCTTGATCTATCCTTGTTCAAGCGCGGATTCACGGCGCCCGAGTTCCATTTGAAAATACCGCGCGGCTAAATCCGTGCCGCCGTCGCCTGCATGAGCGCGACCGTCTTTATCAGTTCATCGCGCTCGTCCGTGACAGAATCCAGTTGTGTCTCCAATTCGCCAGTCTTTCTGGCCTCAGCGATCAATTGATCAGCAAGGTCACCCGCGAGCAGGCCAATTGTCGTCTGTACGGGCCCTTGTACGTTGCCGAATTGGATCTGCGGACCACTTCCCGATGCCGATTGATTGGCGGCTTGATCGCCGCTGGACGCGGCGCTACCCATATATTACTCGACAGACGGGGGCGGTTGTTTCGCCAGATAAAAGCCGAGGGCTGTTAACAACAATCCAGCCATGCCTACCAAGGTCGCGACCCAGGGCTCGGACAGATATTGCTTGATTGCATCAATCATGATGCGAAAGGATGGCATTTCGATCAATAGTTGTCATCAGTCGAGATGCGAACTCTGAGAGAAGTAGCCTAGCAACCACTTGTCACCGCACCTTGGTATTAACCGGCAATCGCCACGCCGCCGCCGCCGCGCGGGTCGGCGCCGCCATGCCAGCCGTTGCCCTCGCGAAGCACCACATGCGCCTTTGCCATCACCGGGTCGAAGCTGGAGGCGCTTTGACTGACCGTATGACCCATTTCACACAGCGCGCGGCAAACCTTTTCCGGCGTTCGGGCCTCTAGATGGATGGAGGCGCCTTCGCAATGCAGGCGCGGCACGGTGACGGCCTCGATGGGCGACATGCCGAAATCGACGATATTCAGGATCGCCTGCAGCACCGCGCTGATGATGACGCTGCCACCCGGTGCGCCGGCCACCAGCCACGGCGCGCCATCCTTGAACAGCCCCCCCTTGAACAGCATGGTGGGAACCATGCCCGTGGTCCGCGCCTTGCCGGCCTGAATGGAGTTGCGGCTGCCGGGAATGGGGTCAAACAGCTTCATGGAGTTGTTGTAAACAAAGCCAAGCCCTGGTGTGACCACACCCGAGCCGGTGCCAAGGGTATGGGTGCACGAGGCCGCGTTGCCTGCCTCGTCGTAAACGCAAACGTGTGTCGTGCTGGAATAGGGCGCGTGTTTGCCATCGCCAAGGAATTCGCCGGCGCGGATCCGCTCGGCCCACATGGCGGCGCGGTCCTGGGAAAGCATCATCTCCACCGGGACGTCGGCGAAGTCCGGATCGGCGAGATATTCGTTGCGGTCCCGGTGCGCCGCCGCCATGGCGCGGGCGACCACGTCGATATGCGCCGCCGTGCCATGGCCCATCGCGGTCAGGTCGAAATGTTGCAATATCTGCAACATCTGGATCAGCGTTACGCCGCTGCCCGGCGGTGGGTTCGAGGTGACATCGAAGCCGCGATATTGGCCCCGCACCGGCGCCAAGGACTGAACTGAGTAATTAGCCATATCGTTCGCCGTGACGTAGGCGCCGTTGGCATCCAGATCAGCGGTAATCTGTTGCGCCAGCTCGCCCCGGTAAAAACTCTCCGCCCCACCCTCGGCAATCCGTTCGAAAGTCCGCGCCATATCCGGGTTTCGGTGTAACTCCCCAATACGGTAGATCCGGCCTCCCGGGTGCAGATGGATCGCCTTGCAGGCCTCGGTCGCCGAGACCCGCTGGAGACCGCCGGGAATGCCCGGCATCATCTCACGCGTTAGGAAGTCATGCACATAACTGGTCGTGGGTACGCCATCATGGGCCATGCGGGCGCCAGGCGCCAACAAATCCCCCCATGGCTTTTGGCAGAAGCGGCGGTGCACCTCGGCAAAACCGGCGACCGTGCCCGGCGTTAGAATAGAGGTGTAGCCAAGCTCGCTGCGGAAGTCATCAAAAAGAGAATAGCCGGATACTTCCGTCCGCCCCTGACTGTCGGCGGCCCACATTTCCGGCGCTACCCTGGCGCCGGCGCGGGCATGAAAATCGATCATGCCGTTTTCGCCGGTTCCGGCATCGAAATACTGAAACGTCCCCATGCCGCCCAGGCCGCACATGAATGGATCGACGACCATTTGCGCGAACGCGGTGGCAACGGCGGCGTCAAATGCGTTGCCCCCCGCTTCCAGTATCTCCGCGCCCACATCCGCCGCGCGAGGCTGCGGACATACAACGATGCCCTTCATGATACCCCCTCTCAGGTAATGCGCTGCTCCATCCAGGCGCAGTGGGCCAACAGCTTCTCGTCCTGACCCAGGGCGCCGACCGCCTGTACTCCAACCGGCAAACCATTGGCGCCGGTATGGCCGGGCAGGTTCACACAGGGACTGCCCAGCAGGGTCCACATGCGGTTAAAGACCGGGTCGCCGGTGCCGGTCTCCAACCCCTTGGGCGCTTCGCCCATTGCCGAGGGACAGAGCAGTACATCCACGTCGGCGAAGATGCCGTCCAGGGCGCGCCGGCCCGCGACGGCGGCGGTGATGGCGGCCTGATATGTGGCAAAGTCCACGCCCTGGCCCTGTTTGATCAGGGCGATGATATGTTTGCTCATGGTGTCGCGGTGCCGGTTGTATTCAAAGGCCAGATCGCGGGCGGCATTCTGCGCCATAACGATTTTTTGATGTGCGACCAACGTGCCGAATAATGCAGGCAGGTCGAGATCAATTACCTCGGCCCCGGCGGCCTCCAGGCTCTTGGCGGCGGCCAGAACGGCGGCCTGGCTGTCCCTGTCGGCCTGGTCCCATTCATGGGTGCGGCACAGGCCGATTTTCGGTTTCACGGCGGCGAGTTGCGTGGGCGCGCCCACCAGGGCGGCGCGCATCAGGTGCACATCGGCCAGCTCGCGACAGAACCAGCCCAGGCTGTCCAGGTCATGACCCAGGGCCTTGATGCCATGCATGGGCATGGCGCCGTAGCTGGCCTTGTAGCCCACGACGCCACAGAACGCGGCGGGGCGAATGACCGAACCGCCGGTCTGGGTGCCGAAGGCAAACGGCACCATGCAATCCGCCACCGCCGCCGCCGAGCCCGAGGACGACCCCCCTGGTGTATGTTCCAGATTATACGGATTGGCTGTCTTTCCCGGCTGAAAATAAGCGAATTCGGTACTAACGGTCTTACCCAGCACCATACCGCCGGCGGCGCGGACCAACGCCACACAGGCCGCATCCATGGCCGGTTGATGGTCGGGATAGACCTCTGAGCCATAGGTGGTGGGCATATCGGCGGTATCGATGATGTCCTTGATACCAACGGGAATCCCAGCCAGGGGACCATCGCCCGTCGGGGTGTCGCCGTTACTCAGATGACACCACGCCTTAACCTCGCCGTCCCGTTCCGCGATCCGCGCCCGGCAAGCGGCCAGCAGGTCGCCCGCACTAATATCACCCATATCCATAGCCGCCCGCGCCTGGCTGGCGGTTAGTTCATTGGCTGGCGTCATTGTTTCCTCCGCGCCCTAAATTCAATGCATGCCATTGCACCTTGATTATTTCTGTTCGTCAGCCCAGAAGGTGTCAGTCAGGTTCTCAGGCAATGCAGTCAGCTTTACAACTGCGTTAAAGTAGGCGTGGATATTGTCAAAAAATTACTGACCATAAAAGCATTTGATGTGTGTTTCTTGAAGGAAGGACCAAGCTGGAGCAGGTCCAGCGCGCAAAAGCATGCGCTTCAGTGGATATAAAAAGACAATTGCCGCTACCAGCGATACGAGAGTGCCAGCTACCAATAAAGTTAGTATCAACTCAAGACTCAAAACCGCCAGTGCTCGCCTTTCTATCTAGCTCTTTACATTTCTCTCTCAAAAAAGAATGTCGGCGTAACCCGATTTCTTCATGCTAGAAAAAATGAAGACTACACTCGTTATGATAGATTTTTGGTGAGATAATCAAGAGAAAAAGTACTCTGAGGCGTATAAACACTGACCCTCTTCTCAAGCATAGGATACCGCCTTTGCACTTGGCCTTGACCATGTAGTCCCCGGCGTTCTCGCGTTCTTATAAGGGCGCGCTCAAGGAATGCGCGCAACCGCCTCGATTTCAAGCATCATGTCCGGATGAGCGAGCGCGCTGACCTCGACCAGGGTGGAGGCCGGGCGGGCGCCGAAATACTGCCGCCAGGCATTGGGGAACTCGTAACACTGCCTGATATCGGTGGTGTACATGATGACTTTGACCAGATGATCGAAATTGGTGCCGGCGGCCTCGAAGATATCGGCGATATTGCCAAAACATTGCTCGAATTGACGCTCCAGATCGCCGACGCCGACCACCTCGCCATTCTCGTCCCGCGCCGTGATGCCGGAGGTGAACAGCAGTTCTCCCTCGACCACAACGCCCTGGGCGAATGGCAGGGCCTTTTGAAACGGTTTATCGACGTCGATGCTGCGGCGTGTCATGGCTCACGTCTCCCTAAAGCTCGACGCCCTGTTCTGTCAGCTGCGCCTGTAGTTGCCCGATGTCGACAGCCTGGGCGGTTATATCCTGTTGCACGGCCATGGTTGCGGCGACGCCCGCCGCCTCGCCGGTTGCTGAGCAGACCGGGATCAGGCGCAACCGGCCCATGATGTCGTCGTGGGCCGAAATGCAACGCCCCGCGACCAGAAGATTGTCGATATTTTTTGGCAGCAGGGAGCGGTAGGGTACGGCCAGGCTCTTGCCCAGATAAGGCCTGGCGATGGTGTCCTTGAACTCACCCCGGCTGATCTCCTGCTTGGAGGGGACATCGGGGCCATCCAGATTGCGTGTGGCGCGGATGCCGACCTCGGTCGACATCTGTTCCAGGCGAGCGTTCTCGAAACCGGGCAGGTTCTCCTTAAGGAAATTCGCCATGCGAAACGAATGGTCGCGGGTGACGATCTCGGCCCGGGTGCGTTGGGCGGGGTCCAGGCTCTGGTTGGAATACAGCATACCGCTCCAAATATTGAGCTGGCCCTTGTGGATCAGATCGGCGGCGAAAATGCCCGGCGCGCCGAAATCCGCATCAACGCCAAGGTCAAAGTCGATCTCGCCCTTGGCGATGGCCTCGCGCATGAACTTTTTTAAGCCGGTCCATTTGCCCAGATGTTCCAGGGCGCGTTCGGAATCCACGTCCGCCATGTTGAACATCATGGTGATGGGCCGTTCCACCGTACGCACGGGCGCGCCCGATTGCGCGGCGATGTCGGCGTCACCGGTGGCATCAATAATGAACTTGGCCCGGATGCCGCTGCGGCCCGCCTTGTTCTCGATCACCACGCCGTCGATATGACCGTTGGTGCACAGGGTATCGGCGATGTAGGAATGGAACAAAATCTCCACCCGTTCCTCCATCAACATGCGCACAAACTCGAATTTGGTGGTTTCCGGATCGTACGGCAGCAGGCCGTCGGCGCCGTCGATCAGATCATCCGCCGTGGCGTTTTCCCTGGCCGGATCGGGGGCATAGCTGGACCACTCCGTCAGCCGTTTGGCGATTTCGCGGTTGATGCCGTTGTTTAGGGGCGGCGTGGTGATGACTAGGGCGCCTGTCGCTAGGCCGCCCAGAAAGCCATAGCGTTCCACCAGCATGACGGATGCGCCGTTGCGCGCCGCCGCTACCGCCGCCGCGACACCGGCAAAGCCGCCGCCACAGACCAGGACATCCACATCGTTGATAATGGGGGTTTCACGTACCGGTTCGACAAAAAAATCCGCGTTGCTCATTGTGGCATACCTCGATGATGTTCCTCACAAGGTCACGCCCATGTTTTTCTGAACGCATGGCTGCGCACCTAACGCCCCGCCATTCGAATAAAGCCATTTCTGGCCTACGGGGTTCTCTCGCCCAGTATGCGCGCCCATACCAAGCTCCGCAATGCGGTATTAGCTGACGGATATTTTGGGGAAGAGCGCCGGGTTCCGTGATGCCGGTTGATGCATCCGGGTTGCAGCCGCCAACATCGTGACGTCGCCAAAAGGTCCCGTGAAAGGCAGAAGCAGGCGCGTGTAGTCGCGAAAGGTGCCATTCACCACTTGGGTTATGCGGCTGTAACAGGCGAGATTTCTGGTTGCGCATGCTTTTGCCATTTGATAATCGGCCTGAAGGCTATGGGAATGCAGGCGGCTGGGCACCGCGTCGGCGCGCCGACCGACAATCGGTTTGCCAAAAAGCCAAGGTTTATCCGTAATGGCGTAGGGGTGACGGCGAACAAAGAAATTTCCCGGATCTTCAGCGGCACAATCAATCAAGGCGACATGGTGCGGGATCTTTAGGTCCCATAGTTTTTCGTACTGAAAGTCCGTAAATCGCGGTGGCCTGAATTTACTGCTCCGTAGGCCAAGCCAATAGTGGAACATGATTGAAATAGGGTTGTCCCAGTATTTCAATTCAAACAAGGCATCTAAAAAATAACGGTCACGCTGTTGATAGTCGTCATCAACGCGTTCCTTCAGGCTTTCGATGGCTCCAAGCATTTGCGGGCCACAGACGAATTGCCCTTGATTGATTTTCAGCCTATGTGCCAAGCGTGTCCACAAACCAAGAGATGCAAATTTCTGGCCTATTTTTCCGACAGCTTGCTATAGCCCTCCCGCGTCTGCGGCGTTTTCATGCCCAGAATCCGCCCCGCGATCAAGGTACGCAAAACCTGCGCCGTGCCGCCGCCAATGGTGAACATGCGGGCATCGCGGACCATGCGCTCCAGCGGATTATCGCGGGAATAGCCTGCCGCGCCGAATACCTGTAGGGCATCGTTGGTGACCTTGATAGCCATCTCGGAGGTGAAGACCTTGGCCTGGGCCGCTGCTAGAGGTTCGGGGAAACCGTCCACCAGATTGACCGCCGCGCTGTGAATTAGGGCGCGGGAAGCGGAAAGCTGAATGGACATATCCGCGAGCATCCATTGCAGGCCCTGGAACTCGGCGATGGGGCGGCCGAATTGCTCCCGCGCCTTCGAGTATTCAAGCGCCTTTTCGTAAGCTCCCTGGGCCACGCCCAGCGCCACCGTGGCAGCACCAACACGTTGTGAGTTATAGGCGTTCATCAGATCGGCGAAACCCTTGCGCAGACCGCGTGGCGGGATCACCAGATTGGCCGGCGGGACGGCCATGTCCTCGAACATGACCTCTGCCTCGGGTATGCCGCGCAGGCCCATGGTGGGCGCGCGTTCACCGATCACCAGGCCCTCGGTCTCGTCGCGGATGGCGATAAAGCCGCCAATGCCTTCTTCGTTGCCGTTTTCGTCAAACACCCTGGCGAAAATTAGATGCAGGCGGGACACACCGCCCCCCGTGATCCAATGCTTCTTGCCGTTCAGGATGTAATGATTGCCAACTTTGTCGGCGCGGGTGGTCATCTCCGTCGCCGCACTGCCCGCATCTGGCTCGGTGATGCAGATTGCCGGCTTGTCGCCCGACAACACCAGATCAGCGGCCAGGCGTTTCTGCTCCTCCGTGCCATAGGCCATGATGGCTCCGATGGCGCCCATGTTGGCCTCCACCGCGATACGGCCCGAGACGCCACAGACCTTAGCCATTTCCTCCACCACCAGGGCGGCATCAAGATAATCCAGACCGCGCCCGCCATAATCCTTGGGAATGGTCATGCCGAAAAAACCGGCGTCCTTCAGGTCCGTTACGTTGCCCCACGGATATTGTTCAGAACGGTCAACCTCCGCCGCCCTGGCCTCGATCTGTCCTTCCGCCAGTTCCCTGGCACTGTCGCGCAAGGCTGTTCTGTTCTGATCCAACATCATATTTCCCTTAAAGCTGCGTCATCACGCCGGCCAGTATTTCAAACGAGCGTTTCCGCGCCCCATGATCGAAGATCGAGGCGGCGGCGATCAACTCGTCCGCGCCCGTACGTTCGATAAAAGGCGCCAATTGTGCCGCGACGCTATCACCAGTGCCGACAAAAGAGCAGGCCTGCATGGCTCTGACCCGCGCCTTCTCCGCCGGGGTCCAATAGTCTTCAATATCATCGATGGGTGGCTGCAAGCGCCCCCGGGTGCCCCGAAACAGATTGGTTACCTGCTGCTGCGGGGTGGTGAACAAGTACCTGGCCTCGGCTTCCGTTTCGGCGGCGATGACATTGATTCCGACCATGGCATAGGGCTCCGCAAGTTGCGGCGAGGGTTTGAAATTTTTCCGATAGACATCCAACGCCGCCATCAGTGCCTCCGGCGCGAAGTGTGAGGCAAAAGCATAAGGCAGCCCCAGCATGGCCGCCAGCTGCGCGCCAAACAGCGAGGAGCCCAGTATCCACAGGGGTACGTTCGTATCCGCGCCGGGTACCGCCTGGATTGCCTGACCGGGTTGTACCGGCCCCAGCAGAGCCTGCAATTCCAGGACATCCTGGGGAAAGTCTTCCGCCACCGAAGGATGGCGGCGCAGAGCCTGCATCGTTCGTTGATCCGTGCCTGGCGCCCGCCCCAGCCCAAGGTCGATACGGTCTGGATACAGAGAGGCGAGGGTGCCGAATTGCTCCGCGATGACCAGGGGCGAATGGTTTGGCAGCATGACACCGCCGGCGCCCACCCGGATGCTCGAAGTGCCCTCGGCCACGTAGCCAATGGCGACGGAGGTCGCCGCACTGGCAATGCCGATCATGTTGTGATGTTCCGCCAGCCAAAAGCGTAGATAACCGAGCGCTTCGACATGCCGGGCCAGATCACGGGCATTGCGCAGGGCATCGCCGGGGTTGCCATCTTCGCGTACAGGGGCCAGATCAAGTATCGAGAATGCTGTCATGAATAAAGACTTTCCAGTGGGCTTTAACGGCAGGATGCTTGTTTAGACGCTCAAGTTGAAGGCGATGGAGATCCGTTGCCGCGTGCCCGTATAGGGCCGCACGGCATGGGATAGCCAGGACGGAAACATCAGGATGCGGCCGGCCTTGGGCGGAATGGTCTCGCTGCTGCCCATGGCGAGGCCGCCGGGCGCATTGATAGCCAGTCGAGGTGCGTACATGGCGGGGGCGACGCCGCGTGGGTCCTGTATTTCGAACTCTCCGCCCAGGCCGGGGTCTTCGCCGATGCCGCCGTCATCCACATAATAGGTACCAGACCAGAAACTGCCTGGGTGGGTGTGGAATTCATTGCCATGACCGGTGCCGTTGACATTGGCCCAGGCATTCATCCGCCAATCCACCACCACCGTCTGACCCTCCCGGTCGCAGGTCATGCGGGTGGCCATAGATTTGGCTTGTTCCAACACTTCGCTGGCGCAATCGCCGCCCCAATCCGCCAGATCCCAACTGGATTGCCACCCGCCCAGGTTGGAGTGAGAGGTCGAGGGGCGGGTCGCCATGCGCGCCTCGATCGTGGTCCGCAGACCGGTGTTAAGGCGGCCACTGTCGGGCAGCTCGGCCAGCGCCACGGGTGTGGGAAAAAGGCCATGGCCTTGGATTTGCAGTTCGGTTGTTTCATTCATGATCAGGCTTTCTTGCCGGCAAAGGGCATGGGCTTGGCGTCCGGGTCCAGGGGCCAGCGGGCCCGCGCCGGGGTATCGAGAGGGTCGCTCAGGCCGACGGCCAGGTGCTCCACCCCGGCCCAGGCGATCATGGCGCCGTTATCGGTGCAAAGATCGACGGGGGGCGCCGCTAGCGTCAGGCCCCGCTTTCGGCACAGGACATCGAGGCACTGGCGCAAATGACTATTGGCGGCAACCCCGCCGGCTATCACGAGATGCGTCAGACCGGGATAGCTTGCCTGGGCCATGGCAATGGCATTGCCGGCCCGGTCCACCATGACGTCGCCGACAGCGGTCTGAAATGCTGCCGCCACATCCTCGACGGGTAGGCCCGGATTGTTGTCCAATAGCCGCCGCACGGCGGTTTTCAGGCCCGAGAACGAGAAATCGCAGCCCTGCCGTCCCGCCATGGGCCGAGGCAGGTCGATGCCATCGGGATTGCCGCGTTCCGCTGCCGCCTGCACCGCTGGTCCGCCGGGATAACCCAGATCCAGCATCTTGGCCACTTTGTCGAATGCCTCGCCCACTGCGTCGTCGATGGTCGTGCCTAGGCGGCGATAGCGGCCAAACGCCTCGATCAACAGCAGTTGGCAATGGCCGCCCGAAACCAGCAGCAACAGATAGGGGAAGGCTAAATCATCGGTCAGCCGCGCGCTAAGCGCATGGCCTTCCAGATGGTTGATGGCAAGCAACGGCTTATTGATGGCGGCGGCAATGGCCTTGCCCGTGACCAGGCCGACCATGACGCCACCGATCAGGCCCGGCCCGGCGGTGGCGGCTACGCCGTCGAGATCGGAAAATTTTAGGTTTGCGGTGTCTACGGCCTGGCGGATCAGGCCGTCGATTTGTTCCACGTGGGCGCGGGCGGCGATCTCCGGCACCACGCCGCCGTAGGGGCGGTGTTCAGCCACTTGACTTAAGACAATGTTGGAGCGGATGCGCCGTGCATCATCGACCACGGCGGCGGCGGTCTCGTCACAGGAGGTTTCGATGCCCAGTACGATCATTGCAGGACCATGATATATTCAATCGGCGCGAAAATGCTTGCGCCCAGCTTCAGGAGGCCTTAGCACCGCCATTATGAACTCGCAACCTAAACTCCGTATAGGAACCCGTGGCTCTCCCCTGGCATTGGCCCAGGCGGAGGAGGTCAAATCCCGCCTGCTGGCGGCTCATCCAACCCTGGCCGAGGACGCCGTGGCGATCGTCGTGATCGCCACGACCGGCGATCAAATCCAAAGCAAACCTTTGAAGGAATTCGGCGGCAAGGGCCTGTTCACCAAGGAGATCGAGGAGGCCCTGTTGGCTGGCCAGATCGACATGGCGGTGCATTCCATGAAGGATGTGCCCACCGAAGTGCCGCCTGGCCTGGGCATTGTTTGCCTGCTGCCCCGGGAAGACCCGCGCGACGGCTTCCTCTCGCCCGTTGCTAATAGCCTGGAGGAACTGCCCGAAGGCGCCACCGTTGGTTCCTCGTCACTACGCCGGGTGGCCCAAATTCGTCACGTTCGACCCGATCTGGTGGTGGTGAATTTTCGCGGCAATGTAAACACCCGCATGCGCAAACTGTCCGAGGGCGTGGCGCAAGCGACCTTTTTGGCCTGCGCTGGCCTGCACCGTCTTGGCATGGCGGACCGGATCACCGCGCCGGTGCCCGTCGATGTCATGCTGCCGGCGGTGGCCCAGGCGGTGATAGGCGTCGAGACCCGCCTGGATGACAAAGTGACCATCGACTATCTCGCGCTCATCCATGATGGCGAAACCGCTCAGTGCGTGGCGGCGGAACGGGCTTTGCTGGCAGCCCTGGATGGCTCCTGCCGAACGCCGATCGCCGCATTGGCCGAATTGCAGGGCGACCGTTTGAGCCTGCGGGCGCAGATCCTGCGCGAAGACGGCAGCGAGTCGTTGGAAACTCAACGCGGGGGATTGGCCGTGGATGCGGTCGCCATGGGGCAAGATGCCGGTGAGGAATTGCGCGACCGCGCCGGGCAGTCTGGTCCTGGATTTTTTGATAGCGAATAACAATATGCACTTGATCGTCACCCGCCCGCGCTCGGAATCCGAAACCCTGGCGGAACAATTGCGGAGCCGTGGCCATCAGGTGCTGATCGAACCCATGCTGACCATTCAAGCCATCAAGGATGCAGATCTTGATTTGGCGGACGCGGCGGCGCTTTTGCTGACCTCGGCCAATGGCGTCCGTGCCCTAGCGCAAACGACGGCGCGGCGGGATCTGCCGGTTTTGGCGGTTGGAGCCGCGACGGCGGTGGCGGCGCAGGAGGCTGGTTTCGCCGATGTGGCGGCGGCGGGCGGCGATGTCGTGGCCCTGGCCGCACTGGTACGCCAGCGCCTCAGGCCCGACGTTGGCGTGCTGGTACATGTCGCGGGTAGTGCTGTGGCTGGCGATCTGGCCGGTGATTTGGGCCGAGATGGCTATCAAGTGCGCCGTTCGGTGCTATATGGGGCTGAAACGATCACGCAATTAAGTGCGCCGTGCCGGGCTGCCCTAGCTGCCGGCGAGATCGACGGCGTGCTTTTTTTCTCCCCGCGCAGTGCGGCTACCTTCGTTAAACTATTGCTGTGTGATGGTTTGGGGGAACTTTGCCGCGATGTGGATCTTTACGGGCTGAGCGCCGCCGTGGGGGAAGCCGGGGCCAAGGTGCCTTGGCGCCGCCAAAATATTGCCATAATGCCGCGCCAGGATGAGCTGCTGGCGCTGTTATGAACTGACAAGACCTGAGACGAGAGCTAGATGGTAGACGAAAAAAAATCATCCCCGGATCCAGACGAGGAACCAGACGAGGAAACTGTAGGAGCCTCGGCTGAACCGCCATGGGAAAGCAACTCGGAAACGGCTGTCGAGGCTGCGGACGATATTGATGACGCCGTAACGGATGTTGTCGTGGATAAACCCGTGCAGAAAAAGAGCGGCAGTGGGCGCGGCCCCTTAATGGTCCTGGGTATTTTGGTTCTGCTGGGTGCTGGGCTGTATTTTGCCTGGCCGATGCTGCAGACGCGTCTAATGGCGCAGTTGCCGCAACCTGTTTCGGAGGCCATGGAAAGCGTGCGCGCCCTTGACCAGCGCGTGGCGCGGCTTGAAAAGGCGAATACCCGTCTCGACACGGCAATCACCGCCTTCAAAGGGACGCTGGATGATTTTGCCAAGCAGCTGGGTGAGCTTACGCAAGGTGCGGGTGACGGAGATGCGATAGCGGTATTGGGCGAAAAGCTAGCCACTTTTGAAGATACCTTAAGCCAACTGGGCCAACAGGCCGGCGAAGGCGGCGCCGCGGCGCTGGCTGCCCTGACAGCGGAAGTCGAGGCCTTGAAGGCAGGCCTGTCGGATCAGGCTGACGGTACCACCGCGACGGTCACGGCTGCCTCGAACGAGCAGGTCATCGACCTGGCGCGGCAGCTCAGCGTTCTGGCACATGAAAACAAGGCCTTGCGCCAGAGCATGGCCGAGATGCAGGCACGTCTGGAGCAGGTAGAGCAATCCATGCAGCGAACCGCGCAGCGCCAGACCGCCCGCCTGAAGGCCGGTGCCGGCGAGGGTTTGGTGCTGGCGTTGGGTCAACTGCGGCAATCGGTATTGTCCGGCGTGCCATATGAGGCGGACCTGGCTGCTGTGACCGCCCTGACCGGCGCGGACGAGACCTTACTGGCGGCCACGGGCACCCTGGCGCCCTGGGCCAAGAATGGCGTCGCCACCCTGCGCGCTTTGTTGGACCGGTTTCCCGCCATGAGTCGCGCTGTCCTGCAGGCTGATCCGGCGGGATCAGGTGATTTTTGGAGCCTTACCTTGCATCGGGTAACCTCATTGGTAACTGTACGCCGGGTTGGCGAGGTCGAGGGGATGGAAACCGATGCGGTTCTGGCCCGCGCCGAACGCCGCCTGGCCGCTGGTGAGTTAGCGGCGGCGGTTGAGCTGATCAATGGCTTGGCGGAACCTGGGCGGGAAGCTGCGGAAGGCTGGCTTGCCGGCGCCAAGGCGCGGCTGGGTGCCGTGGCTGCCCTGGCGGCGCTGCAAAGCAAGGCCATCGCCGGATTGGCGGACGGCTAATGTTGCGCGCGGTATTCGTATTTCTGGGTTTGGCCGCGCTGGGCGTGGCGGGGGCTTGGTTGGCCGATCATCCGGGCCTGATTTCCATGGAATGGGGTGGCCGGCTGATCGAAACCTCCACCGCCGTGGCGGCAACGGCGGTGTTGGTGCTGTTGATTATCGTGGCGGCGCTCTATCGGTTTTGGCGTTGGCTGGCAACCTCGCCCATGGCGCTGAGCCATCTGCGCGCCGAAGGCCGTCGGCGCAAGGGCTATCAAAGTCTATCGTCGGGCCTGGTAGCCGTGGCGGCGGGCGATGTGGGGCAGGCTAAGAAACTTGCCAAACGTACCTCGCAGTTACTGGACGACCCCTCGTTGACCTTGTTGCTGTCGGCCCAAGCGGCCCAGTTGGAGGGTGATGAGGCGGGCGCCAGGGTGCATTTTCAAGCCATGCGCGAGCGCCCGGAAACGGAATTTCTCGGTCTGCGCGGCCTATTGGTACAGGCGCGCCGCGCCGGCAATCAGGCCGAGGCGTTGACCCTGGCACGGCGCGCCTTTGCCCTGCGTCCCGATACGCCTTGGGTGGGACAGGAATTGTTCTCACTTGAGGCTTCCGCCGGTGACTGGCTGGCGGCGGAAAAGACCCTGGCCCATACGTTAAGTCGCAAGTCGCTGGTGGGCGACGAGGCAATCCGGTGCCAGGCGGTGGTGTTGTTTGCCCAGGCCCAGGCGGCCGCTGATCTAGGTGAAAGCAAACGCGCTTTGGAACTGGCCCGCAAGGCTCATACGCAGTTGCCTGATTTCAGCCCGGCCACGGCCCTGGCCGGACGTCTTTATGGCGCGGCGGGCGAGATGCGCAAGGCGCGGCGTCTGCTGCGGGATGGTTGGCGGACATCGGCGCACCCGGATATCTTGGCGGCCTGGTTGGACATACACCCCGGCGAGGAGCCTCAGGAGCGTTTGGCGGCGGTACAGAAACTGATTGCCGATCACGAGCGGGATACGGAAAGCCGCATGGCCCTGGCCCAGGCGGCCCTGGAAGCGGGCGAATTCGACACCGCGCGGGAGCAATTGCGCACCTTGATGGAGCAGGCCCCCTCGGCCCGCGTGGCGCGGCTGATCGCCGATCTGGAAGAGACCGAACAGGGCGATGGCGCCACGGCGCGGGAATGGCTGCGCCGGGCCGCGAAGCTGCCGGCTGATGCCACCTGGGTCTGTCAAAGCTGTGGCCGGCAAACCGGCGCCTGGCTGCCCCATTGTCCTGATTGCGGCAGTTTCGATGCCTTTGCCTGGCGGCAGCCCGCGGGTGCTGGTGCTATCCTGGCCTACACGCCCGAAATGGTGGAGGCGGAGAATGAACCGACAATTGAGGCGGAAATCCTGCCTCCCGACGTGGAGTCCGCGCCAGCGAAAGCGTCTTAGCCACTCAAACGCCGTCTTTCGGATCGAATAGTTTCAAGACGGCGATACCGTCCAGTTCGCCGTGGCCCTTGGAATTGAGAATGCGGTACAGGCTGGCGGTTTGAGAGGACATCGGCGTGGGCACGGCCAGGGATTTGGCCAGATCGTGCACCATGTCCAGATCCTTTAGAATTTGCCGCGCGAAACCGGCGGGTGCGAAGTCACGGGCCAACATGCGAGGATACATCGACGCCAGCATGTTGCTGCCCGCATGGCCCGCGCCCAGGGCCTCGGGGATCTTGGCCGCGTCGATACCGCCCGCTTCGGCCATGGCCAAGGCTTCCGCCAGGATTGCGTAGTTGTTCAGAACCAGGACCTGGTTGATCATCTTGGTCACCTGGCCGGCACCGACCGGGCCCATGTGCGTAAACTGCGCGGCCAGGTCATCCAGCACCGAGGCGGCGCGGGTGATGTCATCTTCCGCACCACCAGCCATGATCGCCAGGCTGCCGCTTTGCGCCGCCGGCGGGCCGCCTGAAACCGGGGCATCGATCCAGCCCATGCCGGTGCGCTCCAGCAACTCCGCCGCCATGTCCTTGGTATCCTGCACCACGGATGTGGAATGATCGACCAGCAACTTGTCCCCATTAGCCGCCTCAGCCACGCCATCGGGGCCGAACACCGCCGCCCGAACCCCGTCCGTGGAGGTCACGCAAATCAGAATTATATCTGCACGCGCGGTCAGGTTGGCGGCGGAACTGGCTGGCTGTACGCCATGCCCAGCGGCGGCTGAGATTTTCTCTTCGTCCAGGTCATGGCCAATCACCGTATAGTCGAGGCGACAGAGGCATTCGGTGAAGGCCTGTCCCATCAGGCCAAGACCGATAAATCCGATGGTGGGTTTGTCTTCTCTCATTGCAATAATTCCAATTTGACGAATTCCTTCCGCAAGGCCGCCGCGTCCGTGAAATGAACGCCATGAAAGCCAAGGTTTCGGGCGCTATCCACATTCTCGGCCCTGTCATCAATGAAAACAGCATCTTGGGGCACGATCCCGTGCCGTTCACAGGCGATGTGATAAATTCCCGGGTTTGGTTTCGCCACGCATTCAAGGCCGGAGATCACCAGGCCGTCGAACCAATCCAGAAACTCGAATCGGTCCGTGGCATGATGCCAGGTCTCCGACGACCAGTTGGAGATGACATAAAGCGGTACCTCCTTGGCCTTCAATTCCGCCAGCACCGCCACGCTTTCGTCCAGAGTGCCATTGATGGTCTCGGCCCAACGGTGCCAATAGGCCTCGATCAATGGGCCATGATGGGGCAGGCGGGCCGATAGTTCCTCGACGCCTTTCTGGAAAGGTTTGTCAGCGTCAATGCCATGCAGCCAGCCATATAAATCGATTTCTTCCAGGAACCGGGCTATTTCATCGTCACTGTCGAATAGCTTACGGTACAGGTGATAGGGGCTCCAGTCGATCAGGACGCCGCCCAGGTCAAAAATGACTGTATCAACAGATGCCACCGCTATTTCGCCACTTTGATCAAGCGACCGCTGACCTGGCGCACCTGCTTGCCGTCGACGTTGCGGATGAAATCCAACACCATGCCCGTGCCCGAGAGCGAGCGGCGGTAGATCTGGGTTTCATGGCGGCCGTCGGCGTAAATTTGCATGCTGACGATGCTCAGGCTGCGCTCCTTGATATAGGCCCAGGCGATGGGCTTGGCGCTGCTCAAGGGATCGCCGTTGCCGGAGCCGCGCCAGACCCCTGCACGGACTGGGACAAACTGCATTTTAGTTGACTTCAGCCTGGCCCTGGGATTGTCCGGGTCGCCCTTTTGCCGCTGTACCGTGTTCCAGACAATATTGAAGCCGCCGCCGGCGTCCGCGCGCACGGTGACGTCGATATCACGGCTAGTCAGTTGGAAATTGGCGCTGATCTCGCTTTCCGAGACGGCATTACCCTTCCATACACCCTCGAACGCGGCGATTCTCAGATCAGCGGCAACGGCGACTGTCGTCAGGGGCCCCAGCAGCAATATAGGCAATAATACTAAACACAGATGTCGTAGGGAACGCGGCATTAAAATTCTCCCATCAATTTGGTCGTCTCGGTAGCAAAGCCATCTGTTTGACGCAAGGCCTCACCCAATATCATCGCGCCCGCGACGGCAATATTCAGCGAACGCGCACCACCCCGCATGGGGATCACCAGGCGGGCATCGGCGCGATCATGGACCTCGTTCGGGACGCCGGATTGTTCCTGTCCCAACAAGATAATGTCATCGGCCCGGAAGGCAAAATCAGTGTGGGGACGGGCCCCTTTCGTGGTTGCCAGGATCAGGCGGCCGGTCAACCCAGGAATGAAGTCAGCCCAGGAATTATGCCTCGTTAGCTCTGCCCGTTCGGCATAGTCCATCGCCGCGCGGCGCAGTTGTTTGTCCGTGAAGGTGAAACCGCAGGGCTCGATAATATCCAAGGGCACGTCCAGGCAGGCACAGAGCCGCACCAGGGTGCCTGTGTTTTGTGGAATATCGGGTTGATATAAGGCCAAGCGCATGCGCCAGCATTGCCGATTCTTCTCTTTCTGACCAGTGCGGACGGGCAAATCGTCGCAGACAATGCCTGCGTGGCTTCAAAACGCGTCCATGACTAGACAAATGCGCGGCGGCATGACAAATAGGGCACACTAATCTTCCTATTAATTTAAGATTAAGGTGAGTAAACCATGGCGGATAGCACAGGCGAGGATGTACATGACCCCAGCCGTCGGGATTTTCTATATGTAGCGGCCGCCGGCCTTGGTGTCGTTGGCACGGCTGGCTTTGTCTGGCCGCTGGTTGATCAGATGAACCCCTCCCAGGATGTTCTGGCGCTTTCCTCGATCGAGGTCGATTTATCCGGCATCGAGGTGGGGCAATCCATCACGGTCAGTTGGCGCGGCAAGCCGGTCTTCATCCGCCACCGCACGGCGGAGGAAATCGAAACCGCCAAGGGCGTCGTTATGACCGATCTGCCCGATCCCGAGAGCGATGAAGTCCGGGCGGAAAATCCAGAATGGCTGATCCTGGTTGGCGTCTGCACCCATCTGGGCTGTGTGCCCCTCGGCCAGGCGGGTGAGTACAACGGCTGGTTCTGCCCCTGTCATGGGTCGCACTACGATACCTCGGGACGTATTCGCAAGGGCCCGGCGCCGACCAATCTTCCGGTGCCGGCCTATGTCTTCCTTGACGACAGCAACATTAAGATCGGCTAGGGGGCGGATATGTCAGGTCATTCAAGTTTTCAAACCAATAATCCGGTCCTTAAATGGATCGAGTACCGGCTGCCTATTTTCGGTTTCATTAATGACAGCTTGGTCGTCTATCCGACGCCAAAAAATCTGAATTACTGGTGGAACATGGGCTCCTTGGCGGGAATGATGCTGGTCCTCCAGATCATCACCGGCGTTGTCCTGGCCATGCATTATACGCCGCATGCGGATCTGGCCTTTGCCTCCACCGAACATATCATGCGCGATGTGAACTATGGCTGGATGCTGCGCTACATGCATGCCAACGGCGGCTCGATGTTCTTTATCGTGGTCTATATCCACATCTTCCGCGGCATGTACTACGGCTCGTACAAGGCACCAAGGGAGCTGTTGTGGTGGTTGGGTATCATCATCTTCATTCTGATGATGGCCACGGCCTTCATGGGCTACGTGCTGCCTTGGGGTCAGATGAGTTTCTGGGGCGCCACGGTGATTACCAACCTGTTCTCCGCCATACCCATTGTGGGCGAGGCCATCGTCACATGGCTGTGGGGCGGTTTCGCCGTCGATCAGCCGACCCTGAACCGGTTCTATAGCCTGCATTACTTGCTGCCCTTCGTAATTTTTGCGGTGGTCTTCATCCACCTTTGGGCCCTGCATGTGCATAAATCGAACAACCCCCTGGGCATCGATATCAAGGGGCCGCAAGACACCATTCCGTTCCATCCGTACTATACGGTTAAGGATCTATACGGCATGGGGATCTTCGGTATTATCTTCGCCTGGCTGTTGTTCTTCGCGCCCAATCTGCTGGGTGAGCCGGACAACTACATCCCGGCCAATCCCCTGGTAACGCCGACGCATATCGTGCCGGAATGGTACTTCCTACCGTACTACGCCATTCTGCGTGCCATTCCGGACAAGCTGATCGGTGTTATCGCCATGTTCGCATCGCTGTTCATTCTTTTTGCGTTGCCCTGGCTGGATACTTCCAAGGTACGTTCGGCGCGGTTCCGTCCGGTATACAAAATGCTGTTCTGGGCTTTCTTCATTAACTGCTTCGTGCTGGGCTATATCGGCGCCAAGCCACCCGAGGGCATTTTCCTTGTCGTTGGGCGTCTGTCGACAGCGCTGTACTTTTTGTTCTTCCTGGTTCTGCCCTTCATTGGTTGGTTTGAGAGGCCTAAGAAGCTGCCGGAATCTATTGCCACGGCGGTGCTGGAAAGTAGCGGTGATGACGGCGGTGGTGGAGGCGGCGCGCCCGATGGGGCAGCTGCCAAGGCGGAGGACCGTGGCTAATGGTTAAGTTTGCAAAAATCCTCGCGTTGTCGGCTGTTGCGGCCCTGTTTGCCTCGCCCCTGTTCCATTCATCCAAGGCNTTGGCATCGGGNAGTGCCGAACCCCTTTTGGAAGTGTCATGGAGCCATNGCGGTCCTTTGGGTACCTTTGACCGGGCGTCNNTACAGCGGGGCCTNCAGGTCTACCGNGAGGTTTGTAGCGGTTGTCACGGCCTACGCTTCATCGCCTTCCGCAATCTGCTGGAGATCGGTTTGAAAGAGGCTGAGGCAAAGGTCATCGCGGCGGAATACACCACGATGGATGGCCCCAACGACGAAGGCGAGATGTACGAGCGACCGGGCAAGCTGTCGGATTACATGCCTTCGCCTTTTGACAATGAAAAGGCGGCGCGGGCCTCGAACAATGGCGCCTTTCCNCCCGATCTGTCGCTGATGGCCAAAGCCCGNATAGGTGGCGAGAACTACATTTACTCGCTGCTGCTTGGCTATGAGGAGGAGGCGCCCGAGGGCGTCACCTTGGCCGAGGGAATGTCNTATAATCGCTTTTTNCCCGGCCATCAGATCGCCATGGGGCCGCCCATCGATGATGAAGCGGTGGAATATGCCGACGGCACCGNCCCCACNAAGGAGCAGATCGCCAAGGATGTGTCGGCCTTCCTGATGTGGACGGCTGAACCGGCGCTGGAGCAGCGCAAGCGCATGGGCGTCAAGGTGATCTTGTTCCTGGTCGTCCTGACCATCGTGCTGTACGGCGTCAAACGCAAGGTCTGGGCTGATCTGCATTAGATATTGCGCTTGAAGAATTGGTAGGGGCCGCCATTGGCGGCCCTTCCCATTTGCGGCTATGGTGACACAAGTATTTTCATACGGAGGATAGTTGATGAGCGAGACCCATGCGGCGCCGGTTTTGGGCGTTATTGGCGGTAGTGGCGTTTATGAAATCGACGGTTTGAGCGACACCCGCTGGGAAGCCGTCGATAGTCCCTGGGGTGCGCCGTCGGACGAATTGCTGTTCGGCAATCTGGATGGCGTGCAAATGGTCTTTCTGCCCCGCCATGGCCGTGGTCATGTGCAGTCGCCGTCCTCTATCAACTACCGCGCCAACATCGATGCCATGAAGCGGGCCGGTGTCACCGATATTATTTCCTTGTCGGCCTGCGGTTCGTTCGAGGAAGAATTGCCGCCGGGTACTTTCGTTATTATCGACCAGTTCATCGACCGCACCTTTGCCAGGGAGAAAAGTTTTTTCGGGCCCGGCATGGTGGCGCATGTCTCCATGGCGCATCCGGTCAATGCCCGCCTGGGTGATTGGTGCGAACAGGCGGCCCGCGAAGTCGGCGTGTCCGTACATCGCGGCGGCACCTATTTGTGCATGGAAGGGCCGCAGTTTTCCACCCTGGCCGAGAGCAATTTGTACCGCCAATGGGGCTGCCAGGTGATTGGTATGACCAACATGCCCGAAGCAAAACTGGCCCGCGAGGCGGAAATTCCCTATGCCACCGTGGCCATGGTTACGGATTTCGATTGCTGGCATCCGGACCATGACGCGGTTGAAGTGGATGACATCATCAAGGTCCTGCTGGGCAATGCCGGTCATGCCCGCGCCCTGGTCAAGGCCGTGGCACCGCGCATGGCGGAACGGCCCGCCGTCTGTCCCTCGGGCGATGACGGTGCCTTGGAAATGGCCCTGATCACCAGCCCGGAAAAACGGGACCCGGCCATTCTGGCCAAGTTGGATGCGGTCGCGGGCCGCCTCCTGAATAGTTGAGGACGCGTATCATGGACATCAAGGATCTCGTGCGGACCATTCCCGACTACCCGAAGCCGGGTATTATGTTCCGAGACATCACCTCGTTGCTGGAGCATCCCGCCGGCTTTCGCCGCACCGTGGATGAATTGGTCCAGCCCTTTGCCGGTAGCACGATATCCTGCATCGCCGGGATCGAGGCGCGCGGCTTTATCCTGGGTGGCGCCGTGGCGCACCAGCTTTCAACCGGNTTTGTCGCGATCCGAAAAAAGGGCAAGCTGCCCTGGAAGACTATTTCCGTGGAGTACGAGTTGGAATACGGCACGGATGAGGTGGAAATTCATATCGACAGCGTAGAGCCTGGCGATAGGATACTGATTATCGACGATCTGATCGCCACGGGCGGCACCGCCGCCGCGGCCGTGCAGTTGGTGCGCGATGCAGGTGGCGAAGTGGTTGGCGCTTCCTTCATCGTTGATCTGCCTGATCTCGGTGGCCGCGCAAGGCTGGAAGAGATGGGCATTCAGGTCCGCACCCTGGTGTCGTTCGAAGGGGACTAATATGGCCTTGCGGATAGAACCGCTGACAGAGTTTTTTGGCGCCTCGGTCAGCGGCTTCGATGCCCGCGAGCCATTGTCGGCAGAAACACAGGAGGAAATTTCCGCCGCCTTCGAAGATTTTTCCGTGCTGGTTTTCCATGATCAGCCGCTCACCGACGAACAGCAGATCACTTTTTCGAAATACTTTGGGCCGTTGGAGGAAACCCTGCCGGGCCTGGTCGGCTCCGGCTCCAAGATCGTGNGGGTTTCCAACATGCTGGCGGATGGCAGCTTGAAGGAACCTGGCAGCCATTTGGCCTTGTTTGGTGCCGCTAATCTGATGTGGCATAGCGACAGCACCTTCAAGGCGGCGCCGGCCAAGGGCTCGATCCTGTCGGCCCGGCAAATCGTCAAACAGGGTGGGGACACGGAATATGCCAGTGGCCGCGCCGCCTATGACAGTTTGAGCGCGGATATGAAACAGCGCCTTGACGGCCTGGTGGCGATCCATTCCATCGCCACCTCGCGGCGTAAGGTTGACCCCAACGCGGTCAGCCCGGAGCAGGAAACGGCCCTGCCTCCGGTGCCCCAGGCACTGGTTCGCCCTAACCCGGTCAACAGCCGCAAGGCGTTGGTTTTAGGCAGTCATATCGGCGCCATCGTCGGCATGGCGGATGACGAGGCCATGGCCCTGATCGACGAATTGACCGAGATCGCCACCCAGGATACTTTCACCTACCGCCATGTCTGGCGCCCGAACGACGTTGTAATGTGGGATAACCGCGCCGTGCTGCATCGCGGGCGACCATATGACGAGGCCAACGAGCGGCGCCTGATGGTGCGCACCACATTGGCGGGCGATGGCCCAACTGCGGTGGATGGCAGAGTGATAGTTTAGGGAGGCATCAAAAACATGCCTAGATATCCTTTAAGCGCCGGCTGGCGCGAGCATCCCCGTTATCCTGATCCAGCAGTGGAGATCCTGGATGAGCGTTTTGCGCAATATGCCATCTTCAGCGCCGCCGTGGAGCGGTTGTATACCGGCTGCCGCTGGTCGGAGGGGCCGGTTTGGTTTGGCGATGGCCGTTACCTTTTGTGGAGCGATATTCCCAATAACCGAATTTTAAAATGGGAGGAGGAAACCGGCAAGGTCTCGACCTACCGCAAGCCTTCGGATTTCGGCAATGGCAACACCCGTGACCGTCAGGGCCGCCTGATCACCTGCGAACATGGGGGGAGGCGCGTTACCCGCACGGAATATGACGGTACCGTAACGGTACTGATGGATAGTTGGCAGGGTACGCCGCTGAACTCCCCCAACGATGTGGTGGTGAAATCAGACGGATCCATCTGGTTCACGGATCCGCCATTTGGCATTTTGGGCAATTACGAGGGCCACAAGGCCGAACCGGAGGTGGCCCAGGCCGTCTATCGTATCGATGGCGATGACGGCGGCGTCACCGTCGTCGCTGATGATGTGTTGGGCCCGAATGGCCTGTGTTTTTCACCCGATGAAGGCATCCTGTATGTGGTGGAATCCCGTGGCGTGCCAAACCGCAAGATTTTGGCCTATGACGTTTCCGCCGATGGCCGCGAAATCTCCAACAAGCGGGTGCATATTGATGCCGGTCCCGGCGGCACCCCCGACGGCATGCGCAGTGATGTGGATGGCAATCTATGGTGCGGCTGGGGCATGGGTGCGGAAGAGTTGGACGGCGTGCTGATTTTCGCTCCCGACGGCGCCAAGATCGGCCGTATCGCCCTGCCGGAGCGTTGCGCCAACGTCTGTTTTGGCGGCATCAAGCGCAACCGCCTGTTCATGGCCGCCAGCCAGTCGCTATATGCGCTGTATGTGAATACCCAGGGCGCTCAGGGCGGGTAGGTCTGGGCTAGAATCCGGGACCGCAGCTGCTGATTTCCCGGATGAAATTCTGTACGAAGATCAAGATCAGAATCAAAACCACAGGCGAGAGATCAATACCGCCCAGGTTGGGCAGTATGCGCCGTATGGGCCCCAGGGCTGGTTCGGTAATCTTGTGCAGAAAATCGCCCACCGTATAGACAAAGCGGTTTTGTGTATTGATGACGTTGAAGACCACCAGCCAGGACATTATGACCTGCACCAGGATCATCCAAAAATACAACATGATCACGCTTGCAACCAATTCGACAATGGAACACATGCGAAGCCCAAGCCCTTTTTTACGCCCCTACCGGCAATAGCCCAACATGTAATGCCCCCCGGTCCCCAACGCAAGCATGCAAGTGGGCCGGTCGATCTTGAAATGTTCTGATAGTTACGCGGATTGCGTGGCGCCGCCTCTTTAAGGGCGCTGCCGGGCTTTCCTGTGAAGCCTATTTCCTTGAGTATTGCCCCTTAGCGCATTTAGTCTAAATGCGCTCACCCTCTTAAGAATCGAGCAATTGAAGCAATTTCTTATGTCGCGCCAATTACGCTGCGGTGGCGCCTCCGACTAATGAAAATTGCTCTAGAGGTTCGATTGCTGATTCGATGCCGGCGCACGGCGCCAATCAGCGAAGGCGATGGCAATAATCGGCACCACCAGCAGGCCGACAACCAACAGTAAATGCAGCGCGTCCATCAACGCCACGCCCATGGTCGTATGGGCCATCAGAACAAGCAAGGCCAGGGTCATGACCCCGCCAACCGCTAAAATCGCTCGCATTCCCTCGGTGACACTGGCCAGCCAGATGATCAAGGCCGCGGTTGTCATTACCACAAGAGCGGCGCCCAGAATGAATTCGATGACCATAAGCTTACCCCCAAAACTTTTTCACGCAAATCATTTTACATAACCAATTAATGCTGAGGCTACCATAATCTGCCGGGCAAAAGCACGGAAAAGATTCGAATTATTCTAATGCCAGACGTGAAATAGCCGTTTTTAGCCGTTTCGGTGACTGGACATAACCCGAGAACGACAGATAAGGCAGACACTTACCACGGTCAGGCCGATCGCCAGACCGCTCCAGATAGCCGCGCCGCCAAAGTCTAAATAGATGCCGGAAAAGGCGCCGATGGGTAGACCCAGATCCCAATATCCCAGCAATGCGATCAACATGGGCCGTTGGGTGTCTTTCAGTTTGCGCCGGACACCCATGGCCGTAACCTGGGCGCCGTCGGCCAACTGGGACAGGGCTTCAAGGACCGGCCTCGTATGCCAGATCGCGGCAGCGTAGGTTAGCGAGAGTATAGCGGCGGGCCAAAAGCCCTGGCGCATGGTGCGCCTGACCTGGCGAAAGCGCCGCCCGCCCAAATCCTGGGCCAGCCTTAGACTCGTTTTAAGCCGCTTTCATCCCTTGGCGTAGGCCGACACTTCCTCGGCGATTTCCGTGACGGCCAGGTCGAAGATCTTCTTGCCGGCATCGGGTGTTGCAAGATACGGGTGGGAGGCAATGCGGCCGTCGGGGAATTTGGCGCGGTAATCGGCGGCGTCGCTCCACCGGCTTCTGAAAGGTTCCGGCGGGCCCATGTCGGGGGCAGATTTGATGTGCTCGGGGAACAGATGCTGGGTCACCGAAACCTCGGAAATGGTGGCGTGCATGCCGTCCTTGTCGCCGAACAATTCCTTGATCAATTTGTAGGTTTTGTCGCCCTGCCACCAGTTGCGCAGGCGGCAGCGGACCGAGGCTTCGTTGCCGCTCCCCCGCATGGTGTGGGCGGTATAGACTTCCTGGAACGCGGCCTCGATGGTGGCGCTGTTACCGCCGTGGCCATTGACGAAAAAGAACTTATCAAAGCCATGATGGGTCAGGCTGTCCACATAATCGCCAATGACCTGGATCATGGTGGCCGGGCGCAAGGTCATGGAGCCTTTGAAGGCCATGTGGTGCTGCGCCATGCCCACGGCGATGGTGGGGGCGACCATGACATTTGCGGCTTCGCCGACGGCAACGGCGATGGCTTCGGCGCTGAGGGCGTCGGTGCCGATCAGGCCGTTGGGACCATGTTGCTCGGTGGAACCGATGGGCATGATGGCGATGGTCGAGGATTTGAGGTAACGTTCCACTTCTGCCCAGGTCTGCATCTGTAATTGCATCGCGAAACGTATCCTTTCAAATCCACCATCTGGAGGAATCCATGATTCCCAAAGTTCTAGGCATCGACCATATTGAACTGATTGTACGTGATTTGGACGAGTATGTGTCCTTCTTAAAGACGCTTGGTTTTCAAACCGTGCGCAAAACGCCGCATCATGGCGGCTCCATCGAGATGAAACCGCCCGGCGAGGGCCAGCCGGTGTTCGAAATCCATCAGGTCATTGGCGAGGAAGTGATCGGCGTCAACCACATCGCCTTCAAGGTTGATGACGTGGTCGCCGCCCATACCGCCCTGAAGGACTATCCCGGCATGGTTTCTTCCGCGCCTGGTCATGTGAAGGATACGGGCCGCACCAATTTGAATTTGCGCGATCCTGATGGCTGGCGCTTGCAATTGGTGCAGAACGCTAGCGGCTAGTCCGCTTTGACCCCTTCGATCAGGCCGCGCAGGTTGGGCCGTCGGGTTCGTAACGGAACGGTTCGGCGGCGATCCAGCCCTCGTAGTCATGGCGCTTCAGGGCCGCGATAATGCCGGCATCCTTCGCCGCCTGCCGCACCGCCGCCATTTGGTATTGTTCAGGGAAAGGCATGTCCCCCAATACTTCATTGCATATTGACAGCTTCATGGCACTCACCAGCTTCAAGGTTTGACGATAGCCGCGCGTGGCGGTTAGGATTGATAACCATATGGTACTTATAACAATAAATTCCGCGAATAGGCTTTTTTGTGAGCACCTCCCACACCAAACTATTTGGCGACATCCATAACCATAATGCCATGGGTTACGGCGTTGGTTCATTGGAACGCAGCATTGATGTGGCCCAGAGTCATCTGAATTTTTTTGCCTTTACGGGTCATTCCAGTTGGCACGACATGAAGGCCATGGAGGGGGGGCGGGAAAATCACTGGCTGAACGGTTTCGAGGTTCTGCGCAACGGCTGGCCAAAGGTTCAGGAGTTGATCGCGGATGCCAACCGGGATGGGGAATTCGCGGCCTATCTCGGCTTCGAATGGCATTCCAGCCGGTTCGGCGATCAATGTGTGGTCTTCCCCGATGATCACCAGCCCATGGCATATCCTGATCACATCACCGATCTGCGCCGCTTTTGCGGCGCGAAGAACGCCCTGATGATCCCCCATCATCTCGCCTATCCCCGCGGCGAGCGCGGCGTCAATTGGGATGAGTTCGATGAATGCTGCACCCCGGTGGTGGAAATATTCTCCGAGCATGGCAATTCCGAGGAGGACCGGGGCCTACCCACGTTCTTCAACCATTCCCTGGGCGGACGACAGACGGCGAATACGGCACGGGTCGGCCTGGGTCGGGGTTTGAAGTTCGGTTTCGTGGCATCGTCGGATAGCCACAATGCCTTTCCCGGCGCCTATGGCGAAGGGCTATTGGGCGTGCTGGCTGAGGATCTGAACCGGGGCGCCATCATGGACGCCATCAACAACCGGCGTACCTGGGCCCTGACCGGCGATCGGATCGAGGTGGATTTCACCGTCGACGGCAATGTCATGGGATCGGTCATTCAGACGGGATCATCCATTGAAGTCACCTATGATGTTGAGGGCCGAGATGAAATGGACGTGGTGGAGCTGGTCCAGGACGGCTGCATCGTGCATCGTGCTTACGCCAGACCGGATGTCTCGTTGGATGAGGCCATGGGGAAAAAATTTCAAATTCGGCTGGAATGGGGCTGGGGCCCGTGGGGCGATCTTGCGTTGGAGCGGCTCTGCGACTGGGCCTTTGATCTGACGGTCCATGATGGCCGCATTCTGCGCGCCTTTCCCTGCTTGCAATCGGGCCCGTTCGTCGAGGAACGCCGACACCGGATTGCACAATTGTCCGAAACCGCAATGAGCATCCAATCCTATTCCGGGCGCAAGGGTGCTTATCGGCAAAATCCGAACCAGAGCGTGATCCTGGAATTGCAAGGCAGCGCGAAGACCGTGCTGGATCTGCAAATGTCGGCACCTACTGATCGCCATAGCAGGAGCGCCATTGGCGATCTGTTCACAGGCTCGGACAATATGCGCACCGGCGAATTCCCTCAGGAAAATTATCAATGGCACCGCTTGGTCCCCGCCGCCGCAAGTCATGTCAGCGGCAAGGTTAATCTGGATGTAGGCGCGGACCCGTCGAATATCTATCTCAGGGCGCGGCAATACAATGGCCACATTGTTTGGGTCAGCCCTGTCTTCATGAACCACGATTGAAACGTCCATGAAAATCAAAAAAATATTGAACTGTTCACCATCTTGATGCCGCTGAAGGCGGTCCTGGCCGTGCCGCGTGGCGCCTCCCGCGCCTTGGCGCGCCCTTCCCCTTGGCGGGGCAAACTGCGCTGGTTCCCACGGGGCCGGGGCTGAGCATCGAGATGGATGAAGACAAACTGGCAAAATTCGCGTTAGACTTGCTGCCTCAGGCGGCTTTGGTGAAGCGTTTGCGTGCGACTTTTGCGTGCGACTAGAGAAATTTGAGAAGCAATTCTGGGAGGTAGAAATGAAGAAACTGACTCGACTAATAATCCTATCGGTGCTTGGTGCCGCGACGCTGGCCCTTGCGGTGGCATCTACGGCATCGGCGGTGGACTATCCCGCTAAGCCCGTCACTTTCGTCGTGACGTGGCCGGCTGGCGGCAGCACGGACATTACAGGCCGGATGACGGCAAGCTACATGTCCAATCATCTGGGTGTACCGATTGCCGTGGTGAACCGGGTCGGCGGTGTCGGCACGATTGGCACCCGGTCGGTTCTGGATGCGCCAAAGGATGGCTACACGGTCCTGGTGACAACGGTGGGTAACCAAGTGCTGCAGCCTGCCGTCCGCGATGTGGGCTTCATACCCCGTGATTTCATCCCGGTGGGGCAAATCTCGGCCCGGACAATGTTGGTCGTCGGCGGCAAGAGCCAACCCTATTCGGACGCCAAGTCTTTGATCGCTTACGCCAAGGCTAATCCGGGCAAGGCGACTTTTGCCTCGCCCTCAAAGGTTCTGCCCTGGCGCGCCGTGATGAAGTTCGCGAAAGCCGCCGGCATTAAATTGAAGCATATCCCAGCCAAGGGCGATGCGAAGTCCCTGCCGATGGTCCTGGGAGGCCACGTGGGCATGGCCTCGTTGGGCGATGTCTCGGCGGGCGTCTCACATATCAAAGCGGGCAATATGAATGCTATCGGGATTTTCTCGGCCGAGCGCCATCACGCCTTGCCCGACACCCCGACTATGAAGGAACTAGGCTTTGACTTGGTGCTGGTGCCTTGGACGGGCCTGGCGGTTGCCAAGGGTACACCGCCTGAGATCGTCAAGAAATTGAGTGAAGCCCTAAAGAAGACGACCGAGGATAAAGCCTTCCTGAAGTTTGCCAAGAACAGCGGCACCTCCGTCAACTATCTCGATGGCCCCGCGTTCGGCAAGATTTGGGACCGCGACTGGAATACCTATCGTCAGAAATAGCGAGGCAGGAAACTACGCCGCCGCGCCGGTTTTTTCGCCGGCGTGGTGGTGAGGGTTGCCCTAATCATGAATATGGCCCGAGTTGACTTTTTTGCCGGCGCCTTCCTATGTGTCTTTGGCATTGTGATTTATTTTGCCGCGCCTCTAACCGTTGACGAGTACAACGAGATGGGACTTACGCCGTCCTCTTTTCCTTGCGCCTTGAGCGCGGCAATCGCCGTTTTGTCAGCGTTACTTTGCTGGAATGGATGGCGGAACCGTGATCGTGACGCCGTCAGACAGGGAGTTGATGACGGGGCGGAGGATGGCGAAAGTCACGCCTCGCCAACTCCTTATGTCATTGCCGCCATCGCCGTCATGGGCCTGTATATCGTCGGCATGCCGTTATTCGGCTATCTGCTAGCGACCAGCGCGACCTTGCTTATGCTTTCGATCATCTACGGCAACCGGCGTTGGCGTGGCTTGGTCATCGCAGCCGCGGTCGCGCCACCGGCGCTGTTTTTCTTTTTCCAAGAAGTCATGATCATTCTGCTGCCCGAGGCTTCTCTTTTTTAGCTATTCCCACCACTAGAGATCTTCTTTCATGGACATTATCGTCACCGGTTTCGACCAGATCTTTCATCTGCAAAACCTACTGTTGATGGCGGGTGGCTTGGTTGTCGGCATCGTCATTGGTGCCATACCGGGACTGAATGTGCCCCTGGCCGTCGCCTTGGCCCTGCCGTTCACTTATCACATGCCGCCCCTGGCGGGTTTGTCCATGTTGATAGGCATCTACAAGGGCGGCACCCATGGCGGCTCCATCTCGGCCATTCTGATCAATGTACCCGGCGCGCCGGCGGCGGCAGCGACGGCAATCGACGGATATGCCCTGGCGCGGCAGGGAAAGGCCGGNAAAGCCTTGAAGCTTTCAATCTATGCCTCAGTGTTTGGCGAAATTCTGTCGGATATCGCGCTGATCCTGGCAGCCGCGCAATTGGCCAAGATCGCGACCACGTTCGGACCGGCAGAATTTTTTGCCCTTGGCCTATTTGCCCTGACGATTATTGGGTTCGTCTCTGGTGACAATTTGATTAAGGGGGTGATCGCCGGCTGCCTGGGGTTGTTGATGGCCACCATCGGCATGGATCCGCTGGAGAGCATGCCGCGCATGCATTTCGGCTTTTATAAGCTGACCGGCGGGCTGCATTTTATCGCCATGATTATCGGGCTATTCGCCATCTCGGAAGCCTTGGTGCAGATCGAAAATAGCTTGCGGGTAACGGCAAGCCGCACCGTGATCGAGATCTCCACGAAAGGAGATGACAACCGGGTGACGTGGGAGGAATTCAAAATCGTCTTTCCGACCATGCTGCGTTCGGCGCCCCTGGGTATTTTCATCGGCGCCATCCCCGGCATTGGCTCCTCTATCGCAGCCTTCCTGGCCTACGGCATGGCCAAGAATATGTCGAAGGAACCCGAAATGTTCGGCAAGGGCGCCATTGAAGGTGTAGCGGCGGCGGAATCCGCCAACAACGGCGTATGCGGCGCCACCTTCATTCCATTGCTGACCTTGGGCATTCCGGGCGATGTCATCACCGCCATCATGCTTGGCGCCTTCATGGTGCATGGCCTGATACCGGGCCCGACCTTGTTCACCGAACAGGGTGGCTTTGTCTCCGCCTTCATGATCGGGATGCTGATCACCTCATGTATGCATCTGTTCGTGGCGCTGATCGGACTGCGCGGCTTCATTCAGGCCATCAAGCTCAAGCGCTCCCTACTATTCCCGCTGGTTATCGTGCTTTGCATCACCGGCACCTTCGTGGCCGGCGGCGGTCAGTTCCCAATCTATGTCATGCTGGGAATGGGCATCCTGGGCTATCTGATGATCAAATTCGGCTTTCCCATTCCACCCTTGTTGATAGGCTTTATCCTGAGCCCAATGATCGAGGACGGCCTGCGCCAGGCGTTGTTGATTTCGGACGGTGATCTGGCAATCTTCTATGGCCGCCCCATTGCCATGGGCTTTTTGCTGATGACGGTAGCACTGGTTATCTGGATCACCTGGAAAAACTTTCGGGCCCAACGCCGGGGTTGAGTGTGGCCTTGGAGACGGCACAAGGGTCGCGATAAACTGGAAGCCGTTGTTCCAATACACAAACATGCGATTGGAGAAGGCAGATGAAAACACCGCCGCTGGCTGGAATAAGGGTGCTGGATATCGGCACCCTTATAGCGGGGCCATTTGGGGCTACGTTGCTGGGTGATTTTGGAGCCGAGGTCATCAAGATTGAACAACCGGGGCCAGGCGACGGCCTGCGTGGCACGCCCGTGGATGGCGAGGCGGGGCGGCCACCCATTTGGCGGGTCGAAGCGCGGAACAAGAAATCGGTGACGCTCAATCTTCGTGTCAGGGAGGGCCAGGATATTCTCCGCGAGTTGGTCGGGAAAGCGGACATACTGATGGAGAATTTTACGCCCGGAACACTGGAGAAATGGAACCTAGGCTGGGAGGCGCTGCATGAACTTAATCCGCGTCTGATCATGGTGCGGGTGTCGGGCTATGGGCAAACCGGGCCCTATTCAAAACGCGCGGGCTATGACCGGATCGCGCTCGGGTTCTCGGGCTATATGTACCCGACGGGGTTTCCCGACCGCTTTCCGGTCCGCCCCGCCTTTGCCACCGCCGACTACAACACTGGAACCTTCGGAGCCTACGCCGCGATGATGGCGCTATACCAGCGCGACGCTGCCAATGGTGGGAGCGGGATGGGACAAATGATCGACCTGGCGCTGTACGAGCCGACCTTTCGCATCACCGGTGATCTGCTGGCCAATTACCACGTGACGGGAGAAATTCGCGAACGGGTCGGCAACCGCAATCAAGGTTTCTCGCCCGCCGGCACCTTCGAGACGAAGGATGGCCGGTATGTGCAGATCGCTGCCGGTGGTGACAAAGTGTACCGTAGGCTTGTGGAAGCCATGGAGATGCCGGAAATGGCGAACGATCCGCGCTATTCGGTTAGCCGGGAGCGTATTGCACGCGCAGATGAATTGGAGGGAATTTTGGCCGATTGGATCGGCGCCCGGGATTTCTCCGATATAGAAAACCGCCTGGTCGCTGGCAACGTGCCGTTCGGCGGTATTTATACGCCGGCTGATATCGCCGACGATCCGCACTATCAGGCCCGCGACAGCTTCATCACGGTCGAGGATCAGGAAGATGGCCCCATGGCGATGCCGGGCGTTATTCCTAAACTCATGGGCACGCCGGGTCATGTGGCATCGACCGGTCCCAGGCTGGGCCAGCACAATGATGAAATTTATCTAGGCCTGCTTGAAAAAAGCACGGCGACGCTGGCACGGCTTGCCGAAGACGGAATTATTTGAGGTCTTGCACTGGACCATGATGGCGGTCCCACTCAAGGCACTTTAGCGTCTTTTCCAGCGCCTCTTCTCTTGTCCCAGATAAATTTTTCACGATAATCAAGCGCAACGTTAGACGTCTAGAGCAATTCCGATCTAATGTGATTCGCGAAGAGATTCTAAATAATTGGAAAAATTGCTCTACTCTTAAGAATCAGAGCATTTACTATTCGGAAATGCTCTAGGGAGGCCATGATGAGCCATAACGAACTCTTCCCCGTTCCTGACGCTTGGGCCCAGAAAGCCTTTGCCGATAACGACAAGTATCTTGCCATGTATCAGCAGTCATTGGACGACCCCGATGGCTTCTGGGGCGAGCAAGGCAAGCGGATCGATTGGTTCAAGCCTTATACCAAGGTGAAGAACACCACCTATGGCCCTGGCGATGTCTCCATAAAATGGTACGAAGACGGCACCCTGAATGCCTCGTACAATTGCCTCGACCGCCATCTGGATACCCGCCGCGACCAGACCGCGATCATCTGGGAAGGCGATGATCCCGCCGACAGCAAAAGCTTCACTTATGGTGAGCTGCATGCGGCGGTGTGCAAATTCGCCAATGGCCTGAAATCCCTCGGCGTCAAGCGTGGCGACCGGGTCACCATTTATCTGCCAATGATACCGGAAATCGCATTTGCGGTTTTGGCCTGCGCCCGCATCGGCGCGGTTCATTCCGTTGTCTTCGGTGGCTTCTCACCCGACTCACTGGCAGGCCGCATCCATGATTGCCACTCCAATATCGTCATCACCTCGGACGAAGGCGTACGCGCCGGCCGCATTATTCCGCTCAAGGCTAATACGGATGACGCCCTGGAAAGCTGCCCCACCGTCGATCATTGCGTGGTGGTCAACCGCACCGGCGCCGACATCAACATGGCTGCAGATCGCGACGTCTGGTACCACGACCTGATCGCGGATCAGTCCGACGAATGCGGGGCGGAGGAAATGGGCGCGGAAGACCCGCTGTTTATTCTCTATACCTCCGGCTCCACCGGCAAACCCAAAGGCGTCCTGCACACCACGGGCGGCTACATGGTCTATGCCTCTATGACACATCAATATGTCTTCGACTATCATGATGGTGATATCTATTGGTGCACGGCGGATGTGGGCTGGGTCACGGGCCACAGCTATATCCTGTACGGCCCCCTGGCCAACGGCGCGACCAGCGTAATGTTCGAAGGGGTGCCGAATTACCCCGATGCCTCGCGCCACTGGCAGGTCTGCGACAAGCATCAGGTCAATATTTACTACACCGCGCCCACGGCGCTACGCGCGCTGATGCGTGAGGGCAATGACCCGGTCACGAAAACCTCGCGCAAATCACTGCGTTTACTGGGCAGTGTCGGCGAACCGATCAATCCGGAGGCCTGGCTCTGGTATTACAACGTGGTTGGCGAAGGGCGCTGTCCCATTGTAGATACCTGGTGGCAGACTGAAACTGGGGGCATCATGATCACGCCGCTGCCTGGCGCCACCGCGTTGAAGCCTGGTTCCGCGACCCGGCCATTCTTTGGCATCCAACCGGCCCTGGTGGATAGTGACGGCAATTTGCTGGAGGGTGCGGCATCAGGCAATCTATGCATTCTTGATAGCTGGCCCGGCCAGATGCGCAGTCTGTATGGCGATCATGACCGTTTTATAGAAGCATATTTTTCGACCTATCCCGGCAAATATTTCGCCGGTGACGGTTGCCGCCGGGACGAGGACGGCTATTACTGGATTACCGGACGGGTCGATGATGTGATTAATGTCTCGGGCCATCGTATGGGTACGGCGGAGATTGAAAGTTCTCTGGTGGGGCATCACGATGTGGCCGAGGCGGCGGTGGTCGGCTATCCCCACGACATCAAGGGCCAGGGCATCTATGCCTATGTTACCCTAAATGCCGGCCTGGATGGTGATGAGGAATTGCGCAAAGAATTGATTTTGTGGGTGCGCAAGGATATCGGACCGTTCGCCGCCCCTGATTTGATCCAGTTTGCACCGGGCTTGCCTAAGACCCGCTCGGGCAAGATCATGCGCCGTATCCTGCGCAAGATCGCTGAAGATGATTTCTCCAATTTGGGTGATACCTCGACCCTGGCGGAACCGGCGGTCGTAGAGGACTTGATCGAGAACCGGCAAAACAAATAGCCGCCTGGCAGGAAATCTTGTCGGCCGCTCGACGTTCGGCCCGTAGGGAGGGCGCCATGGACGATATCCTGATCAAGGGCGGCGAGATCATCGATGGTACGGGAGCGCCGGCATGGCGCGCCGATATCGCGTTACGTGATGGCCACATCGCCGCCATCGAAGACGGCCGGACTGACAGCGCCGCCCGGGTAATTGATGCCGAGGGGCGCATTGTCGCGCCGGGATTTATCGATATCCATACCCATTCCGATTTTACTCTGCCGCTCAACCCGCTAGCCGAGGCAAAGATCCGCCAAGGCGTCACCACGGAAGTGGTCGGCAATTGTGGCTTTTCCGTCGCACCCGCATTGCCGGGGAAGGTCGATGGGCTGCGCGATTATTTATCCGGCAGCGCGCCCTGGTTGGACTTCGAGGAAACCGATTTCGGGAGTTATATGGACGGCTGGCCCGATATCGCGGTGAACACGGTCATGCAGGTCGGGCACAACACGTTGCGGCTAATGGCGATGGGCATGGAAGACCGGGCGCCGAACGAGGCCGAGCGCCGGCACATGCAGGAAATGCTCGAAGAGGGGTTGGAGGCCGGCGCGCTCGGCCTATCATCGGGCCTGTTCACCGCGCCGGGAAGTTATAGCGAGGCGGCGGAGTTACGTGACCTGGGCCATGTGCTGAAGCTCCATGGTGCGCGCTACTCATCGCATATCCGAGATGAATCCCATGCCGTCCACGAGGCATTGGCCGAAGCGATTGACATCGGCGAACATTGCGGCGTCCATGTCCAGGTTGCTCATATGAAACTTTCGGGCACTGATAATTGGGGACAGATGGACCGTATGCTGGAAGCGGTCAAATTCGCACGAGGCCGCGGTGTTGATGTCGATTGCGACCAATACCCCTATGACTGGGGTACCAATCCGTTGCGCTTTCTGCTGCCGGTCTGGCTGCAGGAGGGCGGCATGGACGCGATGCTTGAACGACTGGCTGATCCCTATAACCGCTCGCGTATCCGGCAAAAGGTGGCCGAGGTCGGGTTCAACAATTTTGGCCGGATCGAATCCTGGCAGGATATCCGTATCGCCATTTCGCCAAATTCCGGATGCGAACCCGGCGCGACGATTGATCATATTGCCGCCGAGCGGGGCTGTGACGAGATCGACGCCATTTGCGACATCATCATCGCTGATCGGGGCGCGACCCGTATTTTGGTGCGCTGCATGTCGGAAGAGGACGTGCGCACGATTTCCGCCGAACCAACGGCACTGATCGGTTCGGACGGGCCCTGTGTCGCGCCGTACGGCATCACCGGCCAGGGCAAGCCGCATCCCCGGCTCTATGGCACATTCCCCCGCTTGATCGGGCGCTATGGGCGCGACCTCGGCCTGCTCTCGCTACCGCAGGCAATCCACAAGATGACCGGCGGCGCGGCGCGGGCGCTTGGCATGGTGGATCGCGGCATCCTGCGGGAAGGCCATGCCGCCGATCTGGTTATCTTCGATGCTGACAACATCATCGATCAGGCAACCTATGACGAGCCGCATCAATATCCCGCCGGCATCCAGACCGTGATCGTCAATGGCACGGTCGTGGTCGAGCAGGGCGAACACAGCGGTGCCCTGCCGGGCCGTTTGCTGCGGCGGCGTGGCATGGAGTTAAGTTGATGCATGTGGCCTCTACTAGTCTTAGGGCGCCAATGCCTTCACGGGGACCATTAGCGCCGAGATGACCGCTTCGGCGCCAAGTTCTACGGTTCATGATTTGCCGATGAAGTACAACGTATGACCCATCGACCCTGAAGGAAACCGGCAATAGACCGGAACGCCATCGACTGGCTAGACCTCGTGCTCTGCTGGTTTCACGTGATTGCGGCGATTTTCTGGATTGGCGGCTCACTCTATCTTCTTTGGCTCAACCGCATCTTCGCGAATTTCGAGCGGGCGACAAAGGGAGAACACGGTGAACCCTGGCTCATCGACCTGGCAGGCTCGCTGTTCGTGGAGAAGCTTAAACTTGGCCCTGACGGACTGGCGAAAACACATATCTGGTTCAAGCGCGAGACCACGCTAACCTGGGTAAGCGTGCTGCTGCTTCTGGTCATGGTCGCCAAGCCGCCCGGTGGCGGCCTTCACACCGGCGCGGACGGGGAGCCCATAGATGGTCTGACGGGTACGGCGATCATCGCGGCATTTCTTATTCTATTTTGGGGTGGCTTCGATCTGCTGTGGCGCATGCCGTCAATCCATCGGCGGTTGTATTGGGCGCATTTTCGTATGCTGTATTCGTCGGAACAGCCTTTAGCCTCACCCGACTTTTTTCGGCCGGGCCGCTTTCATTCTTCTCGGAGCGGCGCTGGGCACGCTCTTGCTGGCCAATGTCTAGTTAAGAATTCTGCCGGCGCTCCGCGAGATGAGCGAAGCGCGGGGATCCGGCCGGACAGCCGACGGTGTACTCTGCGCACGGGCCCAGGAGCGTTCGGTACACAACAGCTACATAATTTTCCACCGTCATTTTGATGCTCAGCAGCCATTATGCGGTGCTCTACGGCCATCACTTCAACTGGATTATTCTTGCCCTTCTGGTGGCGGGGTTCATCGCACTGCTCCATGTGGTCGTCAGCAGGCGGGCCGGAGTGTGGGCGTTGGGCCCTGTGGCCACGTTGGGCGTTGCCGCATTTCTTGTCAACGCGGCGCCGTCGCTGCGCGAGCTGGGGCGGTCTCGTTCACCGCCGCGCGTAACATTATCATCGCGCCCTGCTTGAGTTGTCATTCCACGGTCCCCTCGGACCGCACATTCGGCCCTGCTCCGGGAGGTGTTACCTTTGATCAACCGGAGAGCATCAAGCGCCATGCCCAACGCATATAAGGTGCGCGCCGTTGATGCTCGTACCATGCCGAGCCGGCGCGATAGCGGCATGACCACGGCTGAACGTAATCTGCTTGGCCGCTGGGTGAATGGAGGCGCAAGGCTGGAATGAGAACGGCTCATGACGGGTAAGTCAGTGCCAAGAAACGGTCTAAATCCCTCTCTGAAATGCTGATGGCACCTATTGCAATCCAACCCGCCGGCGGATTTCCTCATCCTTTAGCGAGACATCGCCGCCGCAGAATTCCGCCGCATCCTCGGTGCACAGCCAGGCAATGGCGCGGGCCGGCCACGCGGCGGGAATATGGACGGAAGGGTCCAGCTGGCTGACCGGATTGACGCCTGAGGCCCTGATGAGAACCTGCATCTCCGTCGCCACGGTGCCGGGGCTCAGGCCGACCACACGGATGCCTTGCGTGCCATATTCCAAATGGACGCTGCGTGTCAGTAACAGTGCCGCTGCCTTGGCGGAGCAATAATGGCTCCAGCCCTCGCGTACACCCGTCGCCGCGCCCGAGCTGACATTGACGATCGCGCCCCCATTCCCATGCCGGGGGCCNTCGGCATCTTGTGNGAGCATAACNGGGATCGCGGCGCGCAGGCCGTGGTAGACGCCTTTGTAATTGATGTCGGCGGCGTGGCTCCAGGTTTCAGGATCGGAGTCCGCAAGGCGCGCGATGGGTTCTATGACGCCGGCGTTATTGATCAGGATATCCAAGCCACCAACACATCCTGGCAGCGTGCAACGGCGGCGGCGACATCGTCATAGCGGCTAACATCGCAAGGCACGGCCTCGGCCTGGCCACCGGCCCGTCGAATTTCAGCCGCGATTGCTTCGATCTCTCTTGCCGAGCGCGCCGCCAATATGACATTGACGCCCAGACCTGCTAGTTCCCGGGCGGTGGCGGCGCCAATGCCCTTGCTGGCGCCGGTCACCAACGCTGTTTTGTCCTTGAGCTCTTGCACGAAGCTCCCCTTCCCTGAAATTTAGGCTCCTACAATTGATGGCCTTTGAAACATTCAGGCCATGGCAATGCAATAGCGACATTCGGAGAAGGGGAGAACAAGGTCAATGATCCTAAGCGGCCTCCTTGTAGGCGGCACTGATCTCGAAGATATGGCGATGATTGGTGCCGCAGCAACCGCCCAGAACCTTGATTCGGCTTTACCGCGCCGTATTTTTGTATGGTGAATGCCGATGATGTCTCAAAATTCATGGTTTGGGGCATGGCTGGTCCAAAGGGCAGCAAGGGCGCGCTTTACGGCGGTAACGGAAGGTTCGCGGGCCTTTCTGGCACGGTGACCGGCGGTCCGCGCATTAAATTGCCCGCGCCCAAGAACCATGATGCCGCTTGCCGTCACGAAGTGGTTGAACGCACGCTGCCCGATTAGATTTCTTCAGACGGTGCCGCCGCCGCCGGTGCCCGCCCACCTATCTTGATCGCCACGTCGGCCATGCGAGCAGCCATAGCAGACTGGCCAGGACAATCATTGCCAAGACCCGATGAAGGTTCTCCGGTGTGGTTGAGCCGAGCACGAAGCCCGTGGTCAGCGGGCCCATCGCGGCGCCGATGTCGCGCCAGGTTTGATTGCGCGCCAAGGATTGCAGCACCGCATCGGGCGCGAACAGCGCTACCGCCGCCGGGATCAAAGTTCCCAGGGCACCGCGCGCCAGCACGATTGCAAGTGCGCCGGTATAAAGCCAGCCCAGACCCACCAATCCCAAACCAATGACGAGAAGGAAAGATGTCGCGGTCAATGGTGTGCGGACGCCGAAGCGGTCAGCGATATAGCCGGACAAGGGCGCAGCCACCATCTCGATCACCCGCCGGCCAGCGAAGAACAACCCGCCCAACAACATGGCCATTTCCAGGACGATATGTTCCGCCAGCATGATGGTAACGGTCATGGTGAAAACACCGTCGATACTGAAACCCATCCAGAAAATCAAGATATCCAGGCGATCTGGTTTTGGCAGGGCGGAGGGAAGGTCGGCGCGCGGTGTGGGTGGTTTGTCGATCCGCCGCGGCAGTTTTAGGGCGAACAGCGCACCGATGCAGGAAACTAGGGCGAGGTAGAGAAAGACCTCTTGCGGTCCAACAATGCCGGCCAGCCAGGCGCCCACGGTCAGGGCCAGCAATGGCCCAACCTGTTCGATGGCCCGGCTGACGCCAACCCGGGAACCGGTCCGCGCACGGTCGGACGCAGCATAACCTAGGGCGGCCAGCAATAGGGCGCCGTATGACAGCCCCCACAGAATTCGGGCAACCAGCAGTGCGGCCCAGCCCGCCACCAGGCCATACATGGCGGTGGAGACAATTGCCGTGACGGTGGCCAGGATGCAGAGGTTCCTTATGCCGATACGTTCGCCAAGGACGGCGATCATGCCATAGGAAAATGTCCGCACGATGCGGTTTGCTGCCAGCAGAATGCCGACCCAGGCCAAACCAACGCCGAAGGCCTCGGCATTGACGGGAAGCACGATGTAAATCAAGGCATCGCCCAGCAAGGCCAGGGACAGTGCGCCCGAGGACAGCCACAGGCTGCGCCAGCTCTTGTCCTTTGACGCGTGGGACGGTGCGTTCAAAAAACCAGCCTTTACAATTTCATGTGGCGTTTAGTTGCCGAAGACATCCTCGGCACTGGGGTTGTCTTCCTCCGGCTCCGGCTTCGCTTCCGGTTCCGCGCCAAAGATATTTTCCGCCGATGGCTCGGCCTCGGGCTCGGCTTCCGCCGGTGCCTCTGCGTCGGCCGCCAGACTGGCCGCTAAAGCTGCCTGATCATCGTCGCGCTGTGCCGAGGGCTGGCCGGATTCCTCTGCCGCGCTTAACGAGGCGGCACGCTTCTTGGCCAATTCCTTGTCGGCCTTGGCCTGCTGCTTTTCCAGCTTGTCCTGTGCCTTTTGCACCGCACCGTCCAGATCCACCTGCCTGCTCAAACCCAAGGTTACCGGGTCTTGCGGCGTAATATTAGAGATATTCCAGTGCGTGCGGTCGCGCACGGCGGTGATGGTCTGCTTCGTCGTGCCCACTAGCTTGGAAACCTGCGCATCGGTCAATTCCGGGTGATAGCGCACCAGCCAGGCAATGGCATTGGGCCGGTCCTGGCGCCGCGACAAGGGCGTGTAGCGCGGCCCCTTGCTGCGTCTTTGGGTTTCCCGCAACCTGGCGTCCGAGCGGCGCAGCCGCTGCGCGGCATCGTTGGTGCAACGGTCGATCTCGTCCTGGTTCAATTGCCCCGTGGCGATAGGATCCACACCCTTAATTCCAGTGGCGACGTCGCCATCGGCGATGCCTTGCACTTCCAGCGCATGCAGGTTGCAGAAAGCGGCGATCTGGTCGAAGGTCAGAGTGGTGTTGTCGACCAGCCAAACGGCTGTCGCTTTCGGCATCAATACTTCGGTCATCTATATGACTCCTGAATGCGGCAACCCAAAAAAACAGCCAAATATACGGCGTTTTCACACCATGCCGTCAGGGGTGGCCTTCATCGTAATAATTCTGTTAACCCCTATATAACGCGCTTCCCCGTCCGCGCCAAGAACAGCTGCATCCAGGGCGCACGGGCACGCGTAAAGGGACTGTCGGGCCATTACGCCAACGTGGCCTAGACCGTCAAGATAATCTTGCCAATATGTTCGCTGCCTTCCATCCGGGCATGCGCGCCGGCGGCATCGGCAAGGGCAAAACTTTTATCCATCACCGGGCGCACGCTGCCCTGTTCCAGCAGCGGCCAGACCTGATCCCGCAGCTCGTCGGCGATTACCGCCTTTTGCGCTACCGTGCGGGGCCGCAGGGTTGACCCGGTCACTGTCAGGCGTTTCATCATGATTGGCAGGATCGAAAAATTCGGTACTTTCGGCCCGTGTAAAACCGCGATCTGCACCAAGCGTCCTTCCACGGCCAGAGAGGATATGTTGGGAACGAAATAATCACCGCCCACCATATCAAGGATTAGATCGACACCTTCACCCCCGGTGGCCTCGGCGATCACCTCGGCGAAATTTTCCGTGCGGTAGTTGACTGCCCGCTCCGCGCCCAATTCCTCACAAGCCTGGCATTTGTCCTGATTTCCGGCAGTGGTGAAAATTCTGGCGCCAAATGCTTTCGCCAGCTGGATCGCGGTGGTGCCAATACCCGACGAGCCGCCATGGATCAGAATGCTTTCGCCACCCCGCAGGGCGCCGCGTTGGAAAACATTGGTCCAAACCGTGAAGAATGTTTCGGGCAACGCCGCCGCCTCTGCCATGCTCAGGCAACTGGGAACGGGTAGACACAGGGCGGCGGGCGCCACGCAATATTCGGCATAGCCGCCGCCCGCCACCAGGGCGCAGACCTGATCGCCCACGGCGGCCCCATCGACACTCCCATCGACTCCTGGGCCGGCGAATACGACTTCGCCCGCGACCTCCAAGCCCGGAATGTCGGATGCGCCGGGCGGCGGGGGATAGTTGCCGGCGCGCTGCATGACGTCGGGCCGGTTGACGCCGGCAGCGGCGATCTTGATCAGGACTTCGCCATGTCCGGCCTCGGGCACGGGCCGTTGCGTCGGCTGCAAGCCCTCGGGCGGGCCAAATGTGACGATTTCAATTGCGGTCATGCTTTCAGGCAGGGCGCTCATGGGCATTCTCGTTCTTTTGCAGTGGCATTTGTGGCTGGATCAAACCATTGGTCTAGTATTATGCTGCAAAATAGGCAATGGCGAGAGGCTATAATGGACACCGATGATCTGGAACCGCCCGAGGTTCCTAAAGGAAAGCCTGATCTGCAATTGATGTCCATGGAGCAGTTGCAAGACTATATTGGCGAGATGGAGGCGGAGATCGCCCGCGTACGTGCCGCGATCAAGGATAAGCAAACCGCGCACGGCGCGGCGGATGCGGTCTTCAAAATCTGAGCCACGACATATTCTAAGGTTTTGGTTTAGGCGGTTTGCTTCTTGGTACGGGCGGCATGCCGAGCGCCGGTTCGGCGTCTTTCATCTTCACCGGCTTTCGCTCCTCCACCTCATGTTCCTCTAAATCAGTTAATTCCGTTTCGGCCTCATCTGGCTTCGCTTCCTCATCCGGCTTAGCCGTTTCGTGGGCCGGCACCTTTTTCCCCACCGGCCATGATCTTGGCGCCGCCTTTATCTTTTCTTGCGGCTTGGGCTGTGGTTTTGCTTCCGATGGCTGTTCTTCTGGTTCCTGTTTCGGTTTGGGCGCTGGTTTTTCCACAGGTTTTTCCGCAGGCTTTTCTGCTGCTGCGGGCTGTGGCACCTTTGGCTTTGCCTTGGCCGGTTTGGCGAACCGTTTGCGGAGTTGGGCGCAATGATCCTTGTCGTCGATCCGAGGCGTGAACCAGCCATAGTCAAAGGGCAGCAGGGGGGCGGAAAAAATTTCGCCGTAATCGGTGGGGTCCATCAGGTCATCCTGAACTTCGATCAATGCCACCGTTACAATTCGAATGCCTGGTTGATGGCGCTTTAGAAACAGAGGCACGCCCAGATCCTTGCGAACATGGCCGTTGCCGGCGATCAACAAAGCCCCGTCGCTCTGACCGCTGGTCAGCATATGCTCGGCAAAGACCGCATCCTTGACCCGCTGGACATTGAACATGGGCGTCAGGCTGTTGCGTGGCATCATCTCGCAATGGCCCTGGAACAATTGCTCCAAACTACGTTCACGCATCCCGGCGGGCAGGGCGATGTGCAGACCCAGGGCACGCTGGCGCTTGGCAAACTTGAACGATGGCTTGCGACGGGCCAGGGCGCGGATTGCGGATTTGGGCAGGCCGGCGGCGTACATTGGCAAATGCGCGGCCATCGCCGCCTTCGCCACCGGTTGGTACATGTGCCAGGCGGGCCAGCCGCTAAGATTCCAGCCCAGGCTTTCCCCCAAGGCCTTGCCGTCACGGGAATGCTGGGTAAAATAACTATCGAGAATTGGTTGTTTTGTTTCGGGGATCATCTCCCAAATCACCGCCGGTCGGCGACCCAGGGCAATTAGTAATTCGATCAGGCGGGCCTGTAACAGATGGTGATCTGGATTGTCATGTTTTTCCCCCAACAAGATATAGGCGGCCCTGACCAAATCCTCGGCTAGAACCTTCTGGTCGACAAAACGGCCGTCCGCCGAGCGCCAAATCCGCCCGACCAGATGATGCTGCTGCAATAGGGGCGATTGCCAGGCGGGCGTCGTTTCCGTAAGGGCAGCCAGGTTCTCTACCTTTTCCAGGGGTGCGTTTTGCTCCACCCAGCCGCAACCGGTCAGGAGCGAAAGCAGCAGACAGCAAAGAAAAGGGGCGCGCCATATCATGGGCGGGGCCGCGCCCCGGTTGCCGCCCAGTCGGTTTCGGTGCTGGTCTCTGGGCCGGTAACGGACGCCGTGCCGGGTGGCGCGAACAGACCGCTCCACAGGCCCGCCGTGGCCCTTGCATCTTTTTTTTTGGCTAGCATTTCAAGCACGCATTCAATTTGCCGGCCGGCCAGCAGGCTGGCCAGAACAGTCCGGGCGTGACTGCCGCACATAATCACGTAAACCATGGCAGGTTAATTCCCGACAGATCTGGTACGGAGCTGGTGCCGTGATGGCAAATAAATCAACCTTTCGGCCACTGATGATCAAAGTATCACCGTCAATGGCCCGTCCGGAACCCGCGTGTCTCATCTGCTCCTTTGCTTCGGAGACCGCTAAACTGGCTGAGGCGCAAACTAGCGATAAGATTATAAGCAGACGGATAAGCATCGCAGCATTATCCCAAAACCGCTATTATTCACCAATCATTAACTGTGCCCTTATGCTTAAAAAATTTCTGTTTGCGGCGTCGTTAGTGGTTTGTTAATACTTTCGCCTTAAATCACATCGTGACGACACACACCCTGTCATCCTCCGGGTTGGATTATTCCAATCTGTTGACGCTTCCCTGTTGCCTCGGAGCCGCCCCGAAAAGGACAGCTCTTTTTTTATCTCTTAAAAATGGCTTTTTCAGCTGATTTTCTGAGATAATGCTGCCACTCTCCCATAACTATCAAATGGTTATGTTTTCCTACTTGACCTGGATCAGTTCGGGAACGTAGGATCCGGCCTCTACAGACGCGAGTCTGACAGGTTGAGGAAAAAATTAAAAAACGTCGGGGGATCGCCAATTTGGCGGTCCCCTATTTTTTTGATATTCCTGAATTTTGACCCGGTCATGCCGGCCGCCGCCATGGCGGCCTGGGCGAGAATAGGGTAGAGGAGGATGGCATGAAGGTAGGTTTCATCGGTTTGGGTATCATGGGCGCACCCATGGCGGGGCATTTGCAAAAAGGCGGCCATGAGCTCTTTCTCCATGACCTGGCCCCGGATCTGCCGGCGCACCTGTTGCAAAATGGCGCGGTCGCCTGTGGCAGTAATCGGGACGTGGCGGAGCAGGCGGATGTGATCATCTTGATGGTGCCCGATACCCCTGATACCGAGGCCGTGCTATTCGGTGCCAACGGCGTCTCGGAGGGTCTTGGCGCCGGCAAACTGGTCATCGATATGAGCTCCATCTCGCCCACCGCCACTACGGAATTCGCGGCCCGGATCAACGATCTGGGGTGTCTTTATCTTGACGCGCCCGTATCGGGCGGTGTGGTTGGGGCGGAAAACGCCAAACTGACCATCATGGCCGGCGGCCCCCAGGAGGCCTTCGACCGCGCCATGCCCTTATTTGAGCTGATGGGCGGCACCGTGACCCTGATCGGCACTCGTAATGGTGACGGCCAGGTCTGCAAGGCCTGCAACCAGATCGTCGTTGGTGTCACGGTACAGGCGGTGGCCGAGGCGCTTGTTCTGGCCGCCAAGGCCGGCACCGATCCCGCCATCGTGCGCCAGGCCCTGATGGGCGGTGCCGCATCCTCGATGATCCTGGAAAACCATGGCGCCCGCATGATCGAGGGTAATTTCGAGCCTGGCTTCCGTGCCGAGTTGCAGCAAAAGGATCTGAACGTCGTGCTTTCGGCGGCGCGGGATCTTGGCGTAGTGCTGCCTCTCGCAGCCACCGCCGAGAGCCTTTACAACGCCCTGAACGCGCGCGGGCAGTCAAAGGCGGACCACAGCGCAGTGGTCACCGTGCTGGAGGATCTGGCGTCTTGTCAAGTGTCGTCGAAAGGCCGAGGCCAATCATGAGCAGCGATCGCAAAACGAATTCCATCACCGGCCGCAGCGCCTTCTTGGCCCTGTTGAAGGACGAAGGCGTCACCCGTCTGTTTGGCAATCCCGGCACCACGGAACTGCCCATCATGCATGCCATGACCGAGCAGATGGAGATCAGCTATGTTCTCGGCCTGCAGGAATCCATCGTTGTTGCCATGGCGGATGGCTATGCCCGCGCCTCGGGCCAGATAGCGGCGGTGAATGTGCATGTGGCGCCTGGTCTGGGCAATGCCATGGGCGCGCTCTATACGGCCAATTTCTCCGGTTCGCCCCTGATCGTTACCGCCGGTCAGCAGGAGCAGGGCCATGGCCTGATGGAGCCATTGTTGTATGCGCCGTTGGTGCCAATCGCCGCGCCCATGGTGAAATGGGCGGTCGAGGTCACCCGGATTGAGGACCTGCCCAGGATCATGCGCCGGGCCGCCAAGGTGGCGATGACGCCGCCCACGGGGCCGGTTTTCATTTCCCTGCCCGGTGACATCCTGAATATGGAAGCGGCCATCGACATGGGTGAAAGCACCCGCGTCGATGCCGCTACGCGTCCCTCGGATACTGCCCTGGAACATTTGGCGGACCGCTTGGCGGCGGCCGGGCGTCCAGTCATTGTCGCCGGACACGAGATTGTGGCCTCGGACGCCTTCGCCGAAGCGGTGCAATTGGCTGAAATGCTCGGCGCCCCGGTTTATCAGCAGACCGTCAATGACGGGGCCCATTTTCCCTCCGAACATCCCGCCTTCATGGGCAGCCTGAACCGCAATCAGTCATACGTCCGCGANGTCCTCTCNCCCCATGATCTGGTAATTTGCCTCGGCGCCGATCTGCTGCGCATGTCGGTCTACAGCCCTGTTGACCCCCTGCCGGCGGAGCTGGCGGTGGTGCAAATCGGCCAGCGTGATTGGGAGATGGGTAAGAACCATTCCGTCGAGCTGGCCTTGCGCGCCGACGTCAAGGAAACCATGGCTGCTCTGCTGCCGGTTTTAAGCGCACGCGGCGGGCAGGGTTTGGCGGATCGGGCCAAGGCCTCTCTGGCTGATCTGGCGACGCGCAACTGGTCAGCCCAGCGTGAGGAACAGCGGGTCAAGGCCATNGCAATGTCGGATGCCAGCCCGATCGAGCCGGAATGGCTGATGCTACGCCTGGCTGAACTGGTGCCCGAAGACGCCATTGTCGTCGATGAAGGCATTGTTAGCAGCTACAGCCTGCTGCAGTTCCTGGCCATACGTGACCGTTATGGCTATTTCGGCAATGCCTCGGGCGGTATCGGCTGGGGCATTGCGGCGGCCCTGGGCGTCCAGATTGCCCATCCCGACCGCCGGGTGGTGGCGGTATTGGGTGATGGCAGCTCCATGTATTCTATTCAGGCCCTGTGGACGGCCGCGCATCTGAAATTGCCAATCACCTTCGTGATTGCCAACAATGGCGGCTATCGGATCATCAAGGAGCGCCTTCTATCCTTCCACGGCAATGATGAATTTATCGCCATGGATTTCAAGGATCCGGCCATCGAATTTGCTGATCTAGCCCGCTCATTGGGTATGAAGGCGGAACGTATCGAGACCGGCGCTGCATTCGAGACGGCCTTTCAGGCTGCTGATGACCGTGCTGGCCCCGTTCTGTTGGAAGTGGTCGTGCAAGGCGGCAAGACCATGCAGGGTTGACTTCGTCAGTTGAACCAAAAAGGGGCTAGAACATTGAAGACTTTGGCGGAGCCAGGCGGAATCGAACCGCCGACCTCTTGAATGCCATTCAAGCGCTCTCCCAACTGAGCTACGACTTCGTAATCATACCCGCTATCAAAATCTTGCAGTTTCCTGCGACCTATCCCTTAAATCCCAGCTCCCATCACGATTTGGGTTGAGCCCGAATTATGGCACATTCAGACCCCTCGGTGTGACCGTATTGTGACAGGCTGGACCTGACGCAATGCGGCCAATAAGCCGTCCGACATACCTAGGAGGTGAAAACGACGGGCGGGGTGGGTCTAAATGGTGGAAAATAAGGACAAACGGTCTTCCGGATGAGGGCCTATCTCCAAGATTAGACCAATGGATGGCCGCCAGAGGGTCGTGTTTCCCATCGCGGTGGAATGGTGGTACGATTTTCCCGAAAATGGCCGACAACAACCTTCACCCCTCTCGAAAAGTGTTCACACGATGGGCCAACACCATTGTTCTCTTGGCTGACTCGGCATTGCTCAAAGAGGGAATTTTATGACGTCTCGTACCGCGCTGGCTTATGACACTTTGGTTCTCCACAATCCTAAGTTAGTTCTGAGCGTACTGCTCTCAATTCTGGTTTTTTTCGGCTATCACACAAAAGATTTCAAGTTGGACGCATCGGCGGACACCTTGTTGTTAGAAGACGACGCGGACCTCAATGCGTTCCGTAAAATCCGCGAGCGATATCCGAGTAACGACTTACTCGTAGTGACGTACACCTCCGACAAAGATCTCTTCTCGGANCAAGCNTTAGAGCCTTTGAAGCAACTCCGNGGAGAACTCAAGAANGTCACCAGCGTGGACACGGTGTTNACGNTACTCGATGCCCCCNTATTCAATAGCTCGGATGTNCCGATNCAGNNNTNGNNCNNNGATATACCGAGCCTGGAGAAACCNGGTATCGACCGGGCNAAGGCCANGGACGAGNTGGTCAATAGNCCCATTTACCGCGATCTNATCGTNAGNGCGGATGGCCGAACCNCTGCTCTACTGTTGGGACTGGTTGAGNATGAACAGTACAACCGCTTACTCAANTCTCGAAACNAGTTNCGGGCGAAAAAANGGCATACCGGTCTNTCGGCNGAAGAGACGCGAACCCTGAAACGCATCACCGTCGAATACGATCAGGTTCATGAATCGATAAACGAGCAACGCCACCTCGACATCGCCCACATCAGAGACATCGTCGAGCCCTACCGCCAGCATGGCGTTATACATCTCGGCGGTTTGCCGATGATCGCCGACGATATGGTGACATTCGTGCGCAACGACCTGATGGTCTTCGGGGGCGGTGTTTTCGTGTTCCTGGTCATTATTCTCACCGCCATCTTCCGGAAATTGCGCTGGATCGTGCTCCCCCTGCTCAGCTGTTTTTACGCCGGACTGATCATGATTGGCGTACTCGGATTGATCGGTTGGAAGGTCACCGTCATCTCATCCAATTTTCTCGCTCTCATGCTGATCATCACCATCTCGATGAATATTCATTTGATCGTGCGCTATCTACAGCTTCGTCGGGATCACCCTGGCGACGATCAGTTGGCGCTGGTCAGAACCACCACCCATAAGATGGTGAGACCCTGTCTCTACACCGCGCTGACTACCATCATAGGTTTTAGCTCCCTGGTCGTGAGTGATATCAAGCCGGTCATCGATTTTGGGTGGATGATGAGCGCCGGTCTGGTGGTGACGTTCGCAACCTCGTTTCTGCTGTTCCCCACGTTGCTGCTGGTGATGGGGAAAACTGGATACAAAGCCACCGCTGACAGTGACCGGTTTCTCTTACCAGCATATCTGGCCCGTCTGACAGAGTTCCAGGGCAACAAGGTTCTGGTGATGGCGGTAATGTTAGCCGTCGTGAGCGTTGCGGGCATTACCCTGCTGCGTGTCGAGAATAGCTTCATTAACTACTTCAGCGACGACACGGAAATTTATCAAGGCCTCAAGCTCATCGATGAGGAGCTCGGAGGCACGACGCCTTTGGAAATACTGATAAAATTCGAAGATGAAACCCTAGAAGAATTGACGCCAGAGGACCTTAAAAAGATGACCCCGGAAGAGATACAAGAGGAACGGGAATACATGGAAGCGCTCCGCAACAAACCGGAGTTGTGGTTTATCCCCGACAAGATTCGGGCCATCAAAAAAGCGCACAACTACCTCGACGGATTACCCGAAATCGGCAAGGTACTTTCGCTCGCTTCGCCGGTGTGGGTTGCTGAAGACTATGCTGACAAAGAGCTGGACGGAATGGAGCTAGCAATCCTGTATACCAAGGTTCCCACCTCAGTAAAAAAGAACCTCATCGACCCTTATGTCTCCATCGATGACAACGAGGCACGNNTNNTNGCNCGTGTGNTGGATTCNAAACCNGATNTNCGCCGCAAGGAGNTGCTGGAGACAGTGCGNCGTGNCCTGGNGAAGAAGCNNGGATNNGGGGAGCTCGCCGACTACAAATTTTTGATCAAGGACGTGACCGTGAGNGGGNTGCTNGTGCTCTACAACAATATGCTGCAGAGCTTGTTCGCATCCCAGATCAAGACCATCGGTGTTGTGATGCTGGGTATTGCAACCATGTTCCTCGTGTTGTTCCGGTCAATCACCTTGTCGGTTATAGGCATTCTGCCAAACTTGTTGGGCGCCACGGTGGTTTTGGGGGCCATGGGTTGGTCAAGAATCCCCCTGGACATGATGACCATTACGATCGCTGCCATCACCATCGGTATCGCCGTGGATAATGGAATTCACTACATCTACCGCTTCAGAGAAGAGTACGCACTTACGCACAATTACGTTGAGACCTTGCACATATGCCATTCCAATATCGGCAAAGCGGTGTTCTACACGACCATGACCATCATCTTTGGCTTCTCCATCTTGATGTTGTCTAACTTCATCCCCACTATTTATTTTGGTGTATTAACCGGGTCGGCAATGTTCATTGCCCTTTTCGCAGCACTCACAGTGTTGCCAAAGTTAATTTTGCTCTGGAAACCATTCGGTTGATGCCGGATTACACGAACACAAGGTTTGAGGCGGTTAGGCGGTAGCCCAAGAGTACCTCGTGGATTTCCCAAGACACCCCCACACCCAACCCGTATAACCCCTAGGCAAGGGCTTGGTCGGCCCCCATTGATTGGTCCAGTTTGAATGTTAGTGCATGACTGGCGGCGATTATGAGTTGCCTGATGGCTTGATCGTGCAGGACGGCGATAGCGTCATCGTCGCCCATATCGTCTACAACTACAGCCCCTTGTATGACGATTTCATCTTTGGCGATATTACGCTTGAGGACAAATCCTACATGAAGCCNCGCNGAACTACCAAGGTGGNGNGNCNATGANCGATTTCTTAAGGCCGGCCGTTAACGACGCGCCGGGGCGTTTCTGATTTTTAGTAATCGCCACTGAACTTGGCAACAGCCCCCTTGCCTTCGAAAGCCTTAACTGCAGCGCGCCGGACACCGGCAACATGGAAGTGCTGGAGCGGATCGGCCCGCCGTAGCAAAAGGACAAATGGCTGACGCCCCTGCTGAATGGCGAGATAAGGTTAAGATAGCGCTAGTGCAGCGCGTTTAAGTCCTGGCGGCGGCTGCCTTTTTGGCCCAATTCAGCAGATGCGCATTTAGCAGGCCATTTTTTTCTAATCGTTCTAATATAGCATGACTGCCGCATGCGGGGGGCATTGGCATAAACCGGTCGGATGCAATGGGGATGTTGGGGAACACGATCATGAATATGAGCATAAATCCACGCGCCTTTCGCGACGCCATGGGCTGTTTCGCCTCGGCCGTCACGGTGATCTCCACCACCACGGCGGATGGCCAGGCGGTTGGCGTGACCGTGAACTCCTTTAATTCCGTGTCGTTGGAGCCGCCATTGGTGCTGTTCTGCCTGAGACGGGAAGCCTCCAATTTTGAACATTTTCTGGCCTCGGGCCGTTTCGCGGTGAATATCCTGCGCCGGGGCCAGGACGCGGTTTCCGCCGGTTTCGCCTCGGACGGCGGCAACTTCTTTCAAACCATGGATAGTGACGTCTCCGAACTGGGCAATCCGCTGATACCCAATACCCTAGCCATGTTCGATTGCGAGATCGAGGCCGTGCATGAGGGCGGCGACCATGTAATCCTGATCGGACGGGTCAGCGAGCTGCGCCATGATCCGGATGGCGACCCACTACTGTACTACCGGGGTCGTTACAGCTCCGTCGGGACCGAATAGCAGCCAGCCAGCAGCCCCTTAACCAGCATCCGGGGTATCGATCAACTCCCTGACCTTGCTGATCATCGCGGCCCTGAGCGCCTTCATCTACAACACCCCTATTGTGATGATATTCATTCCCATGATGGTGGCCATCGCCGACCGCCTTAATCAGGGGCCATCACGCTTGATGATGCCGTTGAGTTTCGCCGCCAATTGCTCTTTCGCCACGCCCATAGGCTATCAAACCAATTTACTGGTAATGGGGCCGAGGCATTACAAATTCGGCGACTATCTGCGCGGAGGAACACCATTGATCGTGCTGATTTGGCTTGCTTTTTCCTTGCTGGCACCGTCGTATTACGGTTCCTGAAAGACTTTTTCTGTAAATCAAAGTCATGAAACCGTTTTCGCCGCAAACACTGACCTACTTTTTTCTTTCCCGGGCCTCGGCCTGTCCGTATCTACCGAACCGGGTAGAGCAGATGGTGTTCACAGATCTGTCCTCGGCCGGCGCGCCGAAGGAACTGCACGATCAGCTGTCGCGCTCCGGTTTCCGCCGCAGCCAGGGCATCGCCTATAAACCAAATTGTCCCGATTGCCGGGCCTGCCGGGCTGTCCGCGTACCCGCGGCGACCTTCGCCCCTGGCCGCGGCCTGCAGCGCATTGCCCGGCGCAGCGCCGGCATCACCGCCCATATCATGCCAGCCAAGGGACGTGGCGAGCATTACACCCTGTTTCATCGCTACGTCCGCTCCCGACACGGCGACGGGGGCATGGCGGGAATGAGCTTCGATGACTACCTGGCCATGGTGCAGGACACGCCGGTACCCTTGGAATTGATCGAATTCCGTGACGAAGACGGTGAATTGTACGGCGTCTGTCTGACCGATATCCTGGATGACGGCCTATCCCTGGTATACAGTTTCTTCGATCCTGACATGGCGCGGCACAGCCCCGGCAATTACATCATCATGTGGCATATTGCAGAGGCCAAGCGGCGCGGCCTGCCCCATGTCTATCTGGGCTATTGGATCGAGGAAAGCCGAAAAATGGCCTACAAAGCCCGTTTTCGCCCCCTCGAAGCCCATGGCCCGAACGGCTGGGAACCGCTATAAACGTCACTCATGTTACCTTTTCCCGCGCTTGATTTTGTAAGGAGACCGCGTCATGACGTACGCCCATATTATCGTGGAGCGCGATGGCCCCACCGCGACCATCACCCTGAACCGGCCCGATGCCATGAACGCGCTAACACCTGAAATTCTGGGCGAAATGCATGACGCGCTGAGCGGGATCACCGGCGACGGCGCCATTAACGTGTTGGTGGTAACCGGCGCGGGCCNGGCCTTTTGCGCCGGCGTCGACCTCAAGGCGCTACAGGCCAAGGGCCACGACATCAGCCAGGGCAACGTGGGCGACGATCTGAACAACGCCGCCCAAGCGGTATTGGAAAAGATCGAGGNCATGCCGCAGGCCACCATCGCCAAGGTCAATGGTTTTTGCTTCACCGGCGGCATGGAATTGATGCTGGCCTTTGACATCGTGATGATCGCGGAGGAAGCCAAGCTGGGCGACACCCATGCCATCCTCGGCTTCCGTCCATCCTGGGGCATGACACAGCGTTTGCCGCGAAAAGTCGGCACCATGCGGGCCAAGGAATTATCGTTTACCGCCCGTACCTTCAGCGGCGCGGAGGCAGCGGNCATGGGCCTCGCATTGGAAGCCGTCCCCGCCGCCGAACTAGACGCCCGCGTCGATCAATTGGCCGGCGCCATTGGCCGCAACAGCCCCGGTTCCATCCGGGCCTACAAGGACCTCTATAGCCAGGCGGAAAACGCCGGCCTAGATGCGGGCCTGGAATACGAACGCGCCACCGACTACGAAATCCCCGATGTCACACAGCGCCTGGGCGATTTTCTGGCCGAGCTGGGCGGCAAGGGGTAGAGCCGGTGAGGAACGAGCCCAACGTCCGCCACATAGACGATGTCGAATGGGAGACGCGGCCCGGCCGCACCGACGGCGTGCGCTGGAAACTTTTGGTGGATAGCGACCGTATACCAAGTCATGGCTTCAGCCTGGGAATTCTACAGTTTCCGGCAGGAACTACGCTGGCGGCTCATCATCATGGCCCCCAGGAAATCTATTGGATACGCGAGGGCGAAGGCGAATTGCTAATAGCGGGGGAGAGGCAAAAAGTCCGCCCCGGCTCGATCATCTACATCCCGGAAAACCATGTGCATGGTATCGCCAATATCGGGTCGAGGCCCCTGACAATCATGTGGGTATTTCCCACCGATACCTGGGCCGAGGTTGAGTATCTGTTTGAATAGTACCAGGACGCAGTGCTCTCGACCGCGGTTCATTAACGATTCATCAATATATTCAGGTTAAATCCAACATCAGCCGCAATATGGATAATTGTGGCAACGCGAACCACGAAATGGCAAACCGCCGGTAACAGCGGGACGCAAAACTACCGGTCCGAACGGCCAACCCAAGAATGTTTTGGGAGCCAGCGGACAGCGGAGTTACCGAAAAGGCAAACGCAATGTATACGTCGGTTAAAAAGTTTCCTCCCAACAATCCCAGCTCCAAGGTGCGCCAAAATGCTTGGCAGTATGTTCGCGGTCTGCATTAGCGCTTTGACGATCAGCATCGGCAGCGCGGGTCTGTCCCAGGCCCAAGTGGCCGTGGAAGTACTGGCCTCTCTCGAGAACTAGGATCAGGTTTCCGTCTACCGGGAACAGATGATTAGGGACCGCGCCGAGATCGGCAACGCCAATGCCAACACGAGCTGGCGGTTCTGCTGACCACCGCCAGAGGTACGGCGAGCGATTACGCCGAAGCCACCATTTGGCTGCACCGCGCCGCCGAAAGCGGCCGCAGCAGCGCGCAATATTGGCTGGGCAATCTGTACATGCAGGGCACCGGCGTGCCGAGAAATCCCACTTTGATGATCAAATGGTGGCGCGCGGCCGCCCTCCAAGGTATTGCTTCCAGCCAGTACGCCCTAGCTGCGGCCTATCGCGATGGCCGCATGGTGCGCCAGGACTTAGCCGTTTCCCGCAGTTGGTCCGCAGGCTCCGGCGGTGCGGTCGCGCCCACAGCGAAGCAAAAGCGTGGCCCAGCAACGGTCGCCGTGGTCAAGAAAACCCGCAAGCAGATCATGGCTGAAGAAGCCAGACTCAGAGCCGAGGAAGCCGAGCAACGCCGGTTCGAGCGTTATGCCAGCGATGGTGGCCTGGGCGGCAGATAATAGCCGGCCCGGCTGTCCTTATTCGGGACGGATGTTTGTCCATAATGCACACAGATCCCGCTGTATTTAGCCAAAATCCATCCCGAATACCATTAAGTCCCTGATTTTATTACAGCAGAATAGTTGGCATTATTTTTGCTTAATAGTTGAGCAAAGCATCCTTGAGTAGCAGTCAGCCCGACTGCGTGGTTTTGAATAAACCTTGGAAAGGATGCCTGCCCAACGGAGGCGAAAATGGTACGGTCCTTGAAGGCTTACACGGATGACTATCTGCCGCTGGCGGAGGCTAGCGAAAATATCGCGCAAATGCAGCTTGGCCTGCCGTATTCAACCGGCCAGAAAGGCGCGCCACTGAATTTTGTGACGGCGCATAAATGGCTGAACCTGGCGGTCCTGCGGGGCAATGACGAGGCTAGGTATCTGCGCAAGGAACTCGCCGGCGTCATGAGCCGCGAAGAAATCGCCCAAGCCCAGCGCATGGTCCGTGAGTGGGTCCCCTCCCACTAGAAACCTCCTCTGACCTCCCCCTCCCCTTGCTGTTACGGCGTATCGGGCTATTGTCGAAGCTAACGAGAAACGGCACATTCGGAGGCGGCGCCAATGACTTGGTCCATCAAGGGCGAAATGATGGTGAACTGCAATTGCGCGGTTTTCTGTCCCTGCGTTATTTCCCTCGGCAAACATCCCCCCACCGAAGGCTATTGTCAGGCATGGTTTGGATTACGCGTCGATACAGGCAGCTTTGACGGCGCGGATCTATCAGGCCTAAACATCGGCCTGCTGCTCGATATTCCCGGTCTGATGTCGCGGGGCGAATATTCCCTGGCCGGCTATATTGACGAGAATGCCAGCGACTCCGCCTATGATGGCCTGGTTGAAATTTTTTCAGGCCGAGCCGGCGGCTCCACCTTCCTGTTTGAACTTTTAGTCAGCAATATCCTCGGCTTCGAGCGGGCCCCTGTCGAATACACCGTTGACGGCAAGACCCGCCGCTTTCAGGTGGGTAGGCAAATCCTGGGCGAAATCGAACCCATCGCCGGCAGTGATCCATCAAAGCCGGTGGTCATCACCAATTCCGAATATTGGCCAGGCAAAAACATCACCGTAGCCCGGGCCAACCGGGGGAAGGTCCGCGCCTTTGGCCGGGTTTGGGATTTCGACGGTCTGAGCGCCGAGATCATGGCNATCGACTGGCAGGGCTAGAAAGTATGACAAAGAGCAGACTTTACCTGACCTATGCGGCCGTACTTACTGGACTGGCCGCCACGGCGGTCGGTTTTGCCAGCCCGCAAGCAGCCTCATCCCATCAACCCCATGCCGGGCAGCAACAACGCGCCATCAAGGCCCTGTCGGCGGACGACATTGACGGGTATCTGAAGGGCAAGGGCATGGGTTTCGCGAAAAGCGACGAGTTGAACCATTATCCCAGCCCCCTGCATCTGCGCCAGATGGCGGCGGGAATCAACCTGACAGCTAAGCAGCTAGCCGATATTGCACCCATCGAGACGCATATGAAGGCGGCGGCGAAACGGCTGGGCCACATTGTCCTTGAAAAAGAAGAAAGCCTGGATGCGCTGTTCGCCAGCGGCGGTGCCGAACCGGACGCGGTGCGCCGCCTGACGGCGGATATCGGCCAGCTGCGGGATGAGCTTCAGGCCGTCTACTTGATGGCGCATCTACAAGTCCGTCCGCTCTTAGGCCCGCATCAAATCGCCATATGTGACCGCCTGCGCGGCTACACATCAGGCGGGAGTGGGACAGGCGAGAGCGGGCACTCCCGCCACGGCAAACATTGATGCCAGAAAAGACCGCCAGCGCGTGAGCATGGAAAAGCAATCGGTGCCGGTCGGTATCTTCTGCGTGATTCTCTCGGCCATGATTTTAGTGCCCATGGTCTCCGCCTCGAGCAAGCATCTGAGCCAGGACTATAGCGCACTGGAGATCGTCTGGGTCCGGGCCCTGGGGCAAACCGTATGGATGACAGCCCTGCTCCTACCGCGCCACGGCTGGCGTATCCTGATACCCCAGCGTCTTGGTATACAATTGCTGCGCTCAGGCATACTGTTCATCGCGACCCTGTGTTTTGTCCTTGGCATCAAGGCCGTACCGTTGGTTACCGCCCATGTGGTGGGTTTTACAGCTCCAATAATTGTTGTTGCCCTGTCAGCAGTGTTTCTGCACGAAAAGGTCGGCGCCGCGCGCTGGCTGGCCGTGGGGCTTGGTTTTATGGGGGTGCTGATTGTGCTGCGGCCGGGCACGGGCGCGGCACTGCCAACGCCGGCACTTTGGCTGTTGGTGGCGGCTGTCAGTTGGTCCGTGGTGCAAATTCTCAGCCGCCATGTGGCCACCCACGACAGATCCGAAACCACGGCGATTTATACCTACGCGGTCGCCTTGGCTGCGACCACGCCATTCATCCCCAGCCAGATCGACTTCGCCATTTCGCCCAGCGCGGGCGATTGGTTGGCATTTCTGCTGATCGGGCTAGTCGGCGGTGTCCGCCATTATTGCATCATCAAGGCCTATGCCCTGGCGCCCGCCTCGGTCATCGCGCCATTCAACTACACCGAATTTCTGGGCGCGACCCTTGTGGGTGCAGTGGTCTTTGGCACCCTGCCCGATGGTGCCACCTGGCTGGGCGCCACCGTGATCATCGGCGCTGGACTCTATCTGGCCTACACCGAGCGCAAGCGCTAACTTGGATCAATACAACGGGCCTAAAAATGCTATAAAAACGATCCAAATGACCGTAACGGAGAAGAAGTCGCATGGTGAAGCAAATTGAAATCACCGAACCAACGGATTTCGGCGATGGGCAATATCCCTTCGCCCTGGTTAATGTGACCAACGTCTGTAACCTGGATTGCCGCCATTGTTTCGTCTTCCGGGCCGATAACCCACAAGCCCCGCGCGACAAGATGAACGATGCAACCATGCTGCATCAGCTCGAAGTGCTGCGGGACAAGCATGGCATCCGCTCCATGCTATTCATGGGTGGGGAGCCGATGATCCGCAAGGACATGGTGCTGCAGGCGGCCAAGCTCTTTCCCGAAAGCGCTATCGTTACCAACGGGACTTACGGCATTCCCTCCCTCCCCGGCCATCTGGTCACGGTCTCGTTGGACGGGCCGATGGAACTGAACGACCCGATCCGGGGTGAGGGCGTCTTCGACAAGGTCAAGGAAGCCATCTTTGCACGCGACGCCAACGACGGCACCACGGTGATGCTGCAAATGGCCGTGACGCGGGAAAACGCGCCGGGCCTGGAAGACTTCATGGCTGAGATCGCAGCCTGGCCCATCAACGGTGTTGCCTTTAGCCTCTATGTTCCCGTCCAAAATGATCAAACCGGACTGGATTGGAAGGATCTGAAAGCGCGTGATCTGGTCCTGGACCGGCTTATCGCCCTGAAGAAGAAATATCCCTCGGTGATCAAGTCCCACATACCGACCCTGGAAATGATGAAATCCGACGTGGCCATCAACTCCACCGGCGAGAATGGCGAACACTGCATCCTTAAACGGGATACCTTGCCGCTGTACATGGGAGACGGGGGCCAGTTCGAAAAACCGTTCTGCTGTTACGGTAACGACGTGGATTGCAGCCGCTGCGGTGCCTACGCGGTATTTAACCGGGCCTATCTGGCCTCCCAGGGTCGGGGCGATGCCTCGCGCTATGGCCGCGACGGCGCGGTAGAGGTCGACGCCATCGTCGGCAAAACCGCCGGATAACGTTCAACCGCTAACACTCACAATCGACCTCGACGCAACGGCTCAACTCCCTGCACACGCCTTACCAGCCACCAATTCCTTTTGGATGCTGGACGAAACGGAAAAAACGTTAATATCATCCAAGACAACTGGCGTGACATAGTCGATGCTAGAGAGATCATCAAAGCTGCGGTCAATTTACCCACCTTGTAGGTCTTGCCACAAACGGCTCCCAACGGCAGCCAACCGACCGCGTTTGGCAAAGAACCAACGAAAGATCCAGAGTAGGTCCTTAGCCGCGCCCGACAAACGGCATCTTGGTAGCCATCACGGTGAGGAACTGCACATTGGCATCGGGGGGCAGGCTGGCCATGTAGACCACCGCGCGGGAAACGTTATCCACGTCCATCAGAGGCTCCGGCTTCACGGAACCGTCGGCTTGCAGTACGCCGTCCTTCATGCGCGCGGCCATCGGTGTCAGAGCATTACCGATATCCAGTTGGCCGCAAGCAATATTGTATTTCCGGCCATCCAGCGAGGTCGATTTAGTCAGGCCAGTCACCGCATGCTTGGTCGAGGTATAAGGCGCTGAATTTGGCCGCGGCGTGTGGGCCGAGATGGAGCCGTTGTTGATGATGCGGCCACCCATGGGGTCCTGGTCCTTCATCACCTTGAAGGCTTCCTGGGTGCACAGGAAAACGCCGGTCAGGTTGACGTTGACCACCGTCTGCCATTGCTCGAACAGCAGCTCCTCAATATTCACCGCCGGGGCACCGGCGCCCGCATTATTGAATAGCAGATCCAGCCGCCCAAAGGCCCGCACCGTGGCCGCGAAGAGCTCCGCGACCGAGGCCGGGTTGGAGACATCGGTAGGCACCGCCAGGGCGCGCGCTCCATCGGCGCCGGCCTCAGCGATGGTTTCCTGTAGGGCATCCTCCCGCCGGCCAGCCAGGGCCACTGAATAACCTTCCGCCAAAAGGGCCACGGCAGTACCACGACCTACGCCGGACCCCGCCCCCGTCACCATGGCAACCTTGCCGTCTCCACTCATTGTATCGCCCTTTCGGTCTAAAAACTGTTGCCGGCAAAGTAGTCCGCTGACACCTCAATAATCAATGCGGAAATGCTCGGGCCGGCCCAATGGCCAGTATTCGCCCCAGACATCGGCTCCGCCATCCACGGTCAGCACCGTGCCGTTGATGAATTCACCCGACGGCCCCGCCAGATAAACCGCCGCCTGGGCGATATCCTGGGCCGTGCCGATCTTGCGCATGGGATTGTGGTCAAAACTGGGTTTGGCGGATTTGGGATAGTGCACCAGGCCGGGCGAGGCCACGACGCCAATGGCGATGGAATTCAGGCGAATATCATAAGGCGCCCATTCCACGCACAGGCCGCGCGTCAAATGAATTTCACCGGCCCTGGCCGCCTGGGTATGGGCGATACCGGAGGTACACATGGCCAGCACGGTCACCATGTTGATGATACAGCCGGATTGTTTTTTATCTCGCCAATGCCGGGCCGCAGCCTGCATCATCAGCCACGAACCGGTCAGGTTAGTATCCACGACGGTGCGCCAGCCATTGGGGCTGATATCCATGGCCGGTGCCGCGAATTGCCCGCCTGCATTGTTGATCAAGACGTCCAAGCGGCCAAAACGTTCCCAAACACTGTCCATCAGACCGCCCACCAGATCGGCGTCGCGAATGGTCAGGGACTGAGTAAAACAGGGAATGTTTAGGCTGGCCATATCTTCTTCAAAGACCGCCATCTTGGCTTCGTCCCGGCCACAGGAAATGATGGTGGCGCCCAGGCGGCCAAACAGAACAGCCGTGGCCATGCCGATGCCCCCCGTCCCGCCCGATACAAGAACGACCTGATCCTTGAACAGATCATCACGGTAAACCGTTGGCAACACCGCCAGTTCGGCCGCCGTCGGCGCGGCATAGATCTCGTTTTCGGCGCTTTTGCTCATCCGTTCTGCTCCAGCGCCTTGTAGTCCTCGGGGAAATACTTCCGCACGAACAGGCCATCGTCATTATAAGTGAAACAGGTGTTCAACATGCTGGCCGGCAGGCACCGGCGCTTGCTCAACTCTTCATTTTTGTCCGTGGGTGCCCGTTCGGACCAGACCGCCTGCATGGCGGTAATCGCCTTTTGCAACAGCATTTCCACCAGATGAGCGCAGCCCTTGCCATGGCCGATCCGTTCGCGGACCATGCGGTTCCAGCCCGGCCCGTTTTTCAGGCCCGCCAAGTTCTTGAAATTAGGTGCGGCCAGATGAGAAAACGGTTTGATATCTAGAATATGACCTTCCAGGTCGATCAGGCCGCCCTGACGCTGATAGGCGGTGATGGAGATGGTGCGGTTATGGATCTGCTCCCGCTCGATGGCTTGGGAAAGAGGCATGGTGGGCTCCAAAATTCTAAATCGATACTGTTCAGCGATTAACGCGCCCGCGATCAGAAGGCAAGCATCTGCTATGCCCGAATCAGGGTTCGCGCAGGAATGCTGATGTCCGTCCATGGCTAGCGTAGCGCCACGGTGTTGCGGGAGGCACCGGGGACGAGGGCGAGGCGTTGGCGATCAGGGGCTCGACGTATTCGGCGCATCCCGCTCGGCCAGATCGATATAGGCCGCGATGGGGTTTTTGGTGTCGCGATAAATCTCCGCCGCCTTTCCCCGGACTTTGGGCCAAAGGAACGCAATGGCGTCAGCAACGGCGAAAAGGTATTCGTCTCGTACCGCATGGTAGCCAGAATCAATCGCATCACATCCCCCTCATTACACGCGCATTTGTCTGTAACACGGACCTGGAACGGGCTAGCCTATCAGGCAAATGAAACAGATCAACAATTCTGTGGAGGAAATGACATGGCAACGGATAGAGAACCGGACGATCAGCAACTGGACGGCAAGGTCGCTATCATCTCGGGCGCCGGCGCGATCAAGGACGGCATCGGCAACGGCCGCGCCGCCGCCATCCTGCTGGCCCGGGCCGGGGCCAGGATCATGGCGGTGGACCGGGATGAGGAACTGGCGGCGGAAACCGCGCGCCTGATCGAGGCCGAGGGCGGCGAGGCCCTGGCCCATGCCGCCGACGTCACGGAGGAGGCCGAGTGCGAGGCCATGGTCGCCCTGGCCATAAAGACCTTTGGCAGAGTTGATGTGCTGGATAACAATGTGGGCATTGGCAGTTCGGGCAGCGTCGTCGATGAAGTAATCGAGAACTGGGAGCGCGTGATGAAGGTCAACGTACAGACCATGTTCCTGACCACGAAGTACGCCGTGCCCGCGATGATCGACAGCGGTGATGGCGGCGCCATCGTCAACGTCTCCTCCATCTCGGCCCTGCGGCCGCGCGGCCTGACAGCATATTCCGCCTCGAAAGGCGCAGTGATCTCGTTGACCCGCGCCATGGCCATGGACCATGCCGCCGACGGCATCCGCGCCAACTGCATCGCGCCGGGGCCAGTCTATACCCCCATGGTCTACAGCCGTGGCATGTCGGACAAGGCGCGCGAACAACGGCGCAGCGCGTCACCCCTGGGCATTGAGGGCACAGGCTGGGATATCGGCAACGCAGTGGTGTTTCTGTCTTCGGCACGCGCCGGCTATATCACCGGGCAGACCCTGGTGGTGGACGGCGGCGTCACCGTCGCCGCGCCCGCACGTGACCCCAACGCCTAGTTTAAGGAGCACAGACAACATGGCGCGCATCCCCTATCTCGACGTCGATGACCTGGCCGAGGACGACAAGGAGCTTCTGAAACGACCTATCAATCTGCACCGCGCCCTCGTCAACAGTCCCGGCGCGGCGCGTAAATTCGGCCATGTGGGCAGCTATATCCGCTTTGGCTCCAAACTCGATCCGCGTTTGCGCGAATTGGCGATCCTACAGGTCGGCTATCTGACGCGCAGCGAGTATGAATACAGCCACCACATCAAGATTGGCCGGGATTTTGGCGTCTCCGACGATGATATCCGCGACATGNTCACCGAGACCGAGGGCCGCAACAGCGGCCTGCCCGCCCTGGACCGGGCCGTCCTGCGGGCAGCGCGGGAAATGACGGAGGAGTTGAGAATTTCCGACATCACCTTTGCCAGACTGGAAAGCTATCTGAGCCCGGAATTGCTGGTCGATCTGACCATGGTCATTGCTTTTTACAACGCCGTGGTGCGTATGTTGGACACCTTAGAAATCGACGTGGAGGACAGTTACGCACCATTTCTCGACGAGTTTCCCTTGCCCAATTAGGATACCAAGCTAGGAAGAACGACTGTTAGGAATATCCATGATGGGGGGCGCACGGGATGCGGTACAGCTCCTTGTCGCGGCAATCCGCGATGGCGTGCAACAAGTCGTTGTCGGCAAATCGGAGACCATCGAGCTGGCCATCGCTGCCATGCGCGCGCGGTTATGTCTTAATCGAGGATGTGCCGGGAACCGGCAAGACGACCCTAGCAAAAGCCCTGGCGGCGAGCATGTACTGCGATTTCACGCGCATACAATTCACCCCCGACCTGGTGCTCGCCAACGTGCTGGGCATCAATTTTTTCGATATGAACAAGCGGGGGTTCGAGTTCCGCCACGGGCCGGTGTTCGCCCAAGTGCTGTTGGCGGATGGGATCAACCNGGCAACGCCCAGAAAACAATCCGCGTTACTGGAGGCGATGCAGGAACGCTAGGTCTCCATCGACGGCGTAACCATGGAGCGGCCGGCGTCGTTCTTCGTGATCGCAACCCTGAACCCGGTGGAGATGGAGGGCACCTTTCCTCTGCCAGAAGCGCAGCTTGACCGCTTTCTCCTGCGCCTTGACTTGGGCTATCCCTCCTTGGAGGAGGAGGCCGCCATGCTCAACCGTTTTGTCAGCGGCGGCGATGGCCCGGCCAGCCCGGCGTTGCCGAGGCCAACGTGGGGCCGGAGGATATCGCGCAAGCCCAGGCGGCGGTCGACAAAGTTGTGGTGGAGGCTTCAGTCCGCTATTACCTGCTGGCGATCGTCGCGGCGACACGAGGCGACGAAAGGCTGCGCCTTGGCGCCAGCCTGCCGGCGGCCCTGGCCCTGCGATGGGCTTGTCAGGCTCATGCCGTGATTGATGGGCGGAGCTATGTGACACCCGACGATATCAAGGTATAGGCGGTGCCGGCGCTTTCACGATCACCCCTACTCCGCTGCCTGGGGCGCGACAGCGGCTTTCGTCGCCCGGCGGCGCGCGAAAAAAGCCGAGCTGCGCGCACCCAGAGCCAGCAACGATGGTGTCACGAACAGGGTCAGGATGGTAGCAAAGCTCAAACCAAAGGCCACCGCCGTCGAAAGCTGCACCCACCACTGTGTCGATGGCGCACCCATGGAGATATCGCGGGTCACGAAATCGATATTCATTTGAAGGACCATGGGCAACAGGCCGAAAATCGTCGTGACAGTGGTCAGCAAGACTGGGCGCAAACGCTGGGTGCCTGTGCGGACCACGGCTTCCATGGGTTCCATGCCGCCCTTTACCAATCTGGCATAGGTATCTATCAGCACGATATTGTTGTTGACTACGATGCCGGCCAGGGCGATGACGCCGATGCCGGTCATGACGATGCCGAATGACTGCCCGGTGATGATCAGGCCAGCCATGACACCCACCGTGGACATGACCACCGCGGTCAGGATCAACAGGGCATGATAAAAACTGTTGAACTGGGTGATCAGGATAATAGCCATGACGAACAAGGCGACGCCAAAGGCCTTGACCAGGAACCGTTCCGCCTCCTTCTGGTCTTGATCGGCGCCCTTGAAACGGATATCGACGTTCGGATCAAACTTCTGGGTCGCCATCCAGGTCCGGATTTCGTTGACTTTGTCATCGGCCAGCAANCCTTCGGCAACGCTGGCCTGAACCTTTATGACCCGCTGGCCATCGCTACGCTTGATCAGGCCGGAGCGCTGTTGNGGCGTGCGCGAGACAAAGTTCGAGATCGGCACCTGGCCATGAGAGGTCTGCACCCTAAGGGCATCAAGCTGGCTGATATTGCGGTATTCGACCGGGAAACGGATGCGAATTTCGACTTCTTCATCCGCATCATCGGGGCGGTATTCACCGACCTTGATGCCGTGGGTGACAAGCTGCACCACCTTGCCCACGGTCAGGATATCGGCATTGAAACGCCCCGCCTGGGCCCGGTCCACCTTCACCTGCCATTCAATGCCCGGCAGGACGCGGCTGTCTTCCACGTCCAGCAAGCCATCCATAGCCTCCAGCCTGGCGCGGAATTTCTTGACGATCGGGTCCAGGCGCTCGGGAAAGCGGGAGCGGATTTCGATCTGAATGTCCTTGCCCGTGGGTGGGCCTACGTCAGGCTCCCGCGGCTCCACCCAAATGCCGGCCAAATGAGCCGTGCGCTCGCGCACCTCCGCCATGATCTCGGCCGAGGTACGGCGTTTGTCCCATTGAGTGAATTCAACAAAAACAGTGCCGATCACGTCCTGGGCCTGATCCTCACCCCTGGCGGCACCTCCGGTCCTGGCATATATGGTGCGCATACCCCGAATGCCCATCAATTCAGCCTCGACCTCTCTGACCAGGCTGTCCTTTTCCCGCGTTGACATATTGCCGCGCGCATGGACATGGATCAGACTTTGATCCGGCTCCACGACGGGAAAGAATTCGACCCCTTTTCCAACGACCTGATAGGCCGCCTGGATGCCGATTAAAATCACAATGGCGGAAAGAAGCACCAGAACCGGCCTGCGGATCAGTACGTAAAGTATGCGGGCATAGGTGCCGGTAAAGCCTGGCAGCTGGCGCACGTCGCCATCCTCGGCCGCCGCCAGCGCCGCCAATACCTGTGGATTGGCGGAACCCGCCTTGCCCATCAAACCACCCAACGTGGGCACGAAGATCAAGGCCACCATCAACGAGCCGGCCAAGGTCACGACTAGGGTAATGGGCAGGAATTTCATGAACTCGCCAACCACGCCGGGCCAGAAGATCAACGGCATGAAGGCGGCCAAGGTGGTAGCGGTGGATGCAACGATCGGCCAGGCCATGCGCTGGGCCGCCAGGGTATAGGCCTCCTGGCGGTGCAGCCCTTCGGCCAGTTTGCGGTCAGCAAATTCGGTCACCACGATGGCGCCGTCCACCAACATGCCGACAGCCAGGATCAAGGCGAACAGAACCACAATATTAACGGTCAAGCCCATGGTATCGAGCACCAGAATACCGAACAGGAACGAGGCCGGAATAGCCAGGCCAACCAGGCCTGCGGTGCGCAGGCCAAGGGCCGCGACGACGACGATCATCACCAGCAAAATCGCACTGACGACATTGTTCTGCAAATCGTCGAGCATGCGGCGGATGTCCTTGGACTCATCCTGGATGAAATTGACCTGGACACCGGCGGGCCACTCCTTGGCCCGTTCCGTCACCAAATGACGTACCTTATCAATGGTTTCGATAACATTCTCACCCAGGCGCTTCTTGATTTCCAAGGTCACGCCCCGTCGGCCATCAATGCGCGCGAAACTATCCGCGTCCTTAAAATTCCGGCGCACAGTGGTGACATCCCGCAACGTGATGACCCCATCGCCAAAGACCTTGATGGGCAGGTCCAGCACATCCTTGGCGGTTTCAAACAGGCCGGGCACCTTGATGGGAAAGCGTCCCTTGCCCGTGTCCAAGGGGCCGGCAGCGATCAATTGATTATTCCGGGTGACGGCGCTGACCAGTTCCTCCTGGCTGATGTTGTAGCTTTCCATCCGCGAAGGATCGAGCAGGACCTCCAGCAATTCCTCCCGCTCGCCAACGATATCAGCCTCAAGTACGCCGGGCAGCGCCTCCAGCTCATCCTGCAGATTACGGGCCAGGCGCAGCAGGGTGCGCTCCGGCACATCGCCGGCCAGGGTAACGACCAGGACGGGAAACAGCCCGACATTGACTTCGTTCGCGGTGGGCTCGTCGGTTTCATCCGGCAGGTCCGGTTTGACCAGGTCAACGGCTTCGCGCACGTCCCTGAGCGCCTTGTCCACGTCAAATCCCGCATCGAACTCCAACAATGTCGAAGCATGGCCGGTCTCGGCCCGGCTGCGCATTTCCTTGATGCCCTCGATGGAGCGTAATTCCTGCTCCATGGGGCGTACCAGCAGGCGTTCGGCGTCCTCGGGCGAGATGCCGTCATGGCTCATGGAGACATNGACGATGGGGATGTTGATATCCGGTTTGGATTCCTTTGGTATGGTCAGAAAGGAACCCAGGCCAGCGATCAGCACCAAAACCAGGACGGAAAGAACCGTCCGCGAATGGCGGACCGCAACCGATATAATCGTATTCATGACCTAGACGCTTCAGCTGTCTTTGGCAGCTCGCGCTTGCCGCCATCGCCCTGTTCGGCGCCGTTGGAGATNCGTACCCGGTCACCCCGGCGCACATACTCCTGACCCACGACGATCAATTCAGCGCTGTCGGGCAGGCCCGATACCCAGACGCCATCTGTGGTGCTGCCAATAATTTTCACGGGATAGAAGGCGACCTTGCCCTCTGTCTCGACACAGCGGATACCCACCGTGCCCTGATCATCCAGCGTCAATATGGCGGGCGTGATGAAATGGGCCTGGATCTGTTTTGTGGGAAAGCTCAATTCCGCCGTCGTGCCGTGGCGCAGTTCGCCATTCNGATTTGGCACCAATAACTCCACCCGGTAGGTACGGGTCGCCTCGTCCGCCGTGGCCGAAATGTAATGAATGCGGCCCTCGACCTTCTGCCCCGTGACCAATACGGCGCTACCCTTGGCGTTGTTCTTCAATCGGCCAATGTCTTTTTCGCTGATCTGAGCCACGACAAGATAGGGATCCTCGTCGACCAAAAGGGCGATGCCGCTGCCATCCTTGACATAGGCGCCCAGTTCCACCTCGCGGCTATCAACAATGGCATCGAATGGGGCCCGGATCACGGTACGGGACAGGGCGACATCCATCTGCTTGACCATCGCCCTTGCCGCATCCAGCCGGGCGGCGGCGGCGGTGAACTGGGTTTCCGCCCTGTAGCCTTTCTTGCGCAGTTTCTGGGCCGCCTGATATTCTACATCGCGCTGGCGTACCAGTGCCTTGGCCTCCGCCATATGGGCATCACGGTCGGCCACGTCTATGCGCACCAGAACATCGCCACGGCGTACCCGGCTGCCCTTGCGCAGAGCGACCTTAGTAATCCGGCCCTTGATTTCCGATTTTATCATGACCTTGCGCTCGGCTTCCGTATGCCCCCGCGCCGTCACCGCGCGCCAATGGGGCTGCGCCGTCGATGACCGGGTGCGCACTGCAGTCAGGGCGCTTGCGCCCTCTTTTGCCATGCGCTCGGCCACCGAATACGCCTGGCCCGGCGTTGAATTGCCATCAGCCGAATCCGCCTGACCGTCGAATTCACCACTCAATACCCAAGCCGCCGCGATCACTGCAATGGCAAAGGCAAGAAGATAGGATTTCCGCATAATGCTATTCCCACTCAATCAACCGCGCCGGCGCGGTCATTGCCGCGGTCCCCAGCGCGGTCACTGTCGACCTGCGCCGACAGGGCCTCGCTTTCCACCAGATATCGGTTATTTTCAAGATAGGCTGCCGCCGCCTCATACAGTGCCCGGCCATATCCGGCAACGAAACGTTGCGCCGCTTCGCCGTTGATTTCCCGCTCGGCGAGCTCGGAAGCCTGGTGGCGATGCTGGGCGATACGCTGGTCGACCATTTCACTGATCTGGCCGGCCGATAGCAAATCGGCAAAACACATGGCTACCAGGAATTCCGAACGCACCCTGTCGCGTCTCGGCAATTTGTTCAATTCCTGCACCAAGGTCAGACGGCCATCGACGGTCAGACTGTAGACCTTCTTATGTGGCCGTTTGGCCTGCGTTTCCGTCTCGCAATGGACGAGGTCCTCTTTCTGCAGACGGTTTAGAGCGGGATAGATGGAACCGAACGAGGCATCGTAAAAATCGCTGAATGTATCCTCCAGCCGTTTTTTAATCTCGTAGCCGGAGGCATCGCCCAGACTTAACACCCCAAGACACAATGTTCGCACATCCATGGCGCCATAACCTCTCTACCAGGCGCACATTTGAAGAAAATGTGCGCGAACTCTTTAGAAACGGGCAATTGAAACAATTACCTATACCGCAGCAATAAAATCCCAAGCGACAGAGAGGAATTGAAAATTGCCCAGGCATCAGAATAGCATATAGCGATACGATATATTAATGTAAAGAGGGCATAAAAAAATTCTTCGTGGCGGACCGCCAATTAGCGCTGAATATGGCCCTTTACTGTGCGGCGGCGGCCATGACGGCACCATCGCAGTCCGCCTGCAATTCCCGGCCCAGATAGGCGGCGACACTGGCCAAGCCACGCGGCGAGCCTGGCGCCATANGGCCTTCCGCGCCCGGATTATAGTTGGTATTGGTGTTGATATCATATGTTAGGGCCCGTCCCGTGCCATCCATGATGAATTCGACGCCAGCGATCTGTATCTGATTGGCGCGGAGAAATTCGCGGTAGGCGCCGATCAGGGGCGAGGCGAAATCTTCCACGATCCGGAACATCGGACCTTGAGCCGGATCAATGGCGCAGGCCTCCGCCGGGCAGAGCTGGAAGCCATCGCGTGTATCCACGCAAACCGCATAGAGAAACTCGCCGCCGACGAATTCCAAGCGATGGATAATTGGTTCAGGCGCCTGGATATATTCTTGCAGCAGTAATAATCCATCCACCGAGGCCTCGTAATCCGGGCCATCGAACCAAGCGTCCAGGGCATCGGCATTGTTATGTAGATGCACGCCCAAGCCCTTGCCACCCCGGTTATGCTTGGAGATTAAGGGCCCCGTGAAGCTGCCCGCCGCCGCGATCGCGGCCTCGCGGCCCAGGGCGGGACAGGTTCGCGGCGTCTCGATGCCCGCGGCCTGGAGAGCCGCATATTGCGCGATTTTCGATAGCTCCAACCGAATGGCGCGGCTGCCATTGATGACCCGGCGGCCATGGCCTTCCAGCCATTGGATCATACCATCGGCATATTCCGGCGAGAAACGATGGTCCCGGCTATGGGCCGAGGCGCTCATGCGGGAGTAATAGATACCCTTGGGTGGCGCCAGGGACATGTCGAACTGCCCTTGGGATAGATCCCAAAGCCGATAGGGAAAATTCCGTCGCACCAGTTCGGCCTCGAGCGGCGCTGACCATTCGGCATTCTCAAACAGAATATGGATATGAGTCATTCTACACAGCACCCCCTACAAAATGGCTGTTTTCNGCTGTTTTTGTCGTGCGCTTGTATCGCCTCGATGCGGAAAATTTCGCCTAATGGTAAACCATGTGGCAACCATTGGGAACCATCCACGGCTTACCGTGCCCTCCGGTCGAGGATTTCAATTACAAACCGTTCGACCTAGCGATCTGCTTTCTGACCCTGATGTTCATCCCGCTCGAAGACCGCGAGGCGTTGCTATACGAACTTGACAGCAAGCGGCGGCTTGGTGGCGCGATCATCGTTGTCGATAAGTTCGAACCAGAGGGCGGCTACCTCTCGACGGCCCTATGGCGGCTAACCCTAGCGGGCAAGCGCCAAGCCGGTGTTGATCCGGCAGAGATCCTTGAAAAGGAAATGAGCCTCGTCGGCGTCCAGCGTCCTACTCCGGCCTGGATGAAGAGAAGCGGGACCGAGTTTTTCCGGTTTGGTGACTTTAGGGGTTATGTGATTGAGGGTCCGAGTGAACGGGATCCCAGCTTTCTGTAAGGGATGACAAACTCGTGATCAGGGGGGAAAAGAAGGTAATCACGGTGGAGGCTTTTATATTTCAACCAGAATAATGGACAGCTCTTTTCGATATCATCAAAGGCCTCTTTTCTTGTAGGCCAAGATGAATACCCAGCATAAAATCCGGTTGAAATTACATCTCTGCCTTCCCAATCACTCAGCGGAGTTCCTGCCGGTGCCCACCGAGTTTTTGATAGTGCTGGGTGCTTCGTGATGAGCTCCCGAAACCCCAGCGTTAGGTACTTACAATAGGCCTGATAAAAAACTGGACAATCACGATGGGGACATTTTTGGGGTAATTCATCCAACGATATAAACCAAAGTTGATCTTTTTCCTCTGTTACGCCGGAACCAACGTTTGGCTGAGCAAAAAACAAAGCTACCAGGACAACCACGGTCAAAATCAAAATCTTTTTGCCATACCTTTTTTTCCTAAATAAATTGTTCCGAAATACCCTATTTCTCCTAAAAAAATTTTTTCTAAATAACCTAGACATCCTTCGCACCTCCGCGTCTACAACTGGATGCCGACGCCACTGACGCCATCAGGCAAATCTAAAACACCATCGCTATACCTATGAGGGTTCGCATCGATGTCCTCCAGAGCCACCTATGGCGTCGATACTATATCGAAACTGCTATTGCTGACACCCAGGCGCGTTCAACAACTGGTTCGAGAAGGTATTCTGCCTCGATCCGAGTGCGGACGCTACGAACTGGTTCCGGTCGTCCAAGCCTACGTTGGATACTTAAAAGATCGAACGATTGGCACAGAGGTCAACATCATCAGTCTCGATGAAGCGCGGCAGCGCAAGTTAGCCGCCGAGGTCGAACTAGCCAAAATCCTGTNACGCGAAAAAACAAATGAGCTGGTCAGCCTCGATCTAGTGCGAATGGTCTGGGAGGAACTGATTTCGACCAGTCGGGCCAGATTGCTATCGTTGCCGGCGAAACTGTCGATGTTAGCAATGCCGACGCGCTGGCGCTGATCAATATGGCCAAGGCGCAGCCGAAGTCGAAGGCGAAGGCGGGCGACGACAGAAGTGTCCGCCTGAAAACCAGCGATGCCCCGACCTTAGTAAAACGCGGTCGGCGGAAGTAGCCAATGGCCATCGAAGGCGCAACCGAACGGGCGGTGTTTTTCGACACCGACGATTTTGCCACGGCGTCGAGCTATACGCCCACAGGCGGCTCGGCCAGCACAGTCAACGGCATNTTCGATAACGAGTTCTTNGANGTCGATCCGCTATCAGGNGTNGGCGTGGTCAGNGCCCAGCCNNGGTTNNTTTGCACNACGGCNGATNTGCCNAGCGGCGCNGCNTCAGGCGATGCCATCACGGTNGACGGCACCGCCTATACCGTTCGCGTTATTCAGCCCGAAGGTACGGGCGTCACCACGCTGGTCTTGGAGAAGGATTAGCCGCTG